>LDAQ01000032.1 GCA_001028025.1 Faecalicatena fissicatena | reverse complement strand
AACAGGACAGGTGCTTTTCACAGTCCGTCACGGCTCACGGTAAGCTGGGTTCATCCAGCAGGGAAGGAAGAACGCGTTCCACGGCGGAGCTTAGAACGGGGCAGCGGATGGGATAGAATTGGTGTGACTTTGTAGTGCACATTCGTTGCTCGGCTTCCAGCATCGCTGTTCTCTCCCTTCTTCTTTCAAGACCTTTTGAAATTACTTACTAACAATCTCAGACACTTGTTACTGTTCAAACCCTTCAGGCGTGCACAGTAACAGCCACTTACCTTAATGTCCTCACCATATACACAAGTAAAAACAATAAAATTCCCCTCAACCTGTCCAACACATAAACAGCCAAATCCCTCAGCCCAGGAACCTGGCTCCCCTTTTTCTCAGCGCCCCATTTATCCCCGTCCAGAAATATTTGTTGCCTGAACCTGAAAAAAGTAATATATTAAAGATAATAAAGAGGAAAAAGGTGTATAGCTATGATAGATGAAAAAGATGTTAAGGTAAAAAGTCTGCAGAAAGCATTAGAAGTTCTGAACTGTTTTATTGACAAGCAGCCTTTGGGAATTACAGAGATCAGTCAGCAGCTTGGGTTATACAAGAGCAACGTTCACAATATTCTGATCACATTTAAAAATATGGGATACCTGGAGCAGGATCCGGAGACTGGGAAGTTCAGGCTCGGGACAGCGATATTTTCTCTGAGCAGGGCGCTGAAGGAGAACATGAGCATATCCAAGATCGCGCTCCCTTATATGCAGCGGATAGCGGAAGAGACCAATGAGATGGTATATCTCTCGATTCTCAAGGAGGATGAGGTCATATACCTGGATGTTGTTTATCCCATGAACCAGCTGTACGCGGTTGCAGGCCCTGTCACAGGGGAGCGTGCAAAGCTGTACTGTACGGGAGTGGGGAAGGCCATGCTGTCCAGGCTGCCTGACAGAGAGGTGGAACGGATTTTGAGCGGGGAGCTGAAGCCTCTTACAGACTATACAATCACAGATAAAAAGAAGCTGTGGAAAGAGTTGGAACTTGCTCGTATAAACGGCTACGCTGTGGATAATATGGAGATTGTCCTGGGGGTAAAGTGCATCGGCGTTGCAATTATGAACCATAAGGGTGATGTGGAATGCGGAATCAGTATCAGTGCACCGTCACTGCGGATGGAACCAGATAAAATTGACGAATTTGCTAAAATTTTGAAACGCTATGGACGTGAAATCGAGAAACTGTTATAAGTAAATTGGACACAATGCATAAAAAAAGTAAAAATCAAAAAGCAATATTGCATTTATTTGTTAATGGGGTTATACTGTAGTCAAATAAATAAGACATCTTTTACTTGGTATTCTTGCCAAGTAAAAAAATGTTTTAAAAATAGAACAGTGTTCTGTAATAGAGAACAGAAGGGAGGAACAGAAGAAAAAAGAAATAGTTTAAAAATATGGGGGAAGCAACAACAAAGAGAGTGAAAAGGAATAAAAAGTATTCTAAAGGATGATCCACATTACGTGGATGTAAAAAAGGAGGTTTCTATGAATTCTAAATTGAGAAAGTACTTGACCGTTATCGCTTTGGGGCTGGCAGGAGGATCTATTTATTTCCTTCCCTATGTAAAATTTGTTTTTTACGATGCACAGATCGCAAGTATGGGAATCAACAACACGCAGTCAGGTATTTTGATGACGATGTATACCGTAGCGAATATGATACTTTACATACCGGGTGGAATTCTTGCCGATAAGATTTCAGCCAAAAAAGCGCTCGTTGTTTCACTGGGGCTCACATCGGTGCTGGCATACATTTATGCGTTTACGATGAAGAGCTTTGCTGTATCGATGATGATATGGCTTGCATTATCGCTCACCACGGCGTTTGTCTTCTGGTCTTCTCTGATGAAGGCGGTCAGAATTATCGGAACAGAAGAAGAACAGGGATTCATGTACGGTTTGTATTATGCCTGTAATGGTATTACGAACGCCCTGACCAATGCATTTGCACTGAAGTTTTTCAACACCGCTGGCGGTGACTTACAGGAAGGGTTCTTCCGGGCAGTCCTCTCAGGCGGTTCTATCGCTATCGTTGCAGGAATCCTTCTGATGGTGCTGATGAAAGACAACAAGGCGGCAAAAGGCAGTACGGCAGCAGCGGCCGTGGACGAAGATAAGTTTAAGTTCTCTGATGTCGGTAAGATTCTGAGAAGCCCGATCGTATGGATTGCTTCTTTTGTTATCTTCTGTGGAGACGGTATTTACACAAGCGTATCCTATTTTAACCCTTATCTGACTGAAGTAATCGGCGTTGCACCGTCAGATTCCAGCCTGATCTCCGTTATCCGTAACGGACTGATGCTGCTGGCTCCTGTTGGAGGGCTTCTGGCTGATAAAGTATTTAAATCAACCTGTAAATGGCTTACAACGTCCTTCCTGATTGTCGGTGCGCTGTTTGCATCTGTATTATTTATTCCGGCTTCCATCAATCCGACGGCGGCAAGCGTTTATACGCTGATCCCGAGTGCAGTGGCAATGATGCTCTACGGCGTTGTATTCTCAGTCATGAGTGAGGCGGGGATCCCGCGTATGCTGACAGGAACGGCGATTGGAATTGCGTCTATCATCGGTTATGTGCCGGACTCATTATATTCGCTGATATTCGGTGGCTTCCTGGACAAGTTCGGCGGACACGGCTACAACTACATTTTCATATTCCTGATTGTCAGCTGCGTCATCGGGGCAACATTTGCGGTGATTGTCAGACGTATGGGATTGAAAGCAGCAAAGCAGAATAAATAATAATGGTAAGGGACCGGTGATTATGGAAAAATCAGAAAAAGTTTACACAGATGTATCGAGATGCAAAGGATGCGGATATTGTATTGAGGCATGCCCCAGACATGCGGTCAGTGTATCGGATTTCATTAATGCTAATGGTTATAATTCCATTCAGGTGGACGAAAGCAAATGCATAGCATGCGGCATATGTTACAAGGTATGCCCGGACTATGTGTTTGAAATACGATAGTGGAGGGAAACTATGTCTAAGATATTATTAAAAGGAAATGAGGCTCTTGCCGAGGCGGCCCTGGCGGCCGGATGCCGTTTTTACAGCGGATATCCGATTACACCTCAGACAGAGATACTGGAGTATCTTTCCTGGAGGATGGAAGAAGTGGGAGGTGAATTCGTACAGGCTGAATCAGAGCTCTCCGGCATCAATATGGTGCTGGGGGCGGCTGCGGCCGGAGCGCGTGCGCTGACGACTTCATCAGGTCCGGGATTTTCATTGAAGCAGGAGGGAATCTCTTATCTGGTGGCAGCGGACCTGCCGGCAGTTATCGTGAATGTTATGAGAATCGGAACCGGGCTCGGCGATATTTCTCAGGGGCAGGGCGATTACTGGCAGATGACAAGGGGCGGCGGCCACGGTGATTACCGGACAATTGTGCTGGCGCCGGCTTCCGTGCAGGAGAATGCCGACCTGATGGCGGTATCCTTTGATCTGGCTGAAAAATACAGGCATCCGGTACTGATTGCCTCCGATGCGGCAATCGGCCAGATGATTGAAGCGGTAGAGATACCGGAATTTAAGGAACACGATATCGACAAATTTGACTGGACGGTAAAAGGGTGCAGAAAGGGTGATGAACACCGCAAGATACAGAATGTCTATTATACGCACCCGGATTATGAATCATACCTTCTGAATAAATACAAAGAAATCGAAGAAACAGAGCAGCGTTATGAGACCATACAGGTGGAGGACGCCGAGGTTGTACTGGTTGCTTACGGAATCAGCTCCAGGGTGTGCCTGGAGACGGTAGAGATGGCGCGCAGCAAAGGGCTGAAAGTAGGGCTGATCCGGCCGATCACGTTATGGCCGTTCCCGGTGAAGGCTTTTGAAGAGGCGGGAAACGCAAGGCTGTTCCTGTCTGTAGAGATTAACATTTTAGGACAGATGGTGGATGATATCAGACTTGCCGTAAATGACAAAGTGCCGGTAGAGCATTATGGATCCATATTTGACATCCCTGAGTCGGAGGGAATTATAGAAAAGATAGAAAAATGGCTGAAGAAGGAGGATATGTGATATGCGGATGACAGCTCCTGAAACAGTGACATTTGCACACAGCGGCTTCTGCCCCGGCTGCGGACATGGTCTTGCAGTGCGGCTGATTGCGGAAGTGGCGCAAGAGATGGAACTGAGTGAAAAACTCATCACAGTAGTAGATGTGGCCTGCGGCTCCCTGAATATTAATTCATGGAGGTTTGACACCATTATGGCAGCACACGGAAGACCGATTCCTACTGCCATTGGAATTAAAAAAGTACGGAAAGACAACCCGGTGCTGGCATACCTCGGTGACGGGGCGGCCTATGCCATCGGTATGGCGGAGATGATGCATGCGGGAATCAGGAATGACAACATTATTACCATAGTTATCAATAACAGCCTGTTTGGCATGACCGGCGGCCAGTGCGCGCCGACCTCCCTGCCGGGGCAGATTACGACGTCCACCCCGCATGGCAAAGACCCGGACAAATGGGGAACGCCTTTTAAGATTGAAGATGCTTTCTCAGGCCTGGATATTGCCTATCTGGCGAGGGGAAGCCTGGCGGATGCGAAGGGCATAACAGTCAGCAGAAAGTATATTAAAAAGGCCTTTGAGAAGCACATGAACGGGGACGGGTTCTGCCTGGTAGAGCTGTTGTCGCCATGTCCCACCAACCTGAACATGACACCGGTGAAATGTGCACGGAGAATTAATGAGGAAATGATGAAATACTTCCCGTTAGGAGAATTTAAAGAACAGGGAGGGCATGTATCATGAAAAAGGAAATAATTTGTGCCGGCTTCGGCGGACAGGGGGTCCTGACCGCAGGGATGATTTTAATAGATGCCGGGATGAAACTGGATAAAAATGTATTGTTTTATCCATCCTACGGCTCAGAGATGCGGGGTGGAACAGCAAACTGTACCGTGAAAATCAGCGATAAAATGATTGCCTGCCCGGTGTCAAAGCACCCGGATATCTTATTGACTCTGAATACACCGGCAGTTGATAAATTTGAAGACAGCTTAAGTGTCGGCGGCCTTCTTATAGTCAATTCGTCTATTGTACCGGAAGACCGGACATACAGAGATGACATTACCGTGATCAAGGTGCCGGCGACGGACATCGCAGCGGAAGTGCAGAACCTCAAAGCGGCAAACCTTGTTATGCTGGGCGCGCTGGCTGCCTCAACAGATATCTTTACCGTGGATTATCTGGAGGAGTCTATCCTGCAGTTTTTTGAGAAAAAGGGAAAAGGAAAATATAACGAAAAGAATGCAGCCTGCTACCGCAGAGGTGCGGAAACGGTGCAGAAGGCCTAGTACAACGAATAATAATTAACTTTCTGTTATGCTAGTGGAAGAACAACAAAAAGGAGGTGGTCAGATGGACTTAACCAAATTACTGAAACCAAAGTCAGTAGCAGTGATTGGCGCAAGTGAAAAAAATGGATTTGGAGGCGATGTCTGCCGCAATATCATTACCTATACAAAAGATATGAGCCGGATTTATTTTGTAAATCCAAAGAGAGATACCGTATTTGAGAGAAAATGCTATCCTTCTGTGACGGACATACCGGATGAAATTGACCTGATGATTATCTGTACGGCCCAGAAGACGATTCTTCCGCTTTTGGAAGAGGGAGCAAAAAAAGGCTGCGGCGGTGCCGTGGTTTTTGCCAGCGGCTACGGGGAAGTTGGTACGGAGGAAGGACGCAGTCAGGAAAAAGAACTGCTGGAAAGAGCAGCGGAATTAGGGATCGCGGTTATGGGCCCGAATTGTGCAGGGTATGTTAATTATACAGACAATGTATATGCGTTTGCATTTATATCGGCTGAGCGCGAGAGAAAGGGAAATATCGGCGTGATCTCACAGAGCGGGCAGCTGTGCCTTTCTATGATGGAGTGCCCGTCCATGAAGTTTTCCTATAATATCTCGGCGGGAAATGCAAAAGGAATCCAGATGGAGGACTATATGGATTTCCTGGTTGAGGATGAACATACAAAAGTAGTCAGCCTTTATATAGAAGGAGTGAAAAATCCTGCGAAGTTTGTGGAAGTGCTGAATAAGGCAGCCGCGAAGAAAAAACCGGTCATTGTATTAAAGGCTGGCAGAAGCAATAAGGGCCAGGCGATTGCGGCTTCCCATACCGGAAGCCTGTCGGGTTCAGACGCATCGTTTGACGCCCTGCTGAAAAAGTTCGGGGCGATCCGGGCGGAAGACCTGGAAGAACTGACGGCGCTGTCCCTCTTATTCTCAACCATTCCGGAAATGCCGCAAGAAGCCGGGTTTGCTTCCATGAACCTTTCCGGAGGGGAGACGGCGATCTGTGCGGACGTGGGATATTTAAACGGAATCTCATATCCGGACTTTACACCAGGGACGCTGGCCGCCCTGAAGGAGCAGCTTCCGGGCTACGCGACACCAAATAACCCATTGGATATGACGGCCACCCTTTCCTATGATGCGGATCTGTACGCAAAAGTTCTGGAGACCGTGATGGATGATCCCAATGTGGGGATGGTGCTGATCGGGTATACTCTTTTATATGAGATTGCAGATCCCGCGATCTATTATATGTATGAAGGCATCAAAAAGGTGACGGAGAAAAAGGGCAGCAAGTGTAAGCCCATTGCAATCATACCTTTTGCAGAAAACACCAGGAATCCGGAGTATCAGGAAAAGCTGTTCCAGATCGGAGTGCCGGTTCTGCCGCCGCCTGTGTACGCATTTAAAATGCTGAGAAAACTGGCGGATTATATCAACTTTGATTATACCAGTACCAGCCATGAGATTGCACTGCCGAAGAGAACAAGCGATAAGACTTATGCGCTCTCAGAACATGAAAGCAAGATGAGCCTGAAAGAGTTTGGAGTCGCGGCAGCCGATGAGATCATAGCTGCCTCCCGTGAAGAAGCTGAGAAAGCAGCGGAGCGTTTCCGGGGAGCATTTGCCATGAAGATTGAATCCGCGGAGATCTTGCATAAAAGTGATGTAGGAGGCGTTATTCTTAATCTAAAAGATGCAAAAGAAGCCGGGGATGCCTATGACCGGATTATGGAAAATGTAAAGAAGCATTGTCCGCAGGCCGGGATAAATGGAATTCTGATGGCTCCAATGCTTAAGACTGGGCTGGAAATGATTATTGGAGTGAACAATGATCCGCAGTTCGGACCAGTCGTTATGGTGGGTATGGGCGGAATCTTTGTTGAAGTGTTCAAGGATGTTTCGGTCTACCCTGCACCGCTTAATAAAACGGAAGCAATGAATATGCTGCAGTCATTAAAGGCATACAAATTATTAAATGGATACAGAGGCGGAGATAAGTATGATATTGACGCTTTATGTGATACGATAGTAAGTGTCGGAAATTTTGCGGCTGCAAACAAAGACTCGCTGAAAGAGCTGGATATTAATCCGTTATTTGTCTATCCCGAAGGCGAAGGAGTCGGCGTCGCGGACAGCCTGATTGTGAAATATGGAGAGAAGCGGCGCAGCTCAAAGACCCCGTAGCAGGCTACTGGATATCAAATTTGCAGCGCGGCGAGCAGCGGGGTATTTGACCCCACGGGCAGTCACCAAGTGTACATGCCTGCATGTACATTTGGTTCGTTGCCTTCGCGAGAATAAAGGAGTCCTGAATGAGTAAGCTATTTCATAAGATTAATCTGAAAATTTTTGCACCTACATGCCTGATCCTGGTTTTACTGATCCTGGTCTTACTTTTTCAGCCGGTAAAGGCAGGACAGGCAATTAAATACTTGTATGACCGCTGTACTGAAAATTTTGGCTGGCTCTATCTTACGGCATGTATCTGCAGTTTTGCCTTTCTGATCTGGATGACGACAAGCCGGTTTGGCTCCATCAAACTGGGAGATAAGGATGAAAAGCCTCAGTATTCGCAGATTTCCTGGATCGCCATGCTGTTTACGGCAGGGGTGGGAACCAGTATCGTGATTCTGGGTTTCCTGGAGCCGATCTATTATGTGAGCAGTCCGCCTTTTCTGATCGAGCCTTTGAGCGAACAGGCGTATGAGTATGCGCATATGTATGGGCAGTTTCATTGGGGGCTGAGCGCATGGGCATTTTACAATCCTGCGATTATCGCTGTGGCCTATATGATGTATGTAAGAAAAGAGCCGAGCATCCGTTTAAGTTCTGCATGCAGTATTGTTTTAAAAAAGCAGACAAACGGCTGGCTGGGCCACGTGATTGATATTCTCGTTATATTCGGAGTCGTGGGATCCATTGCAACCTCTCTGGGAATCGGTACGCCGGTTCTGGCGGATGTCATCCGTGAGGTGTTCGGCATTCCACAGGCCTATGACCTGGCAGTAAAGCTGACGGTTCTGACGATCTGGATTTTTATTTTCGGTACCAGCGTCTATCTCGGGCTGGATAAAGGAATCCAGAAGCTGAGTAATATCAACATAGTGATGGCGTTTATCTTCCTGCTGATTATTCTGTTTACCGGGCCTACGGTCGGGATTATGAAAATGGAATTAAATAGTACAGGTTTGTATTTAAAGGAATTTTTCAGAATGAGTACCTACACCCAGCCCTTTGGAAGCGGGGAGTTTACGAAAGACTGGACCGTATTTTACTGGGGATGGTGGATCGCATTTATGCCCATGATGGGGATGTTCGTAGGGAAGATTTCACGAGGAAGATCGATTAAAAATGTAATGTGGGGGCAGATGATTTGGGGCTCTCTGGGATGCTGCTTCAGTTTTATGATCTTTGGCGGCTATTCCCTGTACCTGCAGAAAAGCGGCAGGGTGGATCTGGTCAGTATTTTAAATAATGAAGGACAGAGCCAGGCGATTATAGCGATACTGAAAACGCTTCCGATGGCAAAGATCATGATGCTGTTTTTATGTATTGTCTGTTTTGTATATCTGGCCACGACCATTGATTCCTGCGCGTATGTGCTGGCAGGTGCGACTACGAAGAAACTGTCGCCGACAGGGGAGCCGGCAAGATGGAACAGGCTGTTCTGGGCGCTTTTGTTCTGTATACTATCAATAGCGCTGATGCTGATCGGAGGAATCGAATCGGTGAAGATCATGTCTGTTGTGACGGGGCTTCCGCTGATTTTTGTGCTGTTCCTGCTGATGGTATCGGTGAAAAAGACACTGGAAAAAGACAACCCGCCAAAAATTAATTAAAATGGGGGTTTACAAATATTAGATGAAATTCAGATCCGAAAAGGAGGATATTATGGAGGAATATTACGGCAGTATATTTAATGAAGTGTTTGGCCCGATTATGATCGGCACATCCAGTTCCCATACGGCAGGACCATACAGAATCGGTGCCACTGCCCGCATGCTGCTGGGCGGTGAGGTGCAGAAGGCACGTATTTCTTTTGACCCGGGAAGCTCTTATGCTTCTTATTATAAGCTGCAGTGGTCAGACAGAGGATTTACCGCAGGACTGATCGGAGGCCGGATTGACAGCGATGATATGACGGATGCGCTGGAAATTGCGGAAGAGAAGGGCGTAGATATTCAGTTTGTGAAGGAACCGAAGAAAAATAATCACGCCAATTACGCCTTTATGGAGATGGAGGGGAAAGACGGCGGCCGTCTCACATTAGGGACAACATCTGTAGGCGGCGGAGCGATTGAGATTATTGAGATCGATGGATTTCCGATTATGATTAAGGGCGATTTCAACGCCGCATTTCTCTATCTGGATGAAACTGCAGAATACAGTGTGGTTGAAGACGGCGTGAAAGGGATAGCAGAACTGGAATTCCGGATGAAGGAGAGTACAGCAGGCGGGAAACGCATGCTTTACTTTGAAACCCGGGAAGCCCTCAGGGAGGCACAGCTTCAGAAGATGCTGGAGCTGCCGGGAGTTGTCAATGTGCGGTATACAGACCATGTGCTTCCGGTTCTGTCCAGCTTTGCATATGAGGATATTCCATTCAGAACGGCTGCACAGGCGCTGGAATATGGAAAAGCTGATCATCTGAGCGCCGGAGAACTGGGAATCCGCTATGAGATGGCGCGCAGCGGTTATACACGGGAAAAGGTCATGGAGATGATGCAGAACATTGTGAGTGTAATGCGCAGGTCGGCCCATGTCGCGATCCATAATAAGACGGACGAAAAGATAGGCGAACTCTACCCGGTTAAAGCAACAGATATGTACGAGAGCATGCAGAATAAAACGGTTCCGGTTGCGGAACTTGGTATCTTAAACGAGCTGGTCTGTGTTGCCATCGGTATTCTGGAAAAAGTAGAGCAGAAGCGACCCGATGTTGTAGTGGCATCTCCTACGGTAGGCTCGGTCGGTATCCTTCCGGCAGCGGTTGTCCAACTGGGGGACCGCATGGGAAAGAGTGACGAGGAGATTGCGACGGCGATGTTTGCGGCAGGCTGCGTTGGAATCTTTGTGGCGCACCAGGCGACCTTCGGCGGTGAAGTTGCCGGCTGCCAGGCAGAGTGCGGCTCCGCAGGAGCCATGGCTGCAGCAGGCGTGGCAGAGATGATGGGGGGCACGGCACAGCAGGCATTTACCGCATCCGCAGTTACCCTGCAGAACGTGCTGGGGCTGATCTGTGATCCGGTCTCTGTGGGCTATGAACCGTGCAATGCGCGTAATGCTATGGCAGTTTCCAATGCATTGTCATCTGCGAATATGGTTCTCTGCGGTTTTTCCGTGCAGATCCCGCTGGATGAGACAATTATAGCGATGAAAGAAGTGGGAGAGCAGCTGCCTCCATGCCTGAAGGGTACATACGGAGGACTGGCATGTACTCCGACGGGGCAGAAAGTTGCTGAGATATGCGAAGGTGAATAAATTAACAGACGATGATATGTGAGAGATCATTTTTCTGTTACAGAATTAAAAAACCCAGGTATCAGGCGTGCTGCCGGCTGTTTTTCCTTAGCCGGCGGCACGTTCTATTTATAACAATCCCGTTAAGTAAATAACTTTGGTTGCTATTTTCCTCCGGTACATTTATCATTAAAATATAGAATACATGTAATGAAACTGCATGTACCCTTCGGGCATGGCAAGGAAGGCTGTGCAGCCGGATATGAAACCGCCCGGTGCATCTGTACACCATTCCTGCAGGGGATAAAAGGATCTTATTGTGCGCAGATGTTCAGATTCCACATGTGAAAGGGAGGGACTGATATGGGAGAAAAACTTGCAAAACCTTTACTGTTACTTGACAACAGCAATATGATGTCGGTATTGAACAAAGGAGAATTTAAATGCAGCAATCTCACGTTTGAAGAAACGAAGGCAATCATAGAGATGTATGATGAAAATATGATCCTCCGCTGTTTTACAAATACTGACATTGAGACCGTTATTTTTGACTACCTGGGAATTGAAAAAAGAAACTTTGAATTTAAGAAGATCAGAAATATGAGGGAAGGGCAGGACGCGATTGTATTTAAACTTTATGTGACTCCTTCAGAGACACAGCCTGTTATACAGACGGATGACGGAGTTGAAGCGAAAAAAATCCAGAATATATATGTCTACTGCCAGCATCTGTCGCGGATTAAATAGGTTTTAGAGAAGCTTTTATGTGCATTTGCGGCTGCAGGAAGAGCGTGATTTTTAACCTGAATGTATCTGGCGGATCAGATTGTGAATGCGCAGGCAGGAGGGCTTGGCGGTATGAGACAGGAGGAACTGCTGGAACTTTTGGAAGCCTGATTGAAGCTGAGGCATGTATCTAATTTGATGGGAGCGACCTGGGGAGCCTTTGAATCGGCTGGGAAGATATAACTAAGAACATGAGCCAGAAAAAAATATATGGTGTGAATCTGGAAATATGTAGGGCAGCTGTGTGGTAGAACGCAGCTGCTTTTAAATGTTCAGAACAAACGCGCATAGATGAGGCAGGATCAGATTCTTTTCTGATAAATTTTCTCAAGCATATTGATCAGCGCATAAAGCCCCATCGCCATAATACAGAGCAGAACGATAGACATGAGGAGCCAATCCATTTTAAATACCTGTGATGAGTAGATAATCAGGTACCCGAGACCGTTGCGCGCTGCCAGAAATTCTCCGATGATGACACCGACCAGGCAGAGCCCGATGTTGACTTTCATATTGCTGATAATGGCCGGGATGGAGCTGGGCAGCACGACTTTTGTCAAAGCGTGCCACTTGTTTCCCCTCAGTGTATAGATCAGTTTTATCTTTTCCTCATCTACAGTGGTAAAGCTGGTATAAAGGTTTAGTATGCTGCCGAATATTGCCACGGACATACCGGCTACTATGATTGTAGTTTTAGTGGCACCCAGCCAGACAATGAGAAGTGGTGCCAGTGCGGACTTCGGAAGGCTGTTCAGGACAACCAGATAGGGGTCCATAATTTCCGACAGCTTTTTGCTGCACCAAAGGGCGACAGCCAGCATAACGCTGATCAAAGTGACGAGCAGGAAGCTGACGATTGTCTCATATAGTGTGGTCCAGATATGGACAAAGATGGTTTTATCCAGGACCATTCCCCAGAAGCAGAGTGCGATTTTCGATGGGCTGCTGAAAATGAAGGAGTCAATGATTCCCACATTTGCAGTGAATTCCCACAGGAACAGAAAACTCAAAAGGATTGCAACCCGGGAGACCCGTACAATCCTTTTGTGGCGTTTCCGGCTGTTCAGATAACTTTGCTGTCCAACAGAAATTTCATTCATTTTTATTCAACTCCTCCCATATAATATTGAAATAATTTTTAAACTCGGGAGCATTCCTTCTGAGAAGAGGGGTATCTTTCTCAAGAGTAAATGTGATCGGGACTATTTTGGCAATCGTTGCAGGCCTCTGCGTAAGGATTATGACACGGTCCGCAAGGCTTACAGCTTCCGAGAGATCATGAGTCACCAGTAATGCGGTCTTATGTGCATTTCGGATAATCTGTCCGATGTCATCGCCTACGGAGAGACGTGTCTGGTAGTCCAGGGCAGAAAATGGTTCATCCAGCAGAAGAATATCAGGCTCCAGGACGAGGGTGCGGATCAGAGCAGCGCGCTGGCGCATTCCTCCTGACAATTCTGATGGTTTGGAATTACTGAACTGTTTGAGACCGTACAATTCGAGTAGTTCTCTGGCTTTTGCTTTTGATTTCGCAGAAAGCATATGCTGGATTTCCAGCCCAAGCAAAACATTGCTGTAGACAGTCCGCCACTCGAAAAGGTGGTCATGCTGAAGCATATATCCGATATTCATTGTACTTTCTCTTAAATATTTCCCATTCGTTTTTATCAGTCCCTTTTCCGGTTCCAACAAGCCGGATACAATCGAGAGCAGAGTGGATTTGCCGCACCCGGACGGGCCGACAATGGCGACAAATTCTCCGGAGGCGAGGGAAAATGAAATATCTGTCAGTGCTTTGGTTTCCCCTTCTAATGTGTGGTAAGCATAATTTATGTTCTTTAATTCGAGTATTGGTTCCATGCAGACACTCCATTCGACAAGTATATAGTTAGTTTATGAAGAATCAGCAGAAGGGTGAATGTATATGGGGATAGATTAAACAGCAGATTTGCTGCAGAATAAGGTATACCCAGAGGGCACCCCGTAATGCATGCCCTTCGGGCGGGTCTGCAGCACAGCTGCAGAATAAGGTATAAGTTGCCGTATAACCCGGGGGTGTGATATAATACCTTCATCTTATATAACAGGTAGAAAGGTCTCGATAATATATGAACTATCATTATGTAAATTATCAGAAGGAGCTGGACAGGCTGATCGCATCCCTGCAGCGAGAAGGACGGGTGCCCAGACTTTTACTGCACAGCTGCTGTGCTCCCTGCAGCAGTTATGTGCTTGAATATTTATCAGATTTTTTTGAAATAACAGTTTTTTATTACAACCCAAACATTTTCCCGGAGAGTGAATACACAAAGCGGCTGCTGGAGCAGCAGACATTGATAGCGGATATGAATTTTAAAAATCCGGTTTCTTTTCTTGCCGGGAATTATGACAAAGATAAGTTCTATCATATGGCAGTAGGCCTGGAACACATAAAAGAGGGCGGCGAGCGCTGCTTCAAATGTTATGAGCTACGCTTGAATGAGACAGCACAGATAGCAGCCAAAGGCGGTTTTGACTATTTTACAACAACACTGAGCATCAGCCCAATGAAGAATGCAGAGAAACTCAATACAATAGGAAAAGAAACAGCATCCAGATATGGAATTCAATACCTGCAGTCTGATTTTAAAAAGAAAAACGGCTACAAACGGTCCATAGAACTTTCAAAGGAGCACGGGCTTTACCGCCAGGACTACTGCGGATGCCAGTTCTCGATGGAGGGCAGAAGGAAAGAATAATGAGAATATTCTGAAAACGGAGGGCAAAGGGGTCAGACCCCTTTACATCGGCACGTTGCTATGATAAACTAATGAGAAAATGTAAAATAAGGGAAGAGAGGATAAAGAAATGGCACAGTTATGGGGCGGTCGTTTCACGAAGGAAACGGACCAGTTAGTGTACAATTTCAATGCATCAATTTCTTTTGATAAAAAGTTCTATGAGCAGGATATCCGCGGCAGTATCGCACATGTAACGATGCTGGCAAAGCAGGGGATTCTGACGGAGGAAGAAAAAGAGAAGATTATAGACGGTCTGGAAGGGATTAAAGCCGACGTGGAGAGCGGTACCCTGGAGATTACGGATGAGTATGAGGACATTCACAGTTTTGTGGAGGCGAATCTGATCGACCGTATCGGGGAACCCGGAAAGAAATTACATACAGGAAGGAGCCGCAATGATCAGGTGGCTCTGGATATGAAGCTTTACACACGAGATGAGATTCTGGAGCTGGATAAGCTGCTGAAAGAACTTCTTGAGGTGCTGCTGAAGCTGATGAAAGAGAATACGGAGACTTACATGCCGGGATTCACACATCTGCAGAAGGCACAGCCAATCACGCTGGCCCATCATCTGGGGGCATACTTTGAGATGTTTAAGAGGGACCGGCTGCGCATGAAGGACATCTATAAGCGGATGAACTACTGCCCGCTGGGCTCTGGTGCACTGGCCGGGACGACTTATCCACTGGACCGGGAGTACACAGCCAGCCTTCTGGAATTTGACGGACCGACATTGAACAGTATGGATTCCGTGGCCGACAGGGATTATCTGATTGAGCTTCTGTCTGCCATGTCAACCGTGATGATGCATTTGAGCCGTTTTTCGGAAGAAGTGATCATCTGGAATTCCAATGAATACCAGTTCGTGGAGATTGACGATGCCTACAGTACAGGAAGCAGCATTATGCCACAGAAGAAGAATCCGGATATTGCAGAGCTGGTCCGCGGAAAGACCGGACGTGTATACGGCGCTCTGATGTCACTTCTCACAACCATGAAGGGAATTCCGCTTGCATATAATAAGGATATGCAGGAAGACAAAGAGCTGGTATTTGACGCCATCGATACGACAAAGGGATGCCTGGCTCTGTTTACCGGCATGGTCCGGACAATGCGTTTCAATGAAAAACGGATGGAGAACAGCGCAAAGCATGGATTTACAAATGCAACGGATGCAGCGGATTATCTCGTGAATCACGGTGTACCGTTCAGGGATGCCCACGGTATCGTAGGCCAGCTTGTACTTTATTGTATCGAAAAAAATATAGCGCTGGATGATATGTCTTTGGAAGAATTCAAGGCAATATCTCCGGCATTCGAGGAAGATATATACGACGCAATCAGCATGAAAACCTGTGTAGAAATGCGCAACACCATCGGTGCTCCGGGAAAAGAGGCCATGGAAAAAGTAATCTCAGCGCATGAAGCATATTTGAGCATATAGACATTAAGAAAAGTATTTATAAAAGCCGCAGGAAAAAAAGAGAAGGAGAGAAAAAATGGAACAGAAGTTAAGAGTAGGTATTTTAGGTGCAACAGGAATGGTTGGTCAGAGATTTATCTCTCTGCTTGAGAACCACCCATGGTTTGAGGTAGTAACTGTAGCAGCAAGCCCGCGTTCTGCAGGCAGGACATATGAAGAGGCAGTGGGAGACAGATGGAAAATGGATACTCCGATGCCGGAGGCAGTAAAAAAGCTTGTTGTACTGAATGTAAATGAAGTTGAAAAAGTAGCTTCTACAGTAGACTTCGTATTCAGCGCGGTGGATATGACGAAGGAAGAAATCAAAGCGATCGAAGAAGAATACGCAAAAACTGAGACACCGGTTGTATCAAACAACAGCGCACACCGCTGGACACCGGATGTACCGATGGTAGTTCCGGAAATCAATGCAGAACATTTTGAAGTGATTGCTGACCAGAAAAAACGTCTGGGAACAACAAGAGGATTTATCGCTGTAAAACCAAACTGTTCAATCCAGAGCTATGCTCCGTGTCTTGCAGCATGGAAAGAATTTGGCCCAAAAGAAGTTGTGGCTACCACATATCAGGCAATTTCCGGGGCAGGAAAGACATTTAAGGACTGGCCGGAAATGGTGGAGAATATCATTCCTTATATTGGCGGAGAGGAAGAAAAGAGCGAGCAGGAGCCTCTCAGAGTGCTGGGGAAAGTAGAAAACGGCGAGATCGTAAAAGCAGATCTGCCTAAAATCACATGCCAGTGTATCCGTGTACCTGTACTGAACGGTCATACAGCTGCAGTCTTTATTAACTTTGAAAAGAAACCGACCAAAGAACAGCTGATTGAGAAACTGGTAAACTATAAGGGATTTCCGCAGGAAGCAGGACTTCCGAGCGCTCCGAAGCAGTTTATCCAGTATCTGGAGGAAGATAACCGTCCCCAGGTTAAGATGGATGTGGATTATGAAAAGGGAATGGGCGTGTCAATCGGACGCTTGAGAGAAGACAGCATGTTTGACTATAAATTTGTTGGGCTTTCACATAATACAGTTCGCGGCGCGGCAGGCGGAGCAGTACTGTGCGCGGAAGCATTAACAGCTAAAAAATACATCCAGCCAAAATAAGGTGGGGGAGGGACGCCTGCCGCCAGCGCAGCGTGCGGGCCCCCGGGGACGCAACTGGTAATTTCTGGTGCAGGCCGTTTGCAAAGAAAACGTAACATCAAAACAGGAGCCTCACAGAGAACCGACGGCATTCACTGCGTAATCTTTATGATTACGCAGCTCAGGCCGTCTTAGAATTTGCTTTGGTAAGCAAATTCTATCTCTGTGAGGCTCCTGTTTTGATGCAACGTTTTCTAATGCGCACTATGATGCACCAGAAATTACCAGTTGCGTCCCCGGGGCCCGCCCACTGCGCTGGCGGCAGGCTGGGCGCATCCGGCCGGGAGATGGCGCGACGCGAGGGGAAAGGGGATGGGCGGACGCGGGACATTTTGGCGGGGGCGAAAGATAACCCAGAAGCATGAACAGGCTTAAAAGTTAGGATCTTTTTTTAGGACACGGTGGAGAGAATTGTGTGGATTTATGGAGGGTGTGGAGTTTTGGGGGATTGAAAGAGGATAAGATCTTATCTTTCTTTTGGGGCTTTGTTATGGTAAAATGACAAATAGAATTTATTTGAAAGAGGAGGTTGTTGTGATGGGAATGACTATGACGCAGAAGATTCTGGCGGCTCATGCGGGGCTTGATTCTGTTGTGGCCGGGCAGTTGATAGAGGCGAAACTGGATGTGGTGATGGCGAATGATATTACCGGGCCTATGGCTCTGCCTATTTTTAGGGAGATGGCGGATAAGGTTTATGATAAAGATAAGGTTGTTTTGGTTCCGGATCATTTTACGCCGAATAAGGATATTAAGTCGGCAGAGAATTCTAAGTCTATCCGTGAGTTTTCTAAGGAGCAGGGGCTGAAGTGGTATTTTGAACAGGGCAAGTCCGGGGTGGAACATGCGATTCTTCCTGAGGCGGGTGTTGTGGTTGCGGGAGAGTGTATTATTGGTGCAGACTCCCATACTTGTACATATGGCGCTCTGGGGGCATTTTCTACGGGCGTGGGCACGACGGATATTGCAACGGGAATGGCTACAGGGGAACTGTGGTTTAAGGTGCCGAGTGCAATGAAGTTTGTTCTGACCGGGAAGCCGGGGGCTTTCGTGAGCGGGAAGGATATTATCATCCATATTATAGGAAAGATCGGTGTGGACGGCGCTCTCTATAAGTCTATGGAATTTACAGGGGACGGCCTGAAGGAACTGTCTATGGATGACCGCTTTACTATGGCGAATATGGCCATTGAAGCAGGGGCAAAGAACGGGATCTTCCCAGTAGATGAGAAGGCCGAGGACTATATGAAAGAACATTCCGTGAAGGAATATAAGATCTATGAAGCAGATGAAGATGCCGAGTATGATGAAGTGATTGAGATAAATCTGTCAGAGGTCCGTCCAACTGTAGCGTTCCCGCATCTGCCGGGCAATGCCAAGACTATTGACGAGATTGAAGCCATGGAGCCGATCAGAATCGACCAGGTTGTCATTGGTTCCTGTACAAACGGCAGGATGGAAGACATGCGCAAAGCGGCGGCGATCCTGAAAGACCGCCAGGTACATCCGGACGTGAGGGTTATGGTAATCCCTGCCACACAGAAGATTTACAAACAGTGCATGGCAGAGGGGCTGGCAGATATTTTCGTGGACGCGGGATGTGCAGTGAATACACCGAGCTGCGGACCCTGCATGGGCGGACACATGGGTGTAATGGCTGCAGGAGAAAAGTGCGTTTCTACAACGAACCGCAACTTCGTAGGCCGTATGGGACATGTGGATTCCCTGATATATCTGGCTTCCCCAGAAGTCGCGGCAGCAAGTGCAATCGCAGGATATATTGCGAATCCGGAGAAAGTAGGTGACAGATAATGAAGGCATTGGGACACGTTTTTAAATATGGAGATAATGTAGATACAGATGTAATCATACCGGCAAGATACCTGAATTCCTTTGATGCACAGGAACTGGCAAGCCACGCCATGGCAGACATTGATCCTGAATTTGTGAACAAAGTAAAACCGGGAGACCTGATTGTGGCAAATAAAAACTTTGGCTGCGGCTCTTCCAGAGAACATGCGCCGCTCTGCCTGAAAACAGCAGGAGTTAGCTGTGTAATAGCCGAGACCTTTGCCAGAATCTTTTACCGCAACGCCATCAACATCGGCCTTCCGATTATCGAATGTCCGGAAGCAGCAAAAGGAATCGAAGCAGGAGACGAAGTTGAAGTTGATTTCGACAGCGGGAAAATTTATAACCGCACAAAAGGCACAGAGTTCCAGGGACAGCCGTTTCCGGAATTCATGCAGAAACTAATCGCAGCAGGCGGCCTCGTGAACTATACCAACAGTAAGAAGGGGGAAGGAGGTTGCTGGTAGGGGGGACGCCGCCGGAACCGGACATAGGGATGGCTGGAAACGGGTTACGACTGTAAGCTGGAGTAAAGTAAAATAGAAGGAAAACCGGGGCAACCTGGCCACATCATCCGAAGCCCGATGGCTTCGCATGCTGGGGCCAGGGATTCGTTTGATTCGGAATCAAACGAATCACCCCGGTTTTCTTTCTATTTTACTTAACTCCAGCTAAACAGCCGTAAGACGCTTCCAGCCATCCCTATGTCCGGTTCCGGCGGCTGGTCGCATCCAGGCAGTAGTGAAACCCCTTTCCCAGGGAGGGACTGACGACGGGAGCAGCGGATGTGAACCGGCGGCGCGGGAATTTGTAATACAGTGAATGCGTGAGGCGGGGGAGATTCTCTGGAATATTGCTGCGCTTATTCCAGTTCATTTGGCTGGGCGGGGGAATATGTAATGTGGGTGGAATTACCTATGCTTTTCGGCATAGTCACCCGCATAACCAACCTATTCCGCAGACAGTCCATACCGCATATCCATCTCAATCCGTCTTTCCCGTAAACCTTCCGAGAAAGCCATCCATCACTACCGACTGGAGGCACCCAGCCTGTACGGAGGGGGACTTGCGGGACGGACGGGGGGAATTGCCTGTGCCTTTTAAGGAGGCATAGAGAGCGCCGTAGTCCCACTTGATAAAAACCACACCGGATTGGGAGGCTGAAATCTGCTTCCGAAGCAGATTTCAAAGAGGCCTGAGCCGCGCAATTCATCAGAATTGCACGGTGAATGCCTCTGGTGCCTCCCGATCCGGTGTGGTTTTTATCTAGTGGGACTAGGCAAACGGACAGCCACCTTAAAAGGCACAGGCAATTTCCCCCGTCCGTCCCGCAAGTCCTCCTCCGTACAGGCGACCTCCCTCCCAATTGACAACCCCTCCTTTCCTGCTATAATAGTAGTAATAGTTACCGGAGGGGTATACTACTCGCGCAGGCTTGAGAATCCGGAATTTTATTATGGGAGGATGAAAGATGCTGCTATTGTCTAAAGAAGATATAAAAGAGGTAATCACAATGCGGGAAGCCGTGGAAGCGGTGAAGGAGTCTTTCCGGCTTTTTTCGGCGGGGAAGAGCAATGTGCCGCTCCGTACGAATATTAATGTGCCAGAGCATGACGGGTCTATGCTGTTTATGCCGTCTTTGGTGGAGGATCTGGATATGGGGTGCCTGAAGGTGGTCAACGTATTTCCGGAGAATGTTAAGAAAGGACTGCCAACCACACCGGCTCAGGTAATACTGATCGATGCTTCCAATGGAATGGTTGCGTCTGTGCTGGACGGAACTTATGTGACACAGCTCCGCACAGGGGCCGCTTCAGGCGCTGCTTTTGATGTGCTGGCAAATAAAGATTGCGAAAAGGGAGCATTGATCGGAACCGGCGGGCAGGCTGCCACACAGCTGGAGGCAATGCTGGCTGTGAGAGATCTTGAGGAAGTGAAAATATTTGATCTGAACAGGGAGCGGCTGCAGGCATTTGTAGAGAGCATGAATCAGGAACTGGACGGTTACGGGGCACATATTTTGGCGGCGGAAAGTTCGGATGATGCTGTGGAGGATGCGGATCTGCTGATCTGTGCGACACCTTCTTCTACACCGGTATTTGACGGCAACAGGGTGAAGGATGGGGCCACACTTAGTTGTGTGGGCTCCTATCAGCCTCATATGCAGGAGATGGATCCGGTCATTCTTACAAGGGCTTCCGGCATCTATTTTGATTCCAGGGAAGCAGTTTTGTCTGAGGCGGGAGACATTCTCATCCCTCTGGAAACAGGGGTGATCACGGAAGATGATTTTACCGGAGATCTGGGAGATGTGCTTTTGGGAAATGTAGAGGGCCGCAGGGCAGACGATGAAATTATTGTCTTTAAAACGGTCGGAATAGGAACACAGGATTTGGTGACTGCTAAGAAGATATATGACAGGGCGGTAGAAGCCGGTGTGGGCACAAACTGGGATTAAAGAGGAGATAAAATATGGAAGCATACTGGAACGGAGCAGAGGCGGCGCATCGGAGAGTAATGATGAAGGCAGCAGGCTATTCGGATTCGGATATTCGTAAGAAACCGCACATAGGAGTCCCAAATTCTTATATGGAAGGTTCCCCTGGGAGCGCTCATCTCAGGCAGATTGCGGAAGCGGTAAAACAGGGAATCTGGGCTGCAGGAGGGGTGCCGGTGGAATTTGGGATTCCGGCCACCTGCGGCAATATAGCAAATGGAGCGGAAGAACTGAAATACGAACAGGTTGGCAGAGATATTGTGGCAATGTCTGTAGAGTTTGTTTCCAGGGTGCATAACTTTGACGGACTGGTGATGGTGGCGTCCTGTGACAACATTATTGCTGGATGCTACCTGGCGGCGGCCAGGGTGGATATTCCGTCAATGATTGTAACGGGAGGCTCAATGCAGCCGGGACAGCATTGCGGAAAGACGGTGGTGGAAGCGGATCTGGATGTTGCCAGATTCTCAGGCTCCAGTGAGGAGGAGCTGATGGAACTGGAGGAGGCTGTCTGTCCTTCTTTTGGGGCTTGCCCTTCTATGGGAACGGCCAACACAATGCAGATGCTGGGGGAAGTCATGAATCTGGTAATGCCGGGGACTGCTACGATTCCCGCATCTGATAATCAGAAGCTCCGCCAGGCCAGAGAGGCAGGGAAATTTGCAGTCAGGCTTGTAAAATCGGGGTTGAAGCCATCAGATCTGATTACGAAAGATGTACTTCTGAACAGCATCATGTTTGATATGGCAATAGCAGGTTCTACCAATGCCGTGCTGCATATCCTCGCAATGGCCTATGAGCTGGGGATTGATATCACACTGGCGGATTTCGAAAAGTATGCCGCCCAGATACCATGTATCAACGCAGTTATACCAAGCGGTCCATATACAGTCGTAGATTTTCATTACGCAGGGGGAGTTCCGAATGTTATGAAAATGCTGGAGAGCCGTCTCTTCAAAGAGGCTCCGATGATGGATGGAGGAACCTGGGGGAATTTCCTTTCAAAGGTGGCCGCACAGCCAAATGATGTGATCCGTACACTGGAAAAACCTTTGTCAAAGGAGCCTGGGCTCAGGATATTGAGAGGGAACCTTTCCCCGAACGGAGCAATTGTCCGCCCCACAGCGGTTCCCGATCCCGTAAAATATATCCGGGGACGAGCAAGGGTGTTTGAAGGCGACAGAAGTGCATTTGAAGCAATTGAAGCCGGCAGAATCGTTCCGGGGGATGTGATTGTGATCCGTTATGAGGGCTGCAAGGGCGCACCGGGAATGAAAGAACTGATGCTTAGTATTGATGCACTGATCGGACGCGGCCTGCACACAAGTGTGGGGCTGGTTACCGATGCCAGGTTCTCCGGTTTTAACTATGGCGCAATTGTAGGACATGTCTCACCTGAGGCATACGACGGCGGTACAATCGCACTGGTGGAAGAAGGAGACATGATCGTTATAGACATTCCGGGGAGCAGGGTGACTCTGGAAGTTGAGGAAGAAGAACTGGAAAAGAGAAAGAAAAACTGGATATGCCCGCCGCTGAAGGAACAGAAAGGCTGTCTGAATCTGTTTGCAAGAAACTGCAGGCCGGCAGAAGAGGGCGGTGCGATGCAGCCCTGGTAAGAGGCTGCCATAAAAGGAGAGATAGGATGCAGGAGGACAGAATTTTTCTATTAAATAGAATAGGACTCACGGATGCGGAGGCGAAAGTATACCTTGCATTGCTGAAAACAGGAAGCATGACGGGATATGAAGCCAGCAAATATTCGTCGGTTCCCCGTTCAAAAATCTATAATGTGCTGGAATCTCTTGTCATGAAGGGATTTATACTGTATTCTGAGGAGGAGAGTTCAAACCGCTATGCTTCCGTGCCGATCAGAGAAATATCCGCCAGGGTAAAACATGAGGCGGATGTGACCATGGTAAAATTGGAATCGCAGCTGGATAATTACAGAGCAGAGACGGATTTGAACGGTTTCTGGCATATCAGGGAATATGAAAATGTATTCGCAAAATGCCGGAGTATTCTGAAGGAAACACGTTCGGAACTTTTACTGCAGATATGGGCGGAAGATCTGCCAAAGATGCTGGAAGAGATACAGGCGCTGGAGAAACAGGGAATCCGCCTGGGAATCGTATATTTTGGGGAAGAACAGGATGAAGTGCCGCTGGAACACTACTGCAGGCACGGGATGCTAAAGGAAAAGAAACAGGAGATGGGAGGGCGTTTCCTGAATCTGGTCTCTGATAACAGGGAGGTTATCTTCGGCCAGATTGTTAGTGACGCCGTATCCGAAGTCATCTGGACCAGATCTAAACCAATGGTTGCCATGGCAGCGGAATGCGTCCGGCATGACCTGTATTTTTATAAAGGTGTGGATATGCTCAAAAGCCATATGCAGGAAGATCTGGGAACTGAGTTTCACAGAGTACGGGAAATATTTTGACAAAGAGAGGGTATGGAATGGGACAGGAAAGTACAAATCCAGAAGCAGGTAAAGGAAGGGCTGTGGCGCTGCTGCCGATAGCCGTCTTCCTGATCATATTTCTGGGAGCGGGGATTGTGGCAAAGGATTTTTATGCGATGCCGGCAATCGTAGGTTTTTTAATTGCTCTGTTCGTGGCGTTTATGCAGAACAGAAAGCTGGATTTCGGGCAAAAGCTCAAAATTATTGCAGCAGGTGCAGGAGATGAGAACATTATTACAATGAGCCTCATCTTTTTGTGTGCGGGAGGATTTTCCGGTGCTGTGACTGCTGCGGGCGGTGTGGAGAGCACGGTAAACTTCGGACTTTCAATACTTCCGGCGAGAGTGGCGGTGGTCGGCCTTTTTGTGATCGGCTGCTTCATTTCTATTTCTATGGGAACTTCTATGGGAACGATCGCTGCGCTGGCCCCGATTGCAATCGGAATATCGGAAAAAACCGGTTTTTCGCTGGCCATCTGCATCGGCGCTGTTGTATGCGGTGCAATGTTCGGCGACAATCTGTCAATGATTTCGGACACCACAATTGCGGCTGTCAAGACACAGGGATGTGAAATGAAGGACAAGTTTAAAGCAAACTTTCTGATTGTGCTTCCGGCGGCAATTATCACAATCATCATTTTCCTGATTATCACGAGAAATGTACATCTGAGCAGTACTGCGGTTATGGACTACAACCTGTGGAAAGTACTTCCCTATATTCTGGTTCTGGTGGGAGCGCTGATTGGAATCAATGTATTTCTGGTGCTGATCGGCGGTATTGTAGTATCACTGATTGTAGGAGTTGCCACAGGCAGCATTGCGCTTGCTGAAATTTTTACTGTAGTCGGAAATGGTGTGACATCCATGTATGATATCACGGTGATTTCTATTATTGTAGCGTGTATTGTGGCGCTTGTTAAAGAGTACGGAGGCATTCATTTTATTCTGAGCCTCATCAAGAGCCGGATCAAAGGAAAACGCGGCGGCGAACTGGGGATTGCCCTGCTGGCATTGTTTGTGGACCTGTGTACGGCCAACAATACGGTGGCAATTGTCATGGCAGGCCCTATTGCAAAGGAGATCAGCGATGAATATGAGATCGCTCCGAAACGGTCGGCTTCCCTGCTGGATATCTTTACTTCCGTGGGACAGGGTATGATTCCTTACGGTGCACAGCTCCTGTCAGCAGCAAGCCTGACCGGCCTTACGCCGTTCCACATTATGCCGTATCTGTTTTATCCGATGCTGATGGCAGTGAGTGGGATTCTGTTTATTTTATTTCGCAAACAAAATTGATTAAAACGGAAACATATGATATAATGCAGTGCAGTAACACAGTGAAGAAAGAAAAAGAGGGTAAGAGAATGAATCTATTATACAAAAGTACAAGGGATGCCAATAATACAGCCACAGCTTCTGAAGCAATTCTGAAGGGACTGGCCGAAGACGGCGGCCTGTTTGTGCCGGAGAGCATTCCAAAACTGGATGTAACAATGGACGACTTGAAGGACATGACCTATCAGGAAACTGCCTATGCGGTTATGAAGCAGTTTTTAACTGATTTTTCCGAAGAAGAACTGAAGCACTGCATTCATTGTGCATATGACGAAAAGTTTGATACAGAGGTGATCGCACCGCTTGTGAAGGTAGGAGACACTTATCACCTGGAGCTGTTCCACGGGGCTACGATTGCATTTAAAGATATGGCTTTATCTATCCTGCCGCATCTGCTGACAACTGCTGCTAAGAAAAACCATGTAACAAAGGATATTGTCATATTGACGGCAACCTCCGGGGATACAGGGAAAGCTGCTCTGGCAGGATTTGCAGATGTTCCGGGAACAAAGATTATCGTATTCTATCCAAAGGACGGCGTGAGCCGGGTACAGGAACTGCAGATGGTGACACAGAAGGGGAATAACACCTCCGTCGTTGCCATCCACGGGAATTTTGACAATGCTCAAAGCGGGGTGAAGGCTCTGTTCGAAGACCGGGCGCTGGAACAAGAGCTGGCTGAAGCAGGATATCAGTTCTCCTCTGCAAACTCGATCAATATCGGCAGACTGGTTCCGCAGGTGGTATATTATGTGTACGCGTATGCAAAACTTCTGCAGAATCAGGAGATTGAAGCGGGAGAAAAGATTAATGTAACAGTTCCTACAGGGAATTTCGGAAATATCCTGGCCGCATATTATGCAAAACAGATGGGAGTGCCGATTGCGAAGTTAATCTGTGCGTCCAATGAAAATAAAGTACTGTTTGATTTCTTTAAGACGGGCAGATATGACAGGAACCGTGAATTTGTCCTGACCTCTTCCCCTTCTATGGATATTCTGATTTCCAGCAATCTGGAGCGCCTGATCTATACGATCGCAGGACAGGATGCCGAAAAAAATGCAGCCCTTATGCAGCAGCTGAAGACGGACGGTGTATACGAGATTACGCAGGATATGAAAGAAAAGCTGGCTGATTTTATCGGCGGATATGCCGATGAAGAGGAGACGAAGGCAGCCATCCGTGATACTTACCGCTCTACCGGATATGTGATGGATACACATACAGCAGTAGCTGCACATGTATGTAAAGCATACAAAGAGACGGGCAATGACAATGCAAAAGTGCTCATCGCGTCTACAGCAAGTCCATATAAGTTTGCAAGAAGTGTCATGACGGCTATTGATAAAGAGTATGATGCTCTGGATGAATTTGCACTGATTGATGAACTGGAGAAAGTTTCGCAGGTGAATGTACCAAATGCAATCGAAGAAATCCGTAATGCAGAAATTCTGCATACAAAAGAGTGTGATGCTGACAAGATGAAAGAAACCGTGAAAGAGATCCTGGGAGTAGAGGTATAATAAATGGAAGATATGTTTGGGGCGCTGAGCCTCCTGATATTTGGATGCGGCATCTATGGGCTGTATGCTTATGTGAAAATGAAAAAAGACGGACACATTAACGAAATTCTTCTGCTTGGCAAGGGAATCACTGAGCAGATGTGCAATAACAGACAGGAATTTGTTCAGAAAGCGCTCCCTGCAGTCTTGATATTTGGCGTTTTCACAACATTGTACGGTGCTGTAGATGCAATCCATTACTTTATATTCCCGATGAAAGTCGTGGACTTAATTACAATGGTGATATTTCTCGTTGTGCTGATCTGGTATATGGTATACACCACCAAGCTGAAAAAGAAATATTTTAACAGTTAGTGAAACATTTAACAAGTGAATTGCAAAAATAAGGACAAAAAGATACAAAATATCAATAAAAAGATATATATTCAGTGCGAAAATGCAAGATGTATAGCAACATCTTGCATTTTCGCGCTTATTTTTATATTTTTCTTGGCAAAACATGTTATAAATGAAATCGGGAGTGATATATCTTTCACTAAAACTGTTGACTTTTTATAACGATCATGAGATAATAGAACAAATTTCGATTTGAAGGAGGAAATTACACTATGTCAACAAAAGCATATTATCCAATTAATGAAATTGGAAAAGGCAAACCAGGATTTTCAAAAACAAGATCCATTATTGAAGCAGCATTTTATGGAAACAATGTAGTTCCAGTTAACACATTAAAAGAGGCATACAATCTGGCGAAGAATTCACCGGGAACAATCGTAACAGATATGCCGGTATATAGAGGCGAAGAATTTGGTCTGGATGCAGACGCCAAGGTTCTTTTATTCAATGATGGTGCTATTACAGGACGTTATGCTGCAGCACGCCGTATTGCTGGTGAGCCAGGAGTAGAATGTGACAAATTAGACAAAGTGGCTATGGATGCTATTTACACCGCACGTTACAAAAAGATGTACCATGCAACTGTATATGCAGGACTTGACCCGGAATTCATGGTAAAGGTACACCTCCTGATTCCAGAAGGCGAAGAGAACATCATGTATTCATGGATGCTGAACTTCCAGTACATGTCTGATGATTATGTAAAGATGTACAAAGAATCCGTTGCAGTAGGCGATGGAAAAGAACCAGACATCTACATCTTCTCCGATCCGCAGTGGGCACCGGTTGCTCATCCTGGAGTTGACTACAGCTGCCTGAGCGATCCTCAGACACTGTGCTATTTTAACACAGATACAAACTGTGCATGCATCCTTGGTATGAGATACTTCGGAGAGCACAAAAAAGGAACACTTACTATGGTATGGGCGATTGCTAACCGTAACGGATACGCTTCCTGCCATGGCGGACAGAAAGAATACACACTGGCTGACGGAAGCAAGTATGTTGCATCTGTATATGGTCTGTCAGGATCAGGTAAGTCTACTATTACACATGCAAAACATGATGGAAAATATGACATCAAAGTTCTTCATGATGATGCTTTCATCATCAATACCGATACATGTGCATCTATCGCTATCGAGCCTACTTACTTTGATAAGACGCAGGATTACCCGACAGGATGCGAAGACAACAAGTACCTGCTGACAGCTCAGAACTGTTCCGCAACACTTGACGAAGAAGGAAAAGTACAGTTAGTAACAGAGGACGTAAGAAATGGTAACGGACGTGCGATCAAGTCAAAATTATGGTCACCAAACCGTGTGGACAAGATCGACTCACCTGTTAATGCTATCTTCTGGATTATGAAAGATCCTACCATTCCGCCGGTAGTAAAATTAAAAGGAGCTTCTCTTGCATCCGTAATGGGAGCTACACTTGCAACAAAGAGATCTACAGCAGAGAGACTTGCTCCTGGCGTAGACCCGAACAAACTGGTAGTTGTACCATATGCTAACCCATTCAGAACATATCCATTGGCTAACGACTACGAGAAGTTCAAAAAGCTGGTTGAGGAAAAGAATGTAGACTGCTATATCATCAACACAGGAGATTTCATGGGCAAAAAAGTTCAGCCTAAAGATACACTTGGAATCCTGGAAGCTATCGTAGAGAAGAAAGCAGACTTCCACAAATGGGGACCATTCTCCGACATCGAAATTCTGGATTGGGAAGGATTCATTCCGGCCATGGATGATCCGGAATACGTTGGACAGCTGAAAGCACGTATGAACGACCGTGTAAACGAAATCAAAGCTTTTGAGACAGCAAAAGAAGGATATGACAAACTTCCTGATGATGCACTCGCAGCAATCCAGAAAGTAGTAGATGAGCTGAATTAGTTCATGAGATTTTGGTTGCAGGCGGAGGGGACGCCAAGCGGGCTGTAAGGGGCAGGCCTTCCTGCCTGTAAGGTCGGTTTAAAATCCTGACCGCTTAACGAAGAAGATCTAATAGAGCCAGAGACGCCCAGAAGGGAACATCCGACATGAGACGAAAAAATTGATATTTTTTCGTCTCAGCCGGAATGAAACTTGATTTTGTGAATCAAGTTTCATCCCTTCTGGGCGTCTCTGTCTCTATAAGATCTTCTAATCGTCCGCTTTATGGAGTTTTAAACCGACCTTACAGGCAGGAAGACCTGCCCCTTACAGCCCACTTGGCTGGCTCATCCAGCCGGTAGTAAAATACTCGTGCCCCGGAAGGGATTCCAGACCGGGTGCAGCGGATGTGTGTTGGGCTGTCCGTGACTGTTTAGTAATTAGTAAGATGCAGATTATGCGCTGTGCGTATCTTGCATCTTACTATACAGTCACAGACGGCCCAACACACATCCGCTGCACCGGTTTGCGATCCCATCCGGGAAACGTATTTCCTACCGATCGGATGAAACAGCCTGACGTGGGAGAAGACGGGGGCAGACGGAAGCATAGATCTGTCTGGAATACATATAGCGAGCTTAGCAGCAGTTAGAGGAAACACACAAAATCAGCCGGCGAAAAGTTAATCACCAAATTAACTTTTCTGTACGCCTGAGCCGTCTACTCATCAGAGTAGGCGGTGAATGCGTACTGTGCCGGCTGATTTTGTGTGTTTCCTCTTACTGCTGCTTAGCATAGCGGTCAGTATCCAGACAGATCTATGTTTCCGTCTGCCCCCGTCTTCTCCCACGTCAGGCGTCCCTCCGCAATCCCCTAAAGAAATACGTCAGCCACCTTATCGTTTTGACAGACTTTGTTCATTTTTTTGAAGGCGAGTTTGGTTTTTATATTTCCAATATAGCGTGCCTTCTGTTTGCATATACGAATGCACTTGTGGCAGGTAATGCATTTCTTTTTGTTAATCTTTTTGGGGTTCTCTGTTGATATTGCGCCGGCTGGACATGATCTGGCACATGCGCCGCATTCTGTACAGCGGTTGACATCTACTTTGGGACAGAGCGGTGCGCGGCTGTACTTTCTGTACGGAGTATTGCCGGGAACCTGAATGTTGAATTTATCAAATGATTCTTCCTGTTTCAGGCGGCGGTTCAGCTGGATGCCATAATCGGCAATGACTTTCATATCGGCTTTGTTCGGACGTCCAAGGCCTGCAGAACGGACAATGGAATGCTCTGTAGGGAAGGCGGCGGCACCGATTACTTTGAACCCGCGCTTTTCAACTTCTGTTTTGAGCTCCAGAAGCGCATCCTCATATTCACGGCATCCATATGTAGCGACCAGAGCGGCAGGAGTGTTGTCTCCTTTCAGACCATCAAAGTATTCCAAAAATGTTTTCGGTACACGACCGCTGTATACAGGTATACCAAATAAAACAAAATCATCTTTTTTAAACTGAAGAGGTGCTCTTTTTTCTTTGTGGATTGTAAGGTCAAAGGAGACGGACTTTAAATCAATATTCCTTGCAACTTCCATGATGACCTTCCGTGTAGTGCCTGTCGGACTGAAATAGACAAGCTTTAACTCATTCATTTTCATAAACTAAGACTCCTTTATCGAAATAAGTATAGCCGCGGGCACCCCGTAATTCATGCCCTGCGGTCGGACATACAGCAAAGCTGCATGCTAAGGTATAGGAATAACTATATCATATAACAGAGGAAAATGCACGAATTCGAAACAAGAAATCATCAAAAAAAAGGAAGGAAAAAAGGAAATAAAAATACAATTCATTAGCAGTTGTAAATTTAAGATAAATGGGGTATAATACTTTTAAAGAAAAACCTGAGATGTTCGATAATCCTGCTATTTTGAACCTACATTACTTTAAACGGGATTCTTATATTTCTGTAATATGTCAAGCCTCCGATTAGCAGTGGAAGACAGAAAAGCAGATGCGGTTGCCCACCTAGCTGCGGCTAGGAGTCAAAATACAGGACCGGCATTTTGGGGAAACTTACTAAAGATAAAGACAGCTGTCAGCGTGCAGCTGTCTTTTTCTTTGCCAGATTTTCATATATGGAAAGACAATCGGTTATACTTAATATATAAGAAAAAAATACAGGGAACAGCTGCTGATAATACGCCTGCAGAGCTCCTGTGCTTGAATAAATTGCTTCTTTATGGTATGATTTGAAAAGTTTAGAAATAGGATAGGCAGGAGAGCAACAATGAAGGGGAAAGTGAAGACGATTACAGGAAAAATCAATAGGCTGGCTTCTATTTTGGGCTCACACCATACAGGGGCATATGCGGCACAGGCAGCATATTTTTTTGTACTGTCCCTGATTCCTATTATACTGCTGCTTCTTACAATGGTGCAGTTTACCCCGGTTACACGTCAGGATGTGATGGCAGCGGTGACCCAGGTTTTCCCAACGACTGTGGAAGGGCTAATTTCCTCCATTGTGGATCAGGTATATCAGCAATCCAGTACAATTATTCCGGTGACCATTATCGTAGCACTGTGGTCTGCTGGAAAGGGTGTACTTTCCATGACATCCGGGATGAATCTGATTTATGAAAATACAGAGACAAGAAATTATTTTTATCTGAGGCTTCGTGCGTCTTTTTATACAGTGATATTCATACTGGCGATTGTATTGTCCCTGTCACTTTCTGTGTTTGGCAACAGCATCAGTATGTTTGTATATAAGCATGCTCCGGTACTGACGACCATTATGGATTTTCTGATCCGTATCAGAACACTGCTGACGCTGGTTGTGCTGACTTTATTCTGGGATCTGGTTTATAAATACCTGCCTAACCGGACCAACCGATCCAAGACAACGATGAAGCAGCAGCTGCCGGGTGCTGTTTTTACTTCCTGCGGATGGCTGCTGATTTCCTTTATATTTTCTATTTATCTGGATATCTTCACCGGATTTTCCAGCATGTACGGCAGTCTTACAACAATCATTCTGATTATGCTGTGGCTGTACGTCTGCATGTATGTTATTCTGCTGGGTGGGGAACTGAACGCCCTGCTGGAAGGAATGGGCGGCAGAAGGGGGAAATAAGAAAATCCTTGACATTAAAAAACCTTATGTTACAATAATAAAGTAAATCCGATATATTTAAAATATCAGAATATAAAAAAAGCGATAACCGTGTATAGTAGAGAACCATTTTCTATCAGAGAGAGAAAATCACTGGCTGCAAGTTTTCTTTAGTTCAGATGGCAATCGAAATTCCCACGATAGCTGCGTTCTTGAAACAATAGTAGAGAATGCCGTATGTTGTACGTTACACAAAGCTAAGAGCCTGCAGGATCACTGTGGGAATTAGGGTGGTACCGCGAATGTTGAACTTCGTCCCTTTCCAGGGATGGAGTTTTTTTAATGAAAGGAGAAGTTTAAATGAAAGAGAGATTGGATCGAATCAAAGAGGAAGCGATTGCGCAGATTCAGGCGTCGGATGTTCCTGAGAAGCTGAATGATGCGCGCGTTAAATTCCTTGGAAAGAAGGGGGAGCTGACGGCTGTTCTGAAAGGTATGAAAGATGTGGCGCCTGAAGACAGACCGAAGGTGGGGCAGCTTGTGAATGAGACCAGAGCGGCAATTGAAGCGGTTCTGGAGGAATCCAAAATGAAGATGGAGCGTATTCTCAGAGAAGAGAAGCTGAAAGCAGAGGTCATTGATGTGACACTGCCATCTAAGAAAAATATGGTTGGACACAGGCACCCGAATACAATTGCCCTGGAAGAAGTGGAAAACATTTTCGTGGGTATGGGATATGAAGTTGTGGAAGGCCCGGAAGTAGAATATGACCTGTATAATTTCGAAAAGCTGAATATTCCTGCGGACCATCCGGCAAAAGATGAGCAGGATACCTTCTATATCAATAAGGACATCGTACTGCGTACCCAGACCTCACCGGTACAGGCGCGTGTGATGGAGCAGGGGAAGCTGCCGATCCGTATGATCGCACCGGGCAGAGTATTCCGGTCTGATGAAGTAGATGCTACACACTCCCCGTCCTTCCACCAGGTTGAAGGGCTTGTCATTGATAAAAATATTTCATTTGCCGATTTAAAAGGGACACTGGAAGTATTTGCAAAAGAGCTGTTCGGACCGGAGACAAAGACAAAATTCCGTCCGCACCATTTCCCATTCACAGAGCCGAGTGCCGAGGTGGATGTAAGCTGTTTCAAATGCGGCGGCAAGGGATGCCGTTTCTGTAAAGGGTCCGGCTGGATTGAGATTCTAGGCTGCGGTGCGGTACATCCACACGTCCTGGAAATGTGCGGCATTGATCCGGAGGAGTATTCCGGATTTGCATTCGGCATGGGACTGGAGCGTATTGCCCTGTTAAAATATGAAATCGACGATATGAGACTGCTGTATGAAAACGATATCCGCTTCCTGAAGCAGTTCTAGAACAGGACAGGGGAAAAATTGACTGGTACAGACGGCGGGTACGCGTAAAATGTACCCGATAATAAGAAGCAGAAAGTGAGGAAATAAGATTGAATACTTCATTATCATGGATTAAAGCGTATGTTCCTGATTTGGATGTAACTGCGCAGGAGTATACAGATGCAATGACATTGTCCGGAACAAAAGTAGAAGGGTACGAGGTGATGGATGCAGACCTGGATAAGATCGTGATTGCTCAGATTGACAAGATCGAAAGACATCCGGATGCAGATAAACTGATTGTATGCCAGGTGAATGTCGGAACCGAAACCGTACAGATTGTAACCGGTGCAAACAACGTTCACGAGGGAGACAAGGTTCCGGTTGTGCTGGACGGCGGACGCGTTGCCGGAGGACATGACGGTTCGAAGACTCCGGGAGGAGTTAAGATAAAAAAAGGAAAACTGCGCGGCGTGGAGAGCTGCGGAATGATGTGCTCCATCGAAGAGCTGGGATCCACAAAGGAAATGTATCCGAATGCACCCGAAGAAGGAATCTATATCCTGCCGGAGGATGCAGAGATCGGGGCCAGTGCAGTGGAGGCTCTGGGCCTCAATGATGTGGTTTTCGAGTATGAGGTGACATCAAACAGAGTGGACTGTTACAGCGTGATCGGGATTGCCAGAGAAGCGGCTGCCACATTCCGTAAGGAATTCCATCCGCCTGTTGTAAAAGAAACGGGCAATGCAGAGGATGTAAATGATTATGTACAGGTAAAAGTAGAAAACACAGACCTCTGTCCGCGTTACTGTGCAAGAGTTGTAAAAAATATTAAGATCGGCCCGTCCCCGGAATGGATGCAGAGAAGACTGGCTTCAGTCGGCATTCGCCCGATCAATAATCTGGTTGATATCACCAACTATGTGATGGAAGAATACGGACAGCCGATGCACGCCTATGACCTGGATACAATTGCTGGCCATCAGATTGTGGTAAAGACGGCCAGGGACGGTGATAAGTTCACAACACTGGACGGACAGGAAAGAACGATGGACAAAGATGTGCTGATGATCTGCGATGGCGAGAAAGAGATCGGTATCGCCGGCATCATGGGCGGAGAAAATTCCATGATTACAGACGATGTACAGACGATGCTGTTTGAGGCTGCCTGCTTTGATGGGGTAAATATCAGGAAATCCAGTAAAAGAGTCGGGCTTCGTACGGATGCATCCGGTAAGTTCGAAAAGGGGCTGGATCCAAACAATGCGAAAGCTGCGATCGACCGTGCCTGCCAGCTGGTAGAAGAGATGGGAGCCGGTGAAGTAGTCGGCGGAACCGTAGATGTATACGGCAAAGTAAAAGAACCGGTCAGAGTGCCGTTTGACGCTGCAAAGATCAACGCTGTTCTGGGAACAGAGATTCCAGAGGCAGAAATGCTTGGTTATTTTGAAAAAATAGGCCTGGAATACGATTCTGCTGCAAAAGAAGTGATTGCACCGACATTCCGGCACGACTTATTCCGTCTGGCTGATCTGGCAGAAGAAGTTGCCAGATTTTACGGATATGACAACATTCCAACCACCCTGCCCAGCGGAGAATCGACGGCCGGTAAGATCTCCTTCAAGCTCAGGGTGGAAGAAGTGGCGAGAAATATCGCGGAATTCTGCGGTTTCAGCCAGGGAATGAGCTATTCCTTCGAAAGCCCGAAGGTATTTGATAAATTGTTGATTCCGGCAGAGTCAGAGCTTAGAAATACGGTTGAGATCATGAATCCGCTCGGGGAAGACTACAGCATCATGCGTACAACCTCTCTGAATGGTATGCTGAGCTCACTGGCAACAAACTATAACCGCAGAAATAAAGATGTACGTCTTTACGAACTGGGAAATATTTATCTTCCGAAACAGCTTCCGCTGACGGAACTGCCGGAGGAACGTATGCAGTTTACTCTGGGAATGTACGGAAATGGTGACTTTTTCAGCATGAAGGGCGTTGTGGAAGAGTTCTTTGAGAAAATTGGAATGAAGCAGAAAGAAACCTACGACCCGAATTCCGGAAAACCGTATCTGCATCCGGGACGTCAGGCAAATATCATCTATGCGGGCAAAACAGTTGGTTATCTTGGGGAGGTACATCCGGAGGTGGCCGATAATTATGGGATCGGAGAGCGCGCATATATTGCCGTAATTGATATGCCCGAGATTCTGGAGTATGCTACATTTGACAGAAAATACAACGGAATCGCCAAATATCCTGCGGTTACCCGTGATATCAGTATGGTGGTGCCGAAAAACATCCTGGCGGGACAGATCGAAGAAGTGATAGAAAAGAAAGGCGGTTCATACCTGGAGAGCTATGCGCTGTTTGACTTATATGAGGGAGCCCAGATTAAAGCGGGTTACAAATCAATCGCATATTCTATCGTATTCCGTGCAAAAGACAAGACACTGGAAGAGGCAGATGTGGCAGCGGCTATGAAGAAGATTCTGGAAGCGCTGGAAGATATGGGAATCGAACTGAGACAGTAGAGTGTGTTGAATTAATCATATGCCCGGTTGAGTGTCCTGACAAGCGGGAGACTCAACCGGGCGCAGTGAATTATGAAACACATTTTGCGCTTTCTATATATCATTAAGAAAGGCATATTACATGAAAAAGAAAAATCATGTTGCAGAGATTATTGTAGCAGTTGTAGTGGCGGTTATTCTGATCGTGGCAGTCTTTGCCAGGATCGTGGTGAAAACTTTATTTAACACGGCTGGTTCTTCCTCGAAAGAGTCGGCAGAGTGGGTTCTGACAGGGGGAAATATGTCTATCACACTTCCCACAGAGCCTTATGTAGGAATCGTCAGTGTGTACGGCACGATCGAACCGCAGACCAGGACAGGGACATTCGACCAGCCGCAGAACTATCAGCACCTGGCTTTGATGGATTATATCGACGCCATGATGTATGACCCGAATAACAGTGGAATTCTGCTGGATGTGGATTCACCGGGCGGAACGACCTATGAAGGTGTGGAACTCTATGACAAGATTGTAGAGTACCGGGACACGACGGGCCGGCCCGTATGGACATATATGAACCATTATGGTGCATCGGCCGCCTACTATATTGCTGCCCCGTCAGACCGGATTGGCGCGAATAAAAGTACCATGACAGGCTCCATTGGAGTGATCATGTCAGGGTATGATCTGTCCGGACTCTATGAGAAGCTGGGGATCAAGTACTACAGCGTAACCACCGGGGATAACAAGGATATGAGCAGCCCCAATGAAGAACAGCTGGAGATCTACCAGGACATTATAGCGGAAGAATATGACCGGTTTGTAGGCGCTGTGGCCGAAGGAAGGGGGATGCCGGACAAAGCAGTCAGAGAACTGGCGGACGGACGGCCCTATTCTGCACAGCAGGCAGTGGACAATGGGCTGATCGACGAGATCACCACATTTGAAGATCTGGCCGTGGAGATGCAGTATGAGGTTGGGAATACCACCTTTTATCAGCCGGATATCATAGAGCCCCCACTGGCATCTCTGTTCGGCAAAGCAGAAGAGATTCTGCCCAAGTCAGATATGCAGGTATTAAGCGAACTGACAGAAAAATACGGGAGCGGAGTTCTGATGTCCTGTGCAGGGCAGACAGTTCCCGATTAGCAGAAAGAAGGATTAAGGTTGAAAACAAGCGATTTTTATTATGAACTGCCGCAGGAGCTGATCGCCCAGGATCCGCTGGAGGACAGATCCGGCTCCAGGCTTCTCGTTCTGAATAAAGAAACCGGGGAGACTATGCACCGGCATTTCAGAGATATCATAGAATATCTGAACCCGGGGGACTGCCTGGTTATCAATGACACGAAAGTCATACCTGCCAGATTAATTGGTTCTAAAATAGGCACGGATGCTAAGATAGAAGTACTTCTGTTGAAGCGGAAAGAAAATGATGTGTGGGAGACCCTGGTGAAGCCGGGCAAAAAGGCGAAACCGGGGACCAGAATCAGTTTCGGGGACGGCATTCTCATCGGAGAAGTGATGGATGTAGTGGACGAGGGAAACCGCCTTATACATTTTGAATACGAAGGTATTTTTGAGGAAATACTGGACCGGCTGGGACAGATGCCTCTTCCGCCGTATATCACTCATCAGCTCCAGGATAAGGACCGGTATAATACGGTATATGCGGTGCATGAGGGCTCCGCTGCTGCGCCTACCGCCGGTCTGCATTTTACCCCGCAGCTGCTGGAGGAGATTCAGCTAAAAGGCGTGGAGATCGCCCGGGTAACCCTGCATGTGGGGCTTGGGACGTTCCGGCCTGTAAAAGTGGAAGAAGTAACGGATCATCATATGCATTCCGAGTTCTATCTTATAGATGAGGACGCGGCGGAGAAGATTAACCGGGCAAAGGAACAGAAAAAACGCGTGATCTGCGTCGGGACGACCAGCTGCAGAACCATAGAATCTGCGGCGGGAAAAGACGGCAGGATGAAGGCCTGCAGCGGCTGGACGGAAATCTTTATCTATCCGGGGTACGAGTTTAAAGTGCTGGACGGACTGATTACGAATTTCCATCTGCCGGAATCTACGCTGATTATGCTGGTATCTGCCCTGGCGGGGCGGGACCATGTGCTGGAGGCTTATGAGGAGGCAGTGAGAGAACGGTACAGATTTTTTAGCTTTGGAGACGCAATGTACGTGGTATAAATGAAAAAAGAGTGACCTGGGGAGATTGAGGGCGTTTCCCCAACAGAGCAATACGAGATTCTGCGTCAGGCTAATTAGTAAGGAGAGGATTATGTCAAATACAACTAAATATGCCCTGGAAACATCGTTAAAAAAGCTGCTTCTTCAAAAGCCAATGGACAAGATTACAATCAGCGACTTAACAAATGATTGTGGAATCAGCCGTATGGCGTTCTACTACCACTTTAAGGATATCTATGATTTGGTAGAATGGGTATGCCTGGAGGATGCAGCCAGGGCACTGCAGGGGAAGAAAACATATGATACATGGCAGGAGGGGCTGCAGCAGATATTTGAGGCGGTCATTGAGAACAAGCCCTTTATCATGAATGTGTACCGCACGCTCAGCCGCGAACAGATTGAGAATTATCTGTTCAAACTGACTCATGATCTGCTGATTGGTGTTGTGGAAGAAAAATCTGTCGGGATGGAAATCACAGAGGATGAAAAGGCGTTCATTGCAGATTTTTACAAATATGGGTTTGTGGGAATCATGCTGGACTGGATAAAAGATGGAATGAAGGAGGATTATGAGGATATCACAGATAAGCTTAAGACCACTTTGAAAGGGAATATTACTCATTCTATTTATAATTTTACAAAACAGGGGATTTGA
>LDAQ01000031.1 GCA_001028025.1 Faecalicatena fissicatena | reverse complement strand
TAGGTAATTGCGAAACGAGGTGAAAAAAATCATGTAGCAGATAAACTTTGGATGGATATGGATACCCAAATTAAATCAAATGGGTTGGCGATGTGGAAAGTATTCTCTGAATACTAACAAGACGCGAAAACAGGGCGCACTTATAGCAGGAACTTGAGACTCCGCTTTTTGTGGGGACTCTAAATGCTACGCTATAAGTGGCTTTAAGCTACGGATATATTGATGTTTATGAAGCCTGTCTGCAACCATAACAGTTACCAGCTGGGTTATACCAGCCAGCAGCAGATCTGCATGGAGTGTTTTTTCATTCTGTGTCTTACGGCCTGCCACACAAAAACTGTCCTTGAAATGGTTGATCGCTTTTTCCACATTTACCCGAATCTTGTATGTATCATCCCATTCCTGTGTCCCACGGGCGGTACCAGGGTAAGCCCTGAGGTTCTTCTCCGGATAGATATAGAACATCCGCCCACAGGAGGAATCTGTACAGGGGTCTTCACATTCACAGACCCGTCTGGATTTTTGGGTGGACATATCATATTTCCACTTCATCTTGGGACAGACAAACTTCATGGTGGGAAGCCCGCAGCGCAGATGTGACTTGCTTCCTTCGCGCTTCATTGGCAGGGTGGAGTTTTTGGGACAGCAGGGGAGCCCATCTTCATTAAGGGGACAGTCAGAATCTTCCAGGGCGATCCGTCCGTTAAGGGGGATAAATGCTTTTTCAAAAGGCGCTTCCTGCAGAAGATATTTATAGATCGAAATGGAGTCAAAAGCTGAATCGCCCAAAAATACCTTGGGATTGATGAGTGGATGTTTTAGGAAAAAATCCTTTAACACGGGGATCAAGGCTTTGGAATCGGCAAGGCTCTTGTCTTCGTCCGGAGAATCCGATTTTTTCTCTACAATGATGTCCGGATGGGCGGCAAGGAACTCTTTATTATAGAAAGTGATGTCACGCACAATGCCAAGGCCGTTGGTCACAATACCGAATTTATAGGCATAGCAGAAATGCCCGTTGATATACATCTGTTGTATGGCGGGATTTGCGGCGGCATGGGTAGGCATGGAAGCATAAGCGGCTTTATAAGGGTCGTAAGAATCTTCAAGCCCCTTCGCCTTTTTGAAAGCCTTGAGCTGTCTGATCAGGGTGTTTGCGTATTTCGGGTTATTTTCTGTCACCCATGCCTCAATCCCGGAAGTATCAAACAAGGCCATAGAGGCTTTGAAAACATCGATGGTCTGGCAGATTGGTTCGGTCAGGTCGACAAGGTTATCGAACATTGTTTGTAGATCCAATAGAAAATCCTGCTTGAAGCGGGTGAATTTAGAAGCGTCAGGAACCCGGTCAAACCCGCAGAAATCCCGTAGTTCCTGGGAATATTTCAGGAATAGGATAAGAAGGGAATCCATCGGGATAGAAAAGATGCGCTGCAACAACAGGGCCCATAGCATAGGGTAAAGCTGGTGCACACGGGGCCTGCCGGTGACAGCGTGGAAATGAGTAATGAAAGACACCGGGACAATTTCATCAAGGTCAATGGTTTGTGAGAGGGTTTCAAGGAACGCATATTTGTCGTTATCAAATTTATTTTGGCAATCGATAAAAATATCTGCCAAAGAAAGCTGTTTGTGTGGTATCATAAAAGCACAACTCCTTTACTGGTGGATATGGTTAATTGTTATTCGACATCTCAATTTTACCATAAACCAGTGAGGAGTTGTTTTATTTTGTAGTAAATAATTTCCCGCATTTATGCGGGGTGTAGAGTTTCGCAATTACCTA
>LDAQ01000030.1 GCA_001028025.1 Faecalicatena fissicatena | reverse complement strand
GAAACTCAAGAGGAAAAAACTATATCCAAAGGGCACCGCCATGCAGAACGGATTGTCGCACAGCCTGAACAAGAAAACACGGCATGCGTATGTATACAGACTAAATATAACGCCTTACCTTCTCCATATACTCAAGATACTCCTGGCCAAATTTCTGAATACACCATCTTTCTTCCGAAAGAATAATCCAATGAGCCGTTATCTGAAATACCAGCACAATGGCAAGCAATATCAAAGACCGCGTCATAACCACACATCCCATAAAAAATATAAAATATGCCACATACATAGGATTGCGGGACAACCGGTAAAGGCCGTTCTGGTTGATACCATTTTCAGCCGGAGCCGCAAAATTCACCATTGACACGCCAAGCAGAACCAGGCCAGACAGATACACGACCAGCCCTGCTGTGAAAAACCATGACGGGGTAAGTTTTACTTTTAGAAACAGCAGATAAACAATAATTCCAGCATTGGATACCTGATAGATCCAATATGCAGTTCTCTCCCCGTCCAGCAACGGAGCAAAATAGGCAGCCCGTTTTACGGCCTCTTTATTCAATCGTGATAATAGCCCGAATCGTATCAGAAAAAAGGGTATTAATAATAAAACTCCCATATGCAACATTCCCCTCTTATCAGTCCCATCCGTTTCACAGTCTGGTCCGATCTAAATCTCTTCCAATGAACTACATTTAAAATATTAGTATCCGCTTAATTTCTCCCCTGAAAGGCGTCCCCCCTTTACTCCAGCACACTCCTGGAGATCATTGCCTTATCCATCGCCGTCATATCTTCCTCCGGAATCTCATAGATATCTCCCTCCGTCTTATTGACATGCACTGTGATTTTCTGAACCTCTCCATATTGAATTCCTTTATCCATAGCATTTTTCAGTATGTTATAATAAATCTCGTACACACTGTTCTGCATGTCCTCATCGGAGGGCATTTCTTTTCCATTCATCACTTCATTTGCAATATTTGTTGCATAGTCCTTGGCCTGCTTCTGGAACTCGTCATATGTATCATCAAAAAGCGTAACCGGTTCAATTGACACATCCACAGTAAAGCTGCCGTTTTCGTCCTCCAGGGCTTCCCCCACCGTATACTTTACATTCTTAGTCAGGCTTTCAAACAATGTTCTGAACTTGTCTTCCAGCTCTGAAGGAAAATCCATGGAGTCAAAACCTTCCATTGTGACATCCATCCGATTCTCAAAAATCTCTTCCGCAGCTTCCTTTGATGAACCTGTCAGCTCAATATACTTTTCGGTCTCATTCTTGTAAGAGACATCCAGAAGTGCCTTTGTGTAACCGGACGCATCGAACTTTTTCCCGCAGCCTCCCAGCAGAACCAGTGCCGTCGCCGTCAGCAGAACGGCCCATATTTTTCTTTTTCTGTTCATAAAAATTTCCTCCTCATGAATGCTTGTCACGTATTATAACATGTCCCTTCCGGCAAAAAAAGTAAAATATTGGCGGCATTACCTATAAATTTATTTTCTGTTACTGCGCAGTCATCCGAAGCAGAAAGCCTTCTATAAACTTTTTTGAACTGATCCGCCCCTGCTCCGCTGACTGTTCCTTCAGATTCCTCATTTTCAGCCTCACCTGTCCAAAGTCAAACAGCAGATTCGCATAATCTGCAAATACAGGATCATAATAATCTTCCGCTCCCATCTGGGCAATATTATCCATGGCCTTCTGCATGATTCTCCTGATTCTCTGCTCAAGTGCCTTTTTGTTCTGCTGAAGCAGCTCCTCTCCATACAATTCACCGGACACTTTCTCATAGATTTCCTTGATCTGATAGTTCTTTTCCTTCCTCTGATATTCCAGCGCAGTAAATACAATCTTTTTAAGCTCATCGGTTCCCTTCATTCCCCAAATACCGATGTCTGAACAGATTTTCTGAAACCGGTCGCCAAACATGCCTTGGCTCACGGACGGTGCTTCGTGTATCCCCATCAGTGCCCCCTGTATGGTATCCATAGACTTCTGCAGACTTACCAGCTTTGCCACATTGGAGATGACGCTGACTACTTCAATCGCATTTAACGGTTTGTTGATATAGAACATAATACCTCTCTCATACGCCTTTTCCATCATCACTTCGTCATCTACCTGAGAAATCATAACAACCTTCCCTGTAAATCCACCCTGCTGAAGTTCTTCGAGTACGTGGATTCCATCTTTTCCAGGTAAAAGCAGATCCAGAAGCACGATATCCGGCTGTGCAAACAGAATTTCCTCCGCCGCGTCAGCACCCGAATCCTGCATCCCGGCAATTCTGCCCAGATCTTCTTTTCTTATAAACATTTCCAGCATTTTCTGTATATTTTTATCATCATCTACTATATAAATAGAAGGTTTCATAAAATTCCCCCTTATGACCGGTCTTTTCCCGCTGTTCTATTCTTGTAAATTCCTGGACTCTTCCTGTATTCTCCCTGCTGGCAGCCGGATACTGAATTTTGTTCCATTTCCGAAACTGCTCGCCACATCTACGGTTCCGCCGAGATGGGCTGCCGCGTTTGCCACATGGCATAGGCCAATTCCTGTAGACATCTGACCTGTCTCTTTATCGTATTTGGTAGAAAATCCGGCTCCCCAGATATATGGCTGCATATCCTCATCTATACCGCAGCCATCATCGGAAACAGTCAGACAGAGCATCCCGTCCTTTTCTTCTGCCGTCAGGCTGATATGCCCCGTCTCCCCGCATGCATCCATGCTGTTGACAATCAGGTTATTCAGAATCGTAAAGATATCATAATATTGATGAATCTGCATATCACTCTGGCAGCGCACCTTTAGCGACAGCTTTTGCCCGCGTTCACTGATCTGCCGTTTTGTATTGTCCTCAATGATCTGCAGAATATGTGACAGCCTCATGCTCTTTTCCTCATGTTCGTGCACGAGGTTGGAAATTCCCTGAACAATCCTCTGATAATCTTTTCTGATCTCATGAGCTTCTCTGGCGATATCCAGGGCTGCCTGTCCGTCCTGCCCTCCGGCTTCCATGTCTTCGTAGAGCTGATGGCTTTTCCTGGTCAGATCGTTCAGATCTTCCATGGACTTTTTCAAATAAAAGGACTCTGCGTAAATATCCGATACAATATGGCTCAGTTCTGCATAATGGCTTTGATGCTCCTTTTTACGTATATAAAGGTTTTCCCACTCATACATCCAGTATACCATCCATACCAGAAGCCCTCGGATAACTGCAACGAGGACAGAATCCACCACAGCTTCCCCCTCGATATGCCCCATAAAAGCAAGCTGTATCGTATTTGCCGCAAAATCGCAGAAGATCATTCCTGCCATCAGCCTTGCTTTTCCATATCGCTTTAATATTTTAAAGCAACAGCCCAGCAAAAGGCTGTAGCTTCCGTAATAAAAAAGAGCCGGCAGAAACATCTCTGAAAATACCATACCGCCTGCTGCCCCGATCAGACCTCTCAGCACACATGCTGTCACCGACATCACAAGGGTAAGCGGAAATACCGGAAGTTCCGGCTGAAACAGCAGCAATGCACTTAGCACCGGTGTTCCAAGTGAAACCACATGATTGGAGTATGCAAACGGAGCAATATAGATCTGGCACACAAGACCCAGCATGATTCCATAACCTGCGGTTTTCAGCCGCCTGTTTTTAAAAGCCTCACCCAATTTCCCCATATTTTCTCCCCAGCCTTTCATGTACATCTCCGTTGATACCCTATTTAGCGGCTTGCCGCTGATCCGCCCGCAGGACATGTGATACGGGGTGCCCTTTGGGTATACATTATTACGCAGTTTACTACTGCGTGGCTGCCCGCAAGGCATGTATTACGGTGTGCACCTTGGATATACATTATTCCCATTTCTGTCAGATTCTTTCCGCCTATCTTCCAGTATACAGTTACAAAATAACCTTATCAAGTAGTAATCCGGGCGGTATTGTGCATTTTTTCGTTACCGGCGTATATTTTTGTAGTTTTTTGTAGGTTCTTACTAATATAAGAATTAAAGATATTGTGCGTAAAAGACGAAACCTTAAAGTTCGAGAGGAGACTGTGTAAATGAGAAAAAAGAAACTTTCACTTCCTGTCCTGATTATGATAGGTATGATCCTTGGTATAGTGCTGGGAATTCCGTTTCAGAAGAATCCGGAATTTGCCGTAGAATATATCAAACCATTCGGGACTCTGTTTTTAAATCTCATAAAAATGATCGTCGTTCCCGTTGTTTTATGTTCTATCATCAGCGGCGTCATTTCTATGAAAGACATTAAAAAGGTTGGCTCGGTTGGGCTGAAAAGCGTATCTTTTTATATGGTAACCACCGCCATTGCCGTAACACTTGGAATGGTTTTTGCAAATATCAGCAAAGTCGGAACCGGATTTCATTTTGCAAGTGAGAGCCTCACGTTTGAATCTTTGGAAACTCCAAGTTTCATGGATACACTGCTGAATATATTTCCCTCCAATGCAGTTGAGCCGCTTGTCTCTGCTACCATGCTCCAGGTTATTGTACTGGCTCTGTTTTTCGGATTCGGCATTATTCTGGCAGGCGAGAAGGGAGAACCCCTTGGAAAACTGATCGACAGTATGACAGAAGTCTGTCTGCAGATTATGGGGATCATCATCAAGCTTTCCCCGATTGGAGTCTTTGCGCTTCTGCTGCCGGTTGTCGCAGAAAACGGACCTTCCGTACTGCTTCCGCTGCTGAAACTGATCGTTATCATTTACCTGGCCTATATTTTCCACATGGTCACAGTTTTTTCCGCAACTGCAAAGACAATGGCCCACATATCGCCGCTCACATTCTTTAAAGAAATGGTGCCTGCGATGACAATGGCCTTTTCCTCCTCCAGTTCCGTCGGAACACTGCCGCTCAACATCGAATGCAGCCAGAAACTCGGTGCCAAGAAGGAAATCACCAGCTTTGTGCTTCCGCTGGGCGCTACCATCAACATGAACGGAACCTCTATCTACCAGGGCGTCTGCGCCATCTTTATTGCAAATGTATTCGGAATCCAGCTGACCTTGACCCAGCAGATCATGATCGTACTCACCGCCACACTTGCTTCCGTAGGCACCGCAGGCGTTCCCGGTTCCGGAGTCATCATGCTGTCCATGGTACTCCAGAGCGCAGGCCTGCCGCTGGAAGGTATCGCACTGATCGCCGGAATCGACAGGATCCTGGATATGGGACGTACCGTCGTAAATATCACTGGGGATGCGAATTGTGCAATCTGTATCTCAGCTATGGAAGACCGGAAACTCGCCCGGAAGCAGGAACATGCTGTAGGGGGTGTGGTCGCGGAGTAATGGGGATCGGCTGAAGGGACGCTGTACGGAATTGGAATATGCCTCTCTCGGATGCGGAATTAGGGCATAAGTGCCGATTAATTGCTTACTGCGAAAAAGCCGTATCTTATGGTGGAAAACTGATCTCCGAATCAGTTTTCCAGAGCGTCTGAGCTTAGAAAGCATCGGCTTTCTAAGTGAATACGCTCGGTACCATAAGATACGGCTTTTTCGCAGTTAGCAATTAACGGCTAAGCGGCCGGTTTCCAAAATCAGCATTCCCCTTCCCCCACAGCATCCAAACGTCCCGCTTTCCTCAGGCGACCTATTCCCCTATTCCTCCGTGACTACCACAGCCATGAATCCCCCTTCCCCTGCCGAATATCCGCAGGCGTACATTTCCCCGTTAGTCTGCTGGATATATGTACAGTAATTCAAGTACTCCTGCGGCCGTTGGCTCTCATAGAGCGGGTACTCTTCATAATCTCTGTAAGCAAGCCTGTCAATCCACACGGCCTTGACCCCGTCTCTTATCTTTTTCGGTTCAGTCAGTACGGCTTCTTCTGTGTCGGAACCGCCGCACTGTCCGTGCTGATTGTCTCCCCACATCCAAAGGGTATCGTCCTCCCTAATAGCAGCCATGGCGTACATTCCGGCGGTGACGTATCTGGCATGATCCATCACCTGAACGGCCCCGTCCCAGGATGTTATCTGGTTGCCCCCCGAATCCTGGAGGTTTCCCATACACCAGACCGTTCCGTCATTTTTCAGAATGATAAGGCCGGATTGGCTGCAGTCTGCAAATGCCACGTCTTCCATGATAAGTGCCGGAGTAAGGGACTGTCCGGTTCCTGGAAGATTCCCCGCCCCCCACAGTTCATCCTCATCATTCAGATAGACCATAAATTCACTTCCCTGGGCTACGTGCTTTACATCCGAGGCCAGTTCCGTCGTTCTGTAGAAACCTTTGGCCGTTATATCGGCTTCTGTATTTCCCAGCCCCATCTCTCCGTGCTCGTTGGCGGAGATGCCGAACAACTGCCCGTTTTCTATAAAGAAACGGCTCTTCTGATTTACCGTATTATCGGAATAACAGTCTTCCAGCCTCAGTTCTCTGGCTGATAAATGTAAGGCACTCTGATCTGGTGTTAATACAAAAACTGAATCCTTATGTTCCTGCATTTCCGGTGTATCAGAGTCTTGCTCTGTATCGCCCGGCCCCTCTTCGGATTCTGTATCAGACCAAGGTGTGCCGATATTGGGCTCCCCGGTATACACACCGTATCTGCTTTCCTGGTACCAGTCTGATATTTTTCCTGTATCAATCATCCATGTCCTGTAAAAGAACATAAATATCCCCAGTATAAGTAAACCAAGAGGGACTATAGCCGATTTCAAGTCCTCTTTCCAGGCGGATGTCCCTTCTGCCGCTATAAATTGATACTTGCCGCGGCCATACTTTTTTAAAATATGTCGGACGGAGCCAATTTCCTCTGCTGTCATATTGTCTTTCCAGAAATACACTCTCCCCACATAGAAAGCGTATTCCTCTTCTCTTATTTCCTTAATTGTACCGTATCGCTGCCTGATCTCCTTTTTTCCCTGTCTGAAATCTATCCCATTCTCATCGATTATGATATCAGTCCGGTTCACGCCCTTTTTTCTGCGCAATTTTATACTCACCATTATGTAAGGAAATATCTTTATGAACAGCCAGAACAATACAATCACAATGACGGCGGTTCTTAAAATCCTGCTATAATTATCCGACAGAAAGACGCACATGCATAGCAGAGATGTCATAAAGGCACCCAGTATATGCCTTCTCCACTCACTGTAGCCCCGTCCTCTATTATATTTTAAAGAGAGGAGCAGATCGTTCTTTTTCCGGGCAAGTTTATTTCTGTCAACCTTTCCAGTACGCGGTATTGTAAGTTCCACTTTCTCTTTGCCCTGCGTCTCTTCATATCCCTGAAATATTCTGCAGTAATGTGCCAGCTGATTTCTGACGTATAAAATATCATCTCTGGAAAGATACCTCTTATCCAGCCTCAACTCCCGGTCTGGTCCGATGATCTGAAACGCTTCTGCGTTCTCCTTTGCATCTGAAAGGTCATTATAATAGTAACATTCCTGTCCGCCTGAGACATACTCGATCAGAATATACTCTGTGTTTAACTGTCCCTTTAAACTTTCCCGTTCAAATTTCTGAATTCGCGTTTCGAGATTTCTTTTCTGCAGAATAACGGAAATCCTTACAGCCGCTGTCAGTAACACCTCAGCTATTGCGGCCAGCAGGATAATATAGCGTATCTGAAAACGTTCCTCTGGAAACAGCCAGGCGAACAGCAGAAAATAAATCAATATAATTCCCAGACCGGTGAGCGGTCCCGCCCATATCCCCTTCTTTTTCTCTAAGGTTCCGGCTCTTCGCCTGAGATTCTGGGGGACTGTATCATACACAAACCATTCTTTGGTCTGCTCATCTTTTATTTGTTTTTCTGTCATGGTGTGTCCTCCTTGTCTCCCGGCACATAGTAACTATATTCTTTCTTTTCGCTCGTATCTATTTCTTTTTTCATACCCGGAGGGTCCAGTCCCACACTTCCGTCCGTGCCATGACTCACCTGAAAGGCCAGATACGCCCCCTCCCCTTTCATAATCCGGTATGTAGTCTCCATATTCGTCTCTGATTTTTCGTCCGGAAGGTTTGGATTGATATATGTATCCCGCGAGCTGATTTTTATCAGATAGTCAAATCGGTCCCCTGCCATCAGCTCCATATGCTCAATCTGCCTGCTGACATCGATTCCATTTACTGCCTGCTTCTTATCATTTTCCTCCAGGGCACATCTTGCGATCCAGAAAATGTCCTCTGAATCTGTCACCACTTTTACACTGCCATAAGTATCCTGCTCATAATGTGACAGATCAGGATCCTGTCTCAGGATTTTTTTCATCTTCTTTTGGAGGTCTTCCCCTTTTTCCGTATCGTCCATGGCTTCATAATCCGTATCAAAGGTAATTGGAGCCTGAGTCTGCCAGAACTCCATGGGGGCCGATTTTTCCATGGTAACTCTGCAAAGTGTGATTGTTCCGCCCTCTTTGATGTAATTGTTTTCCCCTATGACACAGTTCTCATCCAACACGAGCGTCCACTGTGGAAGTCCATTCCGGCATAGTGCAACAGCCAGAGTTCCAAACTGCACACATTCATCGAATGTATAGGTCTCTTCCCCCTGAGCGGCGGAGCGTATTGTAATACCGTTAATATCTCTTTCGATCTCCCAGTCCGCCATATTTTTCCCGCTGCCGGTCCATTTTCCGGTAATAACCGTATACACATAATCCGAAGTAATTCCATTTCCCCGGTCCCCGTAAGTCATCACATACTGATGCACGTTCCCGTCGTCGGGGGAAGTGTAAGTAACCGCACAGGCATCATCGGCAAGCCACTGCAGTTTCATCTCCCGGTCTGCCGTATAAGGAAACTGGTCGGAAACCCTGGCAAAGCAGAGCTTCTGATTCAGATAGGTGGTGACCCGGCCCGTTTCTTTCTCGTATTTCATCACTGCCATATGCTTCATATTCGGAGAGATACTGATAATCGATGACTGGTACCCACCTGTATGGTACCCGAACACCAGATTTGCCACAAAGAGCATTGCCCCCGCCGCCAGACAGCTGTTTCTGATCCATTTCTTTCTCACCAGCAGGCCGGTACTGACTGCCGCCATAATAATAATAAATGCATTTACAATATAAAGCAGGATATCCAGTATATATTCAAACTGATGCTGTCTTCCTGCTGCCATATAAAATATCTGAAGGGCCAAAACTGCCAGGGCCAGAATGCCCGTGACTGCCCCCGCAATCAGACGGCCTCGTTTCATCCTCTGAACAGGCTGCGGAATCATCAGCTCTGTCTGATCCGCCTGTCTTTCTCCTTTCAGCAGCTCGTCCACACTGACCTCCAGCACACCTGCCAGCGTCTCCAGCACACTCACGTCCGGCATTCCTCCGCCTGTTTCCCATTTAGAGACGGCCTTATTCGTTACACCCAGCTTTTCAGCCAGCTCTTTTTGCGTCAGCCCGATCGCTTTTCGTCTTCTGGCGATAAACTGTCCAGTCTTATTTTCCATCCCGTGCCTCCTGTCCATGCTTTGTTTTCATATTCTTTATCATACCAGAAACCTCAAATTTTACAATACACGCACGGTTCTACCCGGTCTACGGTGGGTAGACACGCAAAATCTGGTTGACAAACTACCTTTTCAGACCTAAAAAGATAGCAAGTACTTGCATGGAGGAAGATAAATTGGATGAAACCAGACAGAAAATCATTGATGCGACCATGTCCCTGATCCACGATAAAGGATATGTCGCGACTACCACAAAGGATATAGCGCATATGGCGGGAGTGAATGAATGCACCTTATTCAGAAAGTTTAAGAATAAAAATAACAGGTGTTCCGGCGCTTGAAGAGGCACGAAAGTCCACGGCAGTGCCTGTCCTCATTGAATTTATGATTGAGCGCGAAGAAAATGTTTTTCCAATTGTCCCTCCCGGAAATACACTGGATAACATGATATTGGAGTATGACGGCTAAGTAATCATCAGCCCCGGCCATTTTTAGCGAGTTCATTGTAAACAGCAACCGCATCAAGTATATGATACTGCTCTGTTTCATGGGAGCCTGCGGCATGTGCGGTTATCAATATATATTCTTTATTGTTCACCACTGCAAGGCTTGCCAGGCACAGTCCGGCCTCATCCGTGTAGCCGGTCTTGCCGCCCAGAATCTCTCCATCTTCTAGACCGGTGTTCTCTGCATTTTCAAACAAAGTGCTCCCTATAGTAAATCCCTCGGGATGTAGATTAGTAGACGCCACTGTATAGCTGCTGCTTGTAAAAACTTCCCTGAATTCTGTATTTTTTAATGCATAGGCAAGCAGGAGGGAAAGATCCTGCACCGTAGTATAATGCTTCGCATCCTGAAGGCCCGTGGTATTGCAGAAATGTGTATCTTCCATACCAAGCTCTGCAGCTTTTTGATTCATCAGCTGCACAAAGCGCCCTTCAGACCCGGAAATGGTCTCTGCCAGAGTCAGGCAGCACTCCGCGCCCGACGCAAGTAGGACTCCATATATATAGTCCCGGACCGTCGCGGCCTCGCCGGGTTCAAATCCCGCCACCGATGCCTCCATATCATAAAGATACTGGTAAATATCGTATGGTGCTGTTATTGATTCATCTAGGTCAGAAGTGTTTTCAATCGCCAGCAGCGCTGTCATTATCTTGGTCAGAGATGCTGGGTATATCCGTTCTCCTGCCCCTTTCTCTGCAATGGTATCCCCGGACTGCAGGTCTGTCAGTATTGCATTCGCACTGTTCAGACCGTTCATATTGATTTCCCCGGCAGAAGCGGAGCTATTTTTTATATGTCTGCCTGATTCGGGGTTTTTTAATAAAGAAATCACAATTGTGGCTGCTAATATGAGCAGAATCAGAAGGGCCAGCAGAAACAGTATTTTTCTGAGAAATATATGCCGCCTTTTTTTCCTCTGAGGCTCTGACCGAATCTGCCGCTTGTTTCTTTGGTTGTAGTATACATCATCGTTTTCGTACTTTCTTCTGTTCAATTAAAATCCCTGCCTTTCTTAGAAAATTATACGAAACTCTGACAATCGTTTTTTTAATTTCCTGTTGATAATTTCCTAAGAAAAGTTAAGGTTTTCCTCTTTAAACATACTATTTCATTTCTATAGAATGTTTTTCTTTGCTATAGACATGGTATTCTCATAATAAAAGTTGTCACTTCTCCTTCGCTTTCTGCACAGATATCTCCTTCATGCAGAATTACAATTTCCCTGGCAATCGCCAGGCCCAGTCCCGCCCCGCCTGTATTTCCCGAGCGCGCCTCATCCGTCCGGTAGAACTTATCAAATATATACGGGAGCTTTTCCTTCGGTATGGTCTTTCCTCTATTCTGTATATAAATCTTCACTTCATCCCCGTCTGTCTCTGTCCGAATGACAACGGCGGTTCCGGGATAGCTGTATGCCACGGCATTTTTCAGGACATTCTGAAATACTCTGGCCAGTTTTACGGCATCCCCATATACCAGGATCTCCTGCCCGATTTCCAGCTCAATATAGTTGTCCCCCTGTTGAAGGATCGGATAGAATTCATCTGCCAGCTGCACAAGCAGATATGACAGATCCAGAGTCTCCTTTTCCAGCACAATCTGATTCAGATTATACCTTGTAATATCAAAAAACTCCTGAATCAGCCCCTCCAGCTGCAGGGATTTATCAAATACGATCCTGGTGTATTTTTCCCGCTGCGCCTGCGGCATATCTTTCGCCTCGTCCAGCATACTCAAATAGCCGATAATCGATGTTAGCGGCGTCTTGAGATCATGCGCAAGATAAGTAATCATATCATTTTTACGCTTTTCCTCCTCCTTGATTACCCGGGTATTGCGTTCAATTTTGGACTTAATCTGGGACATCTGAACCGCAAGCTGCGCATATTCAGGAGGAAACACCAGATCGGCCTCTATTTCATGTTCCATAAAAGAATGTATCATCTGGCTGGATTTCGTCACCGCCTGTTCCATCATTTTCCTGCCGTAAAATGTTGAAATCCCACGCACCAGCAGAAGGCATACAACGGCTCCGGCACAGACAGCCCCCATAATAAGTATCTTGAATTTGGGCCAGTTAATCTCCGTTACCAGAATATTCTGGCCTGACAGGCCGTCCGTTTTCATCTGTGTCCAGGTATAATTATCCTGAAACCAGTCGACAAAACTGCCATTCCAGATATAATCCACAAAATAATACATGACAAAGCAGACAACCAGAACTATGGCTGATAAAACGACCGTCTCGATCAGTCTTTTTCTATTTATTTCTTTAGCCTTCAATTTTATAACCACACCCCCAGACGGTCTTGATATACCTTGGATTTTCAAAAGAGTCCTTCATCTTCTCCCGAAGGTGCCGGATATGAACCGTAACCGTATTATTATTCTTAACATAATACTCGTCCGCCCAAATCTGTCTGAAAAGGCTCTCCGCACTTACGACCTCCCCCCTGTTCTCACAGAGAATACGCAGAATATCAAACACCGTAGGCGTAAGTGACAGTGCCTCCTCATTCAAAGTACATTTATGCGTTTTCACATTCAGCATCAGCCCCGAAACCAGAATCACCGAATCGTCCCGTTCCGAAGCCTGGTTATACCTCTTATACCGCCTCAGCTGAGCCTTCACACGCGCCACCATCTCCAGAGGCAGAAAAGGCTTGGCAATATAATCATCCGCCCCCAGAGTAAGCCCTGTAATCTTATCAATCTCCTCCCCCTTCGCCGTCAGCATAATCACCGGAAAATGATACCGCTCCCTGATCTGCCTGCAAAGCGTAAACCCATCGATCTCGGGCATCATCACATCCATAAGCGCCAGATCCGGCTCTTCCCTCACAATACACTCCCAGGCCTCCCGGGAATCATAATACTTAAAAATAGTAAAATCCTCATTCTGCAGATAACACTCCACCAGATCCGCAATCTCCTTCTCATCATCCACAATCAAAATCTTCTCCCTCATCCGCAGCCTCCTCTAATAACATTTACTTAAATTATAAGATCCTCATTTAAATATTCCCTTACAAAATTCTTATAAAAATATGAAGACGCCTGAAGAAGGCAAAGATGCAGGGGCAGCCCGAGCTTCTCGCATATCCAGCTCAATCCGCTTCCCCCGAAAGGCAATCCCAACGGGAGCCATCCCTTCCGCTGGAGGCACCTAGCTGGGAAAAAGTGAGCCTGGCTTCCGGCGGGGGTGTGTATGCCGTTTCAAAATCTGTAGAGTGCGCGGTTAGAAGGTGTAGGAGTTGGTTTGACTGATGCTATGTAATTTTGCCCCAGGTTTTCCTGTATGGTGGTCCAGTCGGACCACGGGGAGCAGGATACGCGTAGGAGATTGGGCAGTTTTTTTACGTATTTCCACCTTGGTTCGTAAGGCTCGCAGCATCTGGAACAATTCAGACCGAAGCGGGCTGCTATTTTCTTGTGGTAAGGGAATATGAATTCACCGTAGAGATCGGGATTGATTGCCATGGTCTCCTGGCTTTCTACGAATCCCCACATGTTCTTTGCCGTCACTATGTCTGTTGTCTGGTTCGGTGTCGGCAGGTCATCGGTATAGCCCAGGCCTCCTGATCCTACGTATGTACCTTCATTATTCAGAGACAACAGCTGGTGCTCTTCCAGATAATCCAGCCGGCCAAGGACGCCTTCGCATAGTAGGTTCATAGTGCGGTGAACCGACTCCGGATCTGTGAGGAAGTGGCTGAATTTAAAGCATTAAATAAAAAAATGCTGAAAGGGCACCGCCAGGTTGTCCTCACAGCGCCCAACGGCTCTGCCAAGATATACGCCCTGGAGACAGAGCTGGGTCAGTCCATTTCTAAAGGGGATACCGAAAAAAGCCTGGAAAAGGCTAAACATCTCTTTCAGGCCCTGCTTGAGCAAAGCAACCGTACCCCCGCACTCTTGTGCGAAAATCTCCGGGATTCCCTAAGCGCCCTCAAAAGGTATCTCACCACTATAAACTGTAGTTTTGTCCTGATCGCTGACCTATGCAGCGACCTGTTGTCAACCATCTCTGCCAGCCAGGATACCGACTATGTAAAAATAGCATTTTTAAACTTTGTCAGAGCCTGTTGTGACAGCTGTGAAGGGCATGAACCTGTGAATGCAGAAGACATAGATGTGAAAAAAATTATTACTTATATAAACCAAAATTACACCTGCGACTTCTCGCTGGAGCAACTTGCCATGGAACATAAAGTCAGTCCCTCCTATTTAAGCAAATCACTGAAACATGAGCTCGGAATGAACTATATTGACTATATCACTAAGCTGCGTATAGATAAGGCGATGGAACTGCTGGATCAATCGGATAAAAACATAAAAGAAATCACATTTGCTGTGGGGTATAACAGTCAGACTTATTTTTGTAAGGTATTCAAAAAAATAGTCGGGATCAGCGCCAGTGAGTACAAGGGCGGGGTCAGACCCCTTTGCGCTCCGTTTTCAGAATATTCTTAAATTAACAACTCTTCAAACAATAAAGAGGACGCTCCCTGTCTCAGCGTCCTCTAAGATTATTCTTTTATTGAATTGTAAAGCTGCACGTAATCGCTTTTTACAATTGTCTTAACATTTCAAGTAACTTTCTGTTTTCTTTCATACTATATACAGCGTATGCATATGGAACGGTACTTACCGTTTTTTCTTGCGGTATGCTAAGATCATTACAGCCAATCCTGATATCACAAAGACACCGAGTATAATTGCAAACTGAGTATTATCTCCGGTCTTGGGTGTCCATTTGTCTTTCTCAAAAGTAACGGAAATCTTATGATTGTCCTGGACGTTTGTAAAAGTATACCGGTTATTCGACGCCTTCACTTCCTTGCCATCTACCAGAACCTTTGCAACGCGGTATCCTTTATCCGGGGTAAATGTAAATTCGTAATCCTTCCCCTTCTCAGCATCCACACTGCCGCTTGGATTAATCTTTCCGTTTGCTCCAGCCTCTGCCGTGAGGGTGTAAACAGTCACTTTTTTCTCAATGATATGGAAGGATATGCCGACTGATTTTGTATATTCTGTTGCTTTCCAGCCCTCACTGGTATACTCTTCCAGCTGATAGCCAACTGTTAAATCATAATCTCCAGTCTTTATACATTTGAATTTAACTGTATATGGAGGATTATCCCAGCTTTTTATCTCTTTCCCCCAGGTCCATGTCTTTGGAACCCATCTTGTATCTCCGGCTGCCGGAGATGCGTTCTCCATTCCGACACCAACTGCTGTAGCAGTATAGACAGTTTCTGCTTCATAGGTACCGCCATTTTCGATCCCGGTTATCCTTGCACCGTCAAAACCTATTGCAGTCTTATATTTTGCCGTTTCACTTGGAAGACTTTCCATGGCTTTATCCGGATCGTATTTTGCGCGTGTTACAAATTGATATACCGTATCCGGCTCCAGTCCTTCAAACGCTGCATCTTCCTGCCAGCTGACAGACCCGTCTGACATCAGTATTCCATAATCCTGATTATCTGCTGCCTTAAGTACAATAGCTGTATCCGAACGTTTCAGGATTTTCGGTGCAGCTGCAGCAGCAGCCGGATCCTGTAAAGTTGTTACACGAAGCGCATCACTGTTCTCTCCCTGCATCTGTACCTTATCATCTGCAATACGGCGCACTACAAATTGATATTCCGTACCAGGAGTCAGCTTGTCAAATACACCTGTTGTATTCCATTCAGTGTCTGTTCCGCTGCCCAGCAGTCCAAATTCCAGAGTATCCGGTCCCTTCTCTTTATCTGACACTTTTAACGTTACACTTGTATTGGTTCTTTCTTTCAATTCTGGTGAATATTGAGGTTTCTCAGGAGCAGATTTCTTTGTCCTTGCATCAGCCGGTACACTGCTATCGCTTGCAGGATAGGTTACCCCCTCATATTCCCCCGCCGCGATCCTTAGATAGAACTTATATGCTGTATCCGGGGTGAGCTTGTCAAATTCAGGATCAGCCTGAAAATCTGTTCCATCAATACTATATTCGTAGTTATAATTCAGATCTGCATTCCTGGGAAGTCCCAGTGTAATCTCCGTATCTTTTACCTCTTTAATAATCGGTGACTCTGGGGCTGTAAGCGTGGGGCCGGGAGCCCTTGCATAACCTGGGCTCTGATTTTCATTTGCTGTCTTTTTAGCAGCATCTTCCGGATTCTGACTGCCATTTGCCGTATTTTTGTTCTCGTCTGGCAACTGACTACTGTCATCCTCAGGAATATTTGTACTTTCAGTCTTTTCGTCTGCCGGATTCTTTGTTTCACCCGGCTGCCCCTGTGTATCCTCTCCCCCATCCGGCTTCTGAGCCTCATCTGATGGTGTAGTCGCAATATCAGGCAGATTCTGCGGCTGGTTCGGGGAAGTATCCGGCGCTGTATTAGTGACCGCTGCATTTGTTGAAGCCGTATTCTGGTATAATATAGCATCTTCCCCAGCCTGCCGGCATGCAAATCTGTATTGTGTTCCAGACTGCAGACCGGTAAATGCGACCGTTTCACTCACCTTATCATACTGTCCTGCGTCAGCCCACTTCCATACTTTCCCATTATCCTTCTCTGTCTCTATGGCATATTCACAATTTTGTTCTGTCCTCAGCTTAATACTATCTGCTGTCTTTTCAATTACTTCCGGTTTCTGTACTCCTGTATTCTGCATATTGTTTCCCGTCTCTGCAGAAACCGGAACTGCAGGCAGCATCCCCGACGCCCCTGCTAAAACTAAAGTTAACAATAAAGCCAATCCTCTACTACTCTTCCGTTTCATAAATCCCACCTCCTTTTGAGATTGTATCTGAATACGAATCATGCCAGACAAAAAGTACCTTTATTATATTATATCAGAATATTCCGATAAATAAATTAATATTTCATTAATTTCTTTCAATTTAGAGGTCAGACCCCTTTGCCCTTCGTTTTCAGAATATTCTAAACATATCAAATATTCTGTCAATTAGGCACTTCCGGTTCTATGAAATGATTCGGCCCCATCAGGCACCCTCCATCATTCTGGCTGAATGCTATTCAGAACTGTAACGCCAATTTCTATATTTGTTCATCGAAATATCCAGGCATGCATTCGCTTGACAGGTACATATGGAAAAGTATAAGATAAGCTTAAAACTTCCCTGTTAGTAACGCACCGCCCCATTGGCCGTCGAAAAGTGATTGAGGTCCCCGCGCCTTCTGACTGGCTTAATTTGATGAGTGACTCAGGTAAATTTCACCAAGGAGACATCTATATATGTACACATTTACACAATTAGAAATCCATAATAACCGCCATTTTTATCCGCTGTTCTGCGGCTGCCAGTCCTGCAGCCCCTCTTACTCTTTTGGCCCTGCAATGAGGGAATACTATCTGTTTCATTTTTGTCTGGAGGGAAAAGGAAAATTTTTTGCAGGCAATGTCTGCCATCCTATCGAAAAAGGGCAGGGTTTCCTTATCTGTCCGGGAGATCTGACGTTTTACCAGGCAGATGATAAGGAGCCCTGGACTTATCTCTGGATAGCAGCAGAGGGGGACATGGTAAGGCACCATCTCTCCCTCTGTGGTCTTTCGCAGGAAACCCCCGTTATCGCCTGCCCCTATATTCAGGAACTGCACGATATTATCCTGGATATGTTGGAACATTATGCAGCAGATTACTGTAATGAGCTTTATAATCAGGGGCTTTTGTATCAATTTTTTTCTTATCTGGCTAAGTCACCTGGAGTGTATCACCCGGGTGAGCAGCACACAGAAAGCCAGTACGTTGCTAAAGCAATAGAATTTATTAAAGTGAATTATCAATCTCCGATAACGGTACAGCAGATTGCAGACTATGTTTCCCTGAACCGCTGTTACCTGTCAACCCTTTTTCAGAAAAATGTGCATTTCTCACCGCAGCAGTTTTTGAAAAAGTACAGGATTACCAGGGCTGCCGAGCTCCTTGCCGATAGCGATCACTTGATTCGCAATATCGCATATTCCTGCGGATATACCAATGAACTCGCTTTTACAAAAGCCTTCCGGCAGGTAACCGGCTTAAGCCCCAGTGAATATCGCCGCAATAACAGACTCTCATCCCGCACGATACGTATCAAGGATCCACATGAAAACGATTCTTTTAAGTAATACGATATCTGCCAGCCTTACTGACTACATTTTTGGAAATAATAAAGCCGTGATTGGTAATCGCCGTTTTTGCCATTATAAGTGCCGCTGTCTTCTCCGCAGGATTCATCTGAAATAACAAATCCTGCGTGAAGAAGCTCATCCCCAAAGTATTCCATATTCTCTGTACTGCTTTCTGTCCAGTACAGCACATTTTCGTCAAGTCCCTGCAGCCTGAGACGGCGATAGCCAACATTCACTTCCTGAAGCACCCTGTAATATCCCATTAATGCCTCTGTTTTGTCCGAAGAAACTACCATCCAGGCTGTCTCATTTCCGTTGCCTTCAAACGGACTTATAAGACGGTAGAATGTACCCTGTTGGATAAGTTTCCGGTGTTCTTTCATAAATATTACCTGATTCTTGATCGCTTCTTTTTCTTCATCTGTCAGTTCATTCAGATCCAGTTCATAACCAAATGTTCCAAAATATGCCACGTTTGCCCTGCTGTGCATTGGTGTGATTCTCTTAAGCTGATGATTCGGTGAGGCAGAAACATGAGACCCCATACTACTCAGAGGATAGACCATGGACGTACCGTACTGGATTTTTAGCCGCTCCATAGCATCCGTATCATCTGATGTCCAGCATTGAGGCGCATAATAAAGCATCCCTGGGTCGAATCTTGCTCCGCCGCTGGCACAGGACTCGAACAGTACTTCAGGAAATCTGTCAGTCAGGCGCTGATACAGCCGGTATACTCCCAGGATATAACGGTGAAACACCTTTCCCTGCTCATCCGCATTTTTTCCTGCTGAAAAGACCTCTGTCATACAGCGGTTCATATCCCATTTAACATATGAAATATCTGCCTCGCCCAGAATTTTTTCCATCATAGAATAAATATAATCAACAACCTCTTCTCTTGAGAAGTCGAGAACCATCTGATTGCGGCCATGAGAAGTGCGCCTTCCGGGTGTCTGCAGCGCCCAGTCAGGATGCATGCGGTACAGATCGCTGTCTTCGTTCACCATCTCCGGTTCAAACCATAGCCCAAAATCCATTCCCAGTTCTTTTATTTTCTCTGCAATCCCCTTGATACCTGCCGGCAGTTTCCGTTCATCAGGATACCAGTCCCCTAAAGAAGAGGTGTCATCATCACGTCTTCCAAACCATCCGTCGTCCAGAACAAAAAGCTCAATTCCCAGCTGTTTTGCGGTTTTTGCCAGTGAGATAATCTTTTCTTCATTAAAGTTAAAGTAAGTAGCTTCCCAATTGTTAATTAAAATGGGACGTACCCTGTCACGCCATGTCCCGCGCGCCAATCTTGTGCGGTAAAGTTCATGAAAGGTATGGCTCATCCCGTTAAGCCCGGTATCCGAATATACCATCACTGCTTCGGGAGTCTGAAAGCATTCCCCGGCATTCATACTCCATTGAAACCCATTTGGGTGAATTCCAATCATGACTCTGGTTACATGGTACGTATCCACTTCGGCCTGTGCAATAAAATTCCCGCTGTATACAAGACTGAAGCCGTACACTTCACCGCAATTTTCATCTGCATTGGGTCTTTTTAAAGCCAGAAATGGATTATAATTACTACTGCTGCACCCTCTCATACTATGGATACTCTGAACGCCGTGCTCCAGCCTTCTCGTTCTGACGGACCGTTCTCTGGACCATGCACCGGTCAGTTCAATCATTTCATAATCCATATCCGGAAGATCCAGGCTTGTACTCATCGCCGAATTCAGCCGGATCCCTCCCGTAAGTCCACATACAAATCTGGCATTCCTAGCTATTGCCGGGTGATTCCTAAAGATGGTGTACGTAAGAATCAGACGTGTCTGTATAAGACTGTCCTCAAGTTCAATTTCCAGCGTCTGCGCTTCTTCATCCGATTCTGCATAAGTAGCGGGCAGACCTTCCAGTCCAGGTTTTCCCGCATAAATCCTGTGGGTCTTATATTCAAACTCTGTAATTCTACTCCCGCTTTCCTGTTCAATTTCATACGCGGGATATCTCATATCGCCATGTCCCCAGGACGGGTACTCCTGCCGGATATGCTCCATACTAAAACTAAGGTCTCCCGGAAAAGCACATGCAGCCATGGGGCGCCTCTGTAACTCCAGCAGATGCCCAAAACTTTCACGGTCCCTCAAACGCCTGCCAAAATAAAGCTGGCCTAACTCACCGTTTTTTAGAACAGTTATAATGTAACTGATCTTATCATTGTATAGGTGAAACTCCTTAGATTCCTCGTGGTATATGATTTCTACTGACATAATGAATAACCTCCTTTTGCTTTTGGATTATAGCATATGAGACAGATAGAAAGCTTGCCATTTGTTAGATTCACTTATGGCGGATGTTGGTTCTTAGGGGTCAGACCCCTTTGCGATCCATTTTCAGAATATTCTAAAATTAACAACACTTTACACAACAAAAAACGATACCACCGGGTATCGTCTCCTCATTCCATATGTATATACCTTCAAAACTGCATACAA
>LDAQ01000003.1 GCA_001028025.1 Faecalicatena fissicatena | reverse complement strand
TCCCGTCTTTGACAGTTATTAAAAGAAAAAATCGCTGTATCCTTTGTATTTACTGGGATTCAGCGATTTTTAGCGTTGTCACAGAGTATAGTAATCTATTCCCTTCCTTTACTTTTTTTCTGAATTGTTCTCATTCTACTTTTTGTTATGAATTCACAATCGGTTCGAAAGCCACAGACATTATGAAGATCGTCTGTAATGTGTTCTCGTTTGTATAAAGGGATAAATCCCTGCTCTTGAACTTCTGCGAAATTTATAGTTTTCAATGTATCTAATAATTCTTCGCAAGTATACTTGGAATCAAGTTTTTTTTCAAGAAAGCGGTAGATTGTCAGTGCAAGAAAACAGATTAGAAAATGTGCCTTGATTCGATTTTCATCCTGCAGATAAATTGGTCTTGCAGAAAAATCAGTTTTCATAATCCGGAAGCATTCTTCTATCTGCCATCTGCCTTCGCTGACTTTTAAAATATCACTGACTTCATCGTCCAGGAGATCAGTACATACAGCGTAAAGTCCATCATACCTAGCCTCTTCCTCAATCTTACTTTCATCCAGATAATGATGGATGTCAGCAGCTTCTCCATCTTTGGTAGCAGCTGTAGCACCGATAAAGCGGGCTGGATCATTTGGATTTTTGCGATTCTTTTTTGTATTTCCAGAATTCAGCATCTTTTGTGCACGTTCTATTTGTTTCTCACGAATAGATTTTTGATAAAGTGCGTATTTGGGAGAATACGTAATAATCAAACGCTGATGAAGTTTTTTTGTGGTATAAGGCTCATCTTTATAGTAAAGCCTCTTATCGTCCTCAGATAGTTTTGTGATATCGACTGGTGTATCATCAGACACCCTTTTGAATCCCTTTGGATTCAAAGCCCATTCTTTTTCTTCCTTTTTCAATTTTTTGATAGATTGGGTTACTATATAAGCTCTTTCTCCCATATGGTTATAAGCTCTGATATCTTCGGAACCAAGTCCGGCATCACTGCAATAGATAAATCTCTGGCAGCCAAACTCCCCAAGAACTTTCTTTTCCAATGGTTTTAAGGATGTTTGTTCGTTTGCATTTCCAGAGAAGAGAGAAAATGCAAGCGGGATGCCATCTCCATCCATAAATAGTCCCATTTGAATAATGGGATTCGGTCTGTGTTCTTTGCTTTTTCCGTATTTTTTGCTGCCATCTTCCTGTTCAATCTCAAAGTAATAATTTGAACAATCATAATAAAGGACTTTATCGTTTCTGTTTCCTAAGAAATGGCTGTTTTTATAAACATCTGCCTGTATAAGATCGGATTCGTTTCCAAGGATATCCAATGCACGGTAAATATCATGAAGTCCATAGGATGGTTTTTCTAAAAATTCGGATGCAACGTTGAAGGTAGAACGTTTGCTGGAAGGCTCAAGAATTCTTGCATAAATCAAATCAGAAAGAATTGCATTGATATCATACTTGAAATTATATTTCGTTTTTAACTTGCGACAAACTTTGTCTAACTGTAGCTGATAATATATAGATTGAAGGAAAAGATATCCACCACGAAAGAAAGTCTGCTTATCATAATCTAACTGTCTGTCAGCGTGAAAAGTAATCTGAACCAGTTTGCTTTCTTGTTCCTGTTTATATTTTAAGGTTTCAAGTCGGGCTTCTTCTTTCGCCCAGGCCATTACATCATCACGTGTCGGTCCATGTTCAGGTAAAAGATCTTTTAGAGTTCCGAGTTTTCGAACAATAACGGAAGTGCTTACTCCTTTATCGTTGATATATCCTTTTGTAATATAGAAGGACTCGGCATTCTTGGATTTTGATGTGGTTACTCTCATAGGAATGACCTCCTTTCTTATATTTTACACCACATTGCAATAAAATGCAATAGAATAAAACGAAAAAGTTGACACAAAAAAAGCAGGTTTTATGCGACCTGCAAGTACTTTTTCTATAATTCAACTGTCAAACTCCCG
>LDAQ01000029.1 GCA_001028025.1 Faecalicatena fissicatena | reverse complement strand
AGAAAAATTTACACCCTCTTGTTTTATTTGGGAGGGCGTCCCTTCAAATATAATTTTCCCTCCTTTTTCTCCCCCTTCTGGCCCCATATCTATGATCCAGTCGCTGTTTCTGATGAGCTGTTGGTTATGCTCCACGACTATTACGGTATTCCCGGCATCTGTCATGCGGTTCAGGAGCCTCAGGAAGTGCTCTATATCAATTGGGTGCAGACCGGTTGTGGGCTCATCCATGAGATACAGGTTTTTTCTGCCTGAACTGCTTCCGATTAATTCTTTTGCCAGTTTCAAGCGCTGCCCCTCTCCTCCTGATAATGTTGTTAGGCTTTGGCCCAGCTGAAGATAGCCCAGACCTGCATCCTGTAGAAGCCTTAAGATTTTTATAATTTTCGGGATATTTACGAAATAATCGGCGGCTTCTTCTATCGACAAATCCAGGATTTCTTTGATTGACAAGCCTTTGTATTTGACAGACAGTATCTGGTCCTGGAACTGATTTCCATTGCAGATGGGACATACGACTTTTGTATCAGCAAAAAACAGCATGTTGTTGTCTACATATCCCATCCCCTGACAGTTTTCGCATCTGCCGCCCGGAGTGTTGAATGAAAAATGTCGGGAAGTTAACCCGGCTTTTTTTGCCGCCTCTGTTTTAGCGTATACTGCCCTGATCTCTGTATAGAGTCCGGAATAAGTTGCCACGTTAGAACGTTTCATTTTTGTAATCGGCGCCTGTCCGATTTCCACAATACGATCAAACTGTTCCAGGCCGTATACCTTATTGAGCATTTCTTCTGGGCACCCGCCCGCAGGGCATGAATTACGGTGCGCCCCTGGGTTTACCTTGTTTTCCTCTGTTTCTGCACCGCCTTTTGCCAGCACTTCAAAAATCAATGTTGATTTTCCTGAACCGGAGGGGCCCGTGACAGAGGTAAAACAACCGACAGGGATGTCCACGGAGAGATGATCCAGATTAAACTTTTCGGCATTCTGGATCTGGATTTTTCCCTGGGGGCTCCGGTAGTCTCTCTTTCCGGGATGAGATTCCTGCAGATAAGCTCCTGTCACAGACTCTTTCTGCTGCATAATTTCCTCCAGTGTGCCGGACGCTATGATTTCTCCCCCATGTCTTCCGGAACCCGGACCGATGTCTATGATGTAATCGGCGCCAGCCATAATATCTGTATCGTGTTCAATAACAAGCACCGTATTCTCCAGATCGCGCATTCTCTTCAATATTTCCAGCAACCCTGCAGTATCTTTTGGATGAAGCCCTGCAGTAGGCTCGTCCAGTATATAAATAATACCGGACAATTCCGAGTCCAGTGCAGCCGCCAGGCGCAGTCTCTGCAATTCACCTCCTGACAGGGTGACGACCTGCCGGTCCAGAGACAGATATCCCAGCCCCACCTTAATAAAACGCTTCAGCTTCGTTTCTATATCCAGGAAATAAGCATTTACAAGTGCAATATACTGCTTTGAAACAGAGGCCTTCAGCTGTCGGATCCAGTCTGCCAGACGCTCCAGGGAATAAAATGACAGTTCCGGCAGACGGGTGCCGTTCACAGTAACATTTCTGCTCAGTTCACAGAGGCGCTCTCCTTTGCAGTCCGGACATTCCACTACGTCAAAATATGCCTCCAGCTGTTTTACATCCCCCTTCTTATCCGCCAGACGCCTCCACAATATAGGAAGCACGCCCTCAAACCTGCCTGAAGCCACTGTCTTAGGAGGGCTGATCTCAGGAAATATTTTCATAATCCGATCATTTTCTATACCATTATATAAAATCTCTTTTTGTATTTCACTGAAATCTTGTACAGGTATATTTTTTCCGGTCAAGATGCCATAGTGCTCAAAAGCAGCATACAGCACCGAAGTCTGATACTTACCATATTGTTTTTCCCAAAAGCGCACCGCACCATCTTCCAAAGACAGGCTCTCATCTACCACCTGTTCCCTTTTTACAGTATGCACTTTTCCCAGTCCTTCACATGTCGGACAGGCTCCTTCCTTTGTATTAAAAGAAAAATACGTGCGGGTAATTTTGTCCATCCGCTGCCCACATTTACTGCAAAACATATAGACATAGAAATCCGCATTTATTTTCTCCGTTTCCTCCCTGCAGTCTGCAGCTGAAATAATCTCACCGCAGTGCGGGCAGACCCTGACGCCCAGTTTCTCATATATCATCCGCAGATCCGTATAGATATCCGACTGCGTCCCCACTGTGGAGCGTGGATTCCTATTTCCATCCATCTGAGAAATCAGGATAGCCGGAGATGCGCCTCTAACACTTTCCACCTCAGGCTTGTGGATCCCCTCCAGCGTGATCGCTTCCAGATACTGCCGCTGGCATTCCTGAAACAAAACATCAATAAGCAAAGTTGACTTTCCAGAGCCAGAAAGCCCTGTAAACACAACAAGTTTATTTTTCGGTATTTGCAGCGAAACATTTTTCAAGTTCCCCTCTTTTGCACCTGTAATTCTGATATCACTCATGCGATACCTCCCTCTTTTAACTATTTGCCGGACACCGCACATCCATTTTCAGTTCCTGTATTATCAGTATACAACATTAATGCAAGCGGCAGAGTTTTTTTATTTTTCTCCTTATTTCTTGTAAAAACCTTTCCACACTATTATAATATGTTCATAAAAAGGAGGTGACGGATGATGGCAGTCAGACCAGTTGATATAGCCAGAAGATTCGGATTAAGCACCACAACAATACGCCGGTATGAAGAGTTAGGACTGGTTCCCGCAGTAATGCGTGCTCCAACAGGTTATCGGATTTATACCGATGAGCATATCGCTTATTTTATCTGCATCCGGGAGATGATGAATGGATTTAGTCTGCAGATCATAGCCGGTATGCTAGGCTTTGTCATGAAAAACCGCATTGACGAGGCCCTGTGGCTGGCAAATAAAACCCAGGCTGAACTGCAAAATGACTGTCGAGTCTGTGAGCAGATGCGGCAGCGTTTTATTAAGAAACGCCCTCTTGGAAGATCCAAAAAGGAATATAGCATCGGTGAGATAAGCAGTATTACCGGAGTCCCCGCTTCTACGATCCGATATTGGAGCAACATCGGCCTCCTGTCCGCAGGACGCTCCAAGGAAAACAATTACAGAGTATTTACACAAAGACATATAGATGAAATTTTAATCTCACAGACTCTGAAACTATCTTCTTTTGCAGAAAACGAAAAATACTCCATTGGACTACTCCGCAGAGAAATCCTCCGTTTCCAAACCGAAGACACCGAAAAACTGGCCGCTGTCATTAATGGAATAGAAAAATATCTTTATCATAAGAACAGACAGCAGATAAAAAGCATCAGCGCTTTGTACAGACTTTGCGAACAAGTAGAATCCAATAAATTTGATATCTGGTAAGAATTAAATCAATCAAAAGATGTAGAAGACTCCCCATATAAAGCAGGAGTACTACGACGTCCCCCACACCTCCCTGGTATTTTCTTCCGCCGGGTGCGCCCAGCTGTGAGGAATTGAAAAACTGTATGCGGTGCGGGAACCGGACATAGGGGGGACTGGATACGTCTTGCAGCTGTTAGCTGGAGTTGCGGAAAAAGGAAGGGAAACGGGAGTAAAAATTGTAATCACCAAATTACAATTTTTCCTGGACCCAGTATGTGAAGCCATCAAGGCTTCACATGCTGTGTCCAGGTTGCTCCTGTTTCCCTTCCTTTTTCCGTTACTCCAGCTTACTGCCGCAATCCCGTATCCAGTCCCCCCTATGTCCGGTTCCCGCACCGCATGCAGTTTTTCAATTCCTCACAGCGACCCCCTACCCAATAACAAGCCCTTCCGCTTCCATTACCTGAATGACTTGATTTACGTGTTTTTCGCAGATTTCGTCTGTCGCTGCTTCTACCATAACGCGCACTACCGGCTCGGTTCCGCTTTCTCTGACGAGGATGCGTCCATCAGTTCCGAGTGCCGCAGATACTTCTTCCACTGCCTTCTGTACTGCCGGATTCTCGCGTGCTGTTTTTTTGTCTGTCACACGGACATTTTTCAGCAGCTGAGGATAGATCTTGACTTCTTCACACATTTTGGCAAGGCTCTGTTTCTTTTCCATGATTACTTCCATGATCATCAGGGAAGTCAGTACACCGTCGCCGGTTCTTGCATGCTTGCTGAATATGATGTGGCCGGACTGCTCCCCGCCCAGCACGTAACCGTTTTTAAGCATGTTCTCATATACATATTTGTCCCCTACGGCAGTCTGCTCATAATTCATGCCGACTTTATCGCAGGCTTTGTAGAGTCCCAGATTGGACATTACCGTCGTTACAATGGTATTATCCTCCAGGCGGCCCTGCTCCATCAGATATTTGCCGCAGACATAGAGAATCAAATCTCCGTCTACCACATTGCCGTTTCCATCCACGGCAATACATCTGTCGGCATCCCCGTCAAATGCAAACCCTACATCCAGTTTTTTATCCCTTACATACTGCTGCAGTATTTCAATATGTGTAGATCCGCAGTTTGTATTAATATTTGTTCCGTTCGGCTCATTATTGATCACATATGTTTTAGCTCCCAGTGCATCGTAAACGCTCTTCGCAATGCTGAATGCGCTCCCATTTGCACAGTCCAGGCCGATCTTCATGTCCTTGAAAGAACGGGTAGCCAGTGAGATCAGATGTCCGATGTAACGGTTTCTTCCTGCAGCATAGTCGATTGTGCAGCCGATGTTTTCTTTTGTTGCCAGAGGAAGCTCTTCGATCTCACCGTCGATATATGCTTCTATTTTTGCTTCAACTTCAGCTTCCATCTTATGCCCCTGGCCGTTAATGACTTTAATTCCATTGTCATAGAACGGATTATGGCTGGCAGAAATCATAAGACCGCAGTCAAAATCTTCCGTGCGCACTACATAAGATACACTCGGTGTCGTTGTCACATGGAGCAGGTATGCATCCGCTCCCGATGCAGTTAATCCTGATGCCAGTGCGTATTCAAACATGTAGCTGCTTCGTCTTGTGTCCTTGCCGATTACAATTCTGGCCTTGTGTTCACGGCCAAAATACCAGCCCAGGTAACGCCCCACCTTAAAGGCATGCTCCACCGTTAATACTACATTTGCTTCTCCTCGAAATCCGTCTGTCCCAAAATATTTGCCCATATACTTTTCCTCTTATTAATTTGTCTGGTTACTATAATAATGCTCCCTTTTATGGCAGCATTTATTACCATTATATTCTCATCTTCTTCAGGATACAACTATTTTTTACAATCGCCGTACTGCCAGTTCTCCCCCAGGCCTGCTTCCGGCCGCGTACTGTTAACTCTCCATTTTCTCAATAATTGCCCTTGCCACGCAGAGTCCATTGGCAGATGCCTGCTGGAGCCCTCTCGTTACGGATGCTCCGTCCCCCATAGCCCGAAGGCCTGTTACGTTAGTCTCAAATTTCTTGTTTACAATGACTTTATTGGAATAGAATTTAACTTCTACACCGTACAAAAGGGTCTCGTCACTGGCAATCCCCGGGGTTACTTTATCCAAAGCCTGGATCATTTCGTCAATTGATACCATAATCCGGTGCGGAAATACAAGAGACAAATCTCCCGGCACTGCATCTTTCAAAGTTGGTGTGATATTATTTCTAAGCAGACGCTCTTCCGTCGTCCTGCGGCCCCTGCGGAAATCGCCGTATCTCTGGAGCAGTATTCTGCCTCCGCACAGCATATTACCAAGCTGCGCAATATGTTTTCCATACTCAATCGGTGATTTGAAAGGCTCCGTAAAATTCTTTGATACCAGAAGGGCAAAGTTTGTGTTATGCGTCTTCATGTCTTTTGATTTATATGCATGCCCGTTCACAACAGCCAAACCATGCTCATAATATTCCGTTGCAACCTCGCCGGATGGATTTGTGCAGAACACTCTGACCTTATCATCAAAAGTAGGGGTGTAATACACCAGTTTAGCCTCATACAGCTTTTCATTAAGCTCTTTCATGATCTCATCGCGGACTTCCACACGGACACCCACATCTATGGTTCCGTTTTTCGTCTCAATATCGTGCCCCTTGCAGATATGTGAGAACCACTCGGAACCCTCGCGCCCTACTCCCGATACAATCTCCGGAGCATAAAAGGTCTCGTCTTTATCCGTCACGATCCCCTTTGCCACGCCATCCTCAATGATAATGTCCGTCACCATCGTTTTAAACATAATCTCCACACCGGCATCCAGAAGATGGTGCTGAAGGCGCGTGTAAATCTTATACCCTTCTTCGGTTCCCAGATGACGGATCGGACATTCTATCAGTTTCAGATTTGCACGGATTGCCTTGGAACGGATATCAGTAATCGCCTGCTGGTCTTCGATACCATACACCTTCTCGTCAGCTCCGAACTGCAGGTAGATGCTGTCCGCTTCGTGAATCAGTTCCGTAGCCTTGTCATACCCCAATATAGCCGGAAGCGTTCCGCCTACATCCGGTGACAGGGACAGCTTACCGTCAGAAAACGCACCGGCTCCCGCAAAACCGGTTGTAATTGAACAGGGCTTGCAGCCTACGCACACCTTTGTCTTTCGTTTCGGACACTGCCGCTCTTCAATACAGCGGCCCTTCTCAACCATCAATACACTCAGATCCGGCTTCTGACGTTTCAGCTCATACGCACAGAATATCCCGGATGGACCTGCACCAATAATTATTACATCATACTGTTTCATCTTATCCCTCGGCTTTCTCTGAAATCAATCTTTAAGTGTGCGGGAATTGCGTGGGGGTCTGCCCCCTTTTGCAAAGGGGTCAGACCCCCACGCAATTCCCGCACACTTACCACAATAGAATAGTATCATACAATTTTCCAGAGAACAAGGCTATACAATCCGGCCAATTTGAGGTACTATATAAGAAGTATAACTTACTATAATGAAGCAAGCCTTATATCTGAATGTTCTGTATCCATGGCATCTGAGACGCCGGCAGGAACTTTTGTATAAGGCCTTTATAAATAGAATCTGGAGGTTTTATATGATTAAATTAGTAGCCAGCGACCTGGACGGTACACTTTTGCAGGGAGGTGCCCAGGAACTCACCCCGCATGCCGTTGAACTGATCCGCCAATTAACAGAAAAAGGGATACATTTTGTCTCTGCCAGCGGAAGACAGTATGATAACCAGCGAAGAGTATTTGAGAAGATTAAAGACGAGATCTCCTACATCGCCGAGAACGGTTCACTCTGTATACATCAGGGAAAGGTTATTTCCCGCGCCACTATCGAAGACAGCCTTGCCACCAGAATTATTGCGGAAATCAAACGTGAAGAACACTTTGAGATTGTCGTATCCCGCGAGGATTCCTGCTTTATCGAGGACAACGATCCTGCCTTTGTCAATCACATCGTAAATGTCATGCACAATACAACTCAAATCGTGGACGATGTCTCCACTGTAGAAGGCCCAATCCTGAAAATAGCAATCTGCAACATGTCAGAGGGTTCCCATATTATGGATAAATACCTCAAGCACCTGCAGGATATATTCAAGGACGAAATCAAAGTAGTAACCTCCGGAAATATCTGGATAGACTTCATCGCCCCGGGCGCCAACAAAGCAACCGCACTCGAAAAAATGATGGAACTCTTCCATCTCAAACCAGAAGAATGCATGGCCTTCGGCGACCAGTACAATGACATAGAAATGCTCCAGCTCGCCGGCACCAGCTATGCCATGTCCAATGCGGCCCCTGGAATCTCCTACTATTCCACCTACGTAACAGACTCCGTAGAAGAAGTCCTCGAAGACCTAATAAATGAACTCGAGTGAGTGGAGTACTGGGTGAGGAGGTACTCCAGGCTGAAGCGGGGGGCAGGTACTATCCGCTCATCGGAAAGGGTTCTACGGGGTAAACGTACTAATTCGATCAACCGGATCGTGCCAGCACAAGAAAGTTAAGGAAGCACCGTCCGACTTCACCGCCGGCTTCCTCCCGGTGCAATCAGTTTTTTGGATGCGTCCAGCCGCAGGCCCCGTACATAGGGATGTCTGGAAGCGTAGGAACGGCTGTAAGCCGGAGTTAAGCAAAAGAGACGGAAAACCAGGGTGAAAATTGTGATTCCGAATCACAATTTTCCCTGGACTCAGCGCGCGAAGCCTATCAAGGCTTCGGGTGATGTGTCCAGGTTGCCCTGGTTTTCCGTCTCTTTTACTTTACTCCGGCTTACAGCCGTTCCCCCGCTTCCAGACATCCCTATGTACGGGGCCTGCGGCGTCCCCTCTAAATCCCTCTTGCCCCCCTAAGCCATCACGAGAGGGATCTCTTCTGTTTCTGCGCGTTTGATATAGTCTCTATTGACCTGATTGTCTGTTATGATCTTATAGACATCTCTTAATGGACAAATGACAGACAAATATCCGCCGCCGAACTTACTGCTGTCCGCCAGTACATAAACTTTTTCTGTGGCTTTTAAAATCGCCTGTTTTACCTGCATCTGCGATGTGGCTATGGATGTGATTCCCACATCAAAATTAATTCCGTGCACACCGATGAATGCCTTATCTACATGGAACCGGGATATGTCTACTACAGCTTCGTCTCCCATCGTTGCTGCAAGATGCCCGCCCACTGAACCACCTACCATATACAGCTCCACATGCTTTAACCCTGCCAGCTCGATGCCCGACATGAGAGAATTTGTCACCACCGCTATGCTTTTTTCCGGATGCTGCTTGATATGCAGCGCCAGATAGAAGCTGGTAGACGAATCATCAATAATAATCGTATCCCGGTCTTCAATACACTCATACGCACACGCCGCTATCGCCCGTTTCCTGTCTGTATTCCGATAAATACTTTCTGCAGAATACTTTTTCTGGGGATTCTCTTCTATTTTAAGTGCCCCTCCATGAGTGCGGATCAGGAGCCCGGCCCGTTCCATACATTTAATATCGTTCCTTATTGTCACTTCGGAACAGCCTAACTCTGCACTCAATTCGTTTACACGAACCTTCCCTTTTTCTTCCAGTTCCTGCAATATTTTTCTTCTGCGTTCTTCCATACCGTTCCCCCTATGTAATATTTAGAAAAGTATTCCCGAACTATAACACCACAATTGTTAATAAGAAAATGATTTAACAGGTTTCCTTATGTCCACATTCTACCATATTTAACCGTCAGAAGAAATCATATTTTTCTAATTTTTACCTTTTTTAACTTTTAGAAGAATAATGTTTCGGTTAAGAAAACTACTCTTACGGTACTTCCATTACATTCTCTGATGATAAACGACAATGAAACAGTTATCAAAATATATTTTTAACATATAAAAAAGTGTTTTTTAAGTTTCTCTGCAAAATAAAAAGCACTAAATCAGCCGTATTACAGCTTCCTTAGTGCTTCGTATCTTTATTTTATTTCATTTTTACCGGCGAATATTTTTCTAAGAGACTCCTCATAAGGTGCCCTAGCGACACCATATTCCGTCACGATTCCGACGATCAGTTCATGGTCCGTCACATCGAAACATGGATTATATACCTTCACACCCTTTGGCGCCATGCGGTTCTCATACCACATCTCCGTCACTTCCTCTGCCGACCGCTCTTCTATCGGAATTGCATCTCCGGTTTGCAGGGACATATCTATGGTTGAGGTAGGCGCACATACGTACAGGGGAATCCCGTAATATTTTGCAACCGCCGCAACTACAGAAGTTCCGATCTTATTTGCCGCATCACCGTTGGCGGCTACTCTGTCACAGCCTACGAATATGGCGTCAACCCATCCCTTTTTCATGACCGATCCAGACATATTGTCACAGATCAGAGTCACGTCCATTCCAGCCTCCTGCAGTTCAAAAGCTGTCAAACGCGCTCCCTGCAAAAGAGGTCTTGTCTCGTCCACAAAAATGCGGAACCCATATCCTTTCTCCTGGCCGAGATACATGGGTGCCGTCGCAGTCCCATATTTTACCGCCGCCAGTTTGCCCGCATTGCAGTGTGTCAGCAGCCCATCGCCGGGCTTCACAAGAGTCAGTGCATTTTCACCGATTCTTCTGCACACCTCAATGTCTTCCTCCCTGATACGCAGCGCCTCCTGCCGGAGCAGTTCCTTCACCTCTTCCACATTGCAGTCCATATACTCTTCCACTACTGTTGCCATCCGGTCAAGAGCCCAAAAGAGGTTCACGGCAGTAGGTCTGGATGTGGCCAGGTAATCCCTGGCCCGCTGAAAGGCTGCACGAAATTCCATGATATCATTCGTATTCAGATCTTTCACCGCCAGATAAACGCCCATAGCAGCGGACACCCCAATCGCCGGAGCGCCCCTCACTTTCAGCAGATAAATGGCCTCCCACACGTCCTCGATATTGGTCAGGGAAAGCAGTTCAATCTGGCCGGGCAGCTGCGTCTGGTCTATAATCACCAGGGCACCGTTCTCCTCATCCAGTGATACTGTGTCATATTCAAGAATTGTTTTCGCCATATTCAATTCTCCTTTGTCTTTTATTCGCAAAGTGGACACTGCCACTTCAGCATCTGTTTCACAACTATCTCAAAAAGGAGTTATTCCCATCTGTCCTCGATCTCACCGAGCATATCCACTCTTCTCTGATGGCGTCCGCCCTCTTCAAAGCCTGTATCCAGCCACACTTCAACAATCATCTTGGCAAGCTCCGGTCCGATAACCCTTGCTCCGAATGCCAGAATATTGCAGTTGTTGTGCATTCTCGCCATCCGTGCCGTAAATGGTTCACTGCAGACTGCCGCACGGACACCTTTCACCTTGTTTGCAGCCAGTGAAATACCAAGCCCTGTTCCGCAGATCAGGATCCCCTGATCCACCTCATGATTCGCAACCGCACGTCCTACGATCTCACCATACTTAGGGTAATCACAGCTTTCTGCACAATTTGTCCCGTAATCTACAACCTCGTGGCCTCTTTCCTTCAATAACTCGATAATCTCCGCCTTCATCTCCAACGCAGAATGATCATTGCCAATACCTATTTTCATTTTCTCCACTCCTCAGTAAATTTTATAAGTCTGTTGTCCTTCATCTGCCGGCACAAAAACTTTCCGCCCCAGATAAAACTAATACCTTTTTTATTGTCTACCATCATACATAAAATGTCAAGTGCACCGGTCCTCAAATCTACTTAACGGCTCTGCTATAAATCACAACAATAATTTGTCAAACCACTCGGCTGCCGTCTTCATTTACAAATACCCTCCTATAAAATATTTTCTTCCCAGTCGCTTTTATAGGCTTTTTACTGCCATTACGTTCCCCCAAACGAATTCATACGCCTCCCCGGTTCAGAGTCCCTCCCAAAGCTGAACTTTTTCTACCGGCCTGATGTACCAGCTAAGCTCCTTATGATTCTGCACCAGATTTTTTATTTTTTAGTTCTATCAGAATCTGAGCATACTTTCTTTTATCCAGCCTGTAAAACAGATAAGCAAGAGCCATCAGCAGCCAGACTGCCCCCGGAATCACACTGAAAAACAGCTTCATAACCGTCAGAACTGTTTCATTCTGCTGCTGATTCGCAACATACCCTGCTGCTCCCAGAACCGAGGCCACCAGTGAAGATCCCAATGCCATGCCAATCTTATTAGACAGAGAGGACAGCGAGTACAGAAAGCCATCATTTCTGACACCGGTCTTCAACTCACCATATTCCACGCAGTCCGGAATCATAGCGTAAATACCTGAATTGTGCCCGCAGAGGAAGAACCATGATATCCCCGCAATGACACAGAACGCTACCGGATTATCTGACATTGAGAACCAATAAAAAGCAATGATGCTGACGCCGGTTCCAATTGCAAAAAATGCAGATGCCCAGCCCTTGTTGTGGGTAAATTTAAACACCAGCGGGTAGCTTGCGGCCCCAAAGATTCCGGGGATAAGTAAAACTGCAGAATAGATAGAAAACAGTTTCACATTTCCTTCTACATATGTAAAATAATAAAGAATGTCTGAATTTCTTGCATAGAAGGTAAATCCCATCAGGCATTGTCCAATCAGCACAAGTAAGAACGGCTTGTTGTGTATCACACTTTTCAGCTGCATCTTTAAGTTGATTTTCTCCGTCTTTTCGACCTGGACAACCTCTTTTGTTTTGGCAAAACAGAAGAAATGACATGCAGCAAAAATACAGCCATATACAATTGCCACCAGAAGGTACCCCTGTGTGGAGCTGCCCTGTCCCATTCTGTCAATCAACGGCACTGTAATAACATTCAGAATAGCAGTTGCCGCCATCGCAAAAGTTGACCGGAATGTGGTGATTTTTGCACGTTCTTCAAAATTCTGCGTCATCGCTCCGCATAAGGTTCCATATGGAATATTCACTGCGGTATACCCTGTAACTAACAATCCGTATGTAATAACCATATAGACAACTTTGCTGGTTGCGGACCAGTCCGGATGTGCCCAGAATGTGACAATCAATATCACTGCCGTAATCGGGGCCGCAATGAGCAGCCACGGACGGTATGTCCCCCATTTTGTTCTCGTCCTGTCTGACAGGCTTCCGATCATAGGATCATTGACCGCATCCCAGACTCTTGATACGAGCATGAGAGCCGCCACTGCACTCATGCTGATACCAAATACATCTGTATAAAAAATCATCAGAAAACTTCCAACAAACGCCCAGCTGAATGTACAGCCGACATCACCCATTCCATATGCGATTTTCCCGATCAGGGGAATCTTAATATCTGTTTCTTTCCTTTCCATAACGCCCTCCTTTTATTCCACAGCTTAGCAGCGGATCCACTTCCATGCTCTCGCCACATCTACAATTTCCCCTGACACATGCACATTTCCACAGATTCTTTTACAGCCGCCTTCATTGAATTCTTACCTGCGTCCAGAATATCCATTAATCCCAGATTCTCAGGATCCGCCTCCATAAATGCCTGCATTTCACTGATAAAGGATTTCCGCAGCACTGTACTGAAATTGACCTTGCAGACTCCCATTGTGATTGCTTTTTGTATCTGTTCTTCGGGAATGCCGGTTCCGCCGTGCAGTACCAGCGGTATCTTCACTACTTCCGTGATCTCTTTGAGGCGGTCAAAATCCAGCTTTGGATTCTCTGTATAGAAACCATGTGCATTTCCGATCGCAACGGCAAGGCAGTCTATTTGGGTCTCATCCACAAGCTTTTGGGCATCTTTGGGTGAAGTCAGGTACGATTTTTCCAGCTTCTCTCCCATCTCCGATGTCTGTCCGATGGTTCCGATCTCGCCTTCTACAGTGACCTTCGCATATCCGGCAAGCTCAACAACCTGTTTCAGAATTCTGATATTCTCATCCAGAGGAAGCTGTGAGCCATCATACATGACGCTGTTAAATCCACCTTGTATACATCTTACCGCATCTTCATAGGAAGAACCATGGTCGAGATGTACTGCTGCCCTGATTCTTTTATTTTTCCCCACGCTCCGGACCATATCCACAACAGTCTGTGGCGTGGAATAATAAGCTTCCGACCAGTGCGTCTGCAGGATAACCGGCGCCTGCATTTCCTCGGCCTCTTCCAGCACTCCCTGTATCGTCTCCAGATTGCAGACATTAAAGGCAGGGACTGCATAATGTCCCCTGTGTGCCTCCTCCATCAGCTCTTTCATAGTTACAAGCTCCATGTTTTTGTCCTCCTAATCCAGTACATATCTCAAGACAATTGACTTTGACTGTGTCACTTCATCCATGACTGCAGAAAGGCTTTCCCTGCTGTTCCCGCTCATGGGTTTCCCACCGCCAAACGGCAGTTCCGCTGCCCGGAAATTACCAGAACCATTGATCGCAATATGACCGGTTTTCAGCGCTTTTGCTGTCTTCATGCAGGTCTTGATATCCCTGGAAAATACGCCCCCGCCCAGTCCGTAAACGGAGCTGTTGGCTATCTCAACAGCCTCTTCCATTGTATCAAATCCAATGACTGGCCACACCGGTCCAAATACTTCCATATCCCTGGCAATATCCATATCCGGTGTCACATCTATAAGAATTGTAGGCTGATAGAAAGCACCGCTGCGCTTCCCGCCATACACGATCTTAGCGCCCTGTGAAACCGTCAGGTTCACCTGCTCTTCTACCCCTTTTGCCGCCCTTTCTGATATCATCGGCCCCATGGTTACCTCAGGATCCATCGGATCGCCTATGACCTCCTTCTCCAGATACTCTGAAATCAGCCTGCTCACGAATTCTTCCTTTTTGGAGTTGTGGATCAGAAAACGCTTGGAGCCTGTACAGCACTGCCTGTTGTTCCGGCACTGGTCTCCCGCTTCTTTCACTGCAAGATCCATATCCGCATCTTCATATACGATAAACGGATCATTGCCGCCCAGCTCGAACTGGTAAGCCGTAAGATGGTTTGCCGCAGCCTTCGCAATACTCACGCCCACTTCTGTACTGCCGGTAAAGTTTACGGATGCGATTCGTCCATCGTTTACCAGCCAGTCCCCGATCTTCGCGCCGCTACCTGTCAGAACCTGGACTACGGATGCCGGAACCCCTGCTTCCACTAACATCTCATGCAGTTTAAGTACAGCCATCGGATTGTAGGAAGGAGCCTTTACAATGACTGCGTTTCCTGCGGCCAGTGCTGCAGCCACTTTAAAGGACCAGATGGCCGGCGGGAAGTTAAAGGGAATAATACATGCAATCACACCCAGAGTCTCATGAATGGTAAACTGGATATCGCTGTCATATCCCGGTTCCGTACCGATCGGCATAGTTTTCCCATAATAGTGCTTCGCCACTTCACAGGAGCCTTCAAATACATATGCCACAGAATCGAATTCCCAGACAGCTTCTTTCATGTACGGCTTTCCGGATTCTTTCGCCAGGATCTCTCCCAGCTCCAGTCTGCGCTCCATCACCATCCCGGCAAATTTCTTCAGCAGCCCGGTGCGCTCTCTGACTGTGCGCCCGGCCCATTCCTTCTGCCCTTCCACTGCGGTCTCAATGGCCCGCTTCACATCTTCTTTTGTAGCCCCAGGAACGGTTCCGATCACTTCCTGTGTGGCCGGATTTACCACGTTCTGTACAGCCTTGTCACTCGCATTAACAAACTCTTTGCCCGCCAGCATTTTCATTGCAATCATCTTCTACTCCTCCTCTGGTAATAAAATCACTTTCGTTGCTTCCTTATTTTTAACAAGTTCGATTCCTTCTTTCCACTGGGACAGCGGCATTCTGTGTGAAATCAGCGCTTTCATGTCCACCTCTCCTTTTTCCAGTAAACGGAGACAGTTTTTCCATGATGTGGAGTCATAACCCATATGCCCGATTAATGAAACGCCTTTCAGAGCCATAGCATCCAGTGAAAAGTCAACCGGATTTTTGCTGTATCCGATTTTTACGATCTTTCCGCCGTTTCTAACAATGTCAATCGCCTGTTTCAGGACAATCGGAGCACCCGCACAGTCAATAATCAGAGCAACACCCTCTTCCCCTGCAATCTCGCGGCATCTCTCTACTGCATTCTCTTTATCTGCAACTACCACATCTGTCGCACCCAGCTTTTTGGCCAGTGGAAAACGGACTTTTTCATCCTCTGACATACCAACGGCAATGATTCTTCCTGCCCCACCGTTTTTCGCCGCAATCATACTGAACAAACCAAGCGCTCCTGCTCCGAAAACGACCACATTCTGCCCCGGCAGCAAACCGCCTTCCTGGATCACCGCTTTGTATCCATTACAGCACGGATCCATCATGGCAGCATCTTCAAACTCTGCATTGTCCGGAATTCTGTAGAGACAGTTCGGAAATGCCTGCAGTACCTGTCCCGGTATTTTTACGTATTCTGCGAATCCGCCGTCCATATCATTCCCCATCCCTTTTCTGTGGGAACAGAAAAGATATTCTCCGCTTCCGCAGGCATAGCATTCACCGCATACATAGCCGGTATTGTCTGATACCACTCTGTCGCCCTTTTTCCATCTCGTTACATTTTTTCCTGTCTCACAGATCTCCCCGGCAAATTCGTGGCCTATAACGATCGGATAATCCACAGTTTTCCCTTCCACCGTATCGTAGTACAGCCCCAGATCTGAGCCGCAGATTGCCGCTGCTTTCACCTTGATCAGCACGTCATTTTCTCCCACCACGGGTTTTGGAATCTCTGTATACTCCAGTTCATATGGTCCATAGTCTTTTTTAATTACTGCTTTCATCTTGCTTCCTCCATTATTCGCCGCAGCTGTTTACTGCTTTTTCAGTTTGTTTAATAAATTTTGAACCTGTGTCCTGCTTTTTATAGCCCCTGTTGCCCCCACATGGCCTATAGATATGGCAGATACGGCACTCCCGAATTCCAGACACTCTATGAGCTTACATCCCCGGATCAGGCCTGATATAAATCCTGCCATAAAGTTGTCCCCCGCTCCGGTTGTATCCACAACTTCCGCTGCAAAAGTGGGTACCCGCAGTGTTTCCTGTCCGGTATGGGCATAGACACCGTCATTCCCCAGCTTTATGATCACATTTTTTACGCCATACCCGTGAAATGTCTCCGCAATATCCTCCAGATCTTTTTTCCCGGTAAAATGTTCCGCCTCATCTCTGCTCGGCACAATATAATCAAGCAGGGAAAGAGTATCCTTAATCTCATCCAGCGTACACTCTTTCCGGTTCAGCACCAGATCTGCGATCGTAAATGCACCGGCCTCCTTTGCCTTCCTTAAGATTGCGTAATTCTCCGCATCGTTCAGCTGCTCACTGCAGAACAGGCTGGCAATGGATACCGCCTTTACTCCTTTTTGAATTTTCTCGAGAGCAACATCAGCCAGGGCAAACTCATCTGCCGTCCCGCCTTTTCTTGAGAGAAAGCTCCGCTCTCCGTTCCCGCCCACGAGGACAATGCTGGTGGAGGTAGGATACGCTTTGCTGACCGCGATTCCTTCCGTATCCACGTTACATTTCCGGCAGTTTTCGATGATAAATCTTCCCTGGACATCGTCTCCCACCAGCGTCAGCAGCCCGGCCCGGTGTCCCAGATCCGCAAGCGTTACGGCCTCATTTACCGCATCTCCTCCGGTCTTCATATCTATACTGTCCACAAATCCGGTGGTGCCTTCCGTAGGCATGCCGTTCATTCCCTTTACCAGAATATCCGCAACTGCCATCCCAACACAAATTACTTCAAAATTCTGTCCCATTGCTATTCCTCTACTTTCACAACCGCTTTTACCATAGACTGCTTATTGGAAATACAGTCTTCAAACGCCTTTTGTGTATCTTCAAAATCATAGATTGTAGATATAATCTTATCAATCGGCAGTGTGCCCGATGCAACTGCATCAATGGCAACCGGATAGATATTGCGGTATCTGAAGTTGGATAAAATGGTCACTTCTTTATCTACAAGAAGCTGGAAATTGAACTTCGTCTCTCCCACCACATTTCCAATCATCATGATGGTACCGCCCCGCTTCACTAACGAAACGCTCTGGCCCGTTGTCACTGCGCTGCCTGCTGTCTCATACACAAAATCTGCACCGCGGCCCTCCGTGATCTTCATATATTCTTCGATAACATCTGTCTCTTTCCCGTTGATCACCCTCGCCGCACCAAGCTCCATGGCTTTGTCCAGGCGGATATCAAACAAATCCACCACCGTGATATCCATTACCCCCATGGACTTCAGGGAAAGCAGTGTGACAAGTCCTATACATCCTGCTCCTAGAATGACAGCCTTATCCCCAACCGTGATCTGAGAATTCTTAACTGCATTCATTCCAACTGCAAGCGGCTCAACGAGCGCCCCTTCAAGAACAGACATCTGTTCCGGGAGTTTAAAGCATAATTCCTCCGGATGCACAATATATTTGCGGAACGCTCCATTATAGGGAGGCGCAGACAGGAACTTCACGTCCGGGCAAAGGTTGTATTTGCCGCTTTTACACCACTCGCATTTGCCGCATGTGATTCCCGGCTCTAAGGCCACCTTATCTCCGACCTTTAGTTTTGTAACGCCTTCACCGGTCTCTACGACTTCTCCGGCGCATTCATGCCCCAGTATGTATGGATAGATATCCGGCCATGCCGGCTCACCGTACTGGTAAAGATGTACATCTGATCCACATACTCCACAGTACTGAACCTTAACCTTTACATACCCCTGGCTGCATTCGGGCATTTCTGTTTCACGGATTTCCATTTTTCTGTTTTCTAAAAGATATACCGCTTCATTTTTCATTTTTCTACTTTTCTCCTTCCAGCTCTTTGTAACTTGTTTTTATAATACGTTCGGAATTTAATTATGTCAATACATTATTATAAACATTTTTCTAACGTTTATAATAATTAGCATTATAGACAAAAACGCACTTGCAAAATTGTGATATTTTCCTAAAACAAAGTAATAAAACAAGTAAATATCACTTGCAAATAATGTTCTGAGATTATATAATCGTTTTTATAACCAGTTAAATATTGGACCTCTAGGGAAAGGAAGATTCATTTTGGAAATAACTACTTTTAATCAAGTCAAATTACATAATGTAAATCTGATCAAAAATGTTTTGCGTTCTGTACCATCCGGAACAAAGCATTCTGTTGCACAGATTACAGGATTGAGTATAGCAACCTGCAATACCATTTTGAACGAATTAACGGAAAGCCAGGAGATCATACCTATCGAAACCGGCACACCATCCGTAGGGCGACCACCCAAGTCCTACAAGTTTAACAAAGATTATTCTTATATCTGCTGCCTGTTTCCCGCTGTCACAGACGGGCAGAAGCATATCAACTACGCAGTCGTCGACCTTCTGGGAAATATCATATTTGAAAATTCCCGGCAGTACAAAGAGATTTACTATTCCGAAATCTATACGCTGGTAGAAGAACTGATCACAAAGGAGCCGCGGATCAAAACAATCAGCATCGGCATCCCCGGCTATTATAATAATGGGAAGATTGACTCCTGCGGAGTCGAAGAATTAAATGGATGTAAGCTGATAGAACTGCTGGAGAAGGATTTTCACAGAACAATCTATCTGGAAAATAATATGAATGCAATTGCATACGGATCCTATGCAAACAACTGCCTGCAGCAGGATTCCGAATCCGGATTTGTGATGATTTCCTTTTTTCCGGATATCAGCATTGGTTCTGGTATTATACTGAACGGAAAGATTGTACACGGATATTCCAACTTTGCCGGTGAAGTTTTATATCTTCCTTATTCCGAGACCGAGATCCACCACCTGATAAAACAGGGTAACCAGGCAATTATTGATTGTGCTGCCATGGCGCTGGCATGCTACTGCGCCACATTGAACCCCTCACTCGTTGTCTTTACCGGCGAGATCCTCACCCCGGATATGCTGGACCCGATCCGTGAAAAATGCCTGAAGGCGATTCCTCAGGAACATCTTCCGCAGATCCGGTATGAAGAGAACTATATGGAATCTTATATTGCCGGGCTTACCCAGATTGCATTTGACCATATGTTTTAAAATAGAGTTTCGCTTGCGAAACTCGCGCCTGCGGCGGTCGCACCGCGACATCTACCTCTTACGCCGCAGTGCGCATCCCCCCGGGAGGGCTTTTTTATCTTATAGACGGACTTTCTATAAGATAAAAAATGAGGGATGATATCCTTATAACCGGATATCATCCCTTTTCTGTATGTCTTAATGCCACTCACATCTGCGGAGAAGGCATCCCCTGCCCCGCAGTCCGGCCACAGTTTTCCACATTATAAAGCAAGCCGGTATATGTTTTCCACATCTTCTTTCCCAAGTTGAACAAAACTTCCAAGCGTTCCGCTTCTTCCATCTCCAAAACAGCTCTTTTCTGCCATGGCAGGGATATCTTCCTCTTTTGCTCCAAGTTCCCCAAAGGATACCGGCATGCCGATTGAACCGAGGAAACTCTTGAAGGCCTCAATCCCTTGAAGCGCCGTGTTCAGAGGATTTTCAAAATCCATCTGGCATCCCCAAAGCCTGACTGCGATCTGTGCAAATCTCATCGGATTATGCTCTACAGTATACCTCATCCACGCCGGGAATATTACTGCAAGCCCTGCCCCATGGGCGCAGTCATACACTGCGCTGAGCTCATGCTCGATATCGTGGCTGGACCAGTCCTGTTCCCTTCCCACACCGCAGGTATTATTATGAGCAACCATACCTGCCCACATAATATTGGCCCGTGCTTCATAATTATCGGGATCGGCAATCACTCTGGGTACTTCTTTCACCATAGTAAGAAGGACGGCCTCACAGAGCCTGTCTGTAATCTCCACGTCTTTTGAATTTGTAAAATAACGTTCAAATACATGTGCCATTATATCGGTTGCACCGCATGCTGTCTGATAAGCGGGCAGTGTCTGGGTCAGTTCCGGATTGAGGATTGAAAAAGCCGGACGGATTCCTTCACCTGTGGCACCACGCTTGAACATGCCCTCTTCTTTCGTGATCACAGAATCCGGTGAGCCTTCGCTGCCTGCTGCCGCAATCGTCAGAATCGTCCCCACCGGAAGCGCCCTGTCTATTGCTTTCCCCTGATAGAAGTCCCAGAAATCTCCGTCATAGATTGCCCCTGCCGCAATGGCTTTTGAGGAGTCAATCGTGCTGCCTCCGCCTACCGCAAGCACAAAATCCACGCCTTCATTCCTGCACAGCTCAATGCCCTCGTATACCAGTCCGCTTCTCGGGTTTGGCTTCACGCCCCCAAGTTCTACATATTCGAGCCCCTCCCCTTCCAGGGATGCTTTCACTCTGTCCAGCAGCCCGGAACGTTTTACGCTCCCCCCGCCATAATGAATTAAAACTTTACTGCCGCCGAAACGTTTTACGTAATGCCCTGTTTCCTCTTCCTTACCTCTGCCGAACACAAAATATGTAGGGCTGTAAAATGTGAAATTCTCCATAATAACTCTCCTTCATCTTTCTTATTTAAAATCTGCTTTTTCAAAAGGAATCTCAAAACTGTCCATTGCTTCCTTCAAATTCTCAGCATTGCGCGGACCATACAGCGGAAGACACTGAAAATCCTGGCATGTATAGAATCCCAGAACTGCCTGTGTCACAGTTGCCTGATACTTTTCCATCGCCATTTTCACTTTTCCAGCCAGTCTGATATTTTCAGGTGTATAGTATGGGGAATCCGCCACTGAATCTTCCCCTTTTTCTATAAAATTATGGAAGAAACCACCGCAGATCCCCATATACGGCATAGCCAGATTCGCCGGATTCTCCTTATGATACCTCTGCATCTCCTCATCGATATACCGCATGGTGTCGTCCTCCAGAGGCTTCATATATCGGGAACCCAGATTGAAGAGTGCCTGGTTCGCCGCAAACCCCCGGTATCCCTGTTTCCTGCAGTACTCGTCTGCTGAGCGCATTCTGCCCGTATTCCAGTTCGAACAGCAGTAATAGCGGATCTTTCCTTCCTTTACAAATGTCTCCATCGTCTCAATCAGTTCTTCCACCGGTATGGACTCATCATCCCGGTGATAAAAATACAGGTCTATATAATCCGTGCGCAGCGCCCGCAGAGACAAATCTACATCCTGCCGCATATCCTCCTTTTGCATCCGGTTTTTATGAAGATCCGGTTTGGGACAGGTCATATCAGGATGTCCCCCCTTGGTGATCAGCACGATCCTGCTCCTCTTGCCGCTCCGTTCCAGCCAGTCCCCCAGAACCCGCTCGCTGCGCCCTGATTCCGGCAAAACCCAGTCGGAATACACTCGCGCAGTGTCAAAGAGATTACCGCCCATGTCCAGAAAGGCATCAAACAAGTAATCTGCATCCTTCCCATCCCACTTCAGACCGGCATTCACACACCCCATCCCCATGGGGGATAATTCCAGTTCTGTATTGGGTATCACAATTTTTTTCATTCCAATACTCCTCTCAAGTCAAAGTACCGGCGGCAATATCACTGCCCCGGCACTTCTATTATAATTATTCTCTTTACTTTTGTATATACTTCTTCAATGCTTTTATCAGAAGCCAGACAATATAAACAAATACTGCCAGAACCGTAATATTAATTCCATACATCACCCCTACCGCAAAAGAAGACTTCTCCAGCATCACCACAAGAAAAATAATCAAAGCCACCAGATATATCACCCATCCAATGAGCCCCCATCTTCTTTTTTTCGGCCTTCCCGGATTTTCCCTGTCACCATTCCCGCACATACTGTTTTTAGTCTGCCCGCCGGTTCCACAGGTCCCCGAGCCGGATGGATCATAAGCCTGAAAGCTCCCAGCCGTAACATTACCGGCTGTTACAGTGTCCCCGCCCTCATCAGGCGTCTCCCGTTCCGGTTTCAGAAGATAATCCAGAGATACCTCCAGAATTTTCCCCAGCTGTATCACATTCTCCGTATCGGGTATGGTATCATTCAGCTCCCATTTGGAAACCGCCTGCCTGGACACGCCCAGCAGGGCCGCCAGCTCTTCCTGGGACATGCTTTTCTCTTTCCTGTGCTTCTGTATCTTTTCGCCCAGTGTCATACGCTTCTCCTCCTTATCTTTTCTGCCTTTAATATACCATCCCCGTATATTTTGAGCTACCAGATCGAATTTACATCGCCGCAACCCGGAGTTGCATCGCCCAGTTTCCAGGCATTTTACTACTCAGAAAAAATCTCAGAAGCGCTCTTTATACAATCCGTTTATAAGGACTCCGCCCATTTCTAAAAAACCGCACATACCGCACCGCCTCACAGCCGGCAAGAACCGCGCCCAAAACCATAAACTTATCCGAATACATCCCCACCACATAGGGAAGCAGCGGAACAGGTGCCTTAAAATAAAGAATCTGTGCAAACAGCATCAGCACCGCCGGTATATCAATCAAAACAATTTCTACCCACATGAAGTATTTCTTGGCAATCCCGCCCAGAAGGGCAATCACCGCGGCGGCCAGCAGCCAGAACACCACCATGGAAACCAGAGCCATATACCTGTACCTGGCCTCATAGGTTCTCTCAAGCTGCCCCAGAGCATATTTCTCCAACCACAGATTACACCCAAATATAACATACACGAATAAAACCAAAATGACTGCTCTAAATTCTTTCACTGTCTTCATCTCTATCCCTCCACTTCCCTTAACCCCATCATCAAATACACTTTAACACTTTCAGTTTAACACAGGCGGAAGTTATCCACAATTGAATATCCCCCGCCCGAATACAAAACTAATAAAATCTAACTGTTTATCCCTCAGCCAGTACCTAACCAAATCTCAGGGAACAAGTTTTAGCCTTGTGAACGAATGAGGACGCGAAATAAAGGGATAGCCTTATACAACAATATACATATTCATTCCATATTTGCAGGACATAGCTGATATACTCTATTAGTCATTACCGGGTTTATCACGTTCCACCAAGCAAATTAATACGCTGCCACGGCTCAGAGCCCCTCCCGTAGCTGAACATTTCCTACCGGCCGGATGTACCAAGCTGAGAAGCCGGGAAGCCTGACCCCTGTCGGGAGCATAGATGCCATTTTAAAAGTCCTAGAGTTTACGTTAGAGGCTCTTAAGGAACAAACATAGAAAATGGCGAGCAGAATTTGTCGTCTCACGGCAAATTCTGAAGCGGCCTAAGACCCGAAATTATCGAATTTCGGGTTGCATGCCGCTGGCCCGCCATTTTCTATGTTTGTTCCTTTAGAGCCTCTTACGTAAACGGAGCGGATTTTTAAAATGGCATCTATGCTCCCGGCAGGGGTCAGGCTTCCCGGCTTCTCAGCGTCCCCTCCAGCCAAACAATGTTCCCCTTACAACTCCTACTCCAGATTTGCATGCAGAGAGAACATCTCTTCCTCAGTCCTCCCCATACGCTCCATCAAAATCATGATGATATTATCGCAGATCAGCCATGTTGTCTGCTCGAACGCATTTCCCATCGGCTGTACAGATGTGGCCGTACTCTCCAGTTCGCTTTTCGGTGTCACACCCGGAACCCGGATAACCGCGTCTGCCATGCTCCCAATAGACGCCTGCGGGAAAATAGTGATCGCAGCCACCATTGCTTCCTGCTTCTTCGCCTTCTCTGCCATGACTTTCAGACTGCCTGTTTCACCCGAACCTGAAGCGATAATCAGCAGGTCCCCTTTCTGGATGGACGGTGTCGTCGGCTCTCCCACAAAGTAAACGGTCAGGCCAAGATGCATCAGACGGTTTGAAAAGGCTCTTGCCACAAACCCGGAACGCCCCGCGCCTGCTACAAACACTCGTTTTGCATCCTGCACCTTATCTGCAAACTGTTCCAGCTCCTCCTGACGGATCTGTTTCGCATTTTCCATCAGTTCTTCCAGTATTTTTTTTAAGATTACTGCCTCTGCCATCCTACTCACACTCCTTCATACTGTCCTTGATTTCCTTTGCCGCTGCTGCGGGGTCTGCCGCATGTGCAATTCCGCTTCCGACAATCAGCACTTCGGGTTTCAAAGCCGCATATTCCGGAGTTGTACCGGCGCTGATGCCGCCGGCTACTGATATCTTCGATTTCCGGCAGTGTTCTGCCATGACACGCAGATCATCGATCGGCCTGCGGCCCGCGGCCTGCTGATCCGTGCCCACATGCACCGCCAGTCCATGTGCACCCAGTTCCTCCAGCTCGCGTATACGTTTTGGCATATCCGGGACGCAGATCATATCCACTACAATCTCTTTGCCGTAATGCTCAGCCGCTTCAATGCATCCCTTAATGGTAAGGTTATCGGTAACGCCCAGAACTGTCACATAATCCGCTCCCACTTTCAGAGCTTCTTCTGCCTCGTAATATCCGGCATCCATAATTTTCATATCCGCCAGCACCTCTTTATCGGGAAAGCGTTCCTTAAATATCTGAACTGCACGCATTCCCTCCTGATAAACAAACGGAGTCCCTATCTCTATGATGTCAATATGCTCCTGCACCGCTGCCGTCAGCTCCAGTGCTTCATCCATTGTCAAATCATCCAGTGCTAATTGTAATTTCATGCTCTTCTCCTTTTATGAATGCTCATTTACGGTAATGATACGGCCTGGTTAATGATTCTACTGAGCCGGATAGCGGTAATCCGGCTCGCCGATCTTTCCGCCGTTTCCAAGTTCAAGTATAAATCCAAGCTCCTCCTCTGAGTCTACATAATAATGTACGTCGTTGTCAATCCATCCTGTCTGCATAACCTTCATTCCTTTTGCTTCCAGCTCTTCCACATAAGCCTTCAGCTCGTCATCATCCGGAATGACCACTTTGAAATGATGCAGGCAGGAACCTTTCCTTTTCAGTGTATCCCAATATACATTCGGCCCTTCGATCGGCTGAATCAGTTCCAGTTCGATGTCTTCATGCCAGCAGACAGCACAGATAAAATCAAAGCCTTCTGTCTGAAGTTCTCCGTTCACATAAAAATCATGGCATGTCTCCGGACGAAAATGGCGTACATCCCATGGGCCAATTCCGAGAATGTCCCAGTAATTCTGCATTGCCTTATCCACGTCCTCCACCAGAATAGCTATCTGTTTAATTAATCCTTTCATTGCATGAACCTCCTATAATTTAAATTTTTATTGCTCAGCTTCAACCAACTTCCGTTTATTCCAGATTAGCATGATATTCCCAGAGTCCCTCCAGGTCAATGTTTCTGTCTTCAATCATCATCATGGCCGTCGTATCCCCAAAGAGCAGCAGTGCCTGTTCAAACAGAGATGTCATGGGCTGCCTGGAGTGAATCTCATCTTCCATCTTAGCCCTGCTTTCCACCGGAATCCGAAGAAACAGATCCGCAACATCCCGAAGTCCGCTGGACGGATTGCTTCCAATATGAATCACCTTTGCCCCCGCCGCTTTTGCCTTTCTCGCTATTCCGGCCGGAAACAGTGTTTCCCCGCTGCCGGAGCCTACGATCAGGACATCCTTCGGCGTAATAGCGGGCTCAGTTATCTCACCTACAATTACGGCCCGGATACCGAGATGGGCATATCTTTTCGCCATTGCTTCCAATGACAGAAGAACCCTCCCCACGCCGACAAAAAATACTTTTTCAGCGCTCTGGATCATCTCGATATAGCGGAGCACATTCTCCGCATCTATGGCATCCATTGCCCGACTGCACTCATCTATAATCACATCATGCATTTCCTTATACTGTATCTTTTCCATCGGTTCTGCCTTCCTTCTCTAAAAATTCTTCCACCTCTGCTTCCTTTGGAATGGATACCTGTGCACCCATGCGGGACACACAGATACCTGCTGCCGCATGTGCAAAACGGATAGCCTCCTGCATACGGTCCCCTTTGCAAAGCCGGATTGCCAGTGCCGCGCCAAACGTATCCCCCGCCGCAGTAGAATCTACCGCTTTTACCTTGAAGCATGGAATCAGCTCCGCAGTCTCACCGTCATAAAGCAAAGCCCCGCGGGAGCCAAGTTTCAGGACCACATACCGGGGATGCACCTGGCCGTACAGCCATTTTGCAGCTTCCACCGCCTTTTCCTCTGTATCGGGATTGATTCCCGTAAGTGCCTCCGTCTCCGCCTCATTCGGGGATAAAATATAAAGCCCCTGCAGCCTTTCAAGCGGGATGCTCATTGCCGGCCCCGCGTCCAGAAAGACGGGAATATTCCGCTCTTTTGCCAGCTCATATGTACGGTATACCGTTTCCAGCGGCATTTCCAGCTGCATAATTACCATATCGAACGTCTCGGCATCCAGCGCTGCTTTCACATCCCCTGCACATATATTTCCATTTGCCCCCAGCGCCACATAAGAGACATAGCGTCCGTCAGAATTCAAAAGCATCAGAGCAAGTCCTGTCTGTTTTTCTTTGTCTGTCACTATATACTCTGTATGGACCCCGGCTTTTTTCATTTCATTTATCAGGGATTCCCCGTTGGTATCTTCACCGAGACGTCCTACCATCGTAACTTCCGCGCCCTGAAGAGCAGCCGCGATGGCCTGATTAGAGCCTTTCCCCCCCGTAGCGTAGCCATAATTTCCGCACATAATGGACTCTCCGAATTTCGGGATGGTATTCGCCCCCTCCACAAAAAGATCCATGTTCATGCTGCCCACTACTAATATTTTCGGTTTCTCCATTACACCCTCCTGAACGATTCGCATTATTGTTACCCTTTAACTGATAACTGCGGGGCCTCACTGCAAAATACATTTGAGGCACCCGCAGAATTTATGTTACTGTTCACAGGCAAGCCAGTAAACAGTAACGAATTTATCAGCTGATCTTACTCAGCCTCTGAGTTCTTCTCCTGTCTAGGACGAAATTAATAATCAGAACGCCGATCAGGGCTATGCCCCAGATTAGATCTCTGTAGTAGTTGCTGATGCTCGGGAACATATTCAGATAGGATGACATCATCTGAAGTATGACTACCGCAATCGCGATACCAGGAATGGTACCAAATCCGCCGTTGGGATTCACACCGCCCAGCACTGCGATCAAGATACACTGCATGGTGTAACTGCTTCCAAAGTCTGCTTTTGCAGAATTGATTCTTGCAAGGCTCAGAAGGCCTGCCACTGCGGACACCAGTCCGGAGAGCATATAAGTGCGGATCAATACGGCATTACAGTGGATACCCGCGAACTTGGCCGCTTTTTCATTCGTTCCCACAAGATATACTCTTGTTCCAAATTTGGTCTTGCTCATGATAAATGTCACAACCGCAATCAGAATCAGGAATACAACAAATGAGAGTGGTATATATCCAAACAGCGCTGTTGTAGCAAAGCCGGTATATCCTTCCGGAATACCACTCACCGTACTTCCGCCGGAGAATATGATCGCAATTCCCATAAACAGCTGGTAAGTACCCAGCGTAGCCAGCATTGCCGGTATCTTGAGATAAGATACAAGGAATCCATTGAACGCACCGCAGATCATTCCGACGATCAGTGCAACGAGAATTGCCACTGCAATACTTCCGTTCCCCTGCATCATCAGCCCGGCCAGAATACCGCAGAGATTTGCAATATATACGGTAGACAGGTCGATTCCGCCGGATATCATACAGATTCCGACACCGATTGCCATCAGCCCATACTCGGAGAGCTGTTTAGCCATTGTCTGGAAGTTCCCTATTTTAATAAACTCATTTGGCTTTGTAACACAGGCTATCACGATGAAAGCAACAAGTATTATTAACAAACGTTTGATGTTACTGTCCATTTTTTTCATATTATGCCGCCTCCTTCTTTAACCTGGTCTTTACCTTGGCACCCGCATGGCTCTGGATCGCAGAGATTGCCGTACCAATAATAATGATGGCTCCAATAAATACTTTCTGCCAGTAAACTGAGATTCCAAGAAGTATCAGACTGTTGGATACCATGGTCAGAAGCAGTGTTCCGAGCAGGCATCCCTTTAAAGTACCGATACCTCCGGTCATTCTGGTACCTCCCAGGATAATGGCTGCGATAACAATCATCTCACCGCCCGCATACTCCGTAGGCAGGTATCTCATGGACATTACCGCATAACAGAGCCCTGCTACAGCAGCAATACCGCCGTTTACAACAAAGATTCCAAAACGGATTCCCTTTACATTAAAGCCCGCTCTCTCAGCAGATATCTCATCGCCTCCGATTGCATACACACCACGTCCAACGACCGTTTTGTTCAGCACCAGATACGCAATGATGTAAATTACAATCATAATCGCAAATGTCATGGGCAGCGTAGAACCAAGCCCGGTCTTTGCATTCTTTACTGTAATAAGAGATGCCTTGCCAAATGCCGCGAGGTTTGCCGGGAGATCCATTCTCTCCGCCTCAAATGCCCCCAGCAGAATTCCGCTGAATATGGAGCTGGTTCCCAGTGTTACGATCAAACTTGGAAACTTATATCTTACAATAATGATTCCGTTCAGTGCACCCATGATACATCCAAAGAGGATGCCTATGATAAATGTAATAATCCATGGTGCGCCATCCAGCCCCATTTTGTTGGTAACGATCAGAGCCAGATAACTGCTCAGCGCCGCAATCAGCGGGAAGGATACATCCGGTCCCGTGCTGACAAAAGCCAGCAGTGCACAGATCGCATAGATTGACGGAACTATCATGGAACGGAGCAGGTCTACAATATTGTTATTGGCGAAAAACAATCCGGATCTCGCCTGTATTACAAGTGACAGAACTACGATAATCAAAAATACATAGAATTCTGTCTGCTTTACCATCTTTTTAAAAAATTTATTCATCTGCACTTCACCCCTTCCCTAGACCGTAGCCTGTGCAAGCGTACCGGCATTCAGGTCCTCGGCCGACAGATTGCCTGTCACATGCCCTGCCTGCATAACCAGTGCCCTGTCACAGGTTGCCATTACTTCTGCCGCATCATCCGATACAACGATAATTGCCATGCCGTCTGCGGCCAGCTCTCTCAGCAGCTTGTGAATATCATACTTCGCACCGATATCCACACCGACTGTAGGTCCGTTCAGAATCAATACCTTCGGGTGGTTTGCAAGCCATCTGCCGAGCACAACCTTCTGCTGGTTTCCGCCGGAGAGTGTCTGTACCGGGAATTCGTGGTTCTTTGTTGCAACCCCGATATCCTGCACCCATTTTGCGGATTCCGCCTCAACTTTTTTGCTGCTCAGGATGCCTGCTTTATTTGCCAGCTGGTCCATCTTGCTGACTGTAATATTTCTGATAATTGACTGGGGAAGGAACAGGCCTTCTGTAAGACGGTCTTCAGGAACCAGGGCAATCCCCAGTTTCTGCGCCGCAGAGACACTTTTAATCTCTACTTCCTTACCATCCACCAGTATCTGTCCGCCTGTCGGCTTCAGCATTCCGAACAATGCCAGGGACAGCTCTGTACGTCCGGATCCCAGCTGTCCTGTTACACCCAGGATCTCGCCCTGATGCAGCTCAAAGCTTACGTCTTCGAATCCTGGAGCGGTGAGATTCTTTGCTTCCATAACCACATCGCCGTATTTGTTCTCATTTACCTCTTTTACAACCTGCGTGTCAAAATGACGCCCCGTCATGTAATACGCGAACTTTTCTTCCGTCATCTCTTTGGTCGGACAGGTGATCACATTCTCGCCGTTTCTGAGGATTGTAATGCTGTCGGAGATTTCGAATACCTCATCCAGTTTGTGAGATACAAAGAGGATCGTTACGCCGTTCTCTTTCAAATCCGAAATAATTTCAAAGAGCCGTGTTACTTCCTTCTTGGTCAATGCAGTTGTCGGCTCATCCATGATAATCAGCTTTGCATTATCTAGCAGTGCCCTTGATATTGCAATCAGCTGCTTATCTGCTACCGGAAGCGTCTCAACCAGTGCATCCAGATCCACATCAAAATTAATCTTCTTTACTGCTTCTTCTGCAATTCTGCGGAATTCCTTCTTATTGACCAGCTTTTTCTTATTCGCCAGCACCTGGTTAAATGCCAGGTTTTCGATTACTGTCAGATTCGGGAAGATTGAAAAGTCCTGGTAGATAACCTGGATTCCAGCCTTGATGGCTTCTGCAGGAGTCATGACTGGAAACCCTGTTCCATCCACTTCTATAGAACCTGCGTCCGGTTTGTAGAAACCGGAAATGACTTTAATAATAGTAGATTTTCCACATCCATTTTCACCTGCCAGACAATGCGTTTCCCCCCGCTTTATTGTCAGATCCACACCTTTGAGGGCATGGACACCGCCAAATGATTTCTTAATTCCTTTTACACAAAGGATATTTTCACTTCCCATCATGTCACCCTGCCTTTCTGTCCTCACTGGGGTAACGTAAATAATCCACCACGTTTCACTTACGTTACCCCAGTCTGGAAAAAAACCGCACACCCCACACGGATGTAAGATGTGCGATTATTATTGATTTTCCAATACCTTATTCCGCAGTTTGCTGCGGACCCGCCCGCAGGGCATGTGTTACGAAGTGCCCCCGGGTAAACATTTACTTACCATACGGCAAACCTGATTTCTATTGTTTAGAAATCGTAGTCGTTGATATTGTCTTTTGTGATTGTAAGGTCAGCCTGGCCGATGAGGCATCTGTTGTCGCCTTCAACCATTGTGATCTTGTTGTATCCGTCGATTCCAAGGTCAGTGCCTTCGCCAACTTCTTCGCCTGCAAGAATCATGGAAGCAACTTTACACATTACATATCCTGAATCTTTTGGATCCCAAAGTTTGATTGTGGAAATTGTGCCTGACTCTACATATGGTTTGAATTCGTTTGGTGTACCTACACCAACAACCTTAACATCCAGTCCAAGTTCCTCTACAGCCTTAGCGATTCCCGGGCAGTCTGTAGATGCAACACCTGTGAAGCCTTTCAGATCCGGATTAGATTTCAGGATTTCTTTTGCTCTTTCATATGATGTATCAATAGATTCTTCTGACTCTGCTGATGGAATTGCACCGTCGTTGATCAGTTCCATGTCCGGATATGCTTCCTTCTGGCGTTCGTACTGAGCATTTGCGTATTCCATATGAGTTGTGGATGTTGTATAAGCAACCATTAATGCATATTTGCCTTTTTCGCCCATGTCTTTTGCAAGAGCGTCCATGATTGCGGCACCGAAGTCTTTCGATGTAAATGCTTCTGTATCGAATAATGTGTTCTTCTGGTTAGAAGCTTCATGTGTGATAACTACGATTCCCTGCTCCATTGCATTCTTCAGGGATGCTTCAATTGCGCCCGGGTCGATCGGCACTACGCAAAGTGCGTCAACGCCCTGGTTGATCAAATCGTCAATAACCTGTACCTGAGAAGCTGCATCTGCGTTAGCCGGTCCTTTCTGGATCACGTTGATGCCGGTTTCTTCACCGAATTCATTAACGCCGACTTCCATACGCTTGAACCAGTTAGCAGTGTTATCTTTTGTTACAACTGCGATCGTCCATTCAGACTTGTCTTTGTCTGATTTGTAATTTGCAACATCAAACAAATCGGTGCTTCCGCTGTCTTCTGTTGTCGTCTCCTTGTTCTCCTTCTTTGTGTCTGAGGATGTGGTGGTTTTTTCGCTGCTGCAAGCCACCATTGAGAGTGTCATTGCTGCCGCTGCCATGATTGCGACAAATTTCTTGAGATTTTTCATAACTTTTTTCCTCCTTTTTTGAAAAAATTTATGTGATCGCTCATGCTTCCGCATGGCCCCATTATGGGCTTTCATAATACCTGGCGCAGACTCTACTCTACATTCCGGTGTCTGCTGACCATCTCTTCTCTGCTGATTCCCATCTCTTCCCTGAGCATCATAACCAATACATCGTAGAGAATGAAGAGTGCCTGTTCAAAAAGATTACCCATCAGCTGCTCTGTAGGAACAAATTCACCAACGGCTTTATATGCCGCTGCCGGAACATTCACTACCAGGTCCGATATTGGAATTATATATCCTTCATTGGAAGGAGTGATCAATGCCAGTGTGGCACCGTTGTCCTTTGCCATCTGTGCTATATAATTCTCATGTCCTACGTTGGCAGAACCGCATGCACAGATCATCAGATCCCCTTTCCCTATGGACGGTGTTGTGTCGTCCCAGATCCAGTAAGACTTCTTCCCCAGATGCATCAGCCTCATTGCAAATGACCTGGTAGAAAGGCCTTCCCGTCCCGCAGCCAGCAGGAAGATTCTGTCTGTCTTCTTTATCATCTCCAGAAGTTCCCTTACATTGGAATCATCCATCCTGTCAAATACTTCTGTCAGTTCTTTCATAGCCATCGTTGATAATTCTTTAAATCTGTCTCCCATATTTACCTCCATTCTCATAATTCCTGAATCCTCAGGACCGGAGTCAGAATAATCTGCTTCAGCGGCCTTTCGGGATATGCTATTCTGTCATTGAGCAGCCGGATAGCCTGACGGCCCATCTGGTTCGCATCCCGCTCAATATAGTTGAACTTATTATGTATCACATCGAATGCTTCTATTCTGTCCAGCCCAATACACGCGATGTCTCTTGACAAACGCTCATTTCTCTCATAAAGAGCTTTCAGAAATCCCAGGCTGGTTCTGTTATTGCAGGTCAGCACTGCCGTAGGCCTGTCCTCCATAGTAAGAAGCCTTTTGGAAAGCTTGTACGCTTTGGTCATCCGGTAATCTCCTTCGAATATGTAACGCTTCTCCAGAGGAATTCCCGCATCATGAATCGCTCTCTCATATCCTTTGTAACGGACTCTGGCCAGTACCCTGTCCATTGTCGCATTCAAGAGGCCGATCTTTGTGTGCCCTGCTTTTATCAGAGCCATCGTCGCCTCATACAGCCCCTTCTCATCATCAAAAAAGACGCCGTCATACTCTTCCAGACTGTCCGTCTGGCGGTCCATAATTACGATTGGGGCATTCAGATCTTTCAAAAGCTTGTTGATCTCCCGCTGCTGTTCCCTGGTAGTATAATCAACCGCCGGTGTATAGAGCAGCCCTCTCACTCTGTGCTCCTTCAGCATCAGCAGCGCTTTCTTATCCTTATCCGCACTGTCATCTGAATTGCAGCAGATTAAAGTATAGTTATATTTGTCTGCGATCTCCGTGATCCCTCTTAGCATCTCCCCGAAAAACGGGTTATCAACCTCGGGCACTATCACACCGATCGTGTTCGAGCTCTGCCTCGACAGGTTCCTGGCCGTAGCCGAAGGAGAAAAATGACGCTTCTCCATAATCTCCAGAACCCGTTCTTTAGTTTCCGTCCTCACGGAAGCTGATTCATTCAACACCCGCGACACCGTCGCCTTTGAAACGCCCGCCTCTTTTGCAATGTCATTAATCGTAAATTCTTTAGGCATTTTCCATTTCCTCCGCTGAATGTTTGTAACCGGTTTCAGTAAATTAATTATTACACACAACTTTTCCCCCGTCAACCCCTCAGCACAATTCATTCATAGTTTCGTCGTTTTTAATGTATTTCATACCTGCTTTTTGTATATTTTTCACAAAATAATTGACATATTTTAATCATTCCCCCTCTCCTCCTTTTCCATCCCATATTATCCATATTTTCCCAAAAAGAAAGCGGTTTCTGAAAAATTTGTCGAAAAACGCCTGTTCTTAACATGCTTCCTCCCTCTCAAACTCCCCGGTTAATTCCAACTCCCATCCGCCTATCCCGCCCAGGATCACCTCCCGCATACGGCTCTTAAACTGCCGTTTGGATGCACCCAGCCGCTGGAACCGGAGACAGGGCTGGCTGGAAGCGTAAAAGGACTGTTAGTTGGAGTTAAGGAAAAATGAAGGAAAACCGGGACAAAACTTGTAATTCCGAATTACAAGTTTTCCTGGGCCCAGCACGCGAAGCCATCAGGCTTCGCGCGATGTGCCCAGGTTGTCCCGGTTTTCCTTCATTTTTCCTTAACTCCAGCTTACAGTCCTGTCCCGTTTCCAGCCAGCCCTGTCTCCGGTTCCAGCGGCGTCCGCACTATCCTCACCCCGCATCAATAACCCGCCGCATGCGCCGAATCCCTTCCCTCATTCCATCTATTCCGTTCATGAAACTGGAGGACCCGGCCACAAAGATATCCGCATGTTTTTTCGACATCTCCCCTGCCAGTTCATAGCTCACATTTCCATCTACCTCGATCTCAATATGCTGATATCCTCTCGCATCCAGATAATTTCTGCAGTCTTCGATCTTCTGTATGGTCTGGGGAATCGCCTTTTGTCCGGCAAATCCCGGATTTACAGTCATGACAAGCAGACCGTCCATATCGTCCAGGACGTACTGAAGATCCTCTGCTCTTGTGGATGGATTAATCGCAACCATGGACTTCGCACCTGCTGCCCGGATGGCCTGAAGAGCCTTCTGCAGATGTTGTGTGCTCTCCGCATGGACAGCCACATATTCACCCTCCTGAAAATCAAACCATTCTATCTTTCTTTCCGGACTGTTTATCATAAGATGAACGTCCAGCGGGATATCGGTCGCCTTACGAAGCTGTTTCACATAATCGGTCCCCAGAGTATAATTGGGCACGTATTCACCGTCCATTATGTCAATGTGAAGGTATTCTATCTTTTCTTCTTCAAATATTTTCAGATATTCATTCAGTTTGTCGATTTCCACGCACATCATAGATGGGGATATCTTTTTCACCGCTGCTCCTCCTTCGCTGTATATACCGTATTTTCAAATTCCACCAACTGATCATATTCTTTTTCTACAATTCTGGCCATCTCCGGCGTAAGACCGGACATATGCTCCGCTTCCAGCCAGGCATTGGCCATTTCTATACCCATTTCATTTCCTATGATAAAACCGCCCATGCACAATACATTCGTATTGTTCACGGCCTTAGCCCTTCTGGCCTGATACAGACTTTCACACAGGGCAGCATACACGCCTCTGTGCTTGTTGCATATGATACTGACACCCATGCCCGTACCGCATATTGCTATGCCTCTGTCATACTCCCGACTCTGTACTCCCCGGGCAACTGCAACTGCTGCATCCTGAAACAACACAGGAGTTTCCGGGTCTATGTCTGTGATGTCGTAACCCTTTTTCAGCAAATCTGCCTTAATCGCATTCTTCAGTTCAAAACCTGCCGGATCGGCGCCCATAATAATTTTCAAGACTATTCCTCCTGCTCCAATGGATATTTATGTAACCGATTTATAATTACAAGTATATTTAAACCAATATTGCTGTATTTATGCGGTTTTTCTATTTTATATCATTTATTTTTCTTTGTAACCGGTTACAATATGGTTTAAATATAACTCTTTTCTGCACTGTTTGTCAATGAACTTGCTTTTTATTTTCTAATTTCATAAAATCATACAAAAAACCATCAGCTAACAGCCGTGCATTATAATCTTACTTGTATAATCTGCACAAACCGTCTCTGATGGTTTATTCATGTTCTCATTTATATTCTTTTATAAACTCTGCTTAACAAACGGGGATTCAATAATAATATGCCGGTATGCCCTGTCGGGAAATGCTATACGGTTAATCAGCTGTTCCATCGCCTTCTGCCCCATCTGATACGCATCTCGCTCGATGTAATTGTACGGAATTCCCAGAATATTCAGCATCTCCATCTTATCCAGAGATATATTCTTATAATCTGACGGTATCGACTTCCCGCACTCATACACAGCCTCCAGAAAGCCTTTCGTTGTATCATTATTGCAGGTTATAACTGCCGTCGGCTGTACCGGCAGCTTCATCATCTCCTTTGTCATCATATAGGCGCTCTGTATGCTATAATCCCCGAGCATAATATATTCATCCGGTATCTGTAGTCCGGCCTCCTCCAGCGCTCTTTCAAATCCGCTCTGACGCAGTCTGCCCAGCACCCTCTCCTGCGTTCCGTTAATAATCGCAATCCTGGTATGCCCTGCCTCGATCACTGCCCTGGTTGCCTCATACATTGCCGAATTGTCATCGAAAAACACACCGTCCACGGGCAGGTCTATATTCCTGTCCGCAATTACTACCGGCGCATCCAACGTATGCAGGTATCGGTTGAGCACCTTTCTCTCCTGCTTTTCTTCATAAGATACCGCCGGTACATATATCAGTCCGCGAACTCTGTGTCCGGCCAGAATTTCCAGAGTCTGCAGATCCTTTTTCTTACTGTCGTCCGAGTTAAAACACATGATGGTCAGTTCATTTTTATCCGCTACATGTATCATGCCGCGAAGCATTTCGCCAAAAAACATATTGTCCACCTGCGGAAGTATCACTCCGATCGTGCTGGACTTCCTGTTCGACAGATTACGCGCCGTCACGGAAGGACGGTAATTTTTTTCTTCCATCACACGCTGGACCGTTTTTCTTGTTTTCTCATCAACTACGTCCGGATGATTCAGCACACGTGATACAGTTGCTTTTGATACACCTGCACATCGGGCTATATCGTTGATTGTTATATTGGGCATCTCTCTAGACCTCGGTTTCATTGGTTTCATAAATATTCCATTTGCTTTGATTATAACTCAACTTTTCCGAGGATACAATAATAGAAGCCTATAAAATCCAGTGTTTTCCATGCTTTGAAGGGAATTTCGGATACTTAATGCAAAAATGACAGAAAATGATATATAACAGGAACCAATATGGCGGGAAGCATATTTCCCACCTTGATCATCTTTTTAAAAGTGAGGTTCACACCGACGCAGAATATCAGCACGGAACCAATACAGGACAGATTAGAAATCAGCGTCTCATTCATGTAACCTGATATCAAAGCCGCCCCGACAGTGATTCCGCCCTGATAGATTCCAAGCGGAATTGCCGCGAACATTACGCCAATTCCCAGAGTGGATGCAAACACCATGACAATCACAAAATCCAGAAGCGCCTTGGCAAAAAGCATTGTATAGTCTCCGGTCAGCCCATCCTGTATGGAGCCTACAATTGCCATCGCCCCAATACAGATGACCAGTGTCGCCGTCACAAATCCATTCACGAACTGTGTATCTTTCTTTGCATTAACCAAAGCTTTTAAGGTATCTCCCAGATGCTCCATATGCAGTTCAATATTCAGTGCCTCCCCCAAAAGACTCCCCAATACAAGAGAAAATACCAGAAGCATCGTGTGCTGTGTCTCAAGCCCCCCATCCGGTGTAATCCTAAGAAGCCCCGTAAGCGCACCGCCCATTCCAATAAAAATGGTCGCAACACCGCACGCCTGCATCAAAATACTCTGAAACCGCTCTTTTAACCCATTTTTAATAAGCAGGCCAATCCCGCTGCCTGCAATGACAGCAGCAACATTGACTATCGTTCCCAGCCCTTTCATGCAAATTCTCCATCCTGCCTGTAATACATTTTCACCTGCCCTGCGTCTTTATATTACAAAAAATCCACGTATAAAAACGCGTCCTTTCCTACATACTTAACGAATCTCTTAGGGATAAGTATACCATGAACAGGATATATTTTCCATTAATTACAAGAAGTAAATCAGCCATGATTCAAGTCCTCGTTAACTTTCTATCACGGAGCGGTCACAGAATTAAATCTGACTCGCTTCTGCTGCGCCGCCTCCCGTTCGGACTGGATTGCAGGATGTCCAGGTACCATGTACTATCCTTCCCCCATATACTCACTTGGACTGCAGCCAGTAAACTTTTTAAAGACTTTAGAAAAATAGAGCGGATCCGAAAATCCCACTTCGTTCGCCGCATCCTTTGCCTGCACTCCCTGTCTGAGCAGCAGGCATGCTCTTTCCATCCGTACTTTCAGCAGATATTCGTTAGGTGACACCTGAAATGATTCTTTAAATACAGAGCGCAGGTAAAATGCGGAGTAGCCAAATTTTTCTTCTAATATCTGGCTGGAAAACGGAAACTGATAGCTTTTTATAATATACATTTTCAGTTCCTCCGCCAGTCTTTCTTTGTTCCTGGAGGGTTCTACACTTACATAGAAGTATTCTGTCACCACTGCCTCTATCTTTTCAACCAATTTCTCATATTTGAATTCATTTTCCAGTATGAATAATATCTCTTCCTCGATGTCCAGGTAATTGATTTGGGTCGGAACTTTTTCGCACAGACGGATAAAAAAGCTTTTCATACCGTATTCCAGATTCTTTCTTTTCGTTCCCGCCAAATCAATCACACGTCCAAATACTTTTGTTAATGCTTCTAAAGTGATATCAGGTTGAATCCCCTCCAATATAACTTCCAGCCTGTCTTTATCGATACCTTTTTCCGGCTGCCGTATTTTTTCAGAGAAGAGAATGCAGGATTTTCCGAATTCCATAATCTCTTTCGCCGTTTCAGACAGGTTCCTGTACACCTCACTGATCGCGGCTATCTCTGCCGGCCCGGTGGCTGAAGCTACGGTGATCGGCAGTAACGAGGTATCTGCAGAGCTTACCATTCCTTCCAGCAGCTCTCTGTAACGATCCGTATTTACATTCACAAAGAGTATCCGTTCTGATTCGCGATGCCCTTTTGCCAGCCAGAAACGGTTTTTACCTACTTTTTCTTCTATATATTTCTTAAGATACCTCTCTGTATCTTCCTGTCTCGCTTTTGTCTCATCGTCCAGATTTCCCCTTGAGTAACCGCCTAAAAAACAACTTGCTACAAAACAGCTGTTCTGCATACCGTCCCCATCTTCAAATACCGTCCTGGATATCTGTCCAAAAGAATCAAATGGCTGCTGCTTCTTCTTTATCTCCACTTCCACTTTCAGTTTATTCAGCAGGTTCCCCAGCTCCTTCTCATCCAGCGGCTTCAGCAGATAGTCAAAGGCATTAAACTTCAAAGCCTTTTTTGCATAATCGAACTCCCGGTAACCGGTTAAAATAACCGGTATCAGATTCATATTATTATCGCGGATATACTGCAGCAAAAACAGCCCGTCATAGATCGGCATATTGATGTCCAGAAAGGCAACGTCGATCTGGTTTGAATCCAGGTATTCCTTTGCCTGCTTCCCGTTACAGGCAGCATATTTCACACGGAAATCCGGATCAGCCGCTTCGATTGCCTTCACAATATTTCTCAGGATCGGTCTTTCATCTTCTGCCACCAATACCTCTATCATTCAATCATGCCTCCTATCATTACAGTGGTACCATTCTCATTATTTCTGTATATGTCAAACTCCATATCGTCTTTATAATGGATATACATTCTGATTAATATATTCATCAGTGAAAATCCCCCTATTTTCAGGTTTTTGACCAGTTCATCCATACTGGAATCATTCATTTTGGCCAGCCGGTTTTTGATCTCTTCAATACTGTCCGGTTCAATCCCCGCACCATTATCGCTTACCTCAATGTACCATTTTTCTTCTCTTTGATAGCAGGTGATCGCTATCTTCCACGGAAAATCAGCTTTGTTCAGGCTGTGCCTTATAGCATTTTCAACCAGCGGCTGTATGATAAACCTGGGGATCTGGACTTCTCCGCACCCGGCCTCTAATTCTATCTGATAGACAAAATCTTCCTCATACCTGTACTTTACTAATTTTAAATAAGATACAATGTTGTCTATTTCCTGACTTAAAGTCGTCTCCTGCTTCGTATAATCAGAGCTGTAGCGGATCATAGAGGAGAGCATATTGCTGACATCCTTTGCCTTCTGGTTTTCCCCCTCATCTGCAAGCGATGAGATAATCGCCAGCGTGTTATGGATAAAATGCGGATCTACCTGAGCCTGCAGTGCAAGCATCTGTGCATTCACTTTCTCGGTACGCATGGCAACCGTCTCCTCGACCGATGCCTGCAGACTTTTCATCATATGGTTAAAGGACTGCTGTAATTCCAGAATCTCATCTATGGAGTGCTCTTCTTCCAGCCTGGAGACATCATCCAGATCTGTTGTCTGAACCAGATTAAAAAGCGATATTAAGGGCTTCGTTATTCTTGTCACTACCTTACGCTGCACTAAAACCATGGATATAATAATGAGAGTGGCGATGATGAACAGTATGATAATCGTAACGAGTACAACCTGTCTCCCATTTTCATTGTAGCTTTTCAGCCGGATTTCAAACCCGTCCCCAATATCTTTGGTGACCGCAAATGCCCCTACATCCCCCCGATCCTCCCCTACTTGTAAAATGGACCTGCCCTGATAGTAAATCGCTGCATTTCCACTTCCAATCAGGGGGGTAATCTGTTCTTTAATACCATTCAGTGATAAATGGACTTCCAGATAGCCAAGCGGCAGGCCGTCCCGTATATTGCTGTCCCTGACCGGGCGCACAACCGCAATATAACCATCTGTTTTAAACTCCGTATTTTGCAGTACGTCCTCGGTATAGACCAGGTTGGTGCTGATTCCTTTATTCTCTGCAAGCCGCCCGGTAACCTTATCCATCCTTTTCTCAGAGACATAATTCTGCACTCCCTTTAAAGTAACACTGGAACCACAGGCCAGAAAATCTCCGTTTTCATTATAGAAACAAATGCGGTAAAGCAAATCCTTTTTTACCAGATACGGGTACAGATACTGAAGGATTGCATTGGCCTCCGTATGCTCATTGCTGAAATAGTTGCTTTGGTCTGTATTGAAATATAACTTATTCAAAACATCCTTTATATACGGATTATTTCCCGCCTGGACCGCTGTATTATCCGCAAAAAAGAAGCTGTTTTCCAGAATACTGCCTACAGAATCTGCGGTCCTGTCAGTATTATCCCTGAACTGCCTGTTATTTTCACTTATATAATAAAATGCAAACAGCAAAAAACAAAAAGTAACAACTCCTACCAGGACAATGCTATTTGTAATCAGAATTTTATTTTGAAATTTATACTTTTTCAATCTGGACTCAATTCCTTTCGCCGCACTTCATTAAATCCGGCATTTCTTTTCATTATAGCATAAACAATATGTGGTATGACAGGGCTTTCATATCCCCGCCATACCACACTTTCTTTTTCCTCAGGTATACGCTTCGTCTCTTTTTAAATCCTGTGCAATCTGCCTGCTATTCAATATAGATTTTCAATACCACAGGTTTATCATCTGTTTCAATATCGGCCGATACTTCCAGCGTATCCCGGAATTCGAAAAACGGTTTCACGTTCTGCCCCAATATTTCGATGTCGCGTATCGCTGTTCTCAGATATTTGATGCTTGCCATAGACTTTATCTTAACCATGCCGTTTTCCGGCCACTTCATGACAATCGCATACACCACATCGGCCTTGCTGGTAAAACGGATATCCTCTGATGTGAACTCTTCTCTCTGGGTATCTGTAAACTCTCCGTCCGGTACCGCTGTCGGTCCTTCTCCGTATATTTTCCAGTACTTAGTATCGTAGATGGCTTCCCCGTTCGTCTCCATCCATTTTCCAATCTCCAGGAGAAGTCTTTCGTCTTCTTCCGGAATGGTTCCATCGGGCTTTGGTCCGATATTCAGAAGAAGCGATCCGTTTTTGCTGACCACATCTACCAGATTACACAGGATGTCTTTCGCATCTTTGTACACATTGTTTTTTGTATATCCCCAGGAATTCTTTGCCACGGAGGTATCATTCTGCCAGAAGTCCGGGCTGATATCTCCCATCTGCCCTCTTTCAACGTCTTTTACTACGCTGCCGTGTACAAATGCGTCAAACTTTGCATTAATCGCTACATCTGCGCCCCACTTTTCGGCCTGGTTGTAGTAATAAGCAGCAAATTTCCTCAGATAGGGCTTAAATGCATAAGTCTGTATCCACCAGTCAAAATAAAGATCCTTTGGCCGATAGCGGTCCACCAGCTCGCAGGTTCTGACAAGCCAGTCTTCCAGAAATTCTTTGTCCGGCGGATTATCCATGAAATCCCCCCATGCCCGGGTAGGACCGGCTGCGGGGCCGTAAAAATCCGCATACTCCTCATCATTTACATCCGCCTCCGGTATTTCTCTGCCCAGGTTATAGAACCACCAGTGCTCCGCACGGTGTGAGGAGGTCGTAAACACCATACCCTGCGCTTCAACCGCTTCCTTTAATTCCCCCAGTACGTCTCTCTTTGGGCCCATCTGTTTTGCATTCCATTTACTGAGTTCGCTGTCATACATCTGAAAGCCATCCGTATGCTCTCCTACCGGCATCACATATCTTGCCCCTGCTTTCTTAAAAAGTCTGGCCCAGGCAGCCGGGTCAAATTTTTCTGCTTTGAACATCGGAATAAAGTCTTTGTATCCAAATTCGCTCAATTCTCCATAGTTTTCCACATGATAGTTGTACTCTGCAGAACCTTTCCTGTATACATTCCGTGAATACCACTCATCGCGGAATGCCGGAACGCTGTATATTCCCCAGTGTATGAAAATTCCAAACTTGGCATCCCGGTACCACTTCGGAACAGGGTGTGTGCACAGGGATTCCCAGGTATCCTGATACGGCCCCTCACTGATGACTCTCTCTATTTTTTCTAAATAATCCTGTCTATTCATTATCGTTTTCCCTTTCTTTCTCAAATAAAACCTTGTCACTCTATCCCATCCAGTTTCCGCCGCTCTTTTATAACAGACTAACCCTTCACGGCTCCGGATGTCATGCCTTCCACAATATATTTCTGCAGGCAGAGATATAAGATAATCACGGGCAGAATTGTAATCACCAGCATCGCAAATACATAGTTCCAGTTTCTGGAATACTGTCCGAAGAAATTATATACCATAAGCGGTATGGTCCATTTTTCCGAAGAATCCAGATAAAACAGAGGTATCATAAAATTATTCCATGTCTGGATGGCAGTCACGATCAAGTTAGTTATCATGATCGGCTTCATAATTGGCATAATAATCAAAAAAATAAGCCTGAGCGGCCCGCAGCCGTCTATCATTGCCGCTTCGTCAATTTCCCGCGGCACGCCTTTGATAAAACTGGAAAAAGTCATTACCGTAAATGGCAGCTGAATCGCGGCATAGATTAAAACAACGCCAACTCTGGAACCGTATAGATTCAGAAACTTTAACAGTGCGAATGTGGTCGCGATCTGGAAAGAGACTGTAAGCCCCAATATAAAGTAATTATAGATCGCCGTGGACACCCTGCCTCTGCTCCGTCCCACATAGATGCCTGCAAGAGCACCAAAAAGCAGTACAAGTACAGTGGCCGCAGCAGTCATAATAAAGCTGTTAAAATATCCGGTTAAAACATGTCCCTTTTCAAGTACATATGTATAATTGGACCATTCTATCACAGAGGGCAGGCTCAGATCGAAACGAATCGCCTCCTCTTTTGGTTTCAGAGATCCCAACACCATCATTACAATGGGAATTAAGTAAATGCAGGTAATCAGTATGAGCAGAATCATTTTCAGTACATTGTTTTTCTTCTTCATTATAATTCTACCTCCCTCTTCCTGAAAAATCCGTTCAGTGCAAAAGAGACTATGATTACCAATATCGTAAGTATAATGCTGGCCGCACTTGATTCGCCCAGATACCCCAGACTGAACGCCTTAAATCCATATGTGCTCAAAACCTGTGTATCTGTCCCCGGCCCCCCATTCGTCAATACGTATATAATGTCAAATACTTTCATCCCGCCCGCAACGTTCAGCGTTACATTTACGGTAATCGCAGGCATAATAAGTGGCAGTGTAATACTGGTAAACTGTTTGATTCTGGAGGCGCCCTCCGTGCTGGCGGCTTCATAATAATCCCGGGGGATTGCCTGAAGGCCCGATATAAATACAAACATATTAAATCCCGCCCACATCCAACTTTCGATCAGAATAATCCAGGTCATCGCCGTGCCATACTGCCCCAGCCATTCTCTCTGAAATGAGGTCAGGTGCAGCATTTCCAGCAGGTTATTCAGCAGTCCGTTCTTCGCTAATATAGCGGTAAATAACACGCCTATGACAGTCATACTGAGAACACATGGAAGATAGAAAATCGTCCGGAAGATCGTATTGCCTTTAAATGGCTTTACCAGCGCCAATGCAAGTGCAAGCCCGAAAACGACCTTTAAAACGGTTGTTGCAATGGCATACAGAAAATTATTGAACAAAGATTTCATAAAAACCGGGTCTTTTAAAATCTCTATAAAACTGGTCAGCCCGGCAAAAGAGGGCGATGTCCACCTGTTTACATTCCAGTCTGTAAATGCGAGCACCAGGCTCATTACAATCGGAATAATCACAAAAACCGAGTAGACTGCGATCGCAGGAATGGAGAGCCAGAAAGGATATCCGCCATGTTTCTTTTTTATCATTGTCTTACCTCCTGGCCACGGAGATACCGGAGCTTTTGTGCCGATATCCCCATGCCTCTATTTGTTTTACATTGCATTTTCCTTGAGGTACTTTTCTACATCGGCCTGGAAATTATCCAGTACCGCTTTTCCATCCATATTTCCTTTTGTCAGTGCCTCAAGATAATACGTCCAGAGCTTTTCGCTAAAGACAGGTTCGATGCTGCCCCAATGCAGATTCATCTCTGTAACATAGGTACCGGCGTCCATATGCTTCTGGTATAATTCCAGAATGTCTTCCGGAAGTTCGCCGCCTTCTACCCCTTCGAAGGCCGGCAGTCCCGGGGCATCTTCAAAGTACAGGTTCAGATAATCCGGTGTGGCAAAAGCCGCAAACATCTTCTTCACCATCTCAATGTTTTCACTGTCTTTTCCAGCTGCAAATCCACTTGTATAGCTCGAAATACTAATCTGGTCTTTTTCGTCAAAAGGCAGAGGCACATTGAATACCCCAAATCTGGTATCCGGGAACATTGCCTGATTAGAAGGAATCATAAAGGCTTCGCCCATGAGCATTGCGCCCTTCTGATCACTTAACTCTACCCATGCATCATCCCATGAAAGGGTTGCTATGTCGTCATTAAAGTATCCTTTTTCCTTGATATCCAGCAGATTGTCAATTACTTCAGCCATTTCCGGGTAGTCGCTGAACTTTTTCTCACCATTTAATACTGCCTCTGTCATCTCTACGGCAGCCTCGTCTGACCCCAGCGCACGTGCATATCCATTGGTCATCCATATCTGAGGCACCCAGGCATCACTGGCAAGCAGGATCGGGCTGACGCCCATCTCTTTGATCTGCTGGCAAAGTGCATCGAATTCCTCTGTGGTCTCTGGAATGCTTAGATTATTTTCTTCGAAAAAATCTTTATTGTATAAGAAACATTGGTATCCTGAGTTCGCCTTCAGCGGAAATCCGTACTGTTTTCCATCGACCTGTGACACCTCCGGCTGCAGGAGTTCATCAACCCACGCTTCATCCGAAAAATCATACAGCTCCGTCTCCGGGTCCAGATAATTATAAAGATGCGGTATATTATACTGGATAATATCCGGCAATTCCCCGGAAGCCTGCTTCATCTGCAAGATATTTAAGTACTGGTCGTCAGGTATCACCTGTGCGTCTACTTTAATATTCTCCTCTTCTTCCAGTTTTTCAAACATACGCTGTAATCCGTCATTATTCTGGCTCTGGATCAGCAGTGCGGAAATCTTTCCGCCCTCAGAGGTCTTCGTTTCTTTTTCGTCACTCTTTCCGCAGCCTGTAATGAGGGCACTTCCCAAAAGGGCGGTGCTTAAAACCGCTGCAATTCCTCTCGTTAAAGCTTTCTTTTTCATTTTCATTCCTCCTCGTATTTTATTAATAATTATTTTTATATTGAAACACCGGTTTCTCTTCATCATCCCATTCAAGTTTCATTCTATAGGTATGACGATTCGGGTCATACAGAGGGTCTCCCTGAATTTCATCGTATTGCCTCGCGTGATAAAACATAATCTCTGCCTGATCGTCCCCGCTTTTTACAAATGAATTATGTCCGGGACCGTATATCCCCTTTGTGAAATCACTTGACAACACCGGCTGCCGGCTTTTTTCCCAATTTCCTGGATCCAGTATATCTGCTTCTCCATCAATACTCAGCATTCCCATGCAGTAGCATTTACCCGTAGCACTTGCGGAATATGTGAGAAAGATTTTGCCTCCGCGTTTCACCACCGCAGGCCCTTCATTTACCCAAAAATCAATCCTCTCCCAGTCATAATCCGGTGATGACAGAAGTACCTGCTCTGTCTTGAATTTTAATGGTGACTCCATTTCCGCTATATATAAATTTGATATTTTCTTTCCGGTGCTTACCTTTTCAGCCCATACACAGTAAAGTCTCTCTTTATGAGTGAACACCGTCATGTCCAGAGAGAAGTCCTGGAATGTAAATGCATCAGCCGCCTCTATCATGCCTCTCTCTATCCACTTATCTTTCAGCGGATCCTCTCCTGCACATTCCAGCACATAGGGGCGAATGTCCCAGATGCTGTCTTTATCTCCCGCCGCATAGTAAATATACCATTTTCCCTGAATATAGTGTATCTCAGGAGCCCAGATATGTATACTCATTCTTCCGTTTTCGTGCCGCCTCCAGATCGTTGTTTCCTCTGCGCTTTGAAGCCCGTCCAGCGACTTGGCACGCCTTAATACAATCCTGTCGTATTCCGGCACAGACGCTGTAAAATAGTAATTGCCGCTTTTATCCTTCATGACATATGGGTCTGCTCTCTGCCTGATAAAAGGCTGGTTAAACTCTGTATTTTGATAACTGCTGCTGTTCACATCTTTCCTCCCTCTGATTGTTCGGCCTGTATCCGGGCCGGCCTCATTGTTCCATATTTTTTTGCCATTTAATTTGCTGATGTTTTATAACAATCCGCTTTTTTGTACCTCAATCCGAATCATATTCCACGATAATTCCGGCAGCTCTATATCTGCTTTTTTGCCGGTTTTCTCTGTCTTTCCATTCCTGTGCGGCTTAACACCTGTATGGTTTAAAGAATTTACAGCCTTTGGATCTTCTGATTCCATCACCACATGCTCGATTATTTGACGGCACTCAAGTCCCTGCATTTCAAGACTGATATATTTCTTTTTCGCGTCATCTCTGTTTATTGCAAATATGACTAATTCCGAATCAGGTTCATTATATACGGCAGCATAGTCCAAATCTTCTTTTTCGCCTTCTATAATACGGCAGTCCAGCACTACGCCCTTCCCGTGGTTCGCCACATGGGTGAAGGGATAGTAGATTGGCTGATACCAGATCCCTCCGTTTTTTTCGGTCATGATCATGGCGCTTACATTTGTAAGAAGCGACTGGCATGCTATTTTTACTCTGTCTGCATTTTTCAGCAGTGCAAGCAGCATCCCTCCAAAGAGCAGGCTGTCTTCAAAAGTGTATATCATCTCGCTGATCTCCGGCGCCAGCTCCCACGAATTCGTTTTACACTGTTCGGCCACTTCCTGCGCCCGATACGCCCACACGCCCCATTCATCGAAACTGATATTGATTTTATGATCCGAGCGTTTTTTTGCTCTCACAAAATCACATGCCGAAACCACGTCCTTGATATACCTGTCCATCTCGTCGGCCTGCGCCAGAAACGATTTTGTGCCTTTTTCCTGGCCTGCAAAGTACTGGTGAAGGGAGATATAGTCTACATACTCATAAGTATGTTCCAGTACTGTTTCTTCCCATTGAGGAAAGGTCTCCATTGTATTCAGGGAACTTCCACATACCGACAATTCTACGGCAGGGTCTATGATTTTCATCACTTTGGCTGTCTCGGCCGCCAGGCGTCCATACTCTTCCGCGGTTTTATGGCCGATCTGCCAGGAACCGTCCATCTCGTTTCCCAGGCACCACATTTTTACATTATAGGGTTCTTCTCTTCCATTTTTCCGCCTGAGATCGCTATATTTTGTGCCTTTTGGGAAGTTGCAGTACTCTAAGTAATGAACCGCATCTTCGATCCCCCTGCTCCCCAGATTCACCGCAAGCATTGGGGTTATCTCCGCTTTTTTTGCCCATCGGAAGAATTCATCTGTACCAAATTCGTTGGTTTCTATTGCCCTCCAGGCAAGCTCCAGACAATGGGGCCTGTCTTGTTTTGGACCAATTCCGTCCTCCCAATGATAACAGGAAACAAAGTTGCCGCCAGGATATCTAACCTGTGTAATCCCCGCATTCTTTACGGCATCCAGGACATCTTGCCGAAAGCCGTCCTCGTCTGCCAGCGGATGTGAGGGTTCATATACTCCCCCATATACGACTCTCCCCATATGTTCAAGAAAACTCCCGTACAGCCTGGGGTCAATTTTCCCTGCGGTATATGCCGTATTTAATAATATTTTTGTATTCACATCACTGTCCTCCCTTAATCGCACTCCACTGTATTTACTCTTTTAAGCCGTCTCATATGCGAATCCATATTTGTTATCATTTATCTATGTTTGGAATTATATAAGAAATTTAGAATTTATAGAATGTAATTTAAGCAACAGCAACATGTAAGATTTGCAACAAGACTTTTTTTGCATATACTAATAAAAAAGGAATTTATCTATATGGCCAATACAACTTTTACTCCAATCACCGGCATGATCAGAAATATCACGCCTTTTTCGGGCGAGTGCTGCAGCCAGCTCATCAGCCTGCTGACAGACAATGGTCCTGTTAACTTTGTAGCTTCTCCCAATACCTACATTGTTAACAATACTTTTTTGCTGCCAGGTATGCGCGTCACTGCTTTTTATGACCCTAACCAGCCCGTACCGCTGATTTTTCCGCCTCAGTACCGTGCGGCTGTTATCAGTGTGGCAATGCGCAATGAACAGATTGCCTATGGATTTTTTGACAGAAATCTGCTGGCCGCAGATCAGTCACTGCAGTTAAATATCGGCCCATCAACCAATGTAGTAACAGGAAATGGGCAGAGGTTTAACTGTTCTATAGGGGGACGCAACCTGATTGTTTTTTACAGCAATACGACAAGGAGCATTCCGCCTCAGACGACACCGAGAAAAATCATTGTTCTCTGCTGATTGACCCTTTCTGACATTTACAGGTTATTTTGAACGCAAAAAACCGCAGTCCCTGATTACTCAAGGACTGCGGTATTTTATTTAGATTGTATGATTGTAAATCAACGATTAATCGAGGATTTTAGCAACCTTTCCTGATCCAACTGTACGTCCACCTTCACGGATAGCGAATCCAAGACCCTCTTCCATAGCTACTGGGTGAATCAGTTCGATTGTCATCTCTACGTTATCTCCAGGCATGCACATCTCAACACCTTCCGGCAGATCGCAAACACCTGTTACGTCTGTTGTTCTGAAGTAGAACTGTGGTCTGTAGTTGTTGAAGAATGGTGTATGACGTCCACCTTCATCTTTTGTCAGAACGTATACCTGAGCTGTAAATTTCTTGTGGCATTTTACTGTACCTGGTTTGATCAGAACCTGTCCTCTTTCGATTTCAGTTCTCTGAACACCACGAAGCAGAGCTCCGATGTTGTCACCAGCCTGTGCATCATCAAGAAGTTTACGGAACATCTCGATACCTGTTACAACAGTTTTCTTAACTTCTTCTTTGATACCGATGATTTCAACTTCATCAGATACGTGAAGTGTTCCACGCTCTACTCTACCTGTAGCAACTGTACCACGTCCTGTGATAGAGAATACGTCCTCTACAGGCATCAGGAATGGCTTATCTGTATCACGCTGCGGATCTGGAACCCAGCTGTCAACAGCATCCATAAGTTCCATGATCTTGTCTCCCCATTCTCCTGAAGGATCTTCGAGAGCTTTCAGTGCAGAACCCTGGATAATCGGTGTGTCGTCTCCCGGGAATTCATACTCGTCAAGGAGTTCACGGATTTCCATCTCTACTAATTCAAGAAGTTCTTCATCGTCTACCATGTCACATTTGTTCATGAATACAACGATGTAAGGTACACCTACCTGACGTGACAGAAGGATGTGCTCTTTTGTCTGAGCCATAACTCCGTCAGTAGCAGCTACAACAAGGATAGCTCCGTCCATCTGAGCAGCACCTGTGATCATGTTCTTTACATAGTCAGCATGTCCTGGGCAGTCAACGTGTGCATAGTGACGTTTGTCTGTCTCATACTCAACGTGAGCTGTAGAAATTGTGATACCACGTTCTCTTTCCTCTGGAGCTTTATCGATGTTTTCGAAATCAACTGCTGCGTTACCAGCAACTCTCTGAGAAAGTGTCTTTGTAATAGCAGCTGTTAATGTTGTTTTACCATGGTCAACGTGTCCAATGGTACCAATATTAGCATGTGGTTTTGTTCTTTCAAATTTAGCTTTTGCCATTTTGAATAATCCTCCTTAATATATAGCCTATTTACAGGCATTTTATTGGTTTTCGCTTTTACTCGGCTAATTCTGATTATATTTCAAAAGCCCGGGTTTTTCAAGCCTTTTTATGATATTTAGGCATTTTTATTCGTTAATACTTTTTCCTGTACAGACTTCGGTACTGCCTCATAGCTCTCGAAGAACATTGAGTAGTTTCCACGTCCCTGAGTTCTGGAACGAAGGTCTGTAGAATAGCCAAACATCTCGGACAGTGGCACGAATGCGCGGACAATTTTACCGCCGCCCAGATCATCCATACCTTCAATACGTCCACGTCGGGAATTGATATCACCAATGATATCTCCCATATATTCTTCAGGCATTGTTACTTCCACTTTCATGATTGGCTCAAGAAGTACTGGTGAAGATTTTCTCATGGCATCCTTGAATGCGAGAGAACCGGCAATGTGGAATGCCATTTCACTTGAATCGACTTCATGGTAAGAACCATCATATACAGTCGCATGAACACCAACAACCGGGAATCCTCCGAGTACACCGGACTTCATAGCTTCCTCGATACCCTGGCCTACAGCCGGAATATATTCTTTTGGAATAGATCCGCCGACTACGCTGGAGTCGAACTTGTAGATTTCTTCTCCGTTGACATCCATAGGTTCAAATTTAACTTTACAGTGTCCGTACTGTCCACGTCCACCTGACTGTTTTGCATACTTGCTGTCTACATCAACAGGTTTTGTGAAGGACTCTTTGTAAGCAACCTGAGGTGCACCTACATTAGCCTCTACCTTGAACTCACGCAGAAGTCTGTCTACGATGATTTCCAGATGGAGCTCCCCCATACCTGCGATGATTGTCTGTCCTGTCTCTTTATCTGTGTGTGCACGGAATGTCGGGTCTTCCTCTGCAAGTTTTGCAAGGGATTCACCAAGCTTGCCCTGTGACGCCTTTGTCTTCGGCTCGATTGCGAGCTCGATAACCGGCTCTGGGAATTCCATGGACTCCAGGATAACCGGATGCTGTTCATCACAGATGGTATCACCTGTTGTTGTGAACTTGAATCCGATGGCAGCTGCGATATCTCCTGCATATACTTTATCCAGCTCAGCTCTCTTGTTGGCATGCATCTGAAGGATACGTCCAACACGTTCTTTTTTGCCTTTTGTTGCATTCAGCACGTAAGAACCTGAATTTATAGAACCTGAGTATACTCTGAAGTAAGCAAGCTTACCTACAAACGGGTCTGTCATAATCTTAAATGCCAGTGCGGAGAACGGTTCCTCATCAGATGAATGTCTCACTACGCTGTTTCCGTCTTCATCCGTACCTTCGATCGGCGGGATATCTGTCGGAGCCGGCATATATTCGATGACTGCATCCAATAATTTCTGAACACCTTTGTTTCTGTATGCTGTACCGCAGCATACCGGAACAGCTGTACACTCGCATGTTCCCTTTCTCAGGGCTGCTTTGAGTGCTTCAACAGAAGGCTCTTCGCCCTCCAGGTATTCTAACATCAGATCGTCGTCTAATTCGCAGATCTTCTCGACTAATTCTGTACGATACAGTTCTGCGTCGTCTTTCATATCGTCCGGAACCTCTTCCACAGAAATGTCTTCGCCTTTATCATCATGATAGATATAAGCCTTCATCTCCATTAAGTCGATGATTCCTTTGAATTCATCTTCTTTGCCGATCGGCAGCTGAAGACAAATAGCATTTTTACCAAGTCTGTTCTTGATCTGCTCTACAGCATTGTAGAAATCAGCTCCCAGAATGTCCATCTTATTGATGAACGCCATTCTCGGTACATTGTATGTGTCAGCCTGACGCCATACGTTTTCTGACTGAGGCTCAACACCGCCCTTAGCACAGAATACACCTACGGCTCCATCCAGCACACGAAGCGAACGTTCAACTTCTACAGTAAAGTCAACGTGTCCCGGCGTGTCGATAATATTAATACGATGTTCCAGGGCACCTGCCTTTGGTTTTGTATTTTCTTCCAAAGTCCAGTGACATGTTGTAGCAGCTGAAGTAATTGTGATACCTCTCTCCTGTTCCTGCTCCATCCAGTCCATGGTAGCAGTACCTTCGTGAGTATCACCTATCTTATAGTTTACACCGGTATAATACAGGATACGCTCTGTCAGTGTTGTTTTACCAGCATCGATATGAGCCATGATACCTATATTTCTGGTTCTTTCTAGTGGATATTCTCTTCCAGCCAAGATTTTTTCCTCCTAATTAAAAACGGTAGTGAGCAAATGCTTTATTTGCTTCTGCCATCTTGTGCATATCTTCTTTCTTCTTCACTGATGAACCTGTGTTGTTGGCTGCATCAAAAATTTCATTTGCAAGCCTTTCTTCCATTGTCTTCTCGCCTCTGTTACGAGAATACGTTGTCAACCAGCGAAGTGCAAGAGCCTGTCTTCTCTCTGCTCTTACTTCGATCGGCACCTGATAAGTTGCACCACCGATACGTCTTGCCTTTACTTCGAGTACTGGCATGATATTGTTCATTGCTTCCTCGAATACCTCGATAGCCGGCTTATCAGCCTTTGCTTCAACTCTCTCAAACGCTCCGTATACAATCTTCTGTGCTACACCCTTCTTACCATCTAACATGATGTTGTTGATAAGTTTGGTAACAACCTTATTGTTGTATATTGGATCCGCTAATACATCTCTTTTTTGAGTATGTCCTTTACGTGGCACGGTCCTTCCCTCCTTAATCATTATTTCCGGTCTCTGCCGGGATTAATTCATCGGTACTCACATGTGTCTTTCTATGGAAATCGCGCTTCATGTGCTCGTGGCCGCGGGACCTGTATATAGAAGTCAGCGCTTAATCTTTTGCATTACATTAAGCGCCCTGCTTAAATCCGCAACCTACGATAATCATAGTTCTGTTTGTGATACGATTTAACTGTTTAGTTACATAATTTGCTAATTAGACTAACCATTTAAAGCCGCTTTTATTTATTTTGCGTCTTTTGGTCTCTTAGCGCCGTATTTAGAACGAGCCTGTCTTCTCTTAGCAACACCTGCTGTATCAAGTGTACCTCTGACGATATGGTATCTTGTACCTGGCAGGTCCTTAACTCTTCCTCCGCGGATCAGAACAACACTATGCTCCTGAAGGTTGTGTCCTTCTCCCGGGATATAGCTTGTTACTTCGATTCCGTTAGAGAGACGAACTCTGGCGATTTTTCTCAGAGCTGAGTTAGGCTTCTTAGGTGTAGCTGTTTTTACTGCTGTACATACACCCCTCTTCTGTGGTGCAGATACATTCGTAGCACGTTTCTGCAGAGAGTTGTATCCTTTCTGAAGTGCCGGTGCTGTTGATTTCTTTTCAGAAGTCTGACGTCCTTTTCTAACTAACTGGTTAAATGTTGGCATTCTTTTTCACCTCCTATGATTCTTTCGTTTCTTTCTCACTTATGTGGAAAGGGGTTGCAGATAATCGTAATTATCTTGATTTACGCGCCAAAAAATAATGCCTTTTTATGCACGCTAAATTAGTTTATTACGTTTTTACGGGAAAGTCAAGGGATTTTCAATAGATTTTAAGTATTTTACGGAACTTTTTTGTTTCTTGATGTTCAAAGGGGTCAGACCCCTCTGCAAAAGGGTCAGACCCCTTTGCAGAAGGGACTGACCCCTCCGCGGAGATTCTAGTATGATTTGCCCCAGTATACCATATGCTTTGCCGGTTTTCCGCAGCATATACATACATCGGACAGATGCTCTTCGTCATCCGGAATACATCTGGATGATGCGCCTCCGGTCTGGGTTTTGATATCGTCTTCACATGCTTCATCACCGCACCACATTGCTTTGATGAATCCACGGTTTTCTTGGAACTTTTCGTTCATCTCTTCCATGGTCACCGCACTGTCAATGTGGGAATCCAGGAATGCTTTAGCTTTGTCAAACATCTCTTTCTGAATTGTTTCCAGGATTTCACCCAGTTTTGTTGTAATCTCATCTATGGATACGACGATCTTTTCTCTTGTATCGCGGCGGACTACTACTACCTGGTTGTTTTCAATGTCTTTTGGCCCGATTTCAATTCTGGTCGGGATTCCAAGCATCTCCTGCTCGCTGAATTTCCATCCGGGACTCTTTTCTGAATCGTCTATTTTGGCTTTGTAGCCTGCTGCCTTCAGTACATCAAGCAGTTCATTCGCTTTATCCAGGACGCCCTCTTTGTGCTGTGCAATCGGAATCACTCTAGTTTGCACAGGTGCAATTCTCGGCGGCAGTACCAGACCACTGTCATCACCGTGTACCATGATAATAGCGCCGATAATTCTGGTTGAGAGTCCCCATGATGTCTCATATACGCTGTGCAGCTCGTTGTTCTTATCTGCATATTTAATATCAAATGCATCCGGGAATGAGCTTCCGAAGAAATGGCTTGTAGCAGACTGCAGCGCTTTTCCGTCATGCATCAGTGCTTCCACTGTGTATGTGTCCTGTGCACCTGCAAACTTTTCGCTCTCTGTCTTCCGTCCGGAAAGCAGCGGAATCGCCAGATCATCCTGGATGAAGTCTCTGTATACGTCGCGCATGGTCAGAGTTCTCTGCTCCGCCTCTTCGTAAGTTGCGTGGATTGTATGACCTTCCTGCCACAGGAATTCTCTGGAACGTAAAAACGGTCTCGTCGTCTTTTCCCAGCGCAGTACAGAGCACCACTGGTTCCATACCTTCGGCAGATCTCTGTAGGACTGCACTGTCTTACTCCACAGGTCGCAGAACAACGTCTCAGAAGTAGGGCGGATGCAGAATCTTTCCTGCAGTCTCTCCAGCCCGCCGTGCGTCACCCAGGCTACCTCCGGAGCAAATCCCTCTATATGGTCGGATTCCTTCTGGAGCAGCGCCTCCGGAATCAGTACCGGAAGATAAACATTTTCTACCCCCGTATCTTTAAAACGTTTGTCAAGGTCGCTCTGAATATTTTCCCAGATTGCATATCCGTTGGGCAGATAATTCAGACAGCCTTTTACGCCTGAATAGTCGCACAGTTTTGCCTCACGGACCACATCCGTATACCACTGTGCAAAGTCCTCGTCTCTTGATGTGATCGATTCTACCAGTTTCTTTTCCTTTGCCATTATTATGTCTCCTTTTTCATTCTCCAGGGCCCCTGCCCCGTATTTGATATTATGGAAGTAATCTGTCCCGGCTGCAGTATGCCCGATTATAGCCGAAACGCCTCTTAGCATATAAATATATACAAAAACGCCGGGACCTTCTTCCCTTCCAAAAAGGGACCGAAAGTCTCGGCGGTACCACCCTAATTAACTGCATCCCCTGACACAGTTCACTCATACACCGTTAACGCCGGTTCTACGCCGTGTTTTCACACAGCAGCTCCCGGGCCGGTTCTATGCATTTCCTGCAGAAGCCTCGCACCTGATTGCTTCCTCTCTGTGACATTTCGTGCATATACTAATCCCGTTCATCGCCTGTAGTAACTGTGATTCTACTCGAAAAAGCCCTTTTTGTCAAGGCGCTCTCTTTTGAAAAACTTAGATAAAACATCTCAAATCCTGGATCTGCATGCTCCGTTTTTTTTCCGCCGCGTCCCGTACTCTTTTCAGACAAAATGTTAACCCTGTACCTGCATCAGCTTCTGTTTCAGTTCGCCTTCCAGCCGCAGCATCTCCTGTTCCGCCTCCCGGCGTTTCTGCCGCCCCTCCTGCTGGATATGCATTACCTCGTCCAGAGTAGAGATCAGGGATTCATTCGTCATCTTGAGGGTTTCAATATCCACAATGCCGCGCTCCGACTCTTTTGCAGTTTCAATAGTTGCCATTTTTAGTTTCTCTGCATTCTTACGCAGCAGCTGATTCGTCATATCTGTCACTTCACGTTGGGCCGCTGCTGCCTGTGCTGAATGTTCCACACCAAGGGCAAGTACCATCTGGCTCTTCCACAACGGAATGGTATTTACAATCGTAGACTGGATTTTCTCTACCATAAGAGTATCGTTTCCCTGTACGAGCCGGATCTGCGGCGCAGTCTGGATAGAAATTGTACGTGTCAGCTCCAGATCATGTATTTTCTTTTCAAACCGGTTGCACATTGAGTCCAGGTCTCTCGCTGCCTGTGCATCTTCTGGCAGCCCATCTCTCTGCGCCTTGTTCAGCAGCTCCGGCAGTTTCGTAGTGCGGATCTCCTGAAGCTTTTTCTTGCCTGCCAGTATATACATGGACAGTTCTTTAAAATAGGTAAGATTCACTTCATACATCTTATCCAGTATCGCAATGTCTTTTAACAGCTGTACCTGATGGTTTTCCAGAACTTTACATATCTGGTTGATATTGGTCTCCGCCTTCGCATACTTTGACTTCATAGCGGTTATCTTATTGGAAGTCTTCTTAAATATGCCCAAAAATCCCTTTTCTTCTTCTTCATCAAAATCCTTCAGCTCTTTCACTACACCAGACAGAAGATCTCCGATCTCTCCCAGATCTTTTGTCTTTACATTCTCCAGCGCTGTCTCAGAAAAGTCCGCCATCTTCTTCTGTGTGCCTGCCCCATACTGAAGAATCACGGAAGAGTTGGTCAGGTCGATCTGATTGGCAAAATTTTCGACAGCCCTTCTCTCTTCTTCTGTCAGAATGTTGTCGTCGAAAACAACTTCTTCCTTCTCCACAGTCTCTACAACCTGTTTTTGTTCCTGAAATGGTTCCAGGGTCAGTTCAGGGGTTGCTGCAAATCCTTCAAATTCGTTGTTCATTTTACTTCCTCCATCTGGTAAGTCTGAATCTAACCTCTCTTATTTTTTATAGCTATGAGCACTTAGTGACCGTGCTTTGGTCACTTATGTGCGATGCATGAAAAATTGTTGGCGGGGTTCTTTCGCAACTTACTATTTTTTAAAGTCATCCTTTGTAAGTCCTTCCTGGGCCAGCATGGTGTTCAGAACGGATATGTCGGCCGACACATTCCATGCCGTATCCTGGAACAGACTGTCCAGCAGTTTCTCAAACGCTGCATTTAATGTTTCCAGAGTTTTCTCGATCTCACTCTTGGACGAAATAATATTCGCGCCCTGTACCGGCTGGGCATCCAGCTCCTCATAGGCTTCCAGAAGCTTGACGGTGGTCGGCAGATAGTACTCCATCATACGGCGGATATCCGGTACATTTTCCGGATTCTGCTCTACCCGGTCAAAAATCCGGTCCACAAGAGTCTCTATCCGGGATATCTTTGCCGAAATCTCCTCCCCCGGAATAGCATCGTTGCATTCATGAATCTTCTTAATATATTCGTCCCCAGCTTTGATAACTTCCTGTACCTGCGGATCCAGGTTCTTGTTCTCTTCTGCCTGACGCGCCTTCTCCAGCCGTTCTTCCTGTTTCTGCTTTTCCATGCGCTGCATCAGTTCTGTATACTGGGTGTATGCCTCATTACTGACGATCAGACAGGTTCTCTGGCTGTCCAGATGCCCCTGCCGGAACCATCCCCTGTTTATCATTTTTTCAATATCTTTTGCGATATACTTTGGAGATCTCCTCAAACGCTGCGCCAGTTCCTTGATCTCGCAGTAGTCTTTGCCTTCCATCTCCCGGATATATGCGCGGAAGCGTTTCACTTTTCTAAGAAGATTTGTCCCGACACCTGCCAGTATCACACCAGCCGCTATGAAAACTCCAATTACGCATGCGGTCACCCGGAAATTGCTGCTGAAATCATACGCAGTAATCCCCACAACCAGCACAAGTATCAACATTAAGAGCATGGAAATCCCCAGTGTATAACCTGTCACAGCCAGAACTATCCCTCCGGCTTTCGTACCGGTTGTCCTGACAAACAGGCTGGAATTTTTCTGGACAGTCGGAGAGTTCTGCGCGGTCTGATACTGCCAGCTTGCGCCCCTGGCGCGCTCCTGCCATCTTTGATCTCTTCTTTGGTCCCGTCTTTGGTCCCGTCTCTGTTCCCGTCTTTGTCTGGAATCCGGGTTCCAGCGATAGTCTGCATTCCCTTGTCCGGAGTCCCCCTGATACCTATATGTATTTCCGCCGGACCGCCGGCTACCATTCTGCCAGGATTGATTTTTAAAGTTCTGCGCAGTCTTGTCCACTGCATCACCTACAGCGTCCCCCATTGTGTGCAGCCCCTTCTCCAGTCCATCCATGGCATTATTGACAGTATTTGTAATTGTCTGATTTAATCTGTTAAAATCCTGGGAATCCACAGCATCCTGCACCGTCCTGCGGATATCCTCTCCAAATCTTTCCCAATCCTGGTTCCTCATCTTTTCCACCTACCTTGTCAGTATATATACAAAAAATCCTGCATAAAACAGCACAAACATACAGCCTTCCAGTTTTGACAGCCCTTTTCTGCTGATAGAGCACACATACACCAGGAAGCTGGCTACGATCAGGATCAACGTATCCTGAACAGCAAAAGAATTAACAGTTATTGGCATAATTGACGCAGAAGCCCCGAGGATTAACAGAATGTTAAATATATTAGAGCCAACCACGTTGCCAAGTGCGAGATCATTTTCTCCCTTTTTGGCTGCTACCATAGAAGTTACCAGCTCGGGCAGGGAAGTCCCCAGTGCTACTATAGAAAGTCCGATAAATGTCTGGCTTAACCCGAAACTCAGTGCAATCTCTGTCGCGCTGTCCACAACAAAGTTGCCGCCGATAATTATGCCAGCTATTCCAATTACAATATACCCCACACTGCGAAGTGGAGTCAAGACTTCATATTCTTCCACCGGCTCACCTGACTGTGCAATCTGCCTGCGGGAGCGCATAGCATCCAGCACTGCAAAGCAGACAAACACGATAAACAATACAAGGAGAAGGATTCCCACGCCCCTTGTAAGTACGTACTCTCTGCCCTGTTCAAATATGCCGCTGAAACGAAACCCTGTCAGACCCAGTAATAGAATTAACGTTATTATTATAGAAAAAGGAAACTCTCTCTTCAGTATTGACCACTTCACCTGAATCGGACGCACCAGGGCACTTGCCCCCAGTACAACCAGCAGGTTAAATATATTCGAGCCGATCACATTGCTGACTGCCAGATCATTTTTCCCCTGAAGGGCAGCCGTTATGCTGACGGAGGCTTCCGGCATGCTTGTCCCAAAAGCAACGATTGTCAGACCAATGACAATGGAAGGCACCCTCAATATTTTTGCAATACTTGAACTTCCGTCTACAAAAAAATCTGCCCCTTTTATCAGCAGAAAAAAACCTATTAGTAACAGCAGATATGTTATCATACTTGACCTCGCTTTTCTTTTATACGATAATCAGTGTAGTCAGATTTTTCTGAAAAGTCAAGGATATACCAGCAAAGGAGCAAATAAAATGAACCCGGAAATCTTATATGAAGATCAGGACATCATAGTATGTGCCAAACCCGCAGGGGTGCCGACCCAAAGCAGCCGCGTGGGAACCCCCGATATGGTAAGCATTCTGAAAAACCATATCTACCAAAACAGCGAAAAGAAACAGCAGCCTTATCTGGCAGTCATTCACCGCCTCGACCAGCCTGTAGAAGGGCTTCTCGTATTTGCAAAAACCCCTGCTGCCGCCCGGGAGCTGAACCGCCAGCTCACCCAATACGGATTCGGCAAGCACTACCGTGCGCTCCTCGCAGGCATTCCAGTCTGCATGGAAGGGGATCTGGAAGATTATCTGGTAAAGGACGGCAGAAATAATACTGCACAGGTCTGCACTCCTGATACTCCGGGAGCAAAAAAGGCGCGCCTCCATTATAAGATCATAGAAACCTGTTCCACGCCCGACTGCTCGCTGGCAGATATCACCCTGGAAACAGGGCGCCACCATCAGATCAGAGTACAGATGGCACACATGGGAACCCCCATCGCAGGTGACAAAAAATACGGAAAAGAATCCCCGGCACTTGCGGCTTCGAGGACGCTCCAGCTGTTCGCCTGCCGTTTAAAATTCAAACACCCCCGTACCGGAAAAATAATGGACTTTCATACAGACCATCTAAATTCGCTTAAAAATGTTTCTTTGTGAAAATTGCAACAATCGCCCCCAAAGGGGTCAGACCCCTATGAGACCGCTAAAAAACAGGCTGCTGCAAGCTCCCATGAGCTGCAGCAGCCTTACATTAACTAAGATTACATTTCCCCAAGAACTGTTTCCGGCTCTTCTTCCACTGACTCAGAATACTTTTCCAGAATCGTACTTTGGATACGCTCTCTGGTCCCGGAATTGATTGGGTGCGCGATATCACGGTATTCACCGTCAAGAGCTTTCTTGCTTGGCATTGCGATAAACAGACCTTTCTCGCCTTCTATCACCTTAATGTCATGAACAACAAATTCGTCGTCAATCGTGATAGATACAACCGCCTTCAATTTTCCTTCCTTTGCCACCTTGCGCACACGCACATCTGTGATTTGCATAATGTTCAAGTCTCCTTTCTCCGCCTGCATTAGTCATGTGCCTTATTGAGATAAGATTCAATAAGTCTAACCTTTATAATGCATACCGTTCGTTTTTCTCAACTACCACTTTCACACCATTCTCACCAACATGCCTTGTGTTCGCTCTTATCGTATCACGACTCTCCACTACACAATTCTCGATGTAAGTGTTGTCCCCAAGATAAACGTCGTTCAGGATGATAGAGTTCTTGATTACGCAATTGTTGCCTACAAATACTTTCTTAAATAACACAGAATTTTCAACGGTTCCGTTAATAATACTTCCGCTTCCGATCAGGCTGTTCTTTACAACCGCCCCCGGATTATACTTCGCCGGTGGAAGGTCACTGACCTTGGAATTCACCGGTGGAAGTTCCTTAAAGAAATAGCTGCGTACTTCTGGTTTCAGGAAATCCATATTTGTCTGGTAATATGCGTCCACTGTTGAGATGTTACTCCAGTAGCTGTTTATCTTATAACCGTAAATTTTCTTCAGATTCTTATAACGAATCAGAATATCGGTTACAAAATCATGTCTTTCCTCTTCTGCACAGTGCTCGATGAGGTCGATTAGCTGTCTTCTCCTGATAACATAAATACCAGTAGAAATCGTATGTGATTGAGCCACCATCGGCTTTTCTTCAAACTCTTCAATCCTTGCTGATTCATTCATGCGCACAGTACCGAACCGGGTAGCGTCCTCTCCGGCCTCCAGGTCCTTGCACACAACAGTAATATCTGCCTTCTTCGCAATGTGATACTCAAGCACTTTATTATAGTCCAGCTTGTACACCGCATCGCCTGAAGTAATGATTACATACGGTTCATGACACTTTTTCAGGAAATCCAGGTTCTGGTAGATCGCATCTGCGGTTCCCCTGTACCAGTATCCATTCTCCGCTGTAATCGTAGGGGTAAATACAAAAAGCCCCCCCTGCTTTCTTCCGAAATCCCACCATTTGGATGAATTCAAATGTTCATTCAGGGATCTCGCATTATATTGCGTCAAAACGGCAACCTTCTGAATATGGGAGTTCGCCATGTTGCTCAACGCAAAATCTATTGCTCTGTAACTGCCTGCTACCGGCATCGCCGCCACGGCACGCCTGGAAGTCAGCTCCAGCATCTTTCTGTTGTTTCCGCCTGCTAAAATAATACCTACTGCTCTCATACACGATCACCTGCCTTTATTAATGTCTCACCGCTTGCAAGCACTAAAGCGTTGTAATCCTCTATGGATGTAACACCACTAATGGCGGTATTCTTACCGATCTGTACTCCGGACGGTATCACTGAATTCTCCCCGATAGTTGCAAGCCCGCCGCCGTAAACACTCGGTTTTTCTTTATTCGGAACTTCGCTTCCAATCCCAATCACGACGTCATTGCCAATCCTGGTTCCTTCGGCGATAATTGCCTTGTCAATTACACAGTTGTCTCCGATTATGACATCCCTCATGATAATCGAATCCCTGATAATGCTTCCCTTTCCTACAGTAACGCCGCCTCCAAGCACAGAATTGTGAATCTCTCCATAGATCTCCGAACCATTGCTGATAATACATCTGTCAACTACGGACTGTTCTGAAATATACTGTGGTGGAATATTGGCACTGTTGGTGTAGATCTTCCAGAACTCTTCATAGAGGTTGAACTCCGGAATAATATCGATCAGTTCCATGTTCGCTTCCCAGTAAGAGCTGAGTGTTCCGACATCTTTCCAGTAACCGTTGTATTCATATGCAAACATCCTCTTGCCATTCTCATGGCAGTACGGGATAATATGCTTTCCAAAATCGCAGTTCGGCTGCTCGGAAAGTTTGAGCAGTGCATCTTTAAGCACCTGCCAGCTGAATATGTAAATTCCCATTGATGCCAGGTTGCTGCTCGGTTTTTCCGGTTTCTCTTCAAATTCTTTGATCCGGCTCTCATCATCTGTAACGACAATACCAAAACGACTCGCTTCTTCCATCGGAACCGGCATGGCTGCTATTGTGACATCCGCTTTATTCGCCTTGTGGAAGTCCAGCATCACTTCATAGTCCATCTTATAAATATGATCTCCTGAAAGAATCAGCACATAGTCCGGGTTGTAAGTCTCCATGTAGTCGAGGTTCTGGTAAATCGCATTCGCTGTTCCTGTATACCACTCACTGCTTGTACTCTTCTCGTACGGCGGAAGAATCGTCACCCCTCCGACATTACGGTCCAAGTCCCACGGAATTCCAATCCCGATATGAGTATTCAATCGTAAAGGCTGATACTGCGTTAAAACGCCCACGGTATCAACACCTGAATTAATACAGTTACTGAGTGGGAAATCGATGATACGGTACTTTCCGCCGAAAGCCACTGCCGGCTTGGCCACTTTTGCGGTAAGAACCCCCAATCGACTGCCCTGTCCTCCTGCTAACAGCATAGCAATCATTTCCTTTTTAATCATGTCGTCACCTCATTTCTAGTTAGTTGGGTTTATTATAGCATACTTTTATCTTCCGCACACATTTTTTACAATTTTTTAGCGGAACGTTTTTCCTTTTTGTTAATTTTGCACAAAAAGAACATCTTTAAAATTTCCCCATATATAGTATAATATAAAAAGCAGTTAATGTTTATGACAAATATTTGATTTTTTTTAAAGGAGAAGGAATAAATTTATGTATAAGATCAATTTCAAAAAACCAATTCATATCCATTTTATAGGGATTGGCGGCATCAGCATGAGTGGTCTGGCTGAGATTCTTTTAAAGGAAGAATTTACAGTATCTGGTTCAGATTCCAGAAAGTCACCACTAACTCAGCAGCTGGAAGACAAAGGTGCCCGGGTATTTTACGGACAGAAGGCCGGCAATATTATAGATGGTATTGAGTGCGTGGTCTACACTGCGGCCATCAGCAGGGATAATCCTGAGCTGATAGAAGCTGTTGCACGTAAGATACCGATGCTTACAAGAGCGGAACTGCTCGGACAGCTGATGAAAAACTATAAGAACCCCATTGCAGTCTCCGGAACACACGGAAAAACCACAACAACCTCCATGATTTCCCACATTCTCCTGGAAGGAAACCTGGATCCCACGATCTCTGTCGGCGGTATATTACAGGCCATCGGCGGCAATATACGAGTTGGAAATTCTGAAACCTTTATCACCGAGGCATGTGAATATACTAACAGCTTTCTGGATTTCTACCCAAGAATAAGCGTCATTCTCAATATAGAAGAAGATCACCTGGACTTCTTTAAAGACCTGGAGGATATCCGTCATTCCTTTCACCAGTTTGCATCCCTGCTCCCGCCTGACGGAACGCTTGTCATCAATTCAAATATACAAAATTATGAAGAAATCTGCAGTGGTCTGAACTGTGGTATCATTACCTATGGCAGTTCGCCCAAGTCCGACTACAGTGCTCAGAATATCAGTTACGATGATAAAGGCTGCGTCTCTTTTGACCTGCTCAGGAAAGGGATCCCGGCAGAACATGTTGTCCTTTCTGTCACCGGCGACCATAACGTTTCCAATGCGCTTGCTTCTATTGCAGTTGCGGAGCTGCTTGATATCCCATCCGACATGATACAGAAGGGACTGATCTCCTTTTCAGGAACAGACCGGCGTTTCGAATATAAAGGAACCTTAAACGGCACAACAATCGTGGATGATTATGCACACCATCCGACGGAAATAGCCGCCACTTTAAAAGCCGCACAGCACTATCCGCACCAGGGCCTGTGGTGTGTTTTCCAGCCACACACTTATACCAGAACAAAGGCATTTTTCCATGAATTTGCAGAAGCACTGTCCCACGCAGACCACGTTGTCTTAGCGGATATCTATGCTGCAAGAGAAACCGACACACTGGGAATCTCCTCCAGCGATCTGGCACAGGAACTTTTAAACCTCGGAACCGATTCTCACTATTTTCCCTGTTTCGAGGAGATTGAAAACTTCTTAAAAAAGAACTGTAAACCTGGTGACCTGTTGATAACTATGGGGGCAGGAGATGTTGTAAACATTGGGGAAGCACTCCTAAAATAAAACTTATCCACATTTTCCCCACACAGTTATCTACAAAAAACCCTGTTTTACCCACGAAAAAGTGCTTTGTACCTTAACAATAAGGTGTTATAATACCTTTACGCATGAGAGTTAGAGTATATTTAATTATGCACTGCCAACCGTCTGACCGCCCCGCTCTGCGGCCTGATTAAGCCTGATTTAACCAGCACAGCATACTCTGCTGTGCCTCACAAATCCGACTTAACCATCCCACTAAGCGGAACATCGGCCGGCCACGCAGATTATCCGATATACTCAGGTACGATAACCGAAGGGTGGGGAAACATAAATTATGAAAACACTGACATTGAAAAATAAATTTCAGACAAATGTGACACTGGTCACCAACGACTTCATTGATAACTATATGATTCAGGCAAACGGTGAGTTTGTTAAAGTATATCTGTTCCTTCTGAGGCATCTCGATGATCCTTGTTCTTCTCTCACAATCTCAACGATTGCTGATTGTTTGAACAATACGGAGAACGATATACTCAGGGCCTTCAGATTTTGGGAATCTGAAGGGCTTTTAAGTCTGGAAAAAGATGAGGACGGCAAGATCATCGGAATTGAGCTGGAACGTACACCTTCCATAGCATCAGCATCCAGGAAAGTAACTGCCCTCAAAAGTTCTGCGGCCGCTCCAAAGCCAGCAGTCAAAGAACCGAAACCATCTGCCCCGCCTGCGCCACAGCCCGTTGCTGTGCCCAAGGCTGCACCGAAATCAAAGGCAATTCCGCTGACTTCATTTAAAGCCCAGAAAGAGCTGAAGTCTCTTCTGTTCATAGCGGAGCAGTATCTTGGTAAAACTTTGTCCGGCACCGATGTGGACGCGATTACATATTTTTATGAGACACTGGGTATGTCTGCTGATTTGATCGAATATCTGATTGAGTCCTGCGTCGAGAACGGCCATAAAAGTATTCACTACATTCAGAAAGTTGCCCTCTCCTGGTCAGATAACGGCATCACTTCAATCGAACAGGCCCGGCAGCATTCGTCAGCTTACAATAAGAACTGCTACACCGTTCTGAATGCATTCGGCATTAAGAACAGAGGCCCGGCAGCATCTGAGCTTTCTTACATTAAAAAATGGACTGAAGAATTTGGATTTTCCCTTGATATTATTCAGGAGGCCTGCGGCCGAACTATTACAGCCACACATCAGCCCAGTTTTGAATATGCTGACTCAATCCTTTCAAAGTGGAATGAAAATCAGGTATGCCATCTAAAAGATATCGCAGTCCTGGATGCGGCGTTCCAGAAAGACAAGTCTTCCAAAAAGTCTGCAGACACCAGACAGAAGCCCGTCTCCAAGAATCTCAACAACTTCGAAAGGCGTTCTTACGACATGGAGTCGCTGGAAGAGCAACTATTAAACAGTAATTAGAAGGAGCATAATTGTGGGACTTAAAAAATCACAATATCAGGCAATTATGCGTGATTACGAACAGCGCCAGCTCCGTAATCACGATATATTGACCAGGCATTATGAAGAAGTTTATAAAAAGCTTCCTGAATTCAAGTCTATTGACGATTCCATTTCCATACTCTCCGTCCAATATGGACGGAAGCTTCTGAACGGAGATGAGAAGGCCATAGATTCTCTGAAAGAGGAACTGGCAATTCTGAGAAGCAGTAAAAAAGAGCTCCTGCAATCCGGAGGTTTTTCAGAGGATTACCTTGAACCGATCTATGATTGTAAAGACTGCAAGGATACCGGATATATCGGCAACCAGAAGTGTCACTGTTTCAAAAAGGCAGTCATCGGCATCCTTTATGAACAGTCGAATCTGAAGCAGGTTCTAAAGCAGGAGAACTTCAAAACCTTTTCTCTTGATTACTATTCTAACAATTATATAGACAGTAAAACGGGGCGTTCTTCCATGCAGGTGATACAGGATGCCCTTCAGCTATGCCATCATTTCGCCGATACCTTCGGAAAAGAATTCAACAACCTGTTCCTTTACGGCGACGTAGGAGTAGGCAAAACTTTTCTTTCTAACTGCATTGCCAAAGAACTGATGGACAGAGAATATTCCGTCCTCTATTTTTCATCTTCAAAGTTTTTTTCTATTCTGGCAAAAAATACATTTGACAAAAACAATATTGATGCGCAAAATATGTATGAGTATATATTTGACTGCGATCTCCTGATCGTAGATGATCTTGGAACCGAATTCACGAACTCATTTGTCGCGTCACAGTTTTTTACCTGCATTAATGAGCGGCTGCTCAGCCGCAAATCAACCATTATATCAACCAATCTGTCTCTGGACACTCTGGCCGATCTATACACAGAGAGGTCATTTTCCAGAATTACCAGTAATTATACAATGCTAAAACTGATTGGCGACGATATCAGAATCAAAAAGAAATTAATCAAAAACAGGGAGGAACACTCATGTTACACCGCACAGAAAGAACTCTAGAAAACATTCCAGTAGGCGCACTCGGCCTGATACCGGTCGTAGGCTGCGAGGAACTCGGCCAGAAGGTCAATGATTATCTGGTAAAGTGGAGGAAAGAAAGTGCCATTGAGCACAAGGATGATGTAGCATTTTCAGGTTATGAAAAGGAAACTTACATTGTAGACAGCGCAGTGCCGAGATTCGGTTCAGGCGAAGCGAAAGGCATTATTAATGAATCCGTTCGCGGGATGGACCTCTATCTTATGGTTGACGTATGCAATTATAACATCACCTACTCCCTGACGGGCAATATCAACCACATGTCACCGGACGACCATTTCCAGAACCTGAAGCGCGTCATTGCCGCGATCGGAGGAAAAGGCCGCCGTATTAACGTCATTATGCCATTTTTATATGAGAGCCGGCAGCACAAGAGAAACGGCCGTGAGTCTCTGGACTGTGCTCTGGCACTCCAGGAACTTGTGCGCATGGGTGTGGATAATATAATCACCTTCGATGCACATGACCCCCGGGTTCAGAATGCAATTCCGCTGAATGGATTCGAGACTGTTCCACCCACTTATCAGTTTATAAAAGGCCTTCTGCGCAACGTAAAAGACCTTCAGATTGACAATGAACACATGATGGTCATCAGCCCCGATGAAGGCGGTACCAACCGCGCCATTTACCTGGCCAATGTACTGGGCCTTGACATGGGTATGTTCTATAAGCGCCGGGATTACACGAAGATAGTCAACGGACGCAACCCCATCGTAGCACACGAATTCCTTGGAAGCTCCGTGGAAGGCAAAGATGTTATCATCATCGATGATATGATCTCTTCCGGCGACAGCATCATCGAAGTAGCGACCGAGTTAAAGCGCCGAAAAGCAAGACGGATCTTTGCTGCTGCAACATTCGGACTGTTCACCAGCGGAATGGACAAGTTTGACAAAGCACACCAGGACGGGATCCTCACTGGAATTCTGACGACAAATTTAATCTATCAGTCACCGGAACTCTTATCCCGCCCTTACTATATCAACTGCGACATGAGTAAATATATCGCATTGCTGATCGATACACTGAACCATGACGGATCTATCAGCACACTGCTCAATCCGAATGAAAGGATCCAGCACGTCCTCAATAAGTATCGTTCCAAGTTGGAAATTTAGGGGGAATGTGGCTGGTGTGGGGGCGCCTGCGGTAAGGAGAGCTCAGGACACCGGTTCGGAAGCATATGACGGTTTGCTGGGCAATCCATTCGCTAACTGACACTAAAGAAAAAACAGCCTGATTTTATGGAACCGGAGAGATTCACTGCACAATCTTGATGATTGTGCAGCTCAGCTCATCGAGTAGGAGGCTGTCCAT
>LDAQ01000028.1 GCA_001028025.1 Faecalicatena fissicatena | reverse complement strand
CCTGTATAAGGACCGGAAGATCCCGTACCGAACCGGCTCGCTGCCAAAGCTGGATGCCATTCTAGGGAAGGTGCTGGATAAAGGGGCAGGGTACCTCAAAAGGCAGGAGGAATCCGTATCCTATCGGTGGAAGCTGGGGACGCGGGCGCTGGAGAGAAGGGAAAGCCGGGATATGATCCGGTTCAGCCTGTCTTATGGGCTGCAGCTGGCGGGAATCGGGATGATCTTTATATTGGTGTACCTGCTGCTGTAATAACAGTGTGAACATATCAGCAAATATCATTAGGCATTCGAGAAATTGAGTGCCTTTTTTATGGAAGGATACGAAAAATGCCTCCCATATGACACAGAAGTATTGTTTTACGTATTGACAAATATAAAACGGAGACATATTTTTTCGTACATCTCCCGCTCTGCAGCGCTCCTCATTTTTACCCGTTCCCTCTCAAATGTGCAATGTTCACTAGGTATTTTGGGCATATATGCTTACACTAAAACCAGGTAATATCCTGGTGTGGAAAGAGAGCCTGGATGATTCGTAACAACCTGTTCCAGGGGCGGCAGCTAACGGGTATTGCTCTGGTATTTATAGGGGTGTACCTGATGCTCAAAAGCAGGGGGAAGAAATAAATGGGAACGGCCATTTATTATAAAGAGGATCAATAAAATAAGATTAGAGCGTGCTTGATAATTCATAGCACCCGCTTGACCGTCCTGTTCATTTGGGCACATGAATTATCAAACATACTCTGGCAGAGAAAGGGATGGTAGCAGAAGATGAGAGAAGTAAAAGAAGATGTTAAGAAGTTTACCCCGGAAGAAATCAAAGAATATCTGGATCGCATAGGTGTGTCTCCGGTGGAACAACCTGCCAAAGAAGCGTTGGATGAGATAATCTATCGTCAACAATGTTCACTTCCATTTGAGAATTTAGACAGTTTTGATTTACATAAGGAAGTGTGCCTTGACCCTGATTATGTATTTCAAAAAATTATTCGGGGAAAAAGAGGCGGATACTGCCTGGAATTGAATGGGTTATTACATCGTCTGCTCATCAGTCTAGGATATGATGCAAGACTATGCTTTGTAAGGGTTTTATTGGGATCAGATGACTTTACGACATGGGCGGATCACAGAGCAATAATTGTAACTCTTGATGGTGAAGAATATTTCTGCGACGGCGGCCTCGGAGGTCCAATGCCTGCAGGTGCTTTAAAGATTCACACCGACGAGTGGCAGACCTATAAAAAAGAGTCATTCCGAGTTCTGCCCAGTATAAAGGGGTGGTATGAAGTTCATCGAAAAACCCGCATCAGCCAGCAAGTGGGAAAGGAAGATGCAACGCACAGAATAGAAATACTGTTTTCCGATGTAGCATGTTTTAGTTCTGATTTTGTCTTTTTGAACTATTTTCAGTCGACCTGTAAAGATGCGCGTTTCTGTACGTTACGCGTTATAAACATACGTACAGAGGATGGGTACCGCACACTTATCAATGATGAGTATAAAGAAGTGTCAGAAGATAACGTAGTAATAGAGCCGGTTGGCGGACGCTTGAAAGAACTCCTAAAAGAAAAATTCAATATAGAGATTTAGGAGTGAGGCGCTTTAGCGGTGAATGAGGGACGACCTGGAAAACGGACATAGGGGTGTACGGATACGGGTTATAAACATACGTACAGAGGATGGGTACCGCACACTTATCAATGATGAGTATAAAGAAGTGTCAGAAGATAACGTAGTAATAGAGCCGGTTGGCGGACGCTTGAAAGAACTCCTAAAAGAAAAATTCAATATAGAGATTTAGGAGTGAGGCGCTTTAGCGGTGAATGAGGGACGACCTGGAAAACGGACATAGGGGTGTACGGATACGGGTTTTGACTGTAAGGCAGAGTAAAGGAAAAAAGGAAGGAAAAACGCGGCAACCATGGACACATCACGCAAAGCCCTGATGGCTTTGCGCGCTGGGTCCAGGAAAATCGGTGATTTGAAATCACCGATTTTGCCGCGTTTTTCCTTCCTTTTTCCTTAACTCTGCCTAACAGCCAAAAGACGCATCCGTACACCCCTATGTCCGTTTTCCAGGTCTGGCGCATCAAGGCGGCAGGACGGCTCACTTGAGGGGAATCTGGCGGGAGCAGCGGATGATTATTATATAGAAGGAACAGCTCAACTACAAGGACGGACCAGACAACCTGCCGGAGCAATAACAGCACCTCGCAGCCATTCCCATCCGCAGTTCCCGCAATAGCCCCCCACTTGAAATTTAGCTCTTCGTCCCGGCCGGATGCGCCAAGCCTGCCAGAGAGGGAGACGGGGGCGGACGGAGGCGTATATCCTGTTTGAAGTGCATATAGCAAGCATAGCAGCAGTTAGAGGAAACACGCAAAATCAGCCGGCCAAAAGTTGATTCCGAATCAACTTTTGAATACGCCTGAGCCGTCTACTCATCAGAGTAGGCGGTGAATGCGTATGATGCCGGCTGATTTTGCGTGTTTCCTCTTACTGCTGCTCAGCGCGCGGCCAGCATCTCAAACAGGATATACGCCTCCGTCCGCCCCCGTCTCCCTCTCTGGCAGGCGACCCATCTCCCCTTTCAAGTGTGCAATATTCACTAGGCTTTTTTTCATCTTATGGTTACACTAATCGTAATTATAGAAAGGAGCGGAGAATACCATGTTATTAAATCAAAAGAAGTTTTATCAGGACATTGCTAACTATTATGAACTTGACAACTACGACGGTTTACGGGTATATTTAGAAAATAAGGAGAAGGAAGTGAAGCAGTCAGTTATGCCGGATCCGGGATGTGTTATGTGCGGCGGCGCGGATGTGGATCAGGATGGGATTGCGGCGGTTACAAAAAGTTGGATTCAGGAGCGGAACAATGCAATCGCAGTCATCATTTACGAGCAGGCGAGACTTTTCGAACAGTGGGAAAAATGGGAGGAAAGTGAGAGTAAATACAGAGAAGCCATTCAGCTGATGGAGCGGAGCGGGATGACGAACCTGAGTATTTACGAAGCATCTATTGACAGTATCAAGTCGATTGAGGAAGAGAAGGAGTAGTTGCATATGAAAGATATAGTTCTTGGTCAGTATAAGGGAGTGGAGACTCCTGCTCAGATGGATAAGAAAGAGAAGGAAGATTACCTTATCAATACATTGGTTGACAGCTCGAAGGTAAAGGTATCTGAAACAAGCGTGAATGACAGAGCGAAAAGAATGGCCGAGGAGTATGCGCTTCGTCTGAACCAGCAGGGCCTGTCTATTGAACAGTATTATCAGGCTTCCAATACAGATGAGAAAGCACTGGTAAAGAAGATGCAGGAAATAGCCGAGAGACAGCTGAAAGGCAGAAAGATCCTGGAGGCGATAGCAGAAGCGGAGAGCATTACCGTGACGGAGCAGGAGGTGGACCAAGAGATTAAAAAGCTGACCATAAGATATCCTGTTGATGAAAAGAAGATCAAAGAAATCATGCGGGGAGCAGAAGAACAGCGTCTGAGAAATGACATTTTAGTAAGAAAAGCAATGGACTATGTTTCAGAACATGCCGTGGAGGCTGCACCTGTTTGTGAAAAGTAAAGCGAGGTGATAGAGATGCGTCCCTATTATGATAATACTGCCAGAGAGGTACTTGCAACAGCGGCAGAAGCAGCAAAAAATATGGGTCAGGTCACCGTGGGGACAGAACATATTTTGCTGGCATTAACAAAGGTAAAAACTGGGATCACTCAGTTTGTATTAAAGAGAAGCGGATTAGATGAGCAGCTGGTGACAGCAATGATTGAGGAATGGGTACCCTCGACCGGGCTTACGATCCTTCAGACGGCATGGAGCTATTCTCCAGAGTGCACAAAGATTCTGGACAGGAGCCATAAGCAGGCAGCGTGGTTCCAGGCGGAACTGACCGGGGCAGAGCATATATTACTGGCAATGCTGCAGGACGAGACACTTTCTGTTATGCGGTTTTTTAAAGCCGCACAGGTGAACCCTTCTTCCATATATGTGGATACGATCGTAGAGATGAAGAGGAAGAAAATAGGACTGGCAAAAACAGAGGAGGCCAAGACAAACGGCATCCATAAACGCACAGAGCTTCTGGATCAATTCGGCCGCGATCTGACCGAGATGGCAAGAGAAGGAAAGTTAAGCCCTCTGATTGGCAGGGAAAATGAGAGCCGGAGGCTTCTACAGTCGCTCTGTCGCTGGGGAAAGAACAACCCCTGTCTAATTGGTGCTCCGGGAGTCGGGAAAACAGCAATCGTAGAGGGATTTGCCCTTGCAATCGCAGAGGGAAAAGTTCCGGGAATCATGAAGGACAAAAGAGTTGTTGCTGTTGATCTGGCAAGCGTTGTTGCCGGAAGCAAGTACAGAGGCGATTTTGAAGAGCGGTTAAAACATATTATTCAGGAAATCACAGATGCCGGGAACGTGATTCTGTTCATTGATGAGATCCATACCATTGTAGGTGCCGGAGGAACAGAGGGCGGAATTGATGCAGCCAATATTCTGAAGCCTTGTCTGGCACGCGGGGAGATACAGGTTATCGGTGCAACGACCACAGAAGAATACCGCAGATATATCGAGAAGGATGCAGCTCTTGAACGGCGCTTCCAGCCGATTCAGGTAGAAGAACCGACCGAGGAAGAAAGTCTGGAAATACTGAACGGCGTAATCGACAGATACGAGAAGCATCATTCGGTTAAATTTATGCCGGAGGCGATGGAAGCCGCTGTAGAATTATCCAAACGATATATTAATGACCGTTATCTTCCAGATAAGGCACTTGATTTAATTGACGAAACAGCCGCGGCCGTCTGCCTGGACAGATCCGACAGTACGGAACTGGCAGCCCCGGAGGACGATTCACCACAAGTACAATTTATTGAAATTGGAAGTAATGAAATTGCACGAACAGTTGCACAGTGGACCGGAATTCCCATTATGCAGGTGAATGCCGATGAAGGCACACGTCTGCTGAAGCTGGAAGAGATGATCGGAGAGCGGATTGTAGGACAGCAGCAGGCTGTAAAGGCAATTGCGAAAGCAATGCGCAGAGGGCGCGCCGGAATTCAGAATCCCAACAGACCAATTGGTTCTTTCCTGTTCTTAGGTCCCACAGGTGTGGGCAAGACAGAGCTGAGCAAGGTACTGGCAGAGTTCATGTTTGATAAGCCGGATGCATTTATCCGTCTTGACATGTCCGAGTATATGGAACCGCACTCTGTAGCCAAGATGATTGGTTCCCCACCGGGATATGTAGGCTTTGAAGACGGCGGGCAGCTGAGCGAGAAGGTGCGGAGAAATCCGTATTCAGTCGTATTATTTGATGAGATTGAAAAGGCTCATCCGGATGTGTTCAATATGCTCCTTCAGGTGTTGGAAGACGGTCATATGACGGATGCCAAAGGCAGAAGAGTAAGCTTTAAGAATACGGTTTTAATTATGACCTCCAATGCGGGAGTCCAGAATCATGACATACACCGTAAACTTGGTTTTTCTGCGGGGAAAGAAAGTGACCAGGGCAGCAATGAAGAGATTAAGAATGAGATTCTGTCCGAGATCAAACATGTATTCCGGCCTGAGTTCCTGAACCGTATTGATGACATTATCGTATTCAGAAAGCTGAACCATGAGGACATGAGCGCGATTATCGGCCTGCTGATCCAGGATCTGTCTGTGCGGTGTGAAGGAATGGGAATTACGGTTCATGTTGGCGAGGATGTAAATGAATATCTGATAGAGAAGTATGTAAATCTGCAGTATGGTGCAAGGCCTTTGAAGAGAGCAGTGCAGTCAGAGCTGGAAGATGTGGTGGCTGAAAAAATGCTTTCGGGAGATATCCTTCCTGGGGATGATGTGTATATTTGTATGGAAGAAGGAAAAGTCAAGCTGAACGTGAACCCTAATATTGAAGAAGGAACACAGGACACAAATCAGAATCCAAAAGAGGAAGTTGTTAAATCAAACATGGATTCTGCAGCAGAGTCGGAAATGGCAAAAGAAAAATAGTATTATTATTAAGTAGTTCAAGGTACGCCGAGGGTTAAAACTTAAAGAAATTCAGGTCCCCGTTTCGGCATCGAATAAAAGGATTAAGAAGGAATTTCGCTTAAAATGCGGGATTCCTTTTTGTTTTGAGTATATTGTATGAAGCTTTGAGGTATGGATTTGGTTATATATTAAGTATCACTATAAAATTAAAATTAGAATTTTTCAAAGGTGTGCAATGTGCACTAACGATAAAACCTTAAAGAGGGTTAAGATGGCTATAACAACGAATTCAAGAATGAAAAGGAGGAAAAAAAATGAATTCAAACGAAAGTAAAGTACAGGAAATTTTGAAACAGCGGGGTATTGATACGGCGGTAGTTGATGATGTTACAGAAGCTGATATTCCGGAAGCTTGTGACCGTTTTAAGAAGTTAATGGATGTCTATTACACCTTGAAAGTTTCAGCTGATATGGAGACTCCATACTGGTACAACAGAATCTGGTGGGAGAATGATGGTGATCTGATCGAAGTTAGAAGAGCAAGAGCTGTTGCCGGCGGATATGCTCATACAACCCCTACTATCCTTCCTTGGGAAAAACTTGTTATGAACAAAACGAAAAATGTTCGTGGCGCATTCCCATTCCCATGGGTTACTGCAAGCTTCTTCAATGCTCAGGCAGAAGCTCTTATGAATGAAGTTGATGCTCCGGCTGAGAGCTCAGCTGATGCTGTTTCACAGGTTGGTGCCGGCGGTGGTAACGTAACAGAAAGTTACGGAGAAATCGTTTCTCTCGCTAAGAAGTTTGGTATGAGAAAAGAAGATATTCCTGTACTTGTAAAAGTATCCAAATACTGGGATGGAATCTCAGTAGAAGATGTCAGCACAAAATATGGCAAGATGCTTCCTGGATATGACCAGTTCGAAAAAGTTATGGACTCTGTAGTTGTTATGTTTGATTCCTTTGCGATTCCTCAGGGACGTGAAGTAATGAACTATTACCTGCCGTTACAGTACGGTTTTGATGGAATTTGTGATCTGTGTGATGAGAAGATCGCAGAGTTCATGGGTGAAGCAGGCGATGATGGTATTCTTGGAATGAGCCGCGGATACTATTATGCAGCAATGAAAGAAGTATGTAAAGGTTTAGGCCAGTGGTGCCAGAACTACGCTGACAGAGCAAAAGACCTTGCAGCACGTGAGTCGGATCCGGAATTTAAAAAGAATTACGAAGAAATCGCAGAGGTTATGGGAAATATCGCTCATAAGGCTCCTGCTACATTCCGTGAAGCACTGCAGCTTACACTTTGCTTACACTATGGCGTTGTAAACGAAGATCCTCAGTCAGGACAGTCTATTGGACGTCTCGGACAGGTTCTGCAGCCATTCTATGAGAAAGACATTCAGGATGGTGTTACAACAGACGAAGAAGTTATCGAACTTCTTGAATTATACAGAATTAAGATCACATGTATCGAATGTTTCGCATCAGCTGGTGTATCCGGTGGTGTTCTTTCCGGAAATACATTCAACAACCTGTCAATGGGCGGTCTGGGATATGATGGTCTGACAGCAGTTACTCCGTTAGAGTACCTGATCGTTGAAGCTGGTATGAGAGCTCAGACTCCGCAGCCCACATTAAGTGTACTGTATGATGAGAAAACACCAGAGGACTTCCTGATGAAGTGTGCTCGTTGTACAAAACTTGGAATGGGCTATCCTGCATGGATGAACAATCAGACTGGTATGAACTTCATGCTGAGACAGTATGGAGAAGAGGGAATGGACGTTATCGATGCTAGAGCATGGTGCCTTGGCGGATGTCTTGAGTCTTCACCTGGACAGTTCTCACCGCTGAACTACAACGGTAAGATTACAATGGTTCCTGGAGGAGCTTCACCGACATGTGGTACAGGTATCCACTTTACAGCACTTCCTAAGATTCTTGAGCTCGTGCTGACAAACGGTGTTGATGCAAGAACAGGCAAAGAGGTATTCCCGCCTCACAACGAAAAGATTGATACCTATGAGAAGATGGTTGAACTCTGGTACAAATATCTGGATCTCAGCAATCAGATCGTTAACAAGGTAAACAACCTGCAGATGGATATCTGGAGAAAATACAATATGCCGGCAGTAGCTTCTCTGCTTAAGGGCGGCTTCTTCACAAACGGACAGCATATTGGAAACTGCGGAGCAAAATACAACGCAACAATTAACTTTGAGTCATGTGGTACAGTTACATACATCAACGCTCTTGCTTCTATTAAGAAAAATGTATTTGATGACAAGACATTTACACTGGAAGAGATGACAGATGCAATGATCAACAACTTCGGATTCAAAACTGCTTATGAAACAGGCGTATTCTCACCTGACTTCAGAGAAAGCACAGATGCATCTGAGAAATATGAGAAGATCTTTGCAGCATGTATCAACGCACCGAAGTACGGCAATGCAGACAGATATGTAGATGATCTCCTTGTTGAGTATGAAGTTGGTATGAAGAAATATATCCCAACTATCAGATCTTACTATGGAAAACCGTTGTATATGTGCCAGATCTCTGTATCTACACACGGCCCACAGGGATTCGTAACACTGGCATCAGCAGACGGAAGACTTGCAGGAACTACATATGCAGATGGTTCTGCATCCGCAGCAGCTGGTACAGACAAGAACGGTATCTACGCAATCTTCGAATCAGCTACAGTATATGATCACTCTATGTGCCAGAATGCTCAGATGAACTTAAAGATTCATCCGACAGCTGTTAAGGGACTGACAGGAACCAGAAAACTTCTGGATGTTGTTCGTGCTTACATGCGTAAGGGAGGATTCCACGTACAGTTTAACGTAGTAGGTTCCGATACACTGAGAGATGCTCAGAAGAAACCAGAAGCATACCGTGACCTGATGGTTCGTGTTGCCGGATTTACACAGTACTGGTGTGAAATCGGTAAGCCGATCCAGGATGAGGTTATCTACAGAACAGAATATGACGAAGCATAAAAAGAAGAGAGAGACGGAGGTAGAATCATGAAACATAATGAATGTGTAAATTATATTAATCTTGACTGTGAAAAAGGTATGTGTGCGCTTTCAAAAGTAATCGTTCCTATTGATGGTGAAGGAAGCGATGCCTGCCCACAATACGAAGCAGCTCCTCTTTGCGGAAACTGCAAGAATTTTGAGAAACCGGACAAATACGGAATCGGAACATGTACAGGATTCTGCAAAGAAAACTGGGCTTATTCAACATGCGGAGCTTTCAGTTGCGAAAACTACAAAAAATAAAATAATTAATTAAGGAAGTCATATATGGAAAAGAAAGGATTATTATTCGATATTCAAAGCTATTCCGTGCATGATGGACCGGGCTGCAGGACAAATGTATTTTTCATAGGCTGTCCGCTTGAGTGCAGGTGGTGCGCCAATCCGGAGAGCTGGAAAAGAAAGAAACACATAATGTTTGCAGAAAAAGTATGTAAGTATGATAAGGGCTGCAGGGCATGTAGAGATACATGCCCCAAGGGCTCTATCAAATTTGACGAGAATGGGAAACCATCTCTCACCTGGTCAATCTGCGAAGACTGCGAGAGTTTTGAATGCATTAGCCTGTGTCCGAACAATGCCTTAAAGCAATGTGTGAAAGAGTACACAGTGGACGGCCTGATGAAAATACTAAAGAGGGACTTTAATAACTGGGGTTCCGAAGGCGGCGTTACCTTTTCAGGCGGGGATCCGCTTATGCATCACGATTTCCTATACGATGTGCTGATGGAATGTAAGAAGGCACATATACATACGGCTATCGAGACAAGTGGTTTTGCAACTGAAGAAAACTTTTTAAAGATTTTAACAAATATTAATTTCGCATTTATCGATGTGAAAAATATGGATACAGAGGCTCATAAGTGGGGTACGGGCGTCGGAAATGAATTAATTCTTTCTAATATAGAGGCTTTGGTAAAATCCCCATGGAGAGGGCGACTGGTTCTTCGCCAGCCAACGATCCATGATTATAACGACAGTGATGAAAATGCAATGAAATTGATCGAGTTTATGAAGAGACTGGATCTTTTTGAAATCAATCTTCTGAAATTCCATCGTATGGGAACTTCAAAGTGGGAACAGCTGGGTAAACAGTATGAATACACAGACCACGGCGATATGACAGATGAACGAATGATAGAGCTGCAGAATTTATATCTGGAGAATGGAATTGCATGTTATATCGGTGACGACACACCTTTCTAAAGGACACGAATTCACATAAGGGAAATGGAGGGGCAGGAATGTCTAATTCTAAACCAGGAAATATCGTAAAACAAATTATATGTTATATAGGTGGATTATTTATCATTACGATCGGTATCAATATATCCAAGATGTCTAATCTGGGTATCTCTCCGGTAAGTTCTATTCCAAGGGCAACGGAGCAGATCTGGGGCTTTACTCTGGGCGTAACAACATTTATTATTTACATCTTTTTAGTAGTAGCACAGCTTGTTATTCTAAGGAAGAATTTCAAACTTAGAAATGCTCTGGGAATACTGCTGACGTTTGTATTCAGCTGGATGATCGACTTAACTGGTACAGATCCAAAGGCGCTGGGACATCTTATGCTTAACTTCCCAAGACCGCAGAATTATATTATGCAGTTTATCTATATGGTTGTCAGCGTAGTAATTATAGGTATTGGTGTATTCCTCTATCTGCGTCCGAACTGGGTTCCGATGCCGGCAGAAGGCCTGGCAGGTGCCATTGCGCAGGTTACAGGAAAGACATTTGGAGATTGTAAAACAATTGTTGATACAAGTATGATCGTTATTGCATTAATTCTTCAGTTAATATTCCTTGGAGGACTGCAGTCTTTCGTGGGGGAAGGTGTTGTAGTACGAGAAGGAACAATCATTGCAGCAATTTGTGTAGGGCAGGTAGTAAAATTCCTGTCAAAACGTTTTGCGAAGTCTATTGAGGGATGGCTTCATGCAGGAGAAGAAAGGGCAGCAGCAAAGGCGTAAAATTATATACTCATATTGCAGTAAGGAATAATATTTAGGAGGAAATGCGAATGAAAGCATTATTTACCCCGAGTCTTTTGACCGGAGATGAGATGATAGACACTCATCATAAAGAATTATTTAAACGTGCCAATGATTTGTTTGAAAGTATTGAAAATAAAGAAAGTGCAGAGAAAGTCCAGGAGACTCTGGGATTTTTGGCGGATTATACAACCTACCATTTCAGCGAAGAAGAAAAACTGATGGAAGAAGTACAGTATCCAAAGACTGAAGATCACAAAAAAATGCATGCAGCGCTGGTTGAAGATGTAAAAAATCTTGCACTGAAGCTGGCGGCAGAAGGCCCTACAAAGGATTTTGAGGACCAGGTGAATCAGAAGGTTGTCGAATGGTTATATACTCATATTAAAGTAAATGACCAGGAACTGGCTGAATATAAAAATGTAAGAAGCCAGATGGATAATCTGCAGTAATTTCTAAATATTCTGTTTAAAGACAGCTGAAGCGGTGAGATTGGGGGAAACCCGAATTTCATCGCTTTTTGGGAAGGAAGGGAAAATATGGAGATAAGAGAAATACTTGAAAAATCAGATGCTCTTTTTGCAAAGGGTGAAGCCAAAGAGGCGTGCGCTTATCTGGAAAACTGTCTGCAGGGTGCCTGTGCGGAGAGTGACTGGCAATCGCAGCTTACAATAGAAAATGAGCTGATGGGATACTATAGAAGCATCAGCCATCTGGATCGGGCATGGGAATATGCTCATAAGGCTATTGAGATTGTAGGACAGCATAATCTGGATGAAACACTGGCCGGAATGACGACTTATCTGAATATAGCAAATATCTACCGTGCGTCAGGACAGGTGGATAAAGCCATGGAACTTTATCTCCAGGTGGAGAAAGTTTATAAACGGGAAAATTTAGAAGTTGACTATCGTCTGGGTGGACTTTATAATAATATGTCTGTCGCATCACTGGAAGCAGGTAAACTTTCTGATGCTGTGGAGTACGGTGAAAAAGCTGTCAAAGTGCTGGAGCAGGTCCCTGATTCGGCGGATGAACGGGCTACGGTGTATGGAAACCTGGCAGGAGCGTTCCTCCATTCCGAACAGCCGGATTTTGAGCGTGTACAGTCCTATCTGGACAGGGCAGCCGGCATTTTTGAGAAAGAATGCAGGAACAGCCCCCATTACTGTGGTGTGCTGGCTATGAAGGCATATACGGCTTATTTAAGCAAAGATCTGGAAGGCTCTCTTGCATTGTATGAGAAAGCAATGGAAGAGACGAAAAGGCACTATGGGGAAAACGCGGATTACAAACGTCTTGTGGAAAATTACAACGCAATCAGGAGGAAAATGGCTAATGGTACAAAGTAATGGTCTGCAGCTGGAGCATAAGGGACTTGAGCTCTCACAGGAATATTATGAAAGGATCGGAAGACCCGTACTGGAAGAATTATTTCCGGCTTATTTGGACAGGATCGCTGTGGGCCTGGTGGGGGAAGGCTCCGAGTGCTTTGGATATGACGACATGATCTCCATGGATCATGACTATGGACCGGGCTTCTGTATATGGCTTACAAAAGAAGATTATGAAGAAATTGGGGAAGAGATGAGCGGGATATATGATGCTCTTCCCAAGGAATATAGAGGGATCTCTGCAAAGACTCACAGGACCGAATCGGAAGGCCGCAGGGGAGTCCTGGAAATTGATAAATTCTACCAGAAATTTCTGGGAGCAGGAGGGGTTCCTAGGAAACTGTCAGATTGGATGATGATACCGGAGCATTATCTGTCAGTGGCCACGAATGGAAGGGTGTTTGAGGACAATCTGGGGGTATTTACGGGGATACGGGAGCAATTGCTGGAATATTACCCGGAGGATATCCGATTGAAAAAAATAGCCGCACGTGCTATTACAATGGCCCATTCGGGGCAGTGCAACTACAGCCGGATGATGAGAAGGCATGATACCGTAGCAGGAGTTCTGGCTCTTTCTGAATTTATCCGTGCATCCATTTCCATGGTATATATACTGAACAAAAAATATACTCCCTATTATAAATGGATGTGGGCAGGAATGAAAGAGCTGGAACGGCTTTCGGAGGTAGGCACAATCCTGAAAAATCTTGTGGATTTGGGGCCGAACAAAGGCAGCTGGTATACAAATGAATGGAATACCTATCAGATTGAGCTGAACAGGAACGATAAAGTGATTGTTATGATAGAAGAGATTTGTGCTCTTATTATCAAGGAACTTAAGGTTCAGGGAATCAGCAGCAGCTCGTCCGATTACCTGGAAGAACATGCCTATGCAGCAAGGCATCGTATTAAGGACGAGACAATACGCTCCCTTCCTGTAATGGCATCATAAGAGAGGAAAAGATTATGGTTAGCATAGACGATATTATCAAAGAAGAATGGCGTCAGTTTCAGCTTGTAAAAAATGAGGGAGGCCGTGCGGAGTGTCAGGATAACTGGCCCGAGTTTTATATTATGCGTAAGAGCCAGTTTATGGCCTGGCCAAAAAAAATCACGGACAGCTATTATATGGACCTGATGCAGGCAAAAGTTCAGGGGCGTAATCTGCTGTTTGAAAAATATGCGTTTATGATGATCGATACTATGCCGCAGCAATATGAAGCCCTGAAAAAGGTTCTGCCGAAGATATCTGAGAAGAAAAAGCGGCTGATTAATTATATTGCAGATATACAAATAAGATGGGCAGAAGATTTTAAGCGCAGATATCCATTATATGCAGAGAACGGACGTCCTACATATGCATCTGAAGAAAATGGGTATACGACTTCTATCGAGACTTATGTCAAGGGAGAATTATTTTCTTATGGAGATAATACCATCATACTTTATGCTGCATATGTGGAGGAGTGCGTGCAAAATGGACAGAATCTGACAGATGTTGTCAGAAAAAACATGGCAATGCTTAATGGATACAGTTCTTTGGACGAAGTAGAAAAGGAATTGTCAATTAAGAGAAAATTGTGAAAAGTGATGAAAATTATATAGTTAATAAGTTAAAAATATACAAATTGATAAAAAGTGTGAAATGTTTACTACCCATAATTGTGGAAAAAGTTGTAAAAATAACAGTGAAAGGAGAGTGAGCTTATGAAGTTGGAACAAATCGCCATTTATGATTCGATTGAAGGTTACATGGAGCAGATTCCGGTTATTAAGGTAAAAAAAGGTGAATTTATACCCACGAGATATTCTTCCCGGGAGGGAATACCAAACAAATATTACATAATTAACGGTCAAATAAGAGTCTGGAACAATGTAGGCTGCAGAAAAATCTGGGTGGATGAAATCGGTGAGGACTGGTTTGCCGGCGATTTGAGCGACGTATATGAACAATTTTTGAATTGTGAATCATGGGCTGTAGAAGATACGCTTTTGCTGGAATTTAACGATGAGGTATTCCAAGAATTGTTAAATGACGTCAGGTTTGCCAAGGCATTCTATCACAAAATGAGCCAGAGGGTATATCAAATGTATAAGCGCATGCTTATGAACAGTATGTATAGCCAGAAGGAAATACTGTCAAGCTATATCATATCAAAAGTGAAGAAAGACCGGATGGTCTGTCCGAACATGAATGCGCTGTGTGAATTTTTGGGATTTAGCAGGAGGAGTCTTTATAATACATTAAATGATCTGATAAAAGATGGAATTTTAGAGAAGGATGATAATTATATCTATATTAAGGACAGGGAGGCCCTTGAGGATCAGGGAAAACATGTCCAAGAGTACATGCTTTAAAGAGGGGACAAAGACTTGGATAATTACAGCATCATCAAGAATACCATGATCTATGAGCATATTAAAGATTATTTACCAGTAATTCCTATATTAGAGTTAAAAAAGGGTGAATATTTATTCAGGGCAGATCGCGCAAGTGACACTTTGTTCTATATATTCGAAGGAGTGATCAAGGTTGAAAACATCTCCTACAATGGTAAAAAGCTGATTGTAGATATCATAGACGCAGACAACTTTGCGGGACCCATCAGCAGTATTCATAATGCGGATTTTCAGTGTTCCGGGGTAGCGGAGACGAAATCGAAGGTGCTTGTATTAAAAAAGTCTCTTATGGATGAGCTGATGCAGAACGATGAGTTTTTAGTGCTGTTTTATCAGAAAACAAGTAAGCGTGTCTATATGATGTATAAAAATATCCTCGCGCGAAGCCTGTTCGGCGAGAATGAAATTATGGCACATTACATTTTGAGGCATTCCAGCGGCGGAGTCTTTAAATATAAAAGTATTTATAATATTTGTGAAAACCTTGGGATCAGCAGAAGGGGAATTTATAATATCTTATACCGTTTTGAAGAGGCCGGTTGTATAGAAAAGCTTGATTCGGGATATCGGATCCTGGACAGGGGCTATCTGGAGAGAGTAGCCGAACAGATGATAAAGTTTATGAAAAACAGTGAAGACGAGTTATAGCTGGAAGAAAATATTTCCAGATAATAAAAACGCCGGATGGGCAGATACCCATTCAGGCGTTTTTTGCTGTCTCTGTGCAATATCTGATACTACCAGAACAATTCTACGGATTTCTTAATGACATACCATAACCAGAAGATACAGACCAGTAAAGGCAGGATTGCCAGTACAGTAATCTTGTCAGATATAGCCGATGTGAAGTTGCTGATCAGATTCAGACCGCCCAGCAGGAAACAGACACACGAAAAAATGATGAGCCGAGGGAAAATGAACTTAATATAGCCTTCCGAATCTTTACAATTGTCTATATTAATATTTCCTGGTATCAGCAGAATGTTCTTATGCAGCCTCTTCTGTGTGCGCATAAAATAACAGGAATAAAAGCAGTATATACTGCCTCCCCAGATCAGAGCATCAAAGATTACTAGAATATCGATATTCTCCATAAATTACGGTCCTTTCTTTTTGAAGCAGGTCTGCCGATCAGTCTCTGTCCAGCAAAGAGATCTTAATCTGCTGTTTCGCATCATCAAATTGCTGTTTCATCAAATTAGTAGCCATATCTAAATCTTCCTGTGTAAAAGCCGTTAAGATGTCTCCATGCTGCTGAGCCAGCTGAGGCAGCTCTTCGTGATAATTCTCCACCTTTGCAAGTGCATACAGATCCCAGAATGCGGTGAGGAGCTGTTCAAGCAGTATGTTTTTAGTACTTGAAAATAGTATTCTGTGAAACTCTCTGTCATTGGAAGCAAAGGTTTTACCTGCCGCAGACTTTTCCTTCATGGCATTTACCTCCACCTGGAGGAGCTGAAGCTGTTTGATATCAATGTAACGCATTGCGGTTTCCAGGGAATTGATCTCCAGCATGCTTCTGATCTCTAACAGGTTTAATAATAGAGTTGGTTTTGCCTCTATCAGAATGGACCAGGTATCCATAAGAGGAGCGCTGAAATTCGGCGGGTTAATGTAACGTCCGCTTCCCTGGACAGTCGAGATGATTCCGTTTGACTCGTATATACTCAATACTTCTCTAAGAGAGGAACGGCTGACATTAAACTGTGTCATCATCTCTTTCTCTGTAGGAAGCTTCTGGTCTATCTCCATTCTCTCGGCGATCAGAACCCCTACCTTTTCTTTTAAAGTCTTTTCCTTCTTGTCATTCGCCTTAATAAGCTCTGGCATTTTTATAATTCTCCTTTTTAGTTAATATGTTTTTTCTATCGGACTCATTTGCGTTAAGTAATAGTAGAAAGTTAATGAATAAATTTAATTAAATGCAAAGTTCATACAAATAGAACGAGTAACACCTTAAATAATAATATATGTCCGACAAATTGTCAACCTGAAAACAGGAATATATGAAATAAATATCGCCTTCCCAATATGATTTCTTTTATAAAATTATAGCCTTCAAAAGCAAAATGTCCATATAAAAAGTGACGAAAATAATAATTTCGTTAAAAACTACCAAAAGCGGGAACGAAAATATGTGAAATAATTCGCCTCAGAAAGAATTGACAAATATGTATGACATATAGTAGGATTAAATAAAATAAATCAGAACAATATTAAAAATTGGTTGACAACGTGGGATCTGATTTAAGAAGAAGTATAACAACACAATTAAAGGAGGAAACAAAATGAAAGGTGAGGTCGTAAAAAGAGTGGCAGGTATTCTCTTAAGTGTATGCATGGTTGTTTCAATGGCAGGATGCGGACAGGGAGGAAAGGATACCAAAACAGAGACGGAAAAGACAGGCAGTACAAGTTCTGCAGATGATGACAAGATTAAAATTGGATTTTCCATGAAAACGGTACAGGAAGAAAGATGGCAGAGAGAGCTGGAGAATGCTGAAAAATGGGCGGATGAAGCAGGTGTTGAGCTGATCGTACAGGTTGCAAACAATGATTCCAACACACAGATCTCTCAGATTGAAAACCTTACAACTCAGGGGATCGATGTTCTGATGGTTGTTCCGGTTGATGGAAATGCCCTGAAAAACACACTGGACTCCGTACATAACCAGGGAATCAAAATCATGGGTTATGACCAGGAAGTGCAGGCATGGAACGATGCAATGGTTGGCTACGATTCCTACGAAGTAGGAAGACAGATCGCAAGTTATGTAGCTTCATTAAAGGAACCAGGCAACTATGTATTTCTCTATGGTGATGCGGCAGCAGGCGAAGCGGTAGAAAATCAGATAAAAGGATTCCATGATGAATTCGGCGATTTTTTTGAGAAAGACGGAAACAAGCTTGTGATGGAACAGTACTGTAAAGAGTGGGCGGCTTCAGAAGCGATGGCATGTGTGGAAAATGCACTTTCCATTACAGGAAATAAAATTACCGGGGTCATCTGTATGAATGATGGAATCGCTTCAGGAGCGATCCAGGCGCTTGAGGCGCAGGGCCTGTCCGCATATGTTACAGGTCAGGATGCAGAACTGACAGCTGTTAAGAGAATTATGGAAGGAAAACAGACGTCTACATTATATAAAGATACTGTTGTGCTTTCTAAAGCAGCCATTGATACAGCTGTTAAACTGGCAAAAGGCGAAACAATCGAAGCGGACAAAACAGTTACATGGGGAGACAATACAGATGCTCCATGGGTTACAGTTGAGGCAACGGTCGTTACCAAAGATAATATCCAGGAGATAATTATAGACGGCGGCGTATATACAGAAGAAGAAATTAATGCTGCGGAAACAGAATAAGAGGTTATTTGAGTTTCAGTGGGCGAAAGCCCGCTGAAACACTTTAAGACAATATTTTAAAGGAGGGATGATGATGGAAGATTACATTTTACAAATGGAACACATTACAAAAACATTCCCAGGTGTAAAAGCTCTTGACGATGTCAATTTTAACGTAAAGCGAGGGGAGATACACTCACTGGTCGGGGAAAACGGGGCAGGTAAATCTACCTTGATGAAAGTACTTAGTGGTGTTTACCCAAAAGGTTCCTATACCGGGAAATTGCTGATAGATGGAGAAGAACAGTCATTTTCAGGGATCAAAGACAGTGAGAAGGCGGGAGTCGCAATTATTTATCAGGAATTAGGTTTGGTACGTTCTTTAAATGTTTGTGAAAATGTATTTCTGGGCAGTGAAAAGAAAAAAGGCGGATTTATCGATTGGGATTTTGAATATAAGAGAACCAAAGAACTAATGCAGGAAGTCCAGCTGGATGTAAAAGCGGATGAAAAAGTAGGAACCCTGGGAACAGGAAAACAGCAGTTAATAGAAATTGCAAAAGCATTGAGCAAAGACGTGAAACTTCTTATTTTGGATGAACCGACTTCTTCGCTTACTGAAAAGGATACGGATAATCTGCTGGAGCTTCTTTTAACACTGAAAGACAGAGGGATTACCTGTATATATATTTCTCATAAGCTGAATGAGGTCTTTAGAATATCGGACTCTATCACAATTCTCCGCGACGGGAAAACAATTGCTACAAAACCTGCAGCAAATATGAATGTACAGGAAATTATCTCAAGCATGGTAGGCCGGGAACTGACGAACCGTTTTCCGAAACAGGAGCACAAAGCGGGGGAAGTTGTATTAGAGGTAAAGAACTGGACGGTTGAAAATCCGGAGAATCCGGAAAAACCATTATTGGATGATGTGTGTTTTCAGGTGCGGAAAGGAGAGATCCTTGGGGTTGCAGGCCTGATGGGGGCAGGAAGAACAGAACTTGCCATGAGTATTTTCGGTGCACTGCAGCAGCATGCGACAGGCCAGCTGTTTCTGGAAGGGAAAGAAATTAAAAAGATGAAGCACCCCAGAGAAGCAATTAAGGCCGGGATCGGGTATCTTTCGGAGGACCGGAAGCGCTACGGTCTGATCCTCGACTCGGATGTCCGCACCAATACGACCCTGGCAAGCCTGGATAAGCTGCTGAGGGGCGGCGTTATTGATACAAACCTGGAGACAAGAAAAACAAAAGAATATATTGAAAAGCTGGGTACCAAAACTCCATCCATGTTCCAGCTTGCACGGAACTTGAGCGGTGGAAACCAGCAGAAAGTTGTAATAGCAAAAGCTCTTCTGGCAGAACCGAAAGTATTGATTCTGGACGAGCCGACCAGAGGAATTGATGTCGGAGCAAAATATGAGATTTATCAACTGATGAATGAGCTGATTGATCAGGGAATCAGCATTGTTATGATTTCTTCAGAACTCCCGGAAATTATCGGTATGAGTGACCGGATCTACATCATGTATGAAGGCAAGATCAGGGGAGAACTGAACAGCGGAGTAGATGAAATCACACAGGAGAATATTCTGTATTATGCAGCAGGAGGGAAGAAAGAAGATGACAAATAATAAAAGTGATAGTAATGCGGCCAAAAAGATAGGCCTGATGTTGACGAATAATTTTGATAAGGTTTCATTGTTTGCAGAAATGCTGATCATATTTGTTACGTTTCAGATTGTAACAGACGGTCTGTTTATGACCTCCAGAAACTTATCGAATCTTTTAATGCAGGGAGCAACCTGTTCTATTATTGCAGTTACGATGATGCTTGTCATTGTATCCCAGAACGCGGACCTGTCAGCAGGTAGTGCGCTTGGATTTATCGGATGTTTTGCGGCAGCTATGCAGGTACAGCAAAATGTGAATACGCCTCTTACCATTGTTTCCGTTCTTGTTGTCGGTGTTCTAATCGGACTGTGGCATGGATTCTGGATCGGCTATAAGAAACTGCCCGCGTTTATTGTTACATATGCCAGCCAGCTGATTTTCAAGGGCGGCACATTGTTAATCGGTGACGGTATGTCAATCGGACCGGTATCAAAGAGTTTTTCAACGTTTGGAAACGGCTACCTGCCAAAGGTTATTTTGAAAGATGCTTCTTTTAATGACATCAGTCTTTTCATAACGATCATTGCAATGGTGATCTATGTTGTTATTGCTTTCAGAAGCAGAATGAAGAGTAAGAAGACGGGGACTGCTTCCGGGTCAGATGCATTGTTTGCCCTGAAGACGATTTTCATCACAGCGGTGATCTTTATTGTATGCTCTATCATGGTGTTCCAGCAGGGATTCTCCTATGCAATTATTATACTTGCAGTTTTAGGACTCCTGTTTGCATTCATTGTGAAGTACACCCCGTTCGGACGGTATGTATTTGCAATCGGGGGAAATGCAGAGGCGGCGAAGCTGTCTGGTATCAGCGTTGAGAAAACGGTTATGATGATTTATATCTTCCACAGTGTTGTTACTGCGATTGCGGCCATTGTATTTTTAGGGCGTGTCGGCCAGGCAACCGCTTCAGCGGGTACTTCTTTCGAGTTCATTGCAATCACCGGATGTGTGGTCGGCGGAACGAGTATCCTTGGCGGACGCGGTAATGTTCTGGGTGCCATTGTAGGTACTATGATTATGACAGGACTGGATAATGGTATGAGCCTGTTGAACCTGGGTGCAACCTGGCAGTATATCGTAAAAGGCCTCGTGCTGATGCTTGCCATTGCCCTGGATGTAATGAGTAAAAAAGGAAAAGCAAATTAAAAAAGGGATTGCAGCCTGGATAAATGGAGGGACAACTGTGAAATACGGATTGCATTATATTTACTGGCAGAAGGATCTGCAGTGTAAAAGCTATGTGCCATACGTGGAGAAGGTAAAAAATCTGGGGTTTGATGTACTGGAGCTCGGAGATTACCTGGTTTTGAATATGCCGGAAAGCCAAGTGGAGGCTCTGGCGGCGGCATCGAAAGAATGCGGGGTAGAACTGTCTGTGGGGCTTGATCCGCCGGCAGACAGCAGCCTTACAGGCGAAGATAAAGACTGCCGTGAGAAAGGGATAGAGTTTTATAAGCGTGCTTTTGCAAGGCTTGAGAAATTAGGGATACGTACGATGGGCGGAAACCTTCTGAATGCACCCGCTCGGGTCCCGTTAAAGGAGTATATCGAAAAAGAATGGGAATACGGCGTAGATTCTCTGGTGAAGATTGGGCGCAGTGCGGCGGAATATGGGATTGACCTGAACATAGAAATATGCAACCGGTTCGAAAACCATATATTAAACACCGCAGAGCAGGGCGTGCGTTTCGCGAAAGCGGTTGGCCTTCCCAATGTTAAGATTTTGCTCGATACCTTCCATATGAATATAGAGGAAGACAGCTTTTTCGAGGCATTCTTAACGGCAGGGGAATATCTGGGCCATGTGCATCTGGGAGAAAATCACAGAAGGCTGCCCGGCAAAGGGCATCTTCCGTGGAATGAAATCAGAGACGCGATCAAAGCGGTCAACTTCCAGGGAATTATGACTATGGAGCCGCTTGTAAATGCTGGAGACGAACTGGGAGACTGCTGCAGAATCTGGCGCGATATGACGGACGGTGCGGATGCAGCAAGGATGGACGCTGATGCAGGCCAAGCGCTGCAGTTTATGCATTATCTGTTTTCCTGAGATTTGAAAAGAGGAGTAAGTTATGGGAAAAACGGTAGCTGTAATAGGAACCTTTGATACGAAAGCAAAAGAATTCCTGTATTTGATCAGGTGCCTGAACGAGTTCGGGCTGTCGGTCATTGCCATAGATGTGGGGACGGATTCACAGAGTGAGGTGCAGCCGGATTACCGCGCGGCAGAAGCTCTCGATCCCGGAATGAGAGACAGAATTTCCAAGGATAAATGGATGGAAGCAGTGGCCGGTCAGGCGGTTCTTATAGTGAAGCCGCTGTTGGACAAAGATAAAATACAGGGTGTGATTTCCATGGGAGGCGGTCAGGGGACCTTTCTGGCAAACCGGATTTTCCGTGAGCTTCCCATAGGAATGCCCAAGCTTTTGATGTCCACACTGGCTTTACTTGAGGACTCGGCACAGCAGTTTTTAGGACTGAATGATACTCTCGTGATGAATTCGCTGGTGGATATAGCGGGACTGAATTCTGTGCTGGAGGAGAATATCCAAAAAGCGGCGGGTGCGATGGCCGGAATGATTTCTTTTGGGATGCCGCAGAAACAGCGGGAAAAAAAGCGGGCCATAGGAATTTCCTGCTGGGGGGTTACGACCCCCTGTGTAGATACCGTAAGGGAGATTCTGACAGAGAAGGGGTACGAGGTCTATGTTTTTCACGCCAACAGAGAGGGCGGGATGATGCTGGAGAGATTCGTCCGGGAGGGACTTCTGGATGGTGTGGCAGATATCACCCTTTCGGAGGTGAGCATGCCGCTTGCTGACTCCTACCAGAAGCCGCTTCCTGACAGGCTGGAAAGTGCGGGAGAAAAAGGGATTCCCCAGGTGGTGGTTCCGGGCGGGCTGGATATGGTTCTGAAGCATAAAGAAGAAGCGAAGGCAGACACGGGACGCAAGGTATATTACCATACACCGGACGTTGTATTTGTCAGAAGCAATCAGGAGGAAAATAAAAGGTTTGCCGAAACGATCAGCCGTAAACTGAATGGAGCAAAGGGCCCCACGGTATTGATGCTTCCGCTGGGCGGAATCTCAAAAGTGGACGGCAAAGGCGGAATATTCCATGAGCCGGAGACAAATGCTGTATTGTTTGACACATTAAAAGCCGGGATAGAAGACAATGTGGAATTAATAGAGATGGAGTGTGAGATCACCGATCCTGATTTTGGAAGAAAGATTGCGGAAGTGCTGATTGACAAGGTAGAAGGAGGAACAGAGAAATGATAGTAAGTCCCAAGCGTATGACAAGAAGTGAAATATTGAAGAAGTTCCATGATCAGGTGGAACAGGGAATTCCAATCATCGGAGGCGGAGCAGGGATCGGACTCAGCGCAAAATGCGAGGAATTGGGAGGAATCGACCTGATTATTACCTATAACTCAGGACGCTTCAGGATGGACGGAAGACCTTCCATCAGCGGGCTGCTTCCATTTGGCAGTGCCAACGATATTGTAAAAGAACTGGCGGCGCAGGTTATGCCCATGGCGCGCCATACCCCGGTTCTGGCCGGCGTATTTGCCCAGGACAATTACCGCTTTATGGATAAATATCTGGAGGAGTTAAAAGATCTCGGATTTGCCGGAATCCAGAACTTCCCGTCCTTCGCAGACTTTTCGGGTGCTCAGAAAGTGGAGCTGGAGGAAGTCGGATATGGAGTGGAGAACGAGATTGAGATGATGAGGCTGGCTCATCAGATGGATATGCTGACGGCTCCTTACATATTTAATGAAGACCAGTGTGCGGCAATGACGGAAGCGGGTGCAGATATCATCGTGGTGCACTGCGGATGTACCAAAGGTGGCCTGAGCGGCCTCAAAACGGATGTTGCTTACGGGCTGGCCGAAGCCGCAGAATATGCGGATAAGATGGCGAAGATCGCGCAGGACATCAATCCGGATGTATTTGTAATCTGTCATGGGGGTCCCATCGCAGAGCCCGATGATGTGAAGTATATCCTGGCACACACAGAACATATCTGCGGGTTCTTCGGGGCTTCCAGTATGGAGAGGCTTCCGGCAGAACGGGCAATTACACAGCAGGTAAGAGATTTCAAAGCATTAAGATTATAAGACAGCACATTAAGAAAGGAAAGATGAATCATGGAAATGGAAAAGATGAAACAGGAACTGGAAAAAAGCGGGGCTATCCTCGCACACGTGGGTTTTTTAACCTATGACAATGACAAGGCAATGGAAAGACTGAATCAGGTTCCCGGATTCGGCGAGTGGGTATCGGACGCAACGGACTGGAGCGAGGAAAACATGATCGTAGGACCGCCGAACTCTATCAGATGCAGCAACGGTACGGTATGGGGCAGTGTGAATGTGGAGCTCGTACAGCCGGTGGAAGGAAAATCCAAAGGAACTCATTTTGCAGAATATCTGGATAAATCAGGGGAAGGCCTGCATCATTTCTGCTATAAGTTTCCGGAGTATGATGATTTTAAGAACGCCCTTTCGTATATGCTTGACCTGGGATGCAAGGATGTCCATCATGGAAAATTGATTTTCGGCGCCGATTCGGAATACGCGGGGGAACTTCTGGTAGAGTTCTGCTACATCGCAGTAGAGCCCAGCGGATTATATATTGAGCTGAACTGGACACATCCAAACGCATAAGAGTGGAGGAAGGACATGGATAATATTGTTGAATTGAGCCAGCTGGCCTCCGTGAAAGAACGGTTCAGCATGGCCGGTAAAAAGGCAATTGTTACGGGGGCAGCAGGCGGGATCGGCAGAAGTACGGCGGCCGCACTGGCGGACTTGGGCGCGGATGTTGCACTGGTAGATATCCGTACCGACCTGGCGGCAGAATATGCTGAGCATATCAGTAAAAAGTATGGCGTTCAGGCATTTGCTGCTTCCTGTGATGTTACGAAGGAAGAGGATGTTGACGCCCTGATTGAGACGGTTGTGCAGAAATTCGGGACAATCGACGTTGTCCACAGCAACGCGGGGGCAATCGGTGCGGGATATGACGACGGGGATATTGACTTTGCCTCATGGAAACGGCTGATGGCAATTAACCTGGACGGCATGTTTCTGGTGAATCAGAAAGTATGCCAGTATTTGAGAAAAGAGAAAAAGGGCGGCGCAATCGTGAATACTGCCTCTATATCCGGACATGTGATCAACCGTACGGAGGGACGACATTCTGTTTGTTACCCTGCGGCAAAGGCGGGAGTCCTGCATCTGACCAAAGGCATGGCGGCCGATTTCTGCAAATACGGGATCAGGATTAACAGCGTCAGCCCGGGGAATATGGTTTCGGGGATTCACGCAGGAATTCCGGAGGAAGCCATGGATGGAATGGCCGGGGACTGCGTTATGAAACGGCTTGGAAATATGAATGAGATTGGAGGCGCGGTGGCGTTTCTCCTCTCTGATCTGGCAACGTATATTACGGGGGCAGATCTGCTGGTAGACGGCGGCTATTGCATCTGGTAGGTGCAAATCATAAATAATAGCCGGGGGCAGACACAGGCTTTGGCTCCTGGTGGATTTGCTGCAAAGTTTAAGAATAATGAATACAGGAGGAACACAATGATTACAAGAAGACTTGGAAGAACCGGGTTTGAAGTATCCGCATTGGGACTTGGGTGTTTCCAGTTCACGGGCGAATACGACATTGATCCGGATGCTTCAGAAAAACTGATGGATTTCGCCATGGAATCCCCAATCAATGTTTTCGACACGGCAGAAATGTATGGCTTTGGAGAGAGCGAAGAAATCGTGGCGAGAGGGGACTTTAAGCATCCCGAGAAGAGAAACTATGTGTCAACAAAAATCGGATATCTCCATGACAGGACCGTAACAAGAGCGAAAGGCTACGATGCATATCAGGACCCCAAAGAGATCAGAAGAGCGATCAAACACAGCCTGTGGATCTCCAGAAAAGAGCAGCTTGATATGTGCATGATCCACGAGCCGGACTGGGACTGCTGGGGATTTGACTATGAAACAGGTGACAGTGTGATTCTTTCTACACTGGAGGAGCTGAAAAAGGAAGGCTATATTGCCAATATCGGACTTGGCTCGACCGAATACGTAAAGAGTGCGAAGCTGATCGACACAGGACGGATTGACTGTGCACTGGTGGCCGGAGGAATCAGCCTCATTGCAAAACCGATCTTTGACTATCTGATACCGGCTGCAAAACGCCATGACTGCGGGATTATCGCAGGAGCAGGCTTTGGCATGGGCAACAAATTCCTGGTGTCAAAACGCAGAGATGAACTGCCGGAACTGCTGGATTCTGACGATGAAGTATTAGTGAATACCGGTAAGAAGCTGGAAAAGATATATGATTTGTCTGATGAATTAGGAATGGATATGTTTGAACTGGCACTGCGCTATATACTTGCTTTTGAAGACATACATACACATTGCGCAGGTGCGAGAGAAATTGCACATATTAAAACAAATTTGGCTTATGCGGAGAAAGGCCCGCTGGATCCGTCAATTGTGGACAGGATCAATGCAATCCAGGATGAATTTATTATCCGACAGGATTACAACATGATGGGACTGTTCGGGAAGCCGCCGGGATTCTTGAGCGACTAACAGAAAATACCAGTCAGACTGCTGTCTGGCTGGTATTTTTGGTTATAAGATATTGAACTTAAGGAAGTGGATTACCGGCGGCTTTATATAGTTCGAACCATTCCACCTTGGAGATCTCAATGCCGGAAGCTTTACATGCATCCTTCAGATGGGACGGCGTCATGCTTCCCACCAGAACCTGGAAATGCGCCGGATGACGCAGGATCCATGCTGCAGCGATGGCAGAAACGGGAACTTTGTATTTATCGGACAGCTCGTCCAGTTTTTGGTTCAGCTCCGGGTACATTTCGTAATTCCCAAGGTAGTTGCCTCTCAGCAGTCCGTACTGGAACGGCGCCCATGCCTGGAGTGAGATGTGATGCAGCCTGCAGTACTCAATGGTTCCTGCATCTCTCATCACGGATTCATCGGTAACCATATTGACGTTCATCCCGGCTGTGATCATCGGTGTATGAGTCAGATTAAACTGCATCTGATTGACTGCCAGAGGTTCGGAAAGATAACTGTTTAATAGCTGCATCTGATAACGGTTGTGATTGCTGACGCCGAAATAACGAACCTTACCACTGCGTTTTAAGAGATCAAACGCCTCTGCAACCTCTTCTGGCTCAGTCAGCGGATCCGGACGGTGCAGCAGAAGGATGTCCAGGTAATCGGTCTTGAGACGCTGAAGACTTTCATTGACTGAGTTGATGATATGGTTCTTGCTGTGGTCGTAATACTGTGTAGGCAGATCCAGATTGCGTATTGTGCATTTTGACTGCAGAACCACTTTATCTCTGGAATAACCGAGTTTCTTGTATGCAGCGGCAAAGGTCTCTTCAGAGAGGCCGTTTCCGTAGGCATCGGCGTGGTCAAAAAGATTGATCCCCTCATCGAGCGCACAGGAAATAATATTTACAGCGCCCTGGATGTCCAGAGTTGACATTCTGGCACATCCAAGCGCTATTTCCGATGCAGAGAGGATGTCAGAACCTAGTGGAATATATTTCATGACAGTCTCCTTTCTGCGGCTTATTTTGTCCAGTCGAAAACGACACCGAGATAAGTGTCCTTATCGGTTCTGAGTGAATGGTAAACTTCGGTGCAGTCCTCGGGGCGTACGGTATGTGTAAGCAAAGGCTTGTAGCTGAGGCGTCCGCTGGCCATGTAATCAATGACTGCTTGGGTGTTACTTATAATGGAGTGTTTTACGAAGTTGTCCGGTTCATAGGGATCTTTCCATTCGTGAGCGCCTTTGAAGCGGAGGTTGTAGTCGGAATGGAACACTTTGAAGAAGGCGTCCGCGCAGTTATGTACATAGGAAGTTCGCGGTGTACCGAGGAAGATCATTTCTCCGTTCTTTGCCATGTACTCCATGCTGTTCATGATGACTTCCGTGTTGCCGATTGCTTCGATTAAAGTGTTCAGCATGCGGCCTTTTGTGATCTCTCTGATCTGAACCAGGGCATCACTGCTCTTAGGATTGATGGTGTAATCAACGTTGCATTCGCTGGCTGTTTTAAGGCGGGAGTCGTGACGGTCGATCCCGATAGATACGGCACCCTGAAGGTGGGCCAGCTGGGCAGCCATGATACCGATGGTGCCTTGTCCGGTAACGGCAACATAATCGCCGAACTCGATCCCGGATGCACGGACAGCTGTCAGCGCAATCGTAGCCATGCGGATCAGAGGGATATATTTTTCCTCGATGACATCCGGCACTTTACAAAAACAGCCGGTTACAGGCATGATGTTATATTCCTGGTGGCCGCCGTAGTTGTAGATGATATCGCCGACCTGATATCCGGTTACATCATCGGCCATTTTGACGATCTCACCAACGCAGACATATCCGGGAACTCCGGGCATGGCGAACCAGTCTTCCAGGCCGTCCAGGCAGGCTAATTCTGTTCCGGTACTGATCAGGCTGTAGTGATTTTTGAGAAGCACATGCCCTGAGGGGATGTTGGAGTCGTCAAAGTCCTCAATACGAAGCTCCACTTTGCCGGGTTCGGCAAATATTACATTTCTAGATTTGATCATTTGGTGTTTCCTCCTATTTTAAATATATTTGATTTGTAATTAGTTTGATTATATAGTGGGGAAATAAAAAAGTCAATATAGATACGACAAATAATGAAATATACACAAAATAGATATGACTATTTAGTGTAAAAAGTATATTGACAGAATTAAAACGTTAATATATAGTATGAAATATAAACAAAATAATCAAATTTGTCATACCAATACGAAAAAAAGGGGGTAAGAATATGCAAGAAATGATTCATCCGGCAGATCAGCTCTGTATGATTATGGAACGGATCTACGATGTTGACATGACATCACTGACTGGAGGGAACGCATCCATGATGGATGATGAGGGCGTTATGTGGGTTACGCCTACGTCTATAGACAAGAAGTCCCTTACCCGGGACGATATTGTTAAGATTCTGCCGGACGGAACAATCGAAGGGAAACATAAGCCTACATCAGAATACTATATCCACCGGAGTATACTTTTAAAACGCCCGGATATCAAGGCTGTGATACACGCACATGCACCGGCGACAGTTACTATCAGCGTACTTAACCAGGTACCGGAGACGAGGATCTGTGGAAAGACATACGAGGTGGCCGGTCTTCCGGGACTGACCCCTTATGCACTTCCAGGATCTATGGGATTAGTGGACCGGGTAATGGAAGCGTTTGAGAATGGTTATGATTCAGCTATGCTGGAAAAGCACAGTGCGTTTGTAGGAAGTAAGATTGGCCTGCTGGATGCGTTCCAGAAGTTCGAGGCACTGGATATTGCATCCAGAATCCAGATCAACAGCTATACCATTGGAGAACCAAAGAAAATCGAAGATTCACAGCTTGAGAACCGGCTGGAATCCCCGGAGAAACTTTTTGCAGAAAAGGAAATAAGTCATACCTGCAGGGAACTGGACGCAAGAAGAAAGCTGGCTGACATCGTGCAGAGAGGGTATACAAAGAAATTATTTGCCAGTGCAATCGGTGTGATGTCTGTCCGGACGGGTGGCAACAGCTTTGTGATTACTCCAATGGGAGGCGACAACGGATACATGACGGTCAGCGACCTGGTCTTTGTGGAGGGAGACTGCCGGGAAAAAGGAAAGATCCCTCATGAGACGGCCCTGCTGCATAAGATGATTTACGACCGGCATCCGGAAGTGAACTCGGTGATACTGGCATCCCCGGTTTATACAATGGGATTTGCAGTGACCGGCACTGTTTACGATACGACTCTTTACCCGGAAAGCTACGGCGTATTGCAGCACTGTAATTTCTATACATATGAGCAGTTTTTCAGTGAACAGGAAAAGATAGCGGAGGGGCTGGACCTGGAGCATCCGATGGCAATGATTGACAACTGTGGTGTAGTGCTGGCCGGGCCGACGCCGATTCTGGCGTTTGACAAGCTGGAGGTATGCGAGTCCAGCGCGCAGTCTATGCATGAGAGCAGGAGAATGGGATTTGAACCGCCGCTTATGACACAGCAGCAAATAGACGAGATGAATGAATAAATAAAGGAGGAACGAGCAATGAGATTAGGTTATAAGATCATTATGGGAGCGGATATTGCTTCACATGACATGAAGGAAGAAGTAATTGAGCTTCTCAGAAAGAAAGGATATGATGTGACCGACACAGGGACATCAGGACCGGAACACGGGGATTTCAGTGATGCGGCAGAGATTGTTGCAAAAGGAGTTCAGAGCGGGGAATATCAGAAGGGACTTCTGATGTGCGGTTCAGGAATCGGAATGGCGATGGCAGCAAATAAGTTTGAGGGTGTCCGTGCGGGACTGGCCTGGGATCTGGAGAGGGCAGTGCTTGCAGCTGCAGATAATAATACAAATGTACTCTGCACAGGCGGATGGCTGATGCCGAATGCAGCATACGCGGTAAAAATGATTGAGGCCTGGCTGCTGGTGAAATATACAGGACGTGACACAGAAGGCATGGAGCGTGCCGCTGTAATCGAGAAAAAATACTAGGAGGGTAAGATGATGGGAAAAGAAAAAATTATAATCGGATGTGACACAAGCGGATTCCCACTGAAAGAGGCAGTATTAAAGGCTCTGAAAGAGGATGGATACGAAGTGAAAGATGTGGGATGTTACAGCACGGATGAGGGCTATTATCTGGATGCGGTAGAACCTCTCTGCAAGGCAGTCCAGAGCGGCGAGTACGGCAAGGGAATCTTAATATGCGGAACCGGACAGGGAATGAACATATCCGCTAACAAATTCCGGGGAATCCGTTCAACGATCTGCTACAATCTGTTCACCGCAAAAATGTCCAGAGCAGACAGCGATGCAAACGTGCTCTGCATGGGTGCTTGGTGCGTAAAAGAAGACGAGGGCGCAGACATTGCAAAAGTGTGGCTCAGCTCAGACTACTATGATCCGAACAACCAGTATGGAATCAACCGGATGAAAGAATTTGAGGACGCGATGAAACAATAATCCCGGGAGGACGTTATGAAGACAGCAAATTATTTTGCGATGGATTTCGGGGCGAGTACGGGAAGAGGGATCACGGGGCGCTTTGACGGAAAGAAACTGGAATTGGAAGAAGTTCATCGTTTCAGTAATTATTTTGTGGATTTGAATGGAACTTTTTACTGGGATATTCTCCGGATGTTCCATGAAACAAAAAAAGCAGTCCGGCTTGCGGGAAAAACAACCGGGAATGACGGGATTTCCAGTATCGGTATTGACACATGGGGAACGGACTATGCATTTCTGGACAGGAACGGACAGATGCTTGGCAATGCCCGCTGCATGCGCAATGCAGATGGGCTGGGTGTGAGAGCGGTGTATAAGGCCATCACTCCCTGGGAGCTGTTTCAAAGAACCGGTATTCAGACGATTTACGGCAATACCATATTCCAGCTGTATGAAAGGCTTCTGAACCGGGATACAGCACTGGAGAATGCGGAGAAAATGCTGATGCTTCCGGATATGCTTGCTTATTTCTTTACGGGCAATGCGGAAGAAGAGTATACAATGGCGACCACGTCCATGATGTACAATCCGTATAAAAAGGACTGGGATAAAGAGCTGATGAAGAAGCTCGGGCTTCCGGAGCATATTTTGGCCAATATTATAAATTCCGCTCAGAAGCAGGTTCCAGTACTGCGCACGGTCAAAGAGGAACTGGGAATGCCGGGACTCCAGTATGTGCCTGTGGGGACTCATGATACGGCTTCCGCGGTTGCCGCGATTCCTCTTCGGCAGGATGAGGCGTTTTGTTCCAGCGGAACCTGGTCTTTATTCGGGGTAGAATCCAAAGAGCCGGTGATAACGGAGGAATCCTACCGCCTGAAGTTCTCCAATGAAGGAACGGTTGACGGGCACGTGAGACTCCTGAAGAATATTATGGGCATGTGGGTGATTCAGCAGTGTATGGAGCAATGGCAGGAAGAAGGCCGTTCGCTGACCTGGGATGCGGTGGTCGGTGAGGCAAAAAAAGCAGTGCCGTTTCGCAGCATTGTGGATCTGGATGAGCCGATGTTCTATAATGCCGGAAAGATGATTCCAAAGATTGCGGATTACTGCAGGGATACAGAACAGCCTGTCCCTGAAACCGTGGGAGAAATTGCAAGATGTGTTTACGAAAGCGTGGCACTGAAATACCGGAAAACATTTTTGGAATTAGAAGAAATAACGGGAAGAAAGCTGAAAGCGCTTAGAATTGTGGGCGGTGGAAGCAATAACCGTATGCTGAACCAGATGGCCGCAGATGCAATCTGCCGGCCGGTATATGCGGGACCGGCGGAGGGCGCCTGCATCGGCAATATCCTGGTGCAGAGTATGGCTCACGGAGAGTTGAAAAATCTTCAGGAAATCAGGCAGGTTGTGGAAAACTCATTTGAAACCCGGATGTATGAACCGGAGAATCCGGATGTATGGGAAAATGCATATGGCATTTACTGTGCCATTTTAGATAGAAGAAACTAGTGAAAGCTGGAGAAAAACATGAAGCAGTCGGTTAGGAACATTGAGATCCGTTATGCCGCCGTGCACAGTTTCTTTTGTATGGCATATTGTTCTATTTGTGGTTTTGCCACGGTGTACCTGGCAGCCAGGCAGTTTTCTGCCAGTGAGATCGGGGTATTACTGGCATTTGCTAATGTACTGACCATTATTTTACAGCCCGTTTTGGCGGCATATATAGACGGCGCCGGGAAGATTTCATTAAAGACTGCTATCCTTTTTCTATGCCTGGTGACAATCGCTTTACTGTCATATTTGTATACGGTGAATGAGAATAAAACGAAGATCGCGGTTGTGATGCTTCTGGCGACAATCAGTATATTGTTGATGCAGCCACTTCTAAATTCTATATACACATATTATATGGAAAAAGGAATTGAACTTAATTTTGGAGCGGCCAGAGGGACTGGCTCGGTTACATATGCAGTGATTTCCATTCTATTAGGAAGAATCATTGAACACCGTGGGGAAAACAGCATCGTAGTCACGGGGATTCTGTTGTATGCGGGGCTGCTGGTATTTACTCTAACGTTTCATATTGAAAAAACCCCTCCCCGGGAAAGAAACGGGGAGAGGAATTTCTGGAACAGCATGAAGCTGTTCGTGAAGAAATATAAAGTGTTTTTGCTCACACTGTCAGGGTTTGTACTTATATTTACGGAACATTATATCGTGAACACATTTTTGCTTCAGATCATGGAAAATGTGGGAGGCGGCGCGGGAGATGTGGGTACTTCACTGGGAATTGCAGCGGTCTGTGAGCTTCCGGTCATGTTTGGATTTTCCTGGATTGTGCGCAGGAGCGGGGGAAGCCAGCTGCTTAAGGTTACGGCGGTCGCATTTACCGTAAAGGCGGTTTTTTTCCTGGCGGCGCCGACGGTAGGAATGATTCACCTGGCGCAGTGCTTTCAAATGCTTGCCTACGGACTGTTTATGCCGGCCATCGTATGGTATACAAGCGAGGCCGTGGACATGGAGGACATGGTAAAGGGGCAGTCACTGGCGGTTATGTGTGCTCTTTCGGGAAATGTACTGGGAAATATATTAGGCGGATGGATCTATGACAGCCTTGGAGCAAAGGCAATGCTGCTGGCGGGAACCGTGATATCAGCGGCAGGCATGATAATAATACTTTTAATAAAAACTAAGAACGGGGGATACAAAAATGGAGCATAAAATAGCAAAAGTAGAAGTTTTTCTTGTTACATATCCGATCAAAGCAGGACTGTCGGATGCGACAAGGAAAGTGGAGAATATTGGATACACCATTGTACAGCTGACCACCGATCAGGGGCTGACCGGGTTTGGAGTTACTTATAACGAAGTGGGCGGCGAGGCTACGCAGGTGATGATTGAGAAGAATATAGCGCCCAGAATCATCGGAAGAAGTCCCTTTGAAACAGAAGTGATCTGGCAGGACCTGTCCCAGTACCTCAGAGGCGTGGGCAGAAAAGGACTTACCTACTGTGCAGTCAGTGCGGTTGATATCGCGCTGTGGGATTTGAAGGGTAAGATCCTGAACCTTCCGTTATTCCGTCTGATGGGCGGAAATAAAACACGGATCCCGGTGTATGCGAGCGGCGGCTGGACTTCCTATGAGGACGGACAGCTGGTGGAAGAGATGAAGGGATTTGTAAGCCAGGGCTACAAGATGATTAAGTTCAAAGTAGGCGTGGAAGGCGGAAACAATATCCAGAGAGATGTTAAGCGTGTGGCTATGGTAAGAGAAGCCGTCGGGGATGAGATCGGCATTATGCTGGATGCGAACAACTGCTGGGACAGCGCAACCGGTGTTCGCTTCGCCAATATGGTGAAGGAATATAACATCATGTTCCTGGAAGAACCGACTTTCGCGGATGACATTCCGGGGCTCAAGCGGTACAAAAAGGGGACGGACCTTCCGCTGGCTACGGGAGAACATGAATATACGAAGTACGGATGCCGTGATCTGATTCTTTCAGAGGCAGCGGATATCGTTCAGATGGACTTTACAAGAGCGGGCGGATTTACGGAGGCATTGAAGGTAGCGGCGCTGACACAGGCATGGAACCTGAAATTCGCACCTCACGCAATGGAAAATATACATATACATCTGCTGAGCGCTGTTCAGAATTCTCTGTTCCTTGAGAGACTGCTTTTATTCGAGGATCTGACCAGTATGACTTATAAAGATTGTCCGCTTCCAAAGGACGGTTATATGGAGATTCCGGAGTTACCGGGACTGGGACTGACACTGAATTGGGACTTTATTTTAAGCAAGTAAATCATACAGGAGGTGCTGTGATATGAAGATGTTAGTTGGTGAAAGCTTTACAGAAGCAAGCGATAAGGCAACTCAGGAGGTTATTAATCCTGCAAATGGGCAGGTAGTCGATACGGTTCCGTCTGCCACGCAGGAAGATGTAAAAAAGGCAATCGATACGGCGGTTGAGGGACAGAAAGAATGGGCAGCGCGCACGGTCAGAGAGAGAACTGCAGTCCTGAAAAAATTTGCGGCGGAGGTAATGGCAAGACGGCTGGAGCTGGGCAAGATCCTGGCGGTGGAATCCGGAAAGCCATATATGAAAGAAGCCGTGTGGGAACTGGATTCCGTAGCATATGTTTTTGAGGGTTCCTGTGAAGTTGCAAAGCACTATTACGGCAAAACCATGCCGCTCGGAACAGAACCGGGATATGACCATGACATTCAGTTTACAATTCATGAACCCCTGGGTGTGATCGCCTGCATCATTCCGTTCAACTTTCCGCCGGCAATCTGGTCCTTCAAGGTTGCAGCAGCCCTGGCAGCAGGCAATGCAGTGATTGTTAAGGCGCCGTCCTACAATCCGCTGACGATCCTGAAGCTCCATGAGATGCTGGTGGAGGCGGGGGTTCCTGCTTCGGTGGTACAGTGTCTGACAGGAAGCGGCTCCAAGGTGGGAAACTGGCTGGTAGATGACAGCAGAATCGCTTCCGTGAATTTCACAGGCAGCGCAGAAGTCGGCGTGAACATCGCAGAAAAGATTGCACCGCACCTTACCGCGTATCAGTTTGAACTGGGCGGAAATGACCCGTTTATCGTGTTTGAGGATGCAGACATGGATCTGGCTGTGAAAGAGGCGGGTGACCAGTGCAGAAACAACAGGCAGTGCTGTACAGGGTCCAAGCGCTTTATCATTCATAATTCTCTGAAGGAGGAATTCGCAAAACGCCTGGCAGAAGAATATCTGTCCAAAGAAGTACCAGGAGATCCGATGGATCCAAAGACAACACTGGGACCGATGATCAGTGAGCGGGCAGCAAGGGGCGTTGAGCAGCAGGTAGAACTTACCGTACAGCAGGGGGCACGCATTGTATACGGCGGGAAACGCAGCGGTGCATTTTTCGAACCGACGATCCTCATGGATGTTGCACCGGAGACGGATATTGCCAGAGACATGGAAGTATTCGGACCGGTATGGCCCGTGATTGGATTTGATACCTTTGAAGAGGCTATTGAGATTGCAAACAATTCCATCTTTGGATTGGGCGGCGGTGTCTTCTCCCGTGATATTAAGACCTGCATGAAGGCAGCAAAAGCACTGAAAACGGGGCATGTGGCTGTGAACGGGTCCGGTAATTTCCGGTCTGCAGAGCTGCCTTTCGGAGGCGGAAAACACATGAGCGGAAACAGCAGGGAAAGCCTGTCCGCAGTTATGGAAGAAGTAACACAGAGCAAGTCCATTGTACTTCGTTATGTACTGGAATAAGAGAGGCCTTGAGAAATAGATGGGATATGCGGCTTTGGCCGAGGATTCTTCCGGAGGGGATGCACTGACGCTGCCCCTTCGGCCTGAGGAAGATATATAGGTAATTGCGAAACACAT
>LDAQ01000027.1 GCA_001028025.1 Faecalicatena fissicatena | reverse complement strand
TAGGTAATTGCGAAACACATTGAAAAATGTATGAACAAGTGGAGTTTGAAAGGATAAGAATGCCAAAGAAAGGCGAATAAGCAGTTTTGTGGAAAACGTCCTTAGAAAATGAGTGCAAGGTGGAAAAAGGGCGCACTGATAGCGGGAATGGCAGGTCCTCTCTATTGCGGAACGGCTATGCTATAAGGGGCTTTAAGCTACGGATATATCGATGCTTATGAATTTTATCTGCGACCATAACGGTTACGAGCTGGGAAATGCCCGCAAGCAGCAGATCTGCATGAAGTGTTTTCTCATTCCGCGTTTTCCGTCCAGCTACACAAAAACTGTCCTTGAAATGGTGAATTGCTTTTTCCACATTTACCCTGATTTTATACGTGGAAACCCACTCCGGTGTGCCCCGTGCAGTGCCAGGATATGCCCTGAGGTTCTTTTCCGGATAGATATAGAACATACGTCCACAGGAAGAATCTGTACACGGATCCACACACTCACAGACCCGTTTGGTCTTTCTGGTTTCCTTATTGTATTTCCACTTCATCTTGGGGCAGACAAATTTCATGGTGGAAAGACCACAGCGCAGATGCGATTTGCTTCCTTCCCGTTTCATTGGCAGGGAGGGATCCTTGGGACAGCAGGGAATGCCGTCTTCGTTGAGGGGGCAGTCTGAACCTTCCAGGGAAATCCGCCCGTTCAGAGGGATAAAGGCTTTTTCGAAAGGCGCTTCCTCCAAAAGGTATTTGTAAATCTGGGTGGAATCAAAGGCTGCATCACCAAGGAAAGCCTTGGGGTTAATGAGTGGGTGCTTCTGGAAGAAATCCTTTAAAACAGGGATTAAGGCTTTGGAATCTGCAAGGCTCTTGTCTTCGTCCGGAGAATCTGATTTTTTTTCTACAACGATGTCCGGATGGGCATCAAGAAACTCTTTATTGTAGAAGGTGATATCACGGACAATCCCAAGCCCGTTGGTCAGGATACCAAATTTAAAGGCGTAGCAGAAATGGCCGTTGATGTACATCTGCTGAATGGCAGGATTGGCCGCAGCGTGGGCAGGCATAGAACCGTAGGCAGCTTTATAAGGGTCATAAGAGTCATCCAGACCTTTCGCTTTTTTAAAAGCTTTGAGTTGCTTGATAATCCGATTCGCGTACTTGGGGTTGTTTTCCGTGACCCAGGCTTCAATACCGGAGGTATCAAACAGGAGCATAGAAGCTTTAGAAGCATCCAGTGCCTGACAGATTGGTTCCGTCAGATCCACGAGATGATGGAACATCAATTGTAAGTCCAATAAAAAGTCCTGCTTGAAGCGTGTGAATTTAGAATCATCAGGAACAATATCAAAGCCACAGAAGTCACGGAGTTCCTGAGAATATTTGAGGAACACAATAAGAAGAGAAACGGTAGGAATGGAAAAAATACGCTGCAATAATAAGGCCCAGAGTATTGGATAGAGCTGATGCGTGCGGGGTCTGCCGGTGGCAGCGTGGAAATGAGAAACGAAGGAGACCGGGACAATTTCATCAAGGTTAATGGTATTTGAGAGAAGTTCAAGGAACTTATATTTATCGTTGTCGAATTTATTTTGGCAATCAGAAAAAATATCTGCCAAAGAAAGCTGTTTGTATGGTATCATAATATTATGCAACTCCTTTCAGGTGGATGGTTGATTGTTTTTAGGCAATTCAATTTTACCATAAACCAGTGAGGAGTTGTTTTATTTTTGCAAATAAAAAACACCGCAATTATGCGGGTTTCGGCGTTTCGCAAACGCCTA
>LDAQ01000026.1 GCA_001028025.1 Faecalicatena fissicatena | reverse complement strand
TAGGTAATTGCGAAACACATTGAAAAATGTATGAACAAGCAGATTTTGAAAGGATAGGAATGCCAAAGAAAGACGAATAAGCAGTTAATGTGGAAAATGTCCTTAGAAAATGAGTGCAAGGTGGAAAAAAAGGCGCACTGATAGCAGGAATGGCAGATCCCCTCTATTGCAGAGCGGCTATGCTATAAGGGGCTTTAAGCTACGGATATATTGATGCTTATGAATTTTATCTGCGACCATAACGGTTACGAGTTGGGAAATGCCCGCAAGCAGCAGATCTGCATGAAGTGTTTTCTCATTCCGCGTTTTTCGTCCGGCTACACAAAAACTGTCCTTGAAATGGTGAATTGCTTTTTCCACATTTACTCTGATTTTATACGTGGAAGCCCACTCCTGTGTGCCCCGTGCAGTGCCAGGATATACCCTGAGGTTTTTTTCCGGATAGATATAGAACATACGCCCGCAGGAAGAAGTTGTACAGGGTTCCCCACACTCACAGACCCGTTTGGTTTTTCTGGTTTCTTTATTGTATTTCCACTTCATCTTGGGGCAGACAAATTTCATGGTGGGAAGCCCACAACGCAGATGCGATTTGCTTCCTTCCTGTTTCATTGGCAGGGAGGGGGCCTTGGGACAGCAGGGAATGCCGTCTTCGTTGAGGGGGCAGTTTGAACCTTCCAGAGAAATCCGCCCGTTCAGAGGAATAAAGGCTTTCTCGAAAGGCGCTTCCTCCAAAAGGTATTTATAAATCCGGGTGGAATCAAAGGCTGCATCACCAAGGAAAGCCTTGGGGTTAATGAGTGGGTGCTTCTGGAAGAAATCCTTTAAAACAGGGATTAAGGCTTTGGAATCTGCAAGGCTCTTGTCTTCGTCCGGAGAATCTGATTTTTTTTCTACAACGATGTCCGGATGGGTATCAAGAAACTCTTTATTGTAGAAGGTGATATCACGAACAATCCCAAGCCCGTTGGTCAGGATACCAAATTTAAAGGCGTAGCAGAAATGGCCGTTGATGTACATCTGCTGAATGGCAGGATTAGCCGCAGCGTGGGCAGGCATAGAGCCGTAGGCGGCTTTATAAGGGTCATAAGAATCATCCAGACCTTTCGCTTTTTTAAAAGCTTTGAGTTGCTTGATAATCCGATTTGCGTACTTGGGGTTGTTTTCCGTGACCCAGGCTTCAATACCGGAGGTATCAAACAGGAGCATAGAAGCTTTAGAAGCATCCAGTGCCTGGCAGATTGGTTCCGTCAAATCCACGAGATGATGGAACATCAATTGTAAGTCCAATAAAAAGTCCTGCTTGAAGCGTGTGAATTTAGAATCATCAGGAACGATATCAAAGCCACAGAAGTCACGGAGTTCCTGAGAATATTTGAGGAACAGAATCAGAAGAGAAACTGTAGGAATGGAAAAAATACGTTGCAATAATAAGGCCCAGAGCATTGGATAGAGTTGATGCGTACGGGGTCTGCCGGTGGCAGCATGGAAATGAGAAACGAAAGAGACCGGGACAATTTCATCGAGGTCAATGGTATTAGAGAGAAGTTCAAGGAACTCATATTTATCGTTGTTGAATTTATTTTGGCAATCAGAAAAAATATCTGCCAACGAAAGCTGTTTGTATGTTATCATAGTATTATGCAACTCCTTTCAGGTGGATGGTTGATTGTTTTTAGGCAATTCAATTTTACCATAAACCAGTGAGGAGTTGTTTTATTTTTGCAAATAAAAAACACCGCAATTATGCGGGTTTTGGCGTTTCGCAAACGCCTA
>LDAQ01000025.1 GCA_001028025.1 Faecalicatena fissicatena | reverse complement strand
TCCCTGTCATTAAGCGTCCCCATCCGTCGACAAGGCTAAAGCTTGCCAACTAAATCCCGATTTAGAATTTTAGGTGTATACTGAGCACTCCCCCCGCATACCGAGCCGTTATTTTCCCCTGCATCTGTTCCATCAATATTTTTGCAATAGAAAGTCCCAGCCCGGTTGACTTATCTGCCGCTTCCACCGTATAGAAGCGGTCAAACAGCCTTCCGACCTGGACTTCATTGAGTCTGGAGGCGTGATTGGAAAATATGATCTCACCATCCTCCTGCAGCGTAATCCGGAGATCGCCGTCGCTGTATTTGATGGCGTTGCTTATGATGTTTCCGAAAATCCTTGATACTGCCTTTTTATCCAGCCTGCGCCTGATTTTTTCATCCGGCATGGTAATCTCCGGCACAATCCGGCTGCCTTTCAGGGCCGCATAATATGCAGAAATACTTTCTTCCAGAACGTGATTTAATATGATGTCTTCATAACTTGAATCATTCGGTGCAGATGTGATGACCGTATAACGGAAAAGTTCCTCCGTCAGTTGTTTCAGAACTTCCGAACGCTCCTTAATCACTGCAAGATACCTTTCTGCCGCCTCAGATTTCTCTTCCTGCTCCAGCAGGTCCAGATAACCGCAGATTGCAGTCAACGGGGTCCGAAGATCGTGGGAAATGTTAGTGACTGCTTCTTTCAGTTCAAAATCTCCCTGCTGGAAACGCCGTCGCTCTGTCCGAAGGTCTCTGAGCTGAACGTTGATTTCTTCGGCAAGCCTGCGCATGTAACGGTCGCGGGTTGAAATGACAATCAAAGTGTTTGTGTCATGCTCCAGCTTTTCGGCAAATTGTGAGTGCACTTCATAAGCCGCCCTGTGGAGCAGGGCAATTTTGTTCAGCAATATGACGATTACAATCACAAGAACCCCACATAAAATTCCAAGCCAAAGCATGACACAGCCTCCTTACTTCAAATCTTTTTTCCGGAAGAAGAACAGGCCGGCCCCTGTAGCCACAATGGTAATCGCGGCAGAATATAGATCAACCCTCCATAAGCGTTCAACCTGCATACTTGAAAGCTGCAGTGACTGGCATGTCGGCAGAAAATCATAAAAAAAAGTATACACCTCCCTCTCCGTACCTCTAATATATCTAGGATTAGGAGCGGCTTCAACTTCCACAATTTCACCGTTTTCATCCCTGTACACATACCCATCATATATTTCCGGTTCATAGAGCTTTGACCGGATATAAATGGCGCCAAACAGAAGAATAAAGACGCCCAGGATATTGATTACCGCCACAACTGCTTTGTTCTGGTTCAGCATTGCCACCAGTGAGAAAACAGCCGTGAACGCCAGCGACATAATCACACTGCAAAGAATCAGTCCCAGCACCAACTGTATATCTGTCTCAAAAAATCCAAGCAGACATATTCCAAGCACCCCTCCCGGTACAATATAGGCAAGGCACATCAGCATGCCTGCCGCCGCACATACTATAAAATGTGACAGATAAACCGAAATTCTTGTATGCCCTATCACTACCTTATTCCGTATGGTACCGTCACTATAATCCGTACCAATAAACAGACTGCAGAATGCAGACAAAAGAATTCCAATATAGATAGCATAAATAAAGAATATGTTGTCCAGAGAAATCTCGTATCCCGAATGTTTCATATCTATATAGTTCATCACAGGGCTTAAAACACCCATAGCAAACATAAATATCGTGCCGATCCAGAACAGCTTATCTTTTTTAAGTCTTGCAAAGTCCGCTGACAGCAGTTTACTCATAACTTCCACCTCCTACAAGACTGACATAATAACTTTCCAGACTTTCATCCCGCTCATTCATTGACAACACTTCACAATTTTCTTCAGACAGTGCCAGGACCAACCGGGTGACATTTACACTGGCAAAGATGTCCGCCTGGCTGTCAGAAATGACCTCATAGTCCAGTTCCATCTGATCCAGTACTTTTGAAAGTACAGCAATATCCGATACTTCCGCACGCACACATTTGCGGCAGGCGGCTTCCAGCTCCGGCGCACTGATTTCCTTTACCATATGTCCCCTGTCAATAAAACCGTAATGTGTTGCAAGCCGGGACAATTCATCCAGAATATGGCTGGAGATCAAGACTGTGATCTGCCTCTCCCGATTCAGTTTTAATATCAGCTCGCGCATCTCAATAATTCCCTGCGGGTCCAGCCCATTGACGGGTTCATCCAGCACGAGAAAATCCGGATCGCCTGCCAGAGCGATGGCGATCCCCAGTCTCTGGCGCATCCCCAGAGAAAAGTTCTTTGCTTTTTTCTTTCCGGTATCTTCCAGTCCGACCAGCTTCAGAAGTTCCGGTATGGTATCGAAAGACGGCAGCCCCAGGATACGGTACTGCTCTTTCATGTTGTCCAGCGCGGTCATATCCAGATAGATGGACGGGGTTTCCACTACCGCTCCCATTCTCCTCCGGGATCTTGCTATGTCAGCATTGCTGCTGATTCCATATAATGAATATTCTCCTGAAGTGGGTTTCTGCAGTCCGCATACCAACCGGATCAATGTGGTTTTTCCGGCGCCGTTTTTCCCGACAAATCCATAAATAGCACCTTTCGGTACATGGATGGAAAGCTCATTCAATGCCTTAAAATGTCCATATTGTTTGCTCAAAGAATCTGTTGTAAGAACATATTCCATTTATGTTGCCTCCTTTTGTTTGATACTGGCATTCTAACTGATAAAGGTTAAGACAGCAGTAAAGAAGGCAGTAAAGAAATGGTAAAGATTTTATTCTTCTTTCAGTTTGAAACCAATTCCCCACACCGCTTCTATATAATCCTTTTCCCCGGCGTCCCTAAGTTTTCTCCTTAAATTGCTGATATGGACCTTCAAAGAGCTTTCCACACAATCCGGAGTATCCTCACTGATCCGCTCCAGCATGACGGACTTGGGAATCACCTGTGACGGATTTTGCATAAGCAGTTTCAAAATCGCAAACTCTGTTTTCGTCAGATGTACCTCACGTCCTCCAACACTGACCGTGTGTGCAGCCAGATCCATCGTCAGCTCCTCCCAGTTCAGAACCGGCGGCTGCCCCGCACCGGAAGCATACCGAAGCTGTACCGCGATTCTGGCCAGCAGCTCCTGTATATCAAACGGTTTTGTAATATAGTCCGCAGCTCCGCCCAGTAGAAGTTCCACTTTATCACTTACTTCCGCCTTAGCACTGATCACAATAACAGGGATCCCTTTAATCTCAGGAAGCACCTCCTCACCGTTAAGTCCAGGCAGCATCAGGTCAAGAAGAATCAGATCAGGCCTGTTCGATTCCAGAAAGAGCAGTGCCTCTGTCCCTGAATACGCCCGTGATACTCTGCACCCTTCTCTGATTAGTACTTCCTCCAGCATATTGCCGATACTGACATCATCATCTATTATCATAATACTCTTAATAAAAATCACCTCCGGATTTGTTGCTTTTTTGCTATGATGTCTATTATAAGGGACAACGCGGACAATATCAATAAGAGGGATAAGTGAATGAGCTATGGTCTTGTTGAGGGATGGGGACGCAAATGATAAGGTGAGTCCGGCGCGCGGCGGGGCAATGTCTGCTGGTGAAATGTCCTGACACTTCGCTAAGAAGCTGTAGAAGAAAACGGAAGGAAAAGGGAGGTACATGCCGCATTTGGTCCGAATGCCGATGCATTCGCACCGCAGGCGGCATCAGAATTTGCCTGGTAAGGCAAATTCTGCCCTCCCTTTCCCTTCCGTTTTCTTCAACAGCTTCTAACGCTTGCTTTATGGACTTTTCACCAGCAGACATTGCCCCGCCGCGCGCCGGACTCACCTTATCATTCGCTGTTTCATCCAATCGGCAGTTAAGGGCTCATTCCCCGGAGAGATCCCGAGCCGGAGCAACGGATGGAATAGAATTGGTGTATCTTTTATGGTACCAGTAAGCTCCCAGGAACTAGACTGAATGTAATTAAAAGTGAATCCAATCTTTTAAAAAACATACCTAAAAATCGTACTGGAGAAATTCCAGTCACACCAGTTCTATCCCATCCACTGCCCCGGTCCGGTCCCCACCGTGAAACGAATCCTTTCCTCCCGCCTGGATGCAACCAGCTTACCGAGAGCCGGGACGGACTGCGAAAAGCACCTGTCCTGTTGGAAATGCATTTAGCGAGCACTAGCAGCAGTTAGAGGAAATCCGCAGAATCAGACTGAAAAAAGCTGCTTCCGAAGCAGCTTTTTAGAACGCCTGAGCCGTTTAATCACCAGATTAAACGGTGAATGCGTTCGGTTCAGTCTGATTTTGCGGATTTCCTCTTACTGCTGCTTGGCGCAGCGGCCTGTATTTCCAACAGGACAGGTGCTTTTCGCAGTCCGTCCCGGCTCTCGGTAAGCGCCCCAACTACCCCCGTCCCCCCTGAGGCAGCCTCCCAAACCGAATCTTTACATACTCTTTTATAATCTCCCCCGTCTTTTCAAATCCTACTTTTCCGCTGTCGATGCTCAAGTCATAATTCTTCGCATCATCCCATTCCAGACCTGTATAGTATCTGTGAAAGTTTCCCCGGTATTTGTCGATATCTTCCACGTAACGCTCCAGCTCTTTCCCGGTCAGTGCCACGCGTTCTCCTGCTCTGTCCAGACAAAACTGCTTATTCGCATGAACAAAGACACTGATTGCGTTGGGATTATCACGGAGTACGAATCCTGCACAGCGCCCTACAATCACGCAGGACTCCTTTTCTGCCAGTTCTTTGATTATCTTGGCCTGATAGTAGAACAGGTTCTCGGTAGACACGAAATTGTCCCTTCCAGGAGGAATCAATTGTCCGTCATAAATATGCTTGGATATACCAAACAGCTTGCCCGACTGAATCTTTTCATCGGCCTCATTAAATAATCTTTCATTGATTCCACTGTCGTCTGAAGCCATGCGCAGGATGTTCCTTCCATAACAGGGAATACCAAGCTCTTTGGCAAGATCTTCGCCTACCGTCTTTCCCCCGCTTCCAAATTGTCTCTGAATTGTAATAATAATGTTGTCCACAAGTACGCCCCCTTATTCACCAAGATATGCTTTCTTAATTGACTCATCATTCATCAGTGCTTTTGCCTCACCTGTCAGTACAATATTTCCTGTTTCCAGAACGTATGCTCTGTCTGCAATTCCTAATGCCTTCTTTGCATTTTGCTCCACGAGAAGTACGGTTGTTCCGCCGGCACTTACCTCTTTGATGATATCAAATATTTCATTCACAAAGATAGGGGAAAGTCCCATAGATGGTTCATCCATCAGAATGATCTTCGGATGGCTCATCAGCGCCCTTCCCATGGCAAGCATCTGCTGCTCACCGCCGCTTAGGGTTCCCGCCGCCTGGTTCCTGCGCTCCTTCAGTCTTGGAAAACGCTTATACACCATCTCCAGTGTCTCTTCTATCTCAGTCTTATCCGATCTTGTATATGCACCAAGCTTCAGATTCTCATATACCGAAAGCTGTGCAAACACACGTCTGCCTTCCGGTACGTGCGCCATTCCCATAGATACAATCTTATGAGCTGGCGTCTTCGTAATATCCGTTCCTTCAAATTCAATTTTTCCTGCTTTAGGTGCAATCAATCCGGTGACCGTGTGAAGAATCGTCGTTTTGCCGGCACCATTTGCGCCGATCAGTGCGATGACCTCACCTTCTTTTACTTCAAAGGATATACCTTTGATTGCCTGGATTACCCCATAATATACTTCCAAATCTGTAATTTTCAACATTGACAACTATATCCCCTCCTATTCGCCTAAGTAAGCTGTAATAACTTCCGGATTACTGAGCACGTCTTTTGTATTCCCCTGGGCAAGTACCTGACCAAAGTTCAGTACCGTCAGCTTCTCACAAATTCCGCTGACCAGCTTCATATCATGCTCAATCAGAAGGATCGTCATCTTGAATTCTTTTTGTACAAACTTGATCGTATCCATCAGTTCATTTGTCTCGTTGGGGTTCATTCCAGCGGCCGGTTCATCCAGAAGAAGGAGTTTTGGATCCGTTGCAAGAGCCCTTGCAATCTCAAGCTTCCTCTGTTTTCCATAGGGAAGGTTGGATGCAAGATATTCTGCCTCTTTATCAAGATCAAAGACCTTTAATAATTCCATTGCTCTTTCGTTCATCTCTTTTTCCACCCTGCGATAGCGTGGAAGCCTTAAAATTCCCTCCACGGTACTATAGCGATGTCCATTGTGAAGACCGGCCTTCACGTTATCCCGTACTGTCAATGCTGGAAACAGACGAATATTCTGAAAGGTACGGGCCACACCGGCTCTGTTAATGTCTATGGTTTTTTTCCCGGTTATATCTTTTCCATCGAGGAGGATTTTGCCTTCTGTCGGCTGGTATACTCCTGTCAGCAGATTAAAAACAGTCGTCTTTCCCGCCCCATTCGGTCCAATCAAACCATAGAGCTGACCGGATTCGATAGCGACATCAAATGCGTCTACCGCACGCAGACCCCCGAATGAGATTCCAAGGTTTTTTACTTCTAATAACGCCATCTTAGTTTCCCCCTTTCGCTGCAGTATCTTTTCTGCCAAACAACTTCTTCAGTGAATGGCGGGCCTTCCATTCCTGAGCCTTCGGGCTCCAGTTAAAGAGCATCATAACAATCAGTACAACTGCGTAAATCAGCATACGATAGTCATTGAGCCCGCGGAGCACCTCCGGGAGAAGGGTAAGCAGAACTGCCGCTATAATGGATCCGCGCATATTGCCGATTCCGCCGAGGACTACAAATACAAGGATCATAATGGACATATTGTAACCAAAATTCTTCGGAAGCGCTGTCAGTGTTGCAAGGTTATGCGCATAGAGGACGCCAGCTACACCCGCAAGACTGGCAGAAACTGCAAATGCCATCAATTTATATTTTGTAATATTGATTCCAATTGATTCTGCCGCAATACGGTTATCACGGATGGCCATAACTGCACGTCCATCTCTGGAGTTCATCAGATTCAAAATAATAAACAAGGTGATCAGAACCAGAATAATACCTATTGTAAATGTAGAATTCTTCGGTGTTCCTGAGATTCCCTGGGCACCTTTAATGATGACTTCGCCGCCATCTGCAAGGTTCAATGACATCTGATCCTTCAATGAAAAGTGAAATCCGGCTGAATCTTTCCCCACATACAATACATTCATAACATTTTTAATAATTTCCCCAAATGCCAGTGTCACAATGGCCAGATAATCACCACGCAGACGGAGTACGGGAATTCCGATTAATATGCCGAAAATTGCTGCCACCAGTGCGCCGAGCAGAATGGCAAGGAAAAAGCGAAGCCCGTCCGGAATCGTTCCAAAGGTGCATTTTGAAAAAAAGGCGCCTGTGAATGCACCAATACACATGAAACCTGCATGCCCGAGACTCAGCTCACCAAGCACCCCTACCGTCAGATTCAGGGAGAGTGCAAGAATGACATAGGTGCAAAGAGGTACTAAAAGTCCCTGCATCAGATTAGACAGGCTGCCTGACAGCACGAATATCTGCACGATAATATAGGCAATAATCACCATACCATATGTAATTAAATTGTTCTTAGTTGTATTTAGCATCTTCTTTTTCATCTATTCCACCTACACTTTCTCGTTGATCTTCTTACCCAGAATACCGGTAGGCTTCACAAGCAGCACAATAATCAGTACACCGAATACAATTGCATCCGAAAGCTGTGAGGAAATATATGCCTTGGATAGAATTTCAATTACACCAAGAATCACTCCTCCAAGAAGTGCGCCCGGGATAGAACCGATTCCTCCAAACACCGCTGCAACAAACGCCTTAATACCCGGCATAGATCCCGTATAAGGTGTCAGGGATGGATATGCAGAGCACAAAAGCACACCTGCAATCGCTGCCAGACCGGAACCGATGGCAAATGTAAGTGAAATCGTTTTATTGACATTTACACCCATCAACTGCGCTGCTCCTTTATCCTCGGATACAGCCAGCATTGCCTGTCCTGGTTTTGTCTTCATAAACATGGTCAGAACAATCATGATTACGATACAGGTTACAATTGTGACAATCGTCTCCCCTGAAATAATCAATTTGCCGCCAGCCAGATTCAGCGCAGGAATCTTTACTACAGATGTGAAGGATTTCGGATTTGCACCAAACAAAAGGAGTGCAATGTTCTGCAGAAAGTAACTGACACCAATCGCTGTAATCAGTACGGCAAGGGGCGAAGCTCCCCTAAGCGGCTTGTAAGCCAATCTTTCAATCACCATACCAAGTATGGTACAGACTACAACAGACAGTAAAACTGCCAGCAGTGGATTCATTCCTGTTGCGCTCGTGGTTATAAACACAACAAAACTGCCAATCATAATGACATCACCATGAGCAAAGTTCAACATCTTGGCAATACCATAAACCATGGTATAACCCAGCGCTATGATTGCATAGACACTGCCAAGGCTTATGCCATTAATTAAATACGACAAAAAACTCATAAGGCACCTCTTTCTCATTCTTTTTTCTCACAAAAGTATAGCATATACCAGCGGTTCCGACAATGGTTTTATCGAACTCCTTTTCTCTGCAAAAAGAGAGCGAAGAACTGTCCTTCGGAAGCCCTTCGCTCTCTTTTGCCTTTTTTATGTTATTACATTGCTTTGTAAGCACCATCTGTGATGATAACTGCTTTTGGGGATTTGTTCGGTTCCCCGTCAGCTGTCCATGTAATTCCTTCTTCTCCGCCAGTCAGGCCATCGACTGTGATGGATGTTATACCTTTCTTAGCTGCTTCACAGATATCGCTGATACTCATATCCGGAGTCACATTCTCAGCTTCAAATGCAGCCTTGATTGCATACATTCCATCATAAGCATCCGCTGCGAACTGGTTCGGTGTATCTCCATATTTTTCTTTGTATTCTGATACGAATTTCTGAGTTGCCTCATCCTCCGCGTCCGCTGCAAATGGTGTAAGAAGCATTACGCCTTCCGTAAGAGATGTATCAAAGTTCTCAACAGAGAGGATTCCGTCCAGACCGTCGCATCCGAAGAATTTTGTATCGTAGCCGGATTTTTTAGCCTGGTCAAGGATCAGGGATGCTTCGGTATAGTATATTGGCAGGAATACAAGATCTGCTCCCGCATCCTTTGCTTTCTGAATCTGTGTTGAGAAATCTTTGTTGTTATCAGCGGTAAATGCCTCTGCAGCAACGATCTCAAAATCCTGATTCTTTGCTTCTTCTGCAAACTTCTCATAGATCCCTGATGAGTATACATCGGAGCTGTCATAGATTACCGCTACCTTTGAAGCAAGCTTATTCTCACCAATATATTGCGCTGATGCCAGTCCCTGGTTAGGGTCTGAGAAACATACGCGGAATGCATTATCATACTGTACGCATTCAACTGCTGATCCTGATGGTGAAAGTAAGAACATATTGTCAGCATATGCTTCATTGGCAACTGCAACACATGGTGTAGACGTTACAGTTCCGAGCAGAGCCTGCATACCCCAGTCTTTCAATGTGTTATATGCATTAACTGCCTTTTCTGCATCGTGCTCATCATCCTGAAAATTCAATTCAACCTGCTTGCCATTGATACCGCCGGCTTCGTTAATTTCATTTACCGCGAGCTCTGCGGCGTTCTTAACTGCCTGTCCATAAACTGCTGCCCCGCCTGTGGTTGGTCCGATTCCGCCAATCTTAAAGGTGTCGCCGTCTGAAGAATCAGAAGTCTTACTGTCTGATGCATTGTCCGATGTACTTTTGGATGGACTGCCACATCCTGCTAACCCAAGCACCATTGTGCCTGCCAAAAGAACACTCAAAATCATTTTACTCTTTTTCATAAATAACTTCCTCCCTATTGTTTTATTTATGATACCTTCGATATTCCGTTTTGTCAATAGAGTTCCTTACCTGAAACAAAAGCTTCTGAATTGTTATTTTATTTAAAATTAATCCTAAGTTATCTGCATAAGATTAATTTATTAACTTTCACCTGAAATCCGGTACTGTTTACTTTCTGCAGAATAAAATATAGTAAATAGATTGAAAGGATTCTATCCATGTTGACCATATTAATTATAATTGGCGCTGTCCTGCTCCTTCTGATACTGATATTTCTCATCGTCTGGAAGGTGCATACACGAAACTTCAGTCCTACTTCGGATAAAGCTTTGCTGGCCGCCAATGTGAACGCGGAATTAAAGGAAACCGGGTTCGCCTATGATATGAAGGGAGATTATTTTTATTCCCTGATGAACTGCTGGCAAAGAGAAATGGGGTATTGTAAGGCCTATGACGAGGGGTCCCCATTTTTTAACATGATAATGGATTGTGAACCGATCACATTTTCTTATGGTGGAAAACGCTGGCTGATTGAACTTTGGAAAGGTCAGTACGGCATTACTACCGGAGGAGAAATTGGAATCTACAATACGACAAGAGAAGACATTGACTATGAAAAATTTAAAGGGACCTTTTATGAAGCGGTCAGCGATGCTGAACTTATGCCGCTGTCCTTTGTACTTAAGAAAAACCGTAAAGTACTGATCAGGCGAAGCGCAATTCACTGGTGGCTGACAGGGTTTAAGCTGGGCGAATTTTCTCAGACAGATTCCCTGACCATGGAAGCCAGAATCACCTTCCCCGATGCAGATATGCTTCAAAACTTTGTCAGCGCATTACAGGCAGTCGGGTATACAAAAAAAGAATATTCTATAAAAAAACTTATGGTACTCATTCATTATACGAAACCGCATTCCCCACAGCCTTTAACCAGGAATATGGCACAGGAAACTGCTGTTCAATTGACAAATAAAAACAATTGCACACTTTATGAACTGGCAACACATAAGTATAAATTCACACTGGATAAACTGGAATATTTAAAAACTGCTATGCCTGAAGTATATGAATTCTTCCTGCATTCTCTCTATGCCCGGGGATTTTATGAGGCATTTAAATGGCTGATCGATCTCATTCATGACCCGAAGCCGGAACCTCCGGAACCGTGTCCTCCGAGGCCTCCGAAACCTTGTCCACCGGAACCTCCTAAGCCTTGCCCGCCAGAGCCTCCTAAGCCTTGCCCGCCGGAACCTCCAA
>LDAQ01000024.1 GCA_001028025.1 Faecalicatena fissicatena | reverse complement strand
TACTTTAGAGGGATCATATCATAATCAGGATACCGGGCTTTTCATGTGGTGGGAAAGGAGCTAAAGTAGTGAGGAGATAGCTCCCTCATATTAAGTAAACAATCATACGGCGATTAACTTACGCCAAAATCGCAGATATTTTTAAAGTTTCAGTGGATGATCTTCTGGGAAAACAATTATAACGTTATAAGAATAAGAAACAGATGTTTGTTTGAGGTAATGCAACAAAACGGTTAATGCAAAACAGGATTTCGAGAAATGCATATATTAGTTACAAAGCATACATTTTTGGAGTTTTTATGCTAACAGAACAATATTCAGTTGTATTTAATGGATTCAATACAGATTTTTATACCACAGATTATATTGCTAATATATGGGGTGTGAGTGCAAATGAAGTATATGAAGAAACAGGCATTTATATACCCGGGATTATTCATGAGGGATATCTTGTTGACGAAAAGATAGTAGATGGCTTAGGAAAACAAGTTTACATGGTAGTAAGCACAAGAAATCCAACAGAACCGACAAAGAAAGAGGACTATTGGGATTCATACAGAGAGGTAATAAGGAGAGTCAGAGGGCGGTTAGAAAATCCTAGCATGTCAATATCTAAGAATGTAACTGATTTTTATTATTTTCTGGACATTGAATATGTGGACTAAAAACTAAAATGGCTGGCAACAATCCATCCATATACTGTGCCCTTGAGATAGGAAATAATAGCCCGTCATAATACGACTATCTTAGCGGGGGCTTTTCGAAAATACGTTCGATCCCAAAAAGAGCATCAAAAAAGCCGCACCCCCTTGAAAACACCGGGTTTGCGGCCTTTTTTGCGAAAGCTGAAAATCGGACTTGAACCGACGACCCCTTCATTACGAGTGAAGTGCTCTACCAACTGAGCTATTTCAGCCTGTGGTCCGTGAGACGAACCTTGATTATTATATCTCTTTTTTCTATGAATTTCAACTGTTTTTTTGAAAACATCCATTATTTTAAAATGAATTGACAAACTTCATTTTTATGCTAGAATAGTTCATTGGAGAACAGTTCTATAATGAACTTAATTCGATTCTGCAGGATACAATCTAACCGATCAAACAGGAGGATGGAAATATGCTTTCAACAGGTGAATTTTTATCAATTACGAACCTATTCAACAAGCTCTACAGCGGCAGCATCAATGTAGTTGCTGTTGAATTTGGGATGAGCAAAGTGGAAGTAGATGTACTTCTATTTCTTCATAACAATCCCCAGTATGATACTGCCAGGGATATAGTAGAATACCGCCATATTGCCAAGTCTTATGTATCAAAGGCCGTTGAGCTGCTGGTAAAAAGAGGGGCGCTTTCAATCAGGGAGGATGAGAAAGACAGGCGGATCAGCCATCTGGAAGTTACGAAGGAGGCGGCAGTGCCGCTTAAAAAGGCGCTGGAGGCTCAGGCCGGGGTCATGGAGAAGATTTTCAGGGGGATCACGGAAGAAGAAAAGCAGATGTTTGAAAAGATTCTGTGCAGAATGTCAAGTAATTTAGAGACAATAAGACGGGGGGATGAATGATGATAGCGAAGATACTTGTCTGCCTGGCGGCAGGAATGGGAGCAGGGATCGGAACGGGACTGGCGGGACTTTCCGCGGCAGCGGTGATTTCGCCAATGCTGATCACATTTCTCGGATTTGATGCATATGAAGCGGTGGGAATATCACTTGCATCTGACGTGCTGGCATCGGCAGTCTCTGCATATACATATGGAAAGCACAAAAACCTGGATATAAAAAATGGGGTGGTAATGCTCTGCACGGTTCTGGTATTCACCCTGTTTGGCAGCTATATCGCTTCATTGGTCCCCAATACAACGATGGGAAGCTTTTCTGTCTTTATGACTCTGCTTCTGGGAATCAAATTTATCGTAAAACCGGTTATGACCACAAAGGAAAAGCAGGAGGAAAAAAGCACCAGAACAAAGGTGATCCAGTCGATACTGTGTGGTATCGTGATCGGATTTATCTGTGGATTTATTGGGGCAGGCGGCGGTATGATGATGCTGCTGATGCTGACAAGTATATTGGGATATGAGCTGAAGACCGCAGTGGGGACAAGCGTATTTATTATGGCATTTACCGCTTTTACAGGGGCCGTATCCCATTTTTCCATCAGTGGCGGATTGCCGGATGTACCTGCCCTTGTATTATGCATCTTGTTTACGCTGATTGGGGCAAGAGTAGCAGCCAAATTTGCGAATAAGGCTCCGGCTAAGACTCTGAACCGGGCGACTGGAATAGTACTGTCTGTGCTGGGAATTGCTATGGTCGCAGTAAAATTTTTCCGATGACTATACTTATCGTTTGAAAGAACAGTCTGGAACGTCAATTTAATCCCTCTGTTTGTTTATATTTGTGATCTGACAGAACTTTTATGAGGCGGAAAACCTGTTCCGTACTATCAGTCAGGTTCCGGGCTGCATTTTCCGGGGTGAGGGCTTCTTCCAGAGTGGTGATTCCGCGGACTATGGGGAAGTAGGCGTCGATTCCGGCACCGTTGCAGGCACGGGCATCCGGGGTGACGCTTCCGGCGAATGCGAGTACTTTGGTGTTGTATTTTTGTGCAAGAGCGGCGACTCCGACAGGCGCTTTGCCCATAGCGGTCTGATGGTCGAGGCGGCCTTCACCGGTGATTACGATGTCTGCGGTTTTTAAATCTTCTTCCAGACGGACTGCGTCCAGAATCAGGTCTATCCCGGGTGTGAGGCGGGCGTTCAGGTAACTGAGAAGAGCGAAACCAAGACCTCCGGCAGCACCTGCACCGGGAGCCTGGACATGATCGGAGCCGAAGGTATCAGCGGTGATTCGGGCGAAGTGGGCCAGAGCGGCGTCCAGCCGGGGTTTCATTTCTTCGGTGACTCCTTTTTGCGGGCCGTATATGTATGTGGCGCCGTTTTCTCCGCAGAGCGGGTTGGTTACGTCACAGGCAGCCTGGAATGTACATTCGGACAACCAGGGGTAAACATTGTCGGTACAGATCCTGCTGATTCCTGAGAGAGCCTGGGCACCCCGGCCTGTTTCATGGCCGTCTTCATCCAAAAAGACATATCCAAGGGCCTGGAGCATGCCGATACCGCCATCGTTGGTGGCGCTTCCGCCGATTCCTATAATAAAATTGCGGCATCCTTTTTCAGCTGCATCCGTTATCATTTCGCCCACACCATAGGTAGTGGCGGCAAGCGGGTTGCGCATATCTCCCGGAATCAGGGTGATGCCTGCGGCGGATGCCATTTCAATAATGGCGGTACCGGTTTCTTTCAGGTATCCATAACAGGCGGAAACAGGTTCGCCGAGAGGGCCGGTTACGGTGATTTCCATGCGCTCACCGCCCAGTCCCTCTATGAGGGCATCGGTTGTACCTTCTCCTCCGTCAGCCAATGGCCTGACAATTACGCTGGCATCGGGACATGCTTTCAGGATACCTTCGCGGACCGCATTCCCGGCCTCCATGGAACTTAAACTGCCTTTAAAAGAATCAACAGCAACGACTGCTTTCATAAACAATACCTCCGGATTTATAATTGTTATTTAAAAAGGGGTGCAGAATCAATGGTAATCTGTATGTATTAAGTATAGCAAATTGTTGATAAATAACTACGTTACAGATACTATAAAAAAGTGAAAATATAAGATATATTTGTTATAGGTACTAATGTACGGAATATAGGGATTGTCCAGAGGTACTGACCGATGAATGCATCCCTTTAAACATCCTGCCGGCAGAGCAGTGCGAACTGGAGAAGGAACGCATCCTGGAATACCCGGGGATTTAGTCCGGTTTTTTCGCCGATCTTATCCAACTGGTATTGCAGGGTGTTTTTGTGGATAAAAAGTGCCTCCGATGCGTCTTTTAAAGAAAGGCTGCAGGTGAAATAAGTTTTCAGTATGTGCAGCTCCTTCGGATTCAGTGAATTCAGGATATGATCTGCGTAAAGCTTCTGAATATTGCCGGGAAGGCTTTCCAGGATGAATTCTATGGAAATGTCTTCAATATTGCAGAAGACGGCGTTCAGCTGCAGTGCATGTTCCCTGGCAATCTGGGCGCTGTGGTAGGACTGGTCCAGCTGATAGAGCGTACAAAACGGCCCCATTCCTGAATACACACGTCCCTTAAATTTGCTGGCAAATTCATCGGAAGAAAAACGGGCAAAGGTTTCCCTGTCAAATATTACGATCCATTCATTAGGGTACAGATAGAGGGAAAGACGGCAGCCCAGAGCGGCAAAATAAAAACGCAGCGAAGGCTCAAGGGAGGTGTCCGGCATTTTGATAGACATGGCGGCATACTCACTTGAAGGATCGATCTGATATTTCTCCAGGAGCAATTCCAGCTGCTTCTGGTTCTGGATATTGTCATAAATAAGTGAAGTGATCAGATAATGCAGGGAGCGGTTTTCGGAGAGAAGCTCTTTGTTCAGCTGCTGCTCCTTGAGAAACACTTCCGTAATCTTAGTGATCAGGAAACCAAATTGTTTAAGCTCATTCGGATTTCCGGTGATGCCGATGGCGGCAACGGGATGCCCGTCCAGAAAAATCGGGTAATTAATCCCGTTCTGTGCGCCTTTGAATGTATGGCCGTTGTCTACAAAGATGGGAGTGCCTGTTTTAACAGCTTCACAGCCAGCTTCATGGAAAGTGCCGATGCGCCGGGGATTCGTGCTGCCAATGATGATGCCTGACGTGTTGATTAGATTGATGTCGTTTTCCACTACCTCGTAAACTGCATTGACTATTTGCGCCGCAAGCTGTTTCGAAAGTTCCATAGAGAGTCCTCCTGTCCGTATGATATGTATATTGTAATATATTTATGGTATGAATACTATAAAAATTATGCATATGTTAGAAGTATGCAGTTTGGAAAAAAATAAAACCACCTGCTATTCGGCTGAGTCAGCCAGGTAACAGATGGTTTTTGCTATTGATAAAACTATTTTACTTCGGTGTATTTATTGTCTTCCAACCAGGTTTGCAAAGAATTATAGTCGTATACAGGTGAGTTTCCGGTTCCCCAGCCGGCAATGTTTATGTTGCTCTTATCGGGAGCCTGATAAACTTTTCCATCTACATAGATTAACTTAGCAGACCAGCCGCCATGTGTTTCAGCAGCGGTATTGGCAAACAGAACCATGGGGGGATTTTCCTGCCCAACGCTGCCTATATAATAAGGATGCCAGTATAAGTCGTTTTTTTCGTAGGGAGTTCCCTTTTTCTGTCTCTCAGTTACTGACAAAAGACCACCATTTTTTGCAGCGTTTTCAATCAGTTTGAGACGGTCAAGAGAATTTAAGTTTGGATTATCTTTTTTTAGATCTGTAATATAATCAGATGCCTGTTTGATGAAGGTGTTCATCCGTGTAAGTGTAGCGCTTCCTTCTTCATCTACGTATATGCGTGGATCGTGGTTGATGTCATAAACTACATGAAGGTTGTTCCCGGACAAATATTCAAATGCCAATATTGTCGCGTCATCTTCCTCAAATTCGATCTCGGTATTAAATGAACCGCTTACATTCGCCTGTTGTAGAATAATGGGCCTGCTGTCATTCAATATCTGCGAGGTGAGTGTTCCTTCGGAGGCCAGATCAGCAGCAGTCCGGGCGGAAGCCTGGAGCACCTCGCTGCACTCGGAGATTGCAGATGCGTTTTTAGCCTTGGACACATATCTTAAAAGTGAAGGTACAAGGACGGCAGCAAGAACTAATATGATAACAATAACAACGATCAATTCTACCAGGGTGAATCCACCTTTCTTTCGCTTCATAAATACCTCCCCAGATATTCTCTTTAGTAAACTGTGGCTACAGTATAGCACTTTCATTTGGAGTTTTCAACGTAATTTATCAGTGTGCCGGATAGAAAGATAATTTTATCTATTGTAGCAGGTTTCCTGATATATTATAATAAAATAATGTTTCAGCATTGAAAGAAATCATATATGAATTTACGGAGCAGATACTGAAAGATATTAATTACGATCCGGAAAGAATGTAAGTGATTTCCGAAAAAAGAAGACGAGGGTGATAAAATGAAGAAGATAGGATTTATAGGAGTTGGTATCATGGGGAAATCCATGGTGCGTAATCTGATGAAAGCGGGATTTGAACTGCATATCTATGCAAGAGATAAAGCGAAAACAGAGGATTTAACTGCGGAAGGAGCGGTTTTCCACGATACCATAAAGAGCTGTGTGGCGGGCTGTGAGGCTGTCATTACGATTGTAGGATTCCCGAAGGATGTAGAAGAAGTATATTTTGATGCGGAAAATATACTGGATAGTGCAGATGAGGGCGCGTATCTGATTGATATGACAACTACCAGTCCGCAGATAGCAGAGAAAATATATACGGAGGGTAAAAAGAAAGGTTACCATGTAATAGATGCCCCTGTAACCGGTGGTGACAGGGGTGCGAAAGAGGGCACTCTCTCCATACTTGCAGGCGGGGACCGGGAGGACTACGAGGTATGTCTTCCTCTGTTTGAAGCTATGGGTACAAATATCAATTATCAGGGGAAGGCAGGCTGCGGCCAGAACTGTAAACTTGCAAACCAGATCATGATTGCCGGGGCACTGTCAGGTGTCTGTGAGGCGCTTGCTTATGCAAAGGCAAAGGAACTGAACCTGGAAACTGTACTGAAGTCCGTATCCACAGGGGCTGCGGGCAGCAGGCAGCTGGAGGCATTCGGTCCAAAGATACTGGCAGATGACTATGCACCGGGCTTTTTCATGAAGCATTTTATCAAAGACATGAAGCTGGCTTTGATTGAAGCAAATATGAGCGAACTGGATCTGGGGATGCTCAGCCAGGTGCTTGCAAACTGTGAAGAACTCGAGGCAGAGGGATACGGGGAACTGGGGACACAGGCACTTATGAAATACTATGAATAGACCGGTGACAGGCAGACGATGATGCGATACTGAGGGGATTACTTCAGGACCAGACAGGAAAAAAGTACAGGAGATAGTTATGAAATTGACAATATTGGGTACCGGGAACGCAACGGTGACAGAATGTTACAATACCTGCTTTGCTCTTTCGGAAGATCACAGGCATTTTCTGGTAGACGCAGGGGGTGGCAATCAGATACTGCGTATTCTGAAAGACACACAAATACCACTCGAAGAGATTCACGATATTTTTATAACACATGAGCACATAGATCATCTGCTGGGGCTGTTCTGGCTTATAAGAATGATCGGACAGAAGATGAATCAGGGGAAATATGAAGGTGATGTTCGGATTTACTGCCATAGCGGGCTGATTTCGACGATTACAACGATTGCGGAGCTGACTATAATGAAAAAGGTGACGCAGCATATCGGAGGGCGAATTCAGCTGATACCACTTGAAAGCGGCGATAAGAAACAAATACTGGACTGTGAGGTTACCTTTTTTGATATTGGTTCTACAAAGGCGAAACAGTTTGGCTTTTCGTTGAATACCAGGGATGGGAAAAAGCTGTCCTGCTGCGGGGATGAACCATATAATCCATGTGAAGCAGAGTATGTCAGGGACAGTGACTGGCTGATGCATGAGGCTTTCTGTCTCTATAGTGAAGCTGATAAATTCAAACCATATGAAAAGCACCACAGTACGGTGAGGGAAGCCTGTGAGCTGGCTGAAGAGCTGAAGGCTTCGAATCTGATTCTTTATCACACAGAAGACACTCGTTTGGGGGAGAGGAAGAAACTATATTCTGAAGAAGGAAAAAAATACTACAGTGGAAATCTATTTGTACCCGATGATCAGGAAGTGTTTTTGATTTAAAAAACGGTTCTGATATGGGTTGAAAAAACAGGCCTGCCTGCTCATATCATATGTTTTTTGAATGGCACGTGCAAAGAGATCGTGAATGAAGCGCAAAGAAAGCGCAAATAATGGCATGAAATCTCATGAAAATTAAAAAGTAATAGGGCAAATAAGTCGCCACATATTGACAAAAACTGACAAACAGGGGTAAAATCAAAGCAGTATCAGTTTCATATGTCGTGATGCATGACATATGGTTCTTCCGTGGGTCACATATGTGATTCTAAACGGTGCAAGGGGAGGACGAAGATAATTATTCAGGAGGAAAATTATATGTTGAAAAATTTAAGGCAGAAAGCCAAAAATAAGAAAGGCTTTACGCTTGTAGAACTGATTGTTGTAATTGTAATCATTTTGATTCTTGCAGCAGTTCTCGTGCCAAGTTTATTAAGATATGTAGACAAAGCAAATAAGGCAAACTGTAAAGCAGATGCGGCTACAATCCTTTCACAGCTGCAGGCAGATTATGCTGCTGGGCAGGCTAGTGATCAGACCGGAATGAGTCCATTAGATGAAAATTATACAGTAAATGGAGTGCCGGTTGTTCCAACTGGAACCACTGGATTGACGGCACCATTTGCTACATATACAACAGCTACGGTAGCGGATGGCGATACAACTGCCACGCAGGGGTATACGGAAATTGTAACATTTGTATATAATAATGATGACTATACAGCAACATGGAATATGAATGCAACAACTGGTGATGATGCAACTGCAGCAGGCTGGACAGTTACAAAAAACTAGCAGGTAATATTTACTAGGGGGGAGGTTCATAATTACATATGCCAAACAATAATTATGAATCCCTCACCTACAAAAACAAGTTCCTTAGAGCATGCAAAACAGCTCTGATCGTCCTGATAATCTCCCTAGTGGTTCTTGCACCGACCCTATGGATTTGGGACCAGTCAGTTCAGGAGCGGCAGGCTCTGCGCGAAGCAAAGAATGTTGTTCTGAACATGAATCTCCTCAGTTTAGAGTATTACGGCTCAGCCACCTCTATTATGGACAGCACCCGTTCAAGCGGGATGCTCAAATCTGCAGAAGAAGATATTGTCAGTTTCTCTGGAGCAGAGGGGGAGATACATTTAGTTTCATGGAATACCAGAAAGAACTGCGTAGATACCATGAGTTATCAGAAGGGAAGATTTTTGGTGCAGTATCAGTATGATTCAGCTGATGATACTGATACATGGGAAGTCTACCGGAAGATTCATCAATATGCTGATTAGATGAGAAGTGGGAATTTATTCGGTCAAAACCGGGTGAATTCCCCTTTTTATGAAAGGGAAAAAGTGGAAGCATGCACTTTTTTGTTTTCATAAGAGGAATTTTACTTCTGAAATTAAAATACGGAGAAATGATATGGGCTTAATGATATGTGAAGCGCTTCTGTGTATACTTGTATTTTTCGCAGGCGCCTGTGTGTTTTCGTTTTTAAATGTGATCGTCTATCGTGTCCCTAAGAAAATGTCTTTTATTAAGGGCCGTTCGGTCTGTCCGGCATGTTCCCATGACCTGGGGGCTGCGGATTTGATTCCCATATTCAGCTATATATTCCTGAAAGGGAAGTGCCGTTACTGTAGCGGAAAGATCGGGGTACGGGATACGCTTACGGAGGCGGCAGGCGGTGCGGCAGCCCTGTTCTGCGCCCTGTATTATGGATATTACGGTGGGGATTATGTGAAAGCGGTGCTGATATTTGCTTTCGCGGGGGTTCTGACAGTCGTTGCACTGATGGATATTGACACCATGGAGATCGCGGATGGCTGTTCAGTTGCCATCGTGGTTCTGGCTGTGGCGGGCATGTTTTTGATGAGGGAGATCACGATTGGGCAGAGGCTGATTGGCATGATATGCATCAGTGTGCCAATGCTGCTCCTGGCAATTGTTATTCCAGGGGCTTTTGGTGGTGGAGATATCAAGCTGATGGCAGCGGGCGGGCTGTTCCTTGGAGGGAGGATGGTTCTGGCATCCGCGGTTTTCGGCATCCTGCTGGGAGGTGGGTACGGGATCTATCTGCTGGCATCGAAAAAGAAAGGGCGCAAGGAACAGTTTGCGTTCGGGCCGTTTCTGTGTGCGGGCATGATATTGGGCCTGCTCTGGGGGAACCAGATGATTGACTGGTATTTGGGTATTCTGATATAATAAAATATTACCGAAACAGGGAAAATAAGGGAGGTACGTCTGATGGCACAATACAAGTATAAGGCTCAGACGATAGATGGAAAAAAGATATCGGGCACCATGAATGCGGGGGGCGAAGCGGAGCTGCAGCTCCGGCTTCACGACCAGGATGCTTTTCTGCTTTCGGCAAAGGAGGTACGCTCCGGGAAGAACCGGAAGCAGTTTAAGCCCAAGGTGCTGGCTGATTTTTCCCGGCAGCTGTCCACGTTGGTTGGGGCAGGAGTGACTCTGGTGAGGGCGCTTAATATCATTGCAAATGGAGAGGCGATCAAGCCGAATGAGCGTCAGGTTTATGAGGACATGGTCCGTCAGATCCGGCAGGGTATCTCACTCTCCGAAGCGATGGAGGCACAGAACGGTGCATTTCCTCCCCTGATGATTTATATGTACCGCTCTGCAGAGAGCAGCGGTAATCTGGAGCTGGTATCCATGCAGATGGCGCTGATGTTCGAAAAGGAGCACCGGCTGAACGGAAAGATATCCAGTTCCCTTGTGTACCCGAAGATACTGGGTGTGATGATTATTGGGGTTGTCATGGTTCTGACGAAGTTTGTTATGCCTCAGCTCCAGGAGCTTTTTGATACCATGGAGACTCTGCCGCTGCCTACCCGTATCCTCAATGGAATCAGTGATTTTATGCAGGGCTACTGGTTTCTTGCCATAGCGGCACTGCTGGGGATTTGGGTCGGATGGAAGGCACTGCTGAGGATACCGGGGTTCCGGCGGAAGTGGCACAGGGTGCTTCTGCATATGCCAGTGTTCGGCAAGCTGCAGAAGATTATCTGTACCGCCCGGTTTGCAAGGACTCTAAGTTCCCTTTATTCGGCAGGAATTCCGATCGTGCCTGCACTGCAGATTGCAAGAAATACGGTGGGCAACGATTACATAGATATGCAGTTTGATGAAGTAATTCCCTATGTCCGGGCCGGAAACAACCTGAGCGATGGACTGGATATGGTGGATGGGTTTGTGAAAAAACTCTCCGATACAATCCGGGTAGGGGAAGAAACGGGAAGTCTTGACTCCATGCTGCTGGCAACGGCGGATGCCATGGAATTTGACGCAGATATTGCAATCAATAAGATGGTGTCATATGTGGAACCAATCATGCTGATAATCATGGGAATCGTGGTGGCATTTGTTATGGTGGCTGTGTTCAGCGCACTGTATGGTTCTTATGATGGTATCGCAGGTATGGAATAAGGAGGCAGCAGGATATGGTAGTTGTATATTTGTCCAACCGGTACATTCGCGTTGTGGACGGGGACGTTTCCGGCGGAAACATTCATGCAAAATCGCTTTATTACTCGATGGATAACAGGGGATGTATCCTGAACGGAACCATCACAGATGAGGAGGGGTTCAGGGATATCATCCGGAATCTGTGGGAGACCAACAATATCCCGAAGAAGAATGTATACCTGGTTATCGACAGTAATCAGTTCACCACGAAAGTGGTGGATGCACCGGCGATGAAGCCAAAACAAATGATGGAATATATCAGCCGTGAATTTACGGATGTGGAGAGGATCTCCAATCCGGTTTACGGCTATTTTCCGTTATCTGAGGGGGATAAAAAGAAAAGTAAATTAAAACAGTTTTTTGCAGCTGTGGCACCGCGGGAACTTGTGCGCGGATATATGGAGAGCTTCGCAGGACTGGATATTACAATCAGCGGTGTGGAAAGTGCAGTGGGCGTGACCATGAGGCTGGCCAAAAGGCTTCCGCAGCTGAAAGGCTCAACCTGCATTATTCAGTTTGCAGATGATATGTCACTGATCAACCTGCTTCTGGTAGACGGAGAATATAAATATTCCAGCAGGAACCGAATGTTTTCCGAGTCCGGTACTCCGGAATTCGCTGCGGAGACAGCACGTACTGTCAGCACACTTCTGCAGTTTGCCAAGGCACAGGATCTGGCACAGAAGATTCCACAGGTGTACATAGCAGGTTTGTCAGAGGATGAACTGCAGATATATAAAGACAGTATCGGGCAGATTGATGCAGAGATGGAAGCGGATGCACTGCAGCTGGAGCCGGTGGTGAAGCCCGGAAAAGCCGACGGAGGCAGACAGGAGCTGACACACTTTGCGTTGACTGTGGGAGGGCTGATAAAGACAGATCCCAAGACTTCGATTCTGTCCCGGGTTGTGAAAGACCCAGAGAAGGAAGCGGGGAGGAAAAAACGGAGAAAAATGATGATTCCGCTGTTTGCGCTGGCTGCGGTTATGTTTTTACTTGTCGGTATTATGGGCGGTCGTGCGATGTATTATAACGTGCAGCTGAAGGAGCTGGAGGAGTATAACCAGAGGACGGATATTGTGGCATCATGTGACGAGTACGATCTGCTGAATGAAGAACTGCAGGCTGCATCTTCTCTGGGAAACAGTATGGTGAGCCTCAAAAGCAGCGTACTGGCCTATCCAAGAGTAGACAGTGAGACAGAGCGGGTAGTGGCTTCCTGTGCCTCGGGGCTGGTTACGGCAGAGATCAGCAGTTATGATGCCAAGAGCGGCCTGCTGAGCTTTGATGCAAAGGCCGGAAATGTAGACCAGATTAACCGGTTTATCGAACTTTTGAATAAGCAGGAGATATTTGCCACGGTAGATTATACAGGATATTCCCAGGGGTCAGATGACCAGTGGAGCGTAAAAGTGAACTGTATTATGGCGGCAAGACAGGAGGAAAGCGATGACACTGAAGCTGACAGAGAGGGATAAAAAGTTATTGGTTATACTGGCTGTATTCATCCTGATCGTCGGTATAGGCGCCGGTGTCCTGATGCCTCTGATGGATAAAGGCCAGGAGCTTCAGGAGAAAGCGGCAGATGCAAGAATTGAACAGCAGGAACGGGAACAGAAGGTCGTATCCCTCCCGGTGCTGAGAGACAGGGAATCTACAGTACTGAGTAATATAGAAGAGATGAAGAAAGAGTTTTATCCGGTTATGAAAAGCATGGAGATCGATAAGATGCTGACGGAACTGGCTCTTTCTAAGGGACTGACCGTGAAGGATCTGGACATTAAGATGCCCTCCCAAGGGGAGTACAGTACGATAAAAAATTATACGGCTTTCACCGATGAGAGTGAGACGGAAACAGCAAATGACGGGGTAACATATAATGGCATTTATACGGCGGTGGTATCTATGACGCTGCAGGGAAGCAGAGGAGAGATCCAGTCGATGATGGATGACTGTGCTGCAAACGAGCCGGGGATGCGGATCACCGATTTTACATGGCAGAAGGCAAAAGAGTCTGAGGCCAGAACGCTTGGGATGACCCTGGAAATCTATATGTGCAGAGACACTGAGCAGTATATCATGGAACAGCAGGCGGCACAGGCAGCTGCCAAAGCGGCAGAACAGGCGGCACAGACAAATGCCGCAGAAGAAACAGAAGAATAGAGGCGGTTTTATGGAAACAGCAAGTATTAAGAACCTCAGAATTGGGGATATTTTAAAAGAATACAAGTATGTGACGGACGAGCAGATCAAGATGGCCATAGATTACCAGAAGGAACACAAAGGAGTCCGTATCGGCGGCGCCTTAATTGAGCTTGGCTGCATTACCGAAGCGCAGATGCTGGAGGCCCTGGGACAGCGGCTGGAAACACAGGTGGTAGAGATTTCCAATCTGGATGTGGATCCGGAAGTGGTTGAGAAGATCCCCAGACAGCTTGCGGAAAAGTACGAGATGCTGGCGGTAAATGAAAAGGACGGTCTGCTGAATCTTGTTCTGAATGACCCCATGAATTTCTATGGGATAGAGGATATCCGCCAGATCACCGGTATGCAGCTGAATATCAGTCTGAGCCCACGCGCGGAACTGCTTCGGGCGATTCATTACTATTACTCGGAAGTCGGTGCGAAGAAAGCGGCGCGTGTTGCAAATGAGAGCATCCGGGAAGAAGAAAGACTGGAAGAGATGGAGATCAGCGAAGATGATGACGATGATACGCCAATTATCAACCTTCTGAACCGTCTGATTAACCGGGCATACAGCACCAATGCTTCGGATATCCATATAGAGCCTTTTGAGGACAAGACCATGGTGCGGATGAGGATTGACGGTGCAATCGTAGAATATGTCTCTCTGCAGAAAAGTCTGCACGCATCTCTGATTGCGCGTATCAAGATTCTGGGCGGTATGGACATTGCGGAACGGAGAATCCCGCAGGACGGGCATTTCCGGATCAAAGTGGAGGGACTGCACATCAATATCCGTGTATCTGTCCTGCCGACGGTGTTTGGAGAAAAGGCTGTTTTGCGTCTGCTGGCAAGCAATTCTCCGATCGATTATCCGGATACTTTCGGAATGGAACAGAGTGATTATCAGAAAATCCAGAAAATGTTGTGTTCACCGAACGGTATCATCTATTTTACAGGGCCAACGGGATCGGGAAAGACAACAACACTGTATATGATACTGCAGGATATTGCCAAAAAGGCAGTCAATATCTCAACGATTGAAGATCCGGTGGAAAAGAACCTGCCGAAAGTGACTCAGACGCAGGTGAACAATCAGGCGGGACTTACGTTTGAGTCCGGACTTCGGGCGCTGCTCCGTCAGGACCCGGATGTTATCATGGTCGGTGAGACCCGTGACGTGGAGACAGCGACGATTTCAGTGCGGGCGGCAATTACAGGGCATCTGGTATTTTCCACGCTGCATACGAATGATGCGTCCTCCTCTATTATCCGTTTGGAGGACATGGGGCTGCAGCCGTACATGATTGCAAACTCACTGGTGGGAATCATTGCCCAGCGTCTGATGAGAAAAGTATGCCCCGATTGTGCGGAGGAATACGAGGCTCCGGAAGAGGAAAAGGATATGCTGGGGGTCAGCGGCCCTGTGCGTATCAGGCGTGCCAAAGGCTGCCCTCTCTGTAATTATACAGGATACCGCGGGCGGACAGCCATACATGAGATCCTGCTGATTGATAAGAATATACGCAGATTGATTACCACAGGAGTGACTTCGGAAGAAATCGAAGAGTATGCGGCAGAGCATCAGAACATGAGAACGCTGAAGCTGTGCGGGACGAAGATGGTCCTGGAAGGGGTCAGCACCATAGAAGAGCTTCAGAAGGTTGCATATTATGCATAGATCGTGTTTTAAAATAATAGAACAGTCCTCGGGCGGATACATGCGGGGTGGCTGACAGGAGGCAGAAGTTATGCAGGATATAAACAGTATTATATTAATGGCAAGAGAACTGGAGGTTTCGGATGTACATATGTCATCCGGTATGCCTCTGTTATTCCGGATTCACGGGCGCCTGACCCAGGCACCGCTGCAGCCGTCCAAAGAAGAGACGAATGCGATGCTGTATGGGATGCTGAATGAGAAGCAGAAGGAACAACTGAGTGAAGGATATGATATCGACTTTGCGCTTCAGACCTCCGATGGTAACCGGCAGAGGGTTAATGTATTCAGACAGCAGGGAGAGGCGGCAGCCACAATCCGTCTGCTGAACAGCCATATCCCCACCCTGGAAGAACTTCATATGCCAAAAAAACTGTATGAACTGGCAGAGGAGCCGAGAGGCCTGATCCTGGTGACAGGCCCGACCGGAAGCGGTAAGTCTACTACACTTGCGGCCATGATTGAACATATCAACCAGATGAAGCCGGTCCATATCATTACAATCGAGGATCCGGTGGAATATAAGTACGACAGCAAACAGGCACTGATCCATCAGAGAGAAACCGGAAAGGATGTCATCAGCTTTGCATCGGCTCTGAGAAGTGCCCTGCGTGAAGACCCTGATATTATTCTGGTGGGAGAGATGCGTGATTATGAGACCATATCGGCGGCAATGACGGCTGCTGAGACAGGGCATCTGGTCCTGTCAACACTGCATACGACCGGAGCAGCGCAGACCATCGACCGTGTGATTGATGCCTGCCCAAGCGGCAGTCAGAATCAGATTCGGACACAGCTGGCGGGGGTTTTAAAAAGTGTTGTCACCCAGTGTCTGATGCCGACGGCGGACGGACAGGGACGGATAGCGGCCACAGAGATGCTGTTGGGGACAGACGCGGTGTGCAACCTGATCAGGGAAAATAAAACCCATCAGATGGGCAGTGTTATGCAGGCGGGAAATGCAAGCGGCATGCATACGCTGAATATGGACCTGGTGCGTCTGGTATCACAGGGAAGGATTACCAGGGAAACGGCTTCGCAGTATACGAATGACAAGAGGGACCTGGAGCAGTACTGGTAAAGTAAAGATAAGATCAGCAGAGCAGTTTACAGATTCAGGAGCGGAAGCATATTGGGTTCTGGAACGGTTAAGTATCAGATAAACAATGACGGGAGTTGTATGGGAGCGGCGGAATAATTAATAGTAATGGAAGTGGGTATATGCAGGAACGAAGGAAGGCCGGGAATTGTAAAAAGGGATATACGACAGTGGAACTGGTTGTAGTAACGGTGATTATGCTGATACTTGCCGGTACCCTTGTCGTGAGCCTGGTGACATGGTATCGTAATGCGCAGTTCAGAAAACAAAATGAATATGCGCAGACGATTTTTTCTGCTGCCCAGAACCGGCTTTCCGAGTACAGCTATTCCGGCTATCTGAGCAAACTGGAGAGCCTGATGGAAGACAACGGGGCGAAGAGTATTGATGAAGAACTGGAAAATGGCGAGCTGATTGGAAACGATGGGAAAAAGTACAGGCTGGATGAAGTTTGGTACGAGTCGGAGGGAAAAGGAACAAAGGCAAAAAAATATCAGGGCACAATATACTCACTGATTGGAACGCCGGATGACTACAAGGCATATAAGAGCGGCAGCTGGGCGGGAAGCTTAACGAAGGAACAGAAACTGACCAATGCGCTCTATCAGATGCTGGAAACATACATATATGATACATCGATATTCAGCGGCGGCACGGTCTGCGTAGAATTTTCTGCATCGGACGGACAGGTGTTTGCGGCTATGTACAGTGATAAGCAGAAAGATTTTGTGTACAAAACCCCGGATCCAAAGGCAGAGAAAACGATTGATATACGTGACCGTGAGTATTCCAGGAGAAAGGGCGTTATGCTGGGGTATTACGGCGTTGACACGATGGCGAAAGCGACCAGCCCCAATGCAGAGAAACCTGTTATAAGTGAAGTGCGCCTGAACAATGCAGATACGCTGAACCTGTCCTTCCGGCTGACAAAGGCGGAAGAGGCATGGAATCAGCTGACTTATCAGCTGGATATCTATAATGCTGCCTCCAACAATCTGGACCTTACGATTATGCTGAATGCGCAGGAGGGAGCGGAAAACGGAAAGTATATGTGGCCTGATGCCTATAATCAGAAAAAGCAGGTTCTGGGCACGGTCACAAGGTACTGGTATGATAAAAAGGGAAAAAGCACCGCTAAGACACTGGGTGAATATAAATTTTATCTATATGTAGAGGAAAATGGAACCGTACATCTTGTTCTGGATGCTGCTGACCTGGATGCAACAACACAGACCTATATTGAAAGCTATGACGGAAACGGGATTGGTACAGAATCTTACAGCAGGCCATCTTATCCCGGTATGGGCGGGGCAGCAGAAGAAATGAGTGACGGCTGCAGCTTCCACCGGTTTGGGCTGAGTGCGGAAAAGATCTACTGTAAGATAAAAGGAAGCGGCACAGGCTACAAACCTACTGCACTAAAGAAAAGCAACACGGCAGACGTCTATTATGGAGATGAAAGCACGTCGGTGACCAGGGAGGACGAGACAACCTGGCGCTATGAGATTGCCAATGCCCGCCATCTCTTTAACATGCGCTACATAGAGGATATCGACACCAAATATGCAGGATTGTTCAAAGGGAATGAACAGGAGCTGAAGGAATATGCTTATAATGTACCGGAGAAAATCACCTGGCTTCTGACTAAGGATATAGACTGGAAGACGCTGGCAAAGAGTAAGCTCCTGTTCCGCGGAGGTACGGTGGAGGAAACGAACACAGACTTCCCGTCCATCTGCAGTCTTCGGGAGGACTCCGTTTTTGAGACAAAGGGGTATACCTCTAAAAACTGGAGGCTGGAAAAGGATAACCATACAATCAAGGGGCTGACGGTTACCTCGCAGACAAATGACTCCTTAAAGTTAAAAGGTTCGGGAAAGGAAATTACTTCGACAGGATTGTTTCTTGAAAACAGGGGAGTTATCCGGGGGATCAGCCTGGATTCCATTGTTGTATCAGGAATCAGCAATGTAGGTGCATTCTGCGGAATTAACAGCGGCAGCCTGGAGAATCTTGCAGTGAAAAGTTCGTCGGACTCCAGTGGTATTTCAGGAAAGCAGAAGTTAGACAGCAGCAATTCCTATATTGGCGGGGAAAATGTGGGTGGAATCTTTGGAGCGCAGGACGGGAAAACTGCGGCGAAAAAGCAGGACTTCCAGAAACTGCTGAACCGTGCCAGTGTGACAGGTACCAGATTTGTCGGCGGAATTATGGGGCGTCTGACCGGAGATAAAAAATCAGAAATAACAGTGAGCGGCTGCCAGAATTATGGTGCTGTTTCAGGAAAAAGTGAGAGCGGGAACGTACAGCCCATGTTCATCGGAGGAATCGTTGGATATGCGGAGAACAAAACCGAAAATACGGATAATTTTGTGATCGAGGACTGCACAAGTTCTCCGCAGTATGAATCAGAAACTGTGGACGAGATTATTGCCGGCATCGAGAGTGAAGAGGGCAGATTAAAGGGAATCTATGTAGGCGGAATCGCAGGCTACAATCAGTGGTGTGACATCAAAAACTGTTCCACAGAGAATGAAAGCAGCCGCCGGCAGGGATATATTTTCGGTGATCAGTATGTGGGAGGAATTGTCGGATTTAACTCCGGCCCGGCCAGCGGGATTGAAGGCAGCAGCCGGGTCAATGAGGCCCATGTTGTCGGCAATACATATGTAGGCGGGATAGTAGGCTGCAATGCAGGGACGGTCAGAGACAGAGCCGGCAATTATGTAGATGCCGAAGGCATTGTGTTTGCGGATGTAGCCGATGGAATCCATGTGGTGGAACCCCGGAAAGAACGTTCCCTGGAGGTGAAAATCAGCGGCTGGATCAACAAAGGTATCATTGTGGCTACAGGAAACTATGCAGGCGGAATCACGGGATTTAATGCGGGCTGGATCTTCGGGTGCAACAGCGATGTGGCAAATCGTGCAGAGGAGGATTCCCTCAGTGAGGTAACCAACCTGAGCGGGGATTACGCAGGGGGAATTGCGGGGTACAATAACGGGATTATTGGAAACACAGAAAGAGGGTTGGACGGCAAAGCAACAGGTGCCAGCGGAGACGCTTTATCGGCGATTTGTTATATTTCCGGGCATAATTATGTGGGCGGAATTGTCGGGTATAATGATGTGAATGCGCTGGTGGAGGATTACGAGCTTGCCGGCGGTTATATCAACGCGTCCGGAAATTTTGCGGGCGGCTATGCCGGACTGAACGCTTCTGTCAGTCTGCTGCAATATACATATGATACGGCGACCGATACCCATGGGGCAGGCAGTGCAGGAAAGCTGGTATCAAAACCCAATGCGGTGGAAGGTACATACTTTGTGGGCGGGATCATCGGAGGCAATCTGGTGTGTGCGGATTCCACGATTCAGACCGTATTCCAGACCGATAATTTTCTGGGAAACATAGATGCAAAGGCTTATGCGGGAGGCTTTATCGGATACAATGCACTTCTTACTGCGGGCGGTGACCAGAAGGAGAAGGTGAGGGCATATCAGGAGGGCCTGAATACTAAGGCGGGCGAGAATGCTGATATAACATACAATTTTGCGGAAGCGGTATCTGGCGATTTTGCATACTATCCAGGTACAGGGCTGGTAATCTCCGGTTATGAAGAAGGCGTGACCAGCAGCAAATTCGGCGGAGTGAGCGCAGAAGTTTTTGTCGGCGGCGTGCTTGGATACAGCAAAGAAATTAATATTCTGACGATTCAAAATGTAGAGAACCTGACACCTGTGACAGCAAGCGGAATCATTATGGAAAGTGTGGCACGGGAGCAGAACGGCCGGGAAGCGGCAGCAGATTTTGGGTATGCGTATGCCGGGGGAATTATCGGAAAAGTAGGAAGCAGAACAGAACTGATTAACTGCAGAAACCGTGATGTGGGTGATGTTACGGCAACGGGCGGGGCAACCTATACAGGTGCACTCTGTGAAATCAATATTGGTATTATCCAAAACTGTCAGGCATCCAGTATCGGTGACAACAGCAAGGACATGGTCGGTGGAATCTGCGGGGTCAATCTGGGAGTTATAACCGATTGCGAGATTAACAACAGTACAGTTACCGGGCGTGATAATGTTGGAGGAATTGCAGCTGAAAACTTCGGCCTTATCCATAATACAAAACTGGGACCCGTCAGAATATTGTCCACAGGAAGGAATGCCGGGGCTATAGCAGGATATAACGGGCGGTTTTCCGGGCATGAGGGAAGAGTAGCAGTTGAGAAGACAGAATCACTTGATGGCGGTGCAGTAAACGTTTCCGGAAATATAAATGTGGGTGGACTGATTGGAAAAAATGAAGGCATGTTAACTGCGCCATCCTTCGGAAAAGCTGTGTTCAGGGGATTCGTAAACGGTACGGAAAACGTAGGCGGTATTGTGGGTGAAAACAGTGCTGATTTGTCTTCCTTTGACAACCGTTCTGTAATAGCCGCAGGTAATGGAAATGCCGGCGGAATTATCGGCAAAAATACAGGAAGTTATTCCGTATCTAATTGTGATAACTATGGAACAGTTACGGCTGTTTCAGGATATGCCGGTGGTATTGTGGCGGAGAACAGTGGTACGATTAAATTCTGTACAAACAGGGGAAACATTTCATCGTCAGCAGGAAGCGCAGGAGGTGTCACCGGAAATAATACAGGTAATATCGATACCTGTACAGTTACAGGCGGCCTTCGCGTCAGCATTACGGCGCTGAATAACGTGGGCGGAATCAGCGGATCAAACAGCGGGACAATTCAGGAGTGTACCATAGACCAGACATCTGTCACAAACACTTCCAAAAGCACGAAAGAGAGTCTTGCAGGAGGAATTGCGGGTAAAAACAGCGGTATCATTCTGCTTGCAGGAGGTAAGCTCCAAAACTCAGAAGTGATCACCTGTGCGAACGGCAGCAGTGCAGGCGGAGTCGTGGGAGAAAACTCCGGCGGTGGAAAAATATCAGGCCAGACAGGTCCGGAAACTTCGGTACAGATAAAAAATGTTGATCTGAAAACAGCGTCTGCTGTATCCTACTGCAGTCTCGGCGGCGTTGCGGGAAGGCAGTCGGGAACAGACAGTTTAATCGAACACTGTGAAGTCGTGGATGCAGAGATTGGCACCATAGCATTACTTGGCAGTACAGATATGGGTTATGGAGGAATTGCGGGAACGAATGAGGGAACTCTATCCGGCTGTTCCTTTGACGGAACCGTACAGATTGGCGGAAATGGAAGCAATATTGCAAATGCAGGAGGTATTACCGGAAAGAATATGGCCGGCGGTTTGATTGAACATTGCTATATTGGTGTGGATAAAAATAAGAGTAATACCATTATCCGGTCAGGAGTAAGCAACAAAGAAAACCAGGTGTATACCGCATATCTCGGAGGGATTGCGGGCTGGAATTACGGGACGATCCGGGAGTGCGACAACGATGGTGAAACAGGAGCAAAGGAATCTACTGATTCAGTACTCATCAGCGGAAACGGCGGCATCGCAGGCGGTATTGCGGGCAGGAATGAAGCCGGAGCCGTAGTGACAGGCACCGGGGCAGAAAAGCTGTCCACCGGAAAAAACTGGTCAGTTCAGCACTATTATTATATTAATGACTCCGGTACCGGCGGCATCTGCGGATGGTCCGGCTCAGGAAGCAGCATGAGCTATGTGGAGAATCACGCAAGCGTAGCTAATCTGAGCGGAATAAAAGACAGTACTGCCGTAGGAGGAATGATTGGCCGTTTAGAAAATCAGGAAAACAACACTTTCACAATGGAGAATTGTCTGAATACAGGAAAGATTGATGGACCTTCTAATACCGGTGGATTTGTTGGAAGATGGAAATATAACGGCGGAACAATCAAAAACTCTTTTAATACAGGAAAGATTGGCACGGAATCCAGTTCTCTTGTTACGGGAGGAATCATAGGGTCTATTTATGACCTGACGGATTATGCTGGAATCACAGTCACAGGCTGTACCAATCAGGGAGAGATAAAAGGGCAGTATGCAGCAGGTCTTGTAGGAAGACCAGCAGTATGTAATACTTCAAATCAGGTTATATTCAGCGATTGTATCAATACGGGGAAGGTGACCGCGACCACAGCAGGAGCAGGAATTATGACCGGCAGCAGCAGTGAATTCACAAGGACCTCATTCTATCAGTGCAGAAATTACGGGTCAGGGACAAAGTTTTATGGAATAGTCAATTATAATAACGGACTGGTCAGAATGCAGGATTGCTTTGATGTTTCAGGGGCGGGACTGCTTCAGAAGACATCAGATTCCGATAAAGCCAGGATTGTGAATTCCTACTATTACACAAAAGAGATTGAGGCAGGCATGACTAAGGAAGAGGCTGAGGCGGCGGTTGAAGCGGCCAGGGCCAGGGTTGATGATGCGGAAAAATTGCAAAAGCCTGCTAAAGAAGCTGTTAATAGTATCAACAACGCAGGATATGGGGACGCAGTTTATTATAATTCTGATGCAGAAAAGAACTTTAGTAGTTTGGTGATAAAGGACAGCGGAGCTTTTACGGACATGTTTGACGGAAAGACAGGGAACGGAAATGGATGCCAGGTACGTCCTGAAAATGGCGGTGATATTAAAGTGGGCAATCCGCTGATCATGAAGTTTACTCTGGCAAAGACGGCACTTTCCTATGATGAAAATGAGGAAATAAAGGAACTGGAATATCCTTCCCTTAAGTCCTTTGGCGACTGCTGGGGGGCGAACTCCAGCGGTTCATGGACCAGATACTATATTTATACAGTTTCCTATACGGCAGCGGATGGTACGACAAAATATCTGAAGGTAAAAGAATCAAATCAGGATAAGAACATTATAACAGCAGCATTTAACAATGGTACAACGGTTAAAGCCTATAAAAACTGGGGAGATAGTGTGTGCCAGGCAGAGACTACAGAAGATCCCGATAAGGCAACCAGATTTTTTACATTTGGATTAAACTATAATAACTCCGGTGCGGCAGATAAATCATGTGGAAGATTTGAACTGGATACCAGAGATGTGATCAGTGATATTACATTCCAGGCAGACTATGTTGCTACATATCAGGGTGATGTATCTTCATTATATAAAGAAAATACAAACAGTATAAGCGGAACCGGATACAGTACAGCAGGCACAGTCTGCGAATTTGTGGCAAGCACTGTCCTGCCAGGGGAGGAGCTGACAACATCAGACGGAAAAGTGCTGGATGTTTCCAAACCGGTTGATGCAGAGGCAAATGCGAAGTGGGAAGAGGCAACTTCCGCTTATGAAGCAGCAAAGAAAAACCTGGAATCTGCTGTTGAGGCTTGGGAACAGGCAAAGGCAGATCTTAAAACCATCAGTAATGGCGGCAGCATCGGGGATGAGGAACAGGCACCGGAGGATGACCCGGGCAAATCAGGATCTTCCATGTATGCATCAAAAACAGAGGAGACAGGGTACCAGCCGTCATACTATAATCTGAGGTCCGGGAGTACGGTTACTCCAAATTTCCTGGAAGCTGCAAAGATTCCTTCTTTAACGGCAAGAAATGCAGGGAGAAAGCTTGAAGCGGTCAATTATTCTGCACTGGATAAAAAGAAGGACGGTAGTGCCTACACTCTGGTGGAGCAGTATTATCTGGATGCATATAATCTGAAGATGGATGCAAAGGAACCGGAGTTTGCGGTAATCAATGCCGGCGGCAAGACAACGCTGAAGATAAAGGAGGTATCCGGAGCATATGGATACCAGGTCTGCTATCAGACGAAAGGAAAAGACAATCTCAGTGCCCCTCTCTTTGTTCTGAATACAGTTACTTCACTGGAAAACGGACAGGGCTATGTAGAGTACGAGATACCACAGGATTCCGAGTGGTTTGGCCGCGAATATACATTCTACGTCAGGGCAGTCAACGGGACTGCGTATATGAAATACTATGATGCAGAAGAAAAATTTCAGGATACGGAAGGGCAGTACAGAGTGCCAAACGATTCCAATCCGGAGTTTGACGGTCAGTTCCAAGCTTCCAATGTTTCAAAATGGAGCGGCAAAACGATGCTGCTGTCCAAACCGCAGAGTTCGCCGAAAGTGCATCTGGAGCTGGTTTACCAGGAGGGCAGCAAGTCATTCGGCTGGAAAGCAGTATTAGAGAACCCGGAGGATTTTGAGCAGGGAACAGTGATTCCTGTTTACATGTCTGCCGTTCCAAAAGATCAGGTGGCATCGGATAGAAATAAGCAGGCAACCATCACGGTACAGGGGAACGGGACATACACGGTGGATACTATAATCACCAATTTTGAAAACACCAGAAGAGATAACATCAATTTTGCTGTAAAGGCGCTTGCAATAGAAGGCAGTGTATCTGAATCCGTTTTAGTCATGTATCAGTCAGCATTCTACGGAATCAATACGTTGATGGGCAGCAGTCTGTATACGGCGGCCTGGAATGGATTTTATGGAAATACACCCGACGGCCTGAACTATCAGATTGGAAAGAAGCCGGATGGATCAAGTGTGGATTTATACATAGAGTCGGATATGGTGGTGCAGGATTATCTGGAATATGGGGACGGCACTAAAATTGATGTTTCCGTTTCAAATGGACAGTCCCATATCACAACCACAGGAGGCGCAGCGAAGATCACTGCACTGGCGGATCTGCCTTCAGATCTTCTGGAGGAATACGGCCAGTATACGGTACAGACTTATCCATGGCAGAACCAATGGTACATCTGCCAGTATGGGCATATTGTGAAGCTTAACGGGAAACAGAGCATCACAAAAGAAGAGCTGCTCACGCTGAAAGATGCAGACAGAAACAATGAAGCGGTCATCAACAGCGTGACAAAGAAGCTGAATCCCGGCTATATGGTGCGTCTGGAGAAAGACGGCACTTACACAGTCATTTACAGTGTGCTGCTGGCTCACAGTGATACTTATACGAATCAGGTGAAGCAAAACGTGCTAAAAGTTCATGAAAATGTGGACAATACACAGCGTGATTATATCAGTCAGTCCGCGAATACAGATAAGATTCCAATCCAGCCTAATCCGGTTATTTCCGTGGGTGATTATGATGTGCAGCCGCTTGGTAATGGAGCTGCTTATACATTTAAATGGGATCAGGGAGCTCTGGAGTCTGGTGCAGAGTATATTCTGCAGCTGTACGGACACACAGAATCAGGGGACAGGACATTGCAGGCATCACAAAATGTTGTGCAGGCAAATGAGTTCACCTTTAAAGACAGTGACGGAAGCTGGAATTATTCCAGGATGACGCTGCGGGTAACGCGGAAAGGCACGCCAACGGTGGATGCGGCCGCACGGTCGCAGAAACTTCCGTTCTACACGGAGCACACATTCGAAGTGAAGCTGGCACTGGAACAGATCGCCATGCCGACCGTACAGCTTTGTAAAACTGAAGCCGGTACGGCGGATAAGGACAACATGTATTATGATGTCAAGTGGACAGGAATTGCCGATGAGGGTGCAGTGAGTATCATGGAACATCTGTCAGGTTATGCCGTTACAATAGAACGCAGCCGGGACGATCAGGTCTGCAGTAAGTACAGCAGTGACGATGTGGAAGCTATAAAAAAGGATTTAACAGAAGACGGCTATGCAGAGTCTGTCGATGAGGCAGCGGGTACGGTCATATACAGCAGGAAAATAGAGAATTCAGACGAGGATATCTATCGCGATGCCTCCAGCGTGGAAAAGACGGTAGTCGTGTCAGAGATTGGGGATGGTTCCTATGATGTAACACGCAGAGAGATCTGGACATTTTTATCTCTGAGCGAGGCGGAAAAAGCTTCCTCTGCCGCATTGGAGCGCAGTGTAGACCTGAGTGAATTTACAGGCGGCATGACAATCAATGTCTCTGTAAAAGCGCTGGCGGAAAAAGATTCTGTCATGTACAAAGACGGTCCGGCCGGTGTCGTGCGTGAGATGGAACTGCCGATAAGACTGGCTGTGCCGGGGGTTAAGGATCTTACTATGACAGAAGCATACAGCACCGAAAAGTATATGACCATAGATGACATGAATGAAGACGGGCTGCGTCTCAAGATGGATGGAAGCGGCTATGGCGCGGTAAACGGCAGGTATGAACTGAGACTGTTATTCTACGAGGCCGGCGCAGTTGGCACAGACGGGGAACTGATACAGGGTGCAGAACCGAAATATGAGATGAAAGATACGATTACTATGGGCGGCAGCCTGGCGGAAGGAACATATAACCTGCATGGTACAGAGATAGATGTTACGGATGCCAGTGGAGAGAACGTTAAAATCAAGCTTTCCGACTGTGCCGGAATGTATATGGCGGCAGCAGTCCGTGCAGTTTCCGACAGCCAGATCAGTTCCTGGTGGTCTTACGAAGACAGACACAGTAAGAGCTATATCCAGTTCAGGATACCCCGTGTACAGAATGATGTTCCTGAACTTACAATGTCCAAAACAAGTGTCATATATTCGGAAGAAGACCATGCGGAGGGCATTACTGCTGGACCGGATGACAACAGAGCAGAACAGACAACACTGACCTGCACTGTGGAGGAATATGCAGAGCATTATCTGCTGCAGATCATACATAATTCCCAGAACAGCAGACTGGCAGCAGGATATGATACGCTGCTGGAGATGGACTGGATCTATGCAGTCAGGGATGGAGAAAAGTTCCATATTTATGTGCTGTCCTCAGACGCAGGTGAGATGGAGGGACTGGGAGAGAAGCTTGCGGATTCTTTTCTGCCGGATGCAAACCTGGCCAATGCAAGATATTTGGGCGACCTGCCGGTTGACGGCGGCAGCCTGGATCTGCCGTATACGCTGCAGGTCAAAACAACAGAGGGAACTGTATTTACCGCAGTGTCCTACCTGAAATACCGGATATCCGCAGAAGGAAAACAGGAATTCATTCTTGTACTGGCAGACCCTGAAACAGTAAACGGTGCGGCAGCCGCCGAAGAAACCAGGACATCACAGGTGATGGCAAAGGGTGTTTCGGGAAATACAGAGCGGCATGAAGACTCCAACTTTAGAAGCTGGTACCGCAGGACAGATGAAGTTACAGAGATTGCAGACACAACGGGTCCGGTTGAGGGCCAGGATGCGGCAGCCTCTTTGTCGGCAAGAGATAGGGCGGGCCTGGAAGTAAATAGCAGTGATGCCCGGATGAGGCATTTTATTTACAAGCTGACAGACGAAGCCGGTGAAATACGGTATATCAGTGCATATGCCAAGTCAGAAGGAAATACAACAAATTCACTGCTGCTGCCTGAAAACGGGCAGTACCAGATTGCAGACGGAAAGCTTGCCAATACAGAGGTCATGGCGATTGAGCCGGATGGTAAGGGGATCAGTGACTTGACTGCGGTTGATGTTTCAGTAAATGAAGTATCAAAACTCAAGCATAATGTCATTGCACAGGATGGTAAAAATATCAGCGTGGAAGCGGAGCATCCGCAAATCAGGATGAATACCCGGCCAGATGCGGCTGATTACACGGCGGAGATCGCAGGAACATCCCGGGCGGCGCAGATCTATATGCTGCAGTTTACAAAAGGAAAAGAAGTTTATTATCATGTATTTTATAAGGATACGTCGGGCGCGGATCTTTCGGCCGGCTATCCGCTCCAGGGTTCCGAAAAGGGAGATGACAAATATGCAGAGGTGGATCATACTATGATCATCCCGGCAGCCGCAGGAGAATACTACCCGTCATGCGGCGCTTACGATGAAAATGTCTACTATCTGGGAGATATTGGAGAAGGAAAGACTATCGGACTGCCCTGGAAGCTGGAAACGGAGGATAACGGCAGTACACTGGATACTTATGGTCAGCTGACACAAAGCGGAACCACATTGATCCTGACGCTTCCGGATATGGACAGAATCATATCTGACAATTTTGCACAAAACGGGGATACCAGGCAGATTACATTCCTGGCCTGCGATGCAGAAACCGGAGAGGGCGGAGCAAGTATGTCCAGCTGGTACCGCGGCGATTCAGGAAATATGCTGAAGCAGAGTTACAGGAATCAGAAGTCATGCAGTGCATCATGGCAGGAATCTGATTCCGGCATTCATATTCAATACAGAAATACCGATGACGGTTTTGAATATACTGCAGATTTCGCGGCGGCGTGGAATGCAGAAGAAAAGAAGTACACGGTGAATGAGACGGGGGCCATCGAAAATTATGGAATTCTGTTCCGGTTTGAATATGAAGATGGCAGTGTGCAGCTGAAATATGCTTCTGATGAGGCGAAGAGCTTTACACTGGCGGATCCTGAAAATGTGAAATCCGTCAAAATCAAAGTGGCGGACTGGTCTGGAAATGGATGGACAGACTGGGCAGATCCTGTAAACCTCAGTCTGACATCCGAAGAAGAACAGCATGCGGCGGAAGCATCAGAAGATGACACCAATGCTGCCAAAAATGAGAACAGAACCGGCCATCAGGACCAGAACATTCCGGAGGAAAACGGGAATGAAGATGCCGGACAGAAGACAGGGCAGGATGCGGAAAATGCAGGAAATACTGGAACTACAGGAAACTCAGAGAGTCAGGGGAAACCGGACAACAGCCAGACAGAAACAGATAAAGAAGCAGCAGAAAGCGTGCAGATCCCATGATAGGCAGCATGAAAAGAAAGGAGGCGCAAAAAGATGAAGAAAAAATATAACCAGGGCTCGGCAATGGTATATGTGCTGGCGGTTATGGCGGTCATCGTCGTTTTGTGCCTCTCTCTGCTGCTGTTATCCTACTCCCTTTTTGCCTCATCTCTGAACTACGAAGACCAGGAACAATGCCAGATTCTGGCGACTTCGCTGAGCAATGAACTGCAGGATGAGCTGGAGAACGGCGGCAGGTCATGGCGCATTCCCTATGATGGAGAATGGGTGGATAAGGGACAGAAAATATACTCTTTTGATGAAAAGAATAACAAGGTTGAAGATACAGAAGCCACAGGCCTGGTAACGTTCATAACACAGAATATATGGACAGAAGGCTGGCCATATTACAGTGAAGATGAGGATGACAAAAAACATAATAAAAAGAATGCCACGCGGCAGCTTCAATTTGACAGCGGCAAAATAGAAAATGAAAAATTCCGGCAAATGGCAGCAGGTCTTACAATCGAAATGTACTGGTATAATGATGCCGGTGATTATGACAGCGGGGAAGCGAAAAAGAAAAATTACACGGCTCTGATAATTACAGTAAATTGTGATAATGGAAAGAATTCCAGTACAATTACCAGGGCATACGAACTAAACTATAACGAAAGTCTGAGCAAACCGGATCAGGGGTATGAGATATGGAGCTGGTCCTTAACAGATACCGGAGAAGAGGTGGGAGGACAATAAGATGCAGAATCAGATAAAGAAAAGCAAAACAGGTCACCCCTTTGATCCGCAAAATAAGCAGAAGGGTTCTACAATGGTAGAGCTTGTAGTGGGATTTGTAATCCTGGTGCTGCTTGTCGGTACATTTACAAAAGTAATATCACAGTCTTACAAACTGCTTGCCCGTTCCCAGAGTATGCGGGAGAATACAGAAGCTGTCTTATCGTCATATTACAAACAGAAACATGGCGCAAAGGAGAGCGGGCCGGCAGCTTTGAATAAAACAGAGGAGAAGGCGGCTCTGCAGCTGGTATTTGATGGTGAGAAGCTGGATCTCAAAAATCAGAAGATAGGGATCACAAAGGGAAACGGCATTACAATTTACGAATTTGTAACGGATGATGCACAGGATTAAAACAGTGGCGATGGTGGAGAAGCAGATGGAAAAATGGATTGCAGGGATTCGTAAAAATTTAAAATCCAATAAAGGGTTTACCATGGTTGAAATGGTAGTGACGATTATTTTGACTGGTATACTCTTTACTATGGCCTGCAGTATGCTGATCTCCTGGGTAAAGGTTTATGATGAGCTGAAAACGGTAGAGCAGGCCGAGCAGCTGGCAGATACGCTAATGAATAAAATATCAGGAGAAGTGGCCGGGGCACAGACCGGTAATATCTTAGATGCAGATGGGACAAGTACAGGAGTAAATGCTGAGAAATCAATCATTATAAGCTCTGATAATCAGTCCATTGAATTATACGACAGAACCGGAAGCCATATAATAATCAGCACAGTAGAGCGAAAAGCGGAAGATGGCGGTGGACGTGAGCTTAACATCCATTATGAGGCAGTAAAAAATCCTGATCCTAAAATCACAGAAAACATATATGATGAAATAGACTGGAAGTATTCCAAAAATTTGTATATGAAATACAGCATAGAATCACTGAAATTTGAGACGGTCCAGAGTGCATCAAACGAGATACTTCCCCTTGTCGATATAACGTTGAAAATCAAAAACGGCAAGTATGGTAATGCATGTACAATAACAAAAACAGTGGAATGCTACAATTCACCAAAGATTACAGGCCCTTCCTCAGGAGAAACCACAGACCCGGACAAGCCTCCGGTAGACCCGGAAGATCCAACACCACCGGAGAACAACGGTGGAGGATATATTGAGGTAAACGGCAATACCCTGACATATCATAAGGGCGAGACAACCTTTGAAGATTTAAAAGAGCAGGCCGATGCGATGAAACCGCCGAATGACACAGGATTAATAAAAGTACCGCAAGGCATTTACTATGACGAAAGTACTAAAAAATATTATTTTGTCATAGAGGACACGGTCACTCAGAAATATAATTGTGGAAATATGTCACAGATTAAAAACTACACGGGTAACTGGACGAAAGTATTGGCATTAAACGAACAGCTGATCACAGAATCAGATATAATAGGCGGAGACCACTTTAACAACAAACTTCAGGAAGGCAGCATATATAGTTATGGAGATAAATATTATATATGTGTCAGTCCCAGCGGTGGATGGCCTGGAGTAAATCCTGAAAATAATAACAATTGGAAGGAGATTGATAAATCGTACTTTAAGAGGGGCGCTAAGTAAGAGGCAGATGAGATTCGATTTCCGGATAGGGAATCCTGGACGGGGACAGCGGATTTTTATTGGATACGCGTATGTTCACGGCCCTTAATATTTGATAGAAGGATCTTTCGTATAATTATTTTGCTGATAACAATTCAATATGTGTCCAATGGAGGGATAAACAAAGTTTATAAGCAATAATACTTACAATACTTTTAATTCCCGCATACCCAGCCCAATCCGCAGCCCCCGTCAGATGCCCCCAAAAAGTTTTATTTTATTTTATTTCCGCCGGATGAACGCAGCCTGCCGAAAGAGGGAGTTGTGCCGCGGGGCGGGAAACAGAGACGGGCTCGTTCAGAAAGCATAGAATGCGCGCTAGAACGGCTTAAGGGAAACTCTGCCGGATGATGAGGCTGAAATCGGCTCACAAAGCCGATTTCAAGGAGGCCTGAGCTGCAAAATCATCAAGATTATGCAGTGAATGCCTCCGATGCCTCAACATCCGGCAGAGTTTCCCTTTAGCCGTTCTCAGCAAATGCCCTGCTTTCAGAACGAGCCCGTCTCTGTTTCCCGCCCCGCGGCACAACTCCCTCTTTCGGCAGGCGCCCCCCTCCCCCAAATAAACTCCCCCAAGCATCCCCTCTTGACAAGTGATGACATTCCTTGTATGATTGTACTAAACGAGTAATACAAAGTTCCATTACATACCAGCTGCAAATAAATATAGGATCAATCAGCTTTTCTGCGAGGGGGTATGACTGATGCTGGAAGTTTCTAATTTGAGTAAGAACTACAAATCCTTTTCTCTGGAACGCGTTTCCTTTACCGTCAGAGAGGGGCACATTACAGGTTTTATCGGCAACAACGGAGCCGGCAAAACAACAACGCTGAAATGTATTTTAGGCCTGGTTCCCTATGATTCCGGGCATATACTTCTTGGCGGAAAGACGATGTATCATGATGAACGGGCTTATAAAGAGACGATAGGCGTGGTTTTTGATGACGGATACTTTTATGATAAATTTACGATGTCTGCTATGAAAAATATTGTGGCAGGAGCTTACTCTGCCTGGGATAATTCGGAATATCACAAGTATATGGAGAAGTTCGGACTTCAGGAGACACAAAAGATTGATACACTTTCTAAGGGCATGAAGATGAAATTTGCGCTTGCCCTGGCGCTTTCCCATCATGCGGAGATCCTGATACTGGATGAGCCGTCCAGTGGGCTGGATCCTAAGACCCGCCAGTTATTCTGCGAGGAATTGTCGGAACAGAAAAAGAAAGGGAAGACCATCTTTTTTTCCACCCATATTACCTCTGATTTAGATAAGATCGGTGATGATATCATACTGATCAATGAGGGACGCATTTTAATTGAGGCGCCAAAAGAAGATTTTCTGAAAAAATCAGGGCTGCAGAGTCCGACGATTGAAGAGGCAATGTTAAAGATGATTGGGTGAGGGGGCGTTTTGATGAAGGTTTTAAATCTTATAAAAAAAGATATTTTACTGGCAGGAATGTATTCTGTTTTCTCGATCATGGTACTGATTGCAATTCCGGTTTTTTTAAGCAATCAGGGGTCCCTTAATATGAGCAGCGTGTATATACTGTTTATGTCCGTCAGTTTTTCGTGTTATTTCCTTTTCAGCAATATCTTTTTAATGGAAGATAAGTATAAGGGAAACTTATATCTGATGGCGGTTCCATATAAGAAGAGCATGATCGTTGCGGTAAAATATGTCCTGGGTCTGCTTATGGTGGCATTGGAAGTGGTTTTCTATTCCATCTTATCCCGGATTCCGTTCCATAACAGTTTTTTGGTGAAACCGGCCTTAACATTTGCAGCGGTTTCGGTTACTTTTTTGGCAATTGCTGTAGTTTTGAGTATATTTTTACCCCTCTATTTTCGATTTTCATATACGAAAATAAAATTTGCGCTGATCGTGGTAATGGTCCTGGTGCCTACGTGGGGGATGGTTGCACTGTTTTCACTGATAGGCAAAAATCTTATTTCCGAGGCAATTGTATTGAATATGGGTATATCCGTGCTGCTGATACTGGTGGGGATAGCCATTATGGTATTATCGGCAGGGATTTCTGTTAGATTTCTGGAAAAAAGAAATTTTTGACAGTGATACACCCAAAGGGCACACCGTAATATATGCCCTTCGGGCGGGTCTGCGGCTAAGCCGCAGATTAAAGTATAAATTTTATAAACATGAGGAGGAAAAGTTATGCTGGAGATACAGGAGTTGAGTAAATCATATGGGAAACATCTTGCCGTGGATAATGTAAGTTTTTTTATCCCGGACGGGCAGGTGGGGATTCTTCTTGGCCCGAACGGTGCGGGAAAATCTACGATTATTAAGAGTATTGCAGGGCTGCTGCGGTACAAGGGGAGGATCGGTATACAGGGCATGCCGGCCAAGCAGATGGAGGCAAAAAAGCAGTTTGCCTATGTGCCGGAGATTCCTTCCATGTTCGAGGCGCTGACCGTAAGAGAGCATATTGAATATGTGCGTATGGCCTATGGCTGCAGCATTACGGATGAGGAGGTTACGGCGCTGCTGAAGCGGTTTGAGCTGGATGATAAGCAGGATAAGCTGGGAAATGAGCTGTCAAAAGGTATGATGCAGAAGGTCAGTATCTGTTGTGCCCTTGCCATCAAGCCGAAGGTGATTCTTCTGGATGAGCCGATGGTAGGGCTGGATCCCAGGGCAATCAAAGAGCTGAAAGAAGTGGTCCTTGAGCTGAGGGATCAGGGTGCTACTGTGCTGATCAGTACACATATGCTTGAGATGGTAGAGGAACTGTGGGATGTGATGTTTGTGATGGAGAAGAGCCACATAATCGGTTCTTATCAGAAGTCAGAGGTCGGGGAAAAGGATCTGGACGCATTGTTCTTCGAGATGACCGGCAACTGGGAGACAGGTGGTGAAGCGTAAATGAAAGCACTGTTATATCTTACAAGACGAAGCTTTATCAATAATCTGAAAAAGGCAGTGAAAAAGCCGGCATCTCTGCTGGTTATCATCATTTGTATCGTTTATGCCATATTCGTGGCTGTTATGCTGGGGCAGCTGGTAACTAAGGTACACTTCAGCTCGGCGAAGGGTTTAACCATAATTATTACACTGTGGACTCTGTATATTTTTCTGAGTAATTTTGCAAGCTACGCGTCCAAAAAAGGCGTTCTTTTTAAACCCTCGCATGCTCACTTTGTATTTACGGCACCGATCAGTCCGAAGAAGATCCTGCTGCACAGCGCCTGGATGAATTATCTGCTTACCATTGTAGTGAGCATTTTATTCCTGATTGCCGGTCTGACTGTATTTGGTATTCCCCCCTGGAAGATGATTCTGTTTTTCCTGGTGGAATGCGTGGTGGAAACTGTATTCGAGGTCAGTGTCATGATCTTTTTGTACACCAACGATAAAATTCCTGCAAAAGTAATGAAAGGGGTAAGCACAGGGATCAAGGTGTTTCTTGTAGCGGTTGCTGTTGTTATTGTAGTATATTTTAAAAAGCAGGGGATTAGTCTGGAGACCGCGGCTGCATTCTTTGACTGGCCGGGACTGCAGATGATACCGGTTGTGGGTTGGAATATCGCTGCCTACCGTCTGATCCTTCTCGGGCCGGATATGCTGAACGTAATCTGTACCGTATTATATCTGCTTACCGTAGCCGGTATGATCCTGGCAGCCATCCGAATGAAATGTGATGGTGACTACTACGAGGATGCAGCAAAATTTGCCGATGATTATGCGGAAATGAGAAAGCGTAAAGTAAACGGCGAGATGGTCATGGGCATCGGGGAGAAGAAAAAGCGTTTCCGCCGGGTGAATGATACGTTCAAGGGAACCGGTGCAAAAGCGATTTTCTACAGACAGCTGCTGGAATATAAAAAGGAAAAGTATTTTATTTTTTCAAAAATGACTCTGCTGTGTCTGGCTATCGCTGTCCTGCTTTCCCGAGTGATGAAAGATAGTGCAATGAAATCCGGAATGCCTGAGATGTATATGCTGGGCATTATTATGTACATGACACTCATTTTGACTGGATACCTTGGAAAATGGGAAAATGAACTGAAAACCCCTTATTTGTTTCTTATTCCTGACAGTCCCGTCAGAAAATTGTGGTATGCAACATTAATGGAGCATATCAAGGCGCTTGTGGACGGGTGTATTTTCTGTATTCCGCTGAGCGTGGCATGGGGGATCGGCCCGGTTCAGACTATTCTGGCAATCCTGACGTATGCGGTGCTTCAGGCCAACCGACTGTATACCAAAGTCATAGCGCAGTGCCTGCTGGGAGATACGATGGGCAAAACGGGCCAGGATTTCGTGAGGGCGATTATTCAGATGACGGTTCTGGGAATCGGGATTGCGATTGCCGTGGCAGCTGGATTCATGGTGAATATAGATTTAGTCTTTCCAATTATTTTCATTTATAGTATGATAATAACAGTAGTCATCGGTTTACTGGCCTCTATCCGTTTTTACTCCATGGAGCAGCTGGCATAACACAGACGATATTACAGTTCACAGGCAAGCCTGTAAACAGTAATGCCGCCTGCCCATTTAAAGTCGCCTTCAGCGAGGGCAGGCTATTGGCTGTTTTACGTTGTGGTTCCGGTGCTGTGCAGTGAATGCACAGCACGGTCTGTACAGTAACGATATGATTACAAATGCTTCAAAAAGAGATCCGACACAATAATTGGGAGGTATTACTTATGTTAGAAGACAGTTATGTAACTCTGGAAATTGGAAAAGCAAAACACATAGCACTGGTAGCCCATGACGGAAAGAAAAAAGAGCTGGTGGACTGGTGTGACAGAAATAAAGACATCTTAAAGGGCCATTTCTTATGCGGAACAGGAACCACAGCTAAATTGATTTCAGAAAAGACAGGGCTTCCTGTGAGAGGCTACTGCAGCGGCCCGCTGGGCGGTGATCAGCAGATCGGAGCCAAGATCGTTGAGGGACAGATTGATTTTATGATCTTTCTCTGGGATCCACTGGAGGCACAGCCGCATGATCCGGATGTGAAGGCATTGCTTAGAATCGCAGTGGTTTATGATATCCCGATTGCAAATAACCTGGCAACTGCAGACTTTATGCTGAATTCCAAGTTTATGAATGAGCTTTACTGCAGACAGGTCGAGAACTTTAATAAGACAATCCAGGATAGAGTTGAGAAGATGAAATAGGGGCGGAGGGGGCGCTGAGAAAGCGGCGGGTATGGCTTCTTGGAAAGCTGTACATGCCGTTTCAGAACCCGCGCCACTTGCTAAGAAGCAGTAACAGAGAAAATGTGGGGAATAGAGGTACTTGCCGCAGTTGG
>LDAQ01000023.1 GCA_001028025.1 Faecalicatena fissicatena | reverse complement strand
GTGCCATGCCTGGCACACACAAAAAAAGTATGCCTTTTTCTGAGGCACACTTTCATAGAAATTTTCAAGAATAAATATTTTACTGTAACCGGGTAACAATTAGGCATTTTAAAGTGTTGCATGCCTCCTATTCTGTCAACATGTTATCCTGCAAAATATTCCCCGCAATTCCAACAATTTTATCATAACAAGCCTCAAAAAACATCTGGTATGCTTCGCAAAGATAATTGGCATACAAGCCAGTATCTGCATTACACTCTCGATTTCTCTGACATCCGCCACGACAAAGCTGATAGAATCTGCAAGTGCTGCATTTTAAATTCAATTTTTGAGACTCTTCAATAAATCCAATCTCCCGGCGGCGCCGATAAATCTGATTAAGAAGATCCGTGTTGAAGTTCCCGATTCTGTACTCATCCAGCATATAGAAATCGCACGGATATACACTCCCATCCGCTTCCACCACATTTTGAATTCCACATACGCCTCTCTGTTCACATGATTCAGCCATATATCCAGCAGCCATCCCAACATAATTTTCAAATTGGCGAATATATGGCTGATTTCCCGCTTGAAGATCCTGATACCACAAATAAAATAATGCAACCAAAAAATTTCCATACAATTCTGGCGTTAGAGAATATTGCATGTTTCCGCGTTCTTCCCGAAGCGGATCCAGGCAGGCGATGTATTGCTGATAACGCCAGCCACGCTCCTTATAGAATTGATATATTTCCGAAATATCTAGTGCCACCTGATTTGTAACAACCGTAAGAATATTATACTCAACCCCATATTCATCCAGCCTTTGTGAAGCACGTAGTATTCTATCAAATGTATCTTTACCATTTCGCGTATGGCGAAATGTGTTGTGAATCTTAGCTGTCCCATCTACAGATAATCCAATTAAAAAATTATGTTCTCTAAAAAAGTGACACCATTCATTATCAAGAGCATATCCATTTGTCTGAAAGACATTCTGTACACGTATATGGTTCTTATTATATTGCTGTTGAAATTCTATGGCCTTTTTATAAAAATTCAAACCGCGTAATGTTGGTTCCCCGCCCTGAAAGGCGTATGTTATTGCACCTTCAGCCTGCAGCATGGTTTTACGTATAACATTTTTTAATGTCTGTTCTGTCATAAAACCATAGGAATGCTGGGTTCGCTTAAATGTTTCATCACGATAGAAACAATAATCACAAGACATATTACACATTCCAGAGGCTGGTTTTATTAATACTTGAATCTCTGACATCGCAACTCCCTTCTTAAGACATAAATTTATATACGTTATAAATGTTAATGAAAATAATTGAAATCATCAATTTAACAAACAAACGGTCTACTGTTCTGTCCTCCATATGTTTGGAGACCGCCCGCCCCAGAATACCACCAGCGACTCCTCCCATTACCATTGCAAGAAATATTCCGAAATGGAGCTCTGGTATTTTTCCGGATATTAAAGAACTCAGCAGACTCGCTATTTGTGAAAAGAAAATAATATATAAAGAATTTTCAGCAGCCTCTTTGCTCGTCATAGAAAAAAAGAAAAACAGTGCCACCAGATTAACTGGACCGCCCCCAATACCGAGAAAGGAGGATAAATTTCCAAGAACCACACCAACAGATATACAACACAAAGGAGAAGTCATTTGATATGTATTTATTTTGTTTTTGAAAAGTGTGTAAACTAACGTTCCCAGCGTAACCAAAATCAGACAGACAGCCTGTATTGCCCCCACCCTGTCGGAATTCTGGATGTTTGCAATCAAGAAAGAAAACAACCATTTTCCTACAATTCCACCTAGTGCAGCACCCATAGAAAGCGGGAATATAATTTTAGAATTTAGGTTTGACCGACAGCTCAACTTGCTTTTCATTACAGAATAAGTACTCATAGAAAGCACCGTGCACCCCGACAGAAAACTTATGGTTACAACATCCATCATCTGGAATGCGTCCAAAAATGGCTTGATTAGGATTCCACCTCCAATACCACAAACCGCACCAACCAGTGAGGCCAGAAAACAGATAGCAAAAAAAAGTAAAAGCAACATGACCGCACCTCTTATTTCTACTTTCTGTTTTGTAGATATAGCAGATTTTGTTGATTTCTGCCTGCGATCAGTTGGTTGTCTTTAACATACCCTTCTTCTCGATTCTGCAGTTCCTGAACCAAGATTTTTCTAAGCATGGAAATACGCTCCTGGTATTTTGGTTCCCGGATTCCATCATGGAGTTCGCTTTTATCCTCTTTCAGATTAAAATACTGTTCTCTTCCACTCTCCATAAACCAGATATATTTATCCTGTTCCGTTACAATAAACTGGTTGCCGATTTCAAAATTATCCCCGAAACCACTGTGCTCCCCGTGAATATATCCCCTCTTCCGGCGTTTCCCGTCCAAGAGGTCTTCTCCGTCTATGGATTCTGGCGGCTCTCCCCCTGATAGTTTTACAATTGTTGGAAGCACATCCTGCAGTTCCATCAAGTCGTCTGATACCGTCCCCCACATACTCTTATCCGGCACACTAATAAAAAATGGAATTCGGATACTTCCCTGATAAGGACGTACCTTTCGAAACGTATGGTGGTCACCCAGTAACTCTCCATGATCAGATGTAAAAAGTATAACCGTATTTTCAGAAATTCCATATCGGTCCAAAGCCATCATAAATCGTCCAATCTGATTATCCACATGTGAAATACATGCGTAATAACCACACTGCGACCTTCGAATCAGATCAGCATCAATTGGACCTGTATCGGAATCCAAAATAAGTCCCTTTTTCTTCCATTCCTCTTTATCTGCCCAGTCCCCAATCACGGGCGGAGCCAATTCTTTATTATCATACATATCAAAAAAACATTGCGGTGCATCAAATGGCGGATGTGGCCGCACATAAGACAAATATAAAAAAAAGGGGCGGCAGGGGTCTTTTCTTCTCAGAAAGTCGATGGCCTGTTCTGTTACCCAGTTGGTTGGATGCAGACTCTCCTCATACATCCAGGGTCTGGTCACCCAGGAATTGCTGTCTATTCCCAGATCGTACAAATCTGCAGCTACGCCTTTTCTTTTTCTCAAATCATAAAAGTAATCATCACAATTTTCCTGATGTTCATAAAAAGGGAGATCCATTGCTCTGTTTGCGGTCAGGTTGCCATCGTGCAGAATGACATTTTGAAAACCCATATAATTTCGTTGTGGGTGAACATGCATTTTTCCAACTGCCTGGGTATAGTATCCATTCTTATCCAGTTCTCCTGCCAGTGTGTTGGGATAGTCCCACACTACCCGGTCTTCATATCCTACGCGTCCGTGATGTTCCTGCTTCATCCCGGTAAACATCGCGGCACGGGCAGGTACACATGAAGGACATGCTGAGTACGCATTTGGAAAACGAACACCTTTTAATGCAAGTGTATCAAGATTTGGGGTCTTTACATCTTTGTGGCCCGCTATCGACATACAATCCCCCCGCATCTGATCGGTCATAATTAATATAATATTAGGTTTACTCATCGGAACCTCCTTGCCAGATTAAAACTCTCATCTGTCTTTGTTCTGACAGCGTTATAAAGGCACACTGGTTTTCCGCCTTCAAAATAAATCTGTGGCCGTTCAACATTTTGATATTGCTCAACCCCATCTTCCCATTCTACGAGAGTATTGTAAGCAGGTATTTTTTCGTTTAGTTTAAAATCACTCAAATCAGCAGACTCTAAAAGTACTGTCTCATCCGGATTACCAGCCAATTCTCCTGTCATGTCTTTGACAAGCATATAATAGCAGCCGTCTTCTTTCCACAAAAAAGGATCTTCAATATTGTACGGCAGAATCGGATGCTCAAAAATTCTTCTATAAGGACCATCTGCCTGTTCTCCTGCTGCAAGTCCCAGCTTCATTACAATTTCTGGAAGCTGATCTTTCAACAGTGCCTTATAAACCATATGTACCCGACCTTCTTCTGCCCAAACGGTAGGATTTGTTACATAAGTGCCATCCCACGCTTTTGTATTGATGTCTAAAACAGGGTTCCCTGTCACTGGCTGGAAGCCTACTGCCGGATTTTCTGAAACAGCCACCCCGATTCTTTGATTATAACGGCAGATTTCATTGTCATTTGGCAGATCTTTGGTTAGTTCGTTTACTTCATATTTCGTTCCTGCATAGAATAGATAATACTTATCCCCAACCTGGCAGACAGACGGATTATGCAAAACAGCGCCTCCCCAGTTTTGATGTTTCAATTCTTCCATTTCACCCAGAATCTCAAAAGGACCTTCTGGTTTATTCGAAACGCATTTAAAGATTGTAGAATGCTGAACCCATCCTTGAAATCCATATTTCTTTTCCCATCCTGCTGCAAACATATAATATTTGTTCTGATATTTACATACCGATGCCCCCCATATATACCATCCTGGTTTTTCCAGTACGCATCCTCTTTTCGCCGGTGCCAGCCTTTCATAAAACTTCATCTCTTTAGCCTCCGCTTCTATTCTTTAATGCCACCCATTCCTACGCCACCGATAAGTTGCTTTTGTCCTATCAGATAAATAAAAATTGTCGGTACCAGTACAATAATCAACGCCGCAAATAACGCACTCCAATCTGTCGCATATTGTTGTACTTCATACAGATTTGCCAGTCCAACCGGAAGTGTCTTCTTGCCTTCAGACTGGATCAATACAAGTGCAAGTGGATATTCGTTCCAGTATGCCATCGCAGAAAGCATTCCCACTGTGACAATTCCTGGTTTTGCCATTGGTACGATAATGCTCGTTAAGATTCTTACTCTGCTGCAGCCATCTATCTTGGCCGCCTCCTCATAGGCAATCGGTATTCCTTTCATAAATCCAGTTAAAAGAAAAATCGAAAAAGGAAATCGAAAAACAGCATACACCAAACTCATGGCAGTCAAATTATCTAGCAGCTTCATCGTATTCATCTGCAAAAACAACGGTACCATAATATAAGTTGCCTGAATAAAAATGCAGCACATAAAAAAATTCATGATTAATTTGGATCCCTTAAACTTGTATCTGGCAAGAACATAAGAAATCGGAATCACAAAAAGCAGGGTCAGTGCTGTTGCCACAATTACCACGTATACCGAATTTAAAAAATAAGCACCCATATTTGCTTTTGTAAACGCTCTGATATAATTATCTATCTCAAATCCTTGTGGAAAAGAAAAAGGATTGGTCAGAAATTCTGTATTACTCTTAAAAGAAGAGATTAAATTCCACCACATAGGATATAAAAATAAAAATGCAAAAAAGATAAGGCAAATTCTGCTGACCCATTTTTTCATTGTACTTTTCATCTAACTGCCCCCTATTCTTTGTTTGTCAGTCCCCTGGATACTACCGAAAGACCAATTGAAATAACCAGTGTAAATATTGCAATTGCCATAGCATAACCAAAGTTAGAATTTGTAAATGCCTGTTGATACATATACTGAAGCAATACGGTTGAACTTCCAGAAGGACCGCCTCCCGTCATAACCTTGGAAAGGATAAAGCTTAGCGCAAGCGTTCCAGATAAAGAAAGGACATATGTAATTCCAATAATATTTCTCAAAAGTGGGAGTATTATCTTCACTAATATTTGAAACTGCCCCGCTCCGTCAATCGTTGCCGCCTCCATTATATCAGGTGAAATTCCATCAATGGCAGCAATATGCATGACCATATAATACCCTGTCGACTGCCAGATAAGCGTCACGCCAATACACCACAACGCTGTTCGAGAATCCCCCAGCCAGGCAAGTGCCAGCTCCTTTAACCCTACATTTATAAGCATGTTATTCAAAGATCCCATGGTGGGGTTAAAAATAAAAGAAAAAATAATACCAATGACCGTCAGTGAAATGATACTCGGCATAAAATAAATGACTCTATAAATACCCTTTTCCTTCAACTTAGTCTGTGTCAAAACAAAGGCAAAAATCAGTGCCAGCAGCACTGTAATCACTGGTATCACCGCCATCAATTTCAATGTGTTTTTCAGTGACAGCAGAAATAAAGAATCCTGAAACATGTATGTGTAATTCTTTATACCCACAAAATCATAGCTTCCGCCCATACCTGTAGAATTGGTAAACGACAGTCTGAATGCTTCAATGGTTGGAATAATCATAAATACAATCGTCAGTACGATCGATGGGATGACACTTAATGAAATAAAAAGTTTCGGCAGTTTAGGTTTTAAATTTTTGTTTTTATCCATACTTTCCTCCTTCATGAGGAAAGTGCCACTCATTAGCTGAACTCAGCTATTTTGCGGCACTCACCTCTCCTCCGTTATTTTAAACTTCTAATTTCTGCAAATGCTCTTTCTATGCTTTGCATCCACTCCTGCACAGTCATACTTCCATCTATAACCTTTGTAAAGCATTTGTGATATAACTCCTGATTCACATCCACGTTGCATCCTTGCGGCAATGGTGCCATATAAACAAGCACCGCTTCTGCACTGTCATAAGCTTCATACATGTTATAAACTTCTTCCTCTAAAACATCTTTACAGATTTCTTTTGCATCCTTCAATGCATAAAGTGCACTTGCATGTTTAGCCAACGATTTTACAGAATCTTCTGTATATAAAAATTTTAAAAATGCCTTTGCTGCTTCTGGATTCTCCGCTTTTGCAGGGATAGAAAATTGCTCACAGCTTGATGCAATATATTGTGTATCACCCTCATTCATTACTGGCATAGGAATCATTCCGAATTCAAATCCTTCTTCACGTGGAGCATCCTTCATTTCATTAACCATCCATGCACCAGAAGGGATAAAGAGCGCTTTCCCAAGCATCATTTCAGTCTGGGACTGTGTATGATTTAATGCAACGGTTCCTTCTAACAGATATCCCTTTTCAACAAGCTCTGGAATCACTTGAAGGTATTCGATCGTTTTTTCGTTATCTGCATATCCTTCTTCGTAATTAGAAAATGCATTAACCGCTTCGTTTCCACCATTTTGTGCCACTGCCGGATACAAGAAATTTCTCATGTATTGCGGGTGAATTCCCGGATAAGCAAGCAATGCTCTTCCCTCTACCGTTTCTCCTCCTACCTCATAAGTGTCTTTTTTCGCAATTTCTCCCAGCTCCATAAATTCGTCCCAAGTCGTTGGCAGCTCCCATCCCTTTTCTTCAAACAGTGTTTTGTTATAAACTAATCCCATTGCACCACTGTCAAAAGGCGCCAGATAAATTTTCCCGTCATCATAAGGTGAGGTTGCTTTGCTACCAATAATTCCATCCAGAAAACGGTCTTTTAAAGGTTCTGTATCCCCTTCCAATGTTTCGTCAAAAATATCCGTCAAATCCATCAACGCTTTTTCTTTTACAAGAGAATCCATTACCCCGCTGGCTTCACCCATATTTAAGGAAATAAAATCAGGCACATTTCCAGCCACAATCTGTGGTTTGATGATTTCTCCAATTTTGGGATTAATGTTCATGTTTACTTTCACATCCGGATACTTGTCCTCAAACATTTTCACAACTTCATTCCAATAGGTATCGCCCATCCCCCCTTGAAACACTGCAATATTAAGTTCCCCTGATACGCTGCCTGTTTCTGCTTTGGGTTCCTCTTTCACTTCTTTTTCTTTGCTATTTCCGCATCCCGCCAAACTAGTAATACACAATGCCGCTGCCAAAATAATTGAAATTTTCTTCCTCATAGGTATCTCTCCTCCATTGATTTTGTATCTTGAATTTATCATATTTTGCATGAATTATACATGAAGTATTCTCTTTTATTTTTGTAATATATTACACCGGTTAAACATATTATCGACAATCTTCATTTTTCATCTTAAGATTGTCCCTATGTTTTTTAGACAAAGTATGTATAATATTAGTAGAAAATACTGTTGTCTAATGAGAGGTACTACTATGAAAAAATTTGTCTTTTCTGTAATTAAATGCACTCGCCGATTAAACATCAGTACGCGTTTGATAAGCTGTTTTTTTCTTGTCAGCATTCTCCCCCTGCTAATTGTTTCGGTGTATTTATGCTCCACCTATTCGAGCGGTATAACCGATAAGCTGGGACAGGCAAACCTTACCGCGCTGCTACAAATCAGCAAAACCATTGATGCCACACTAGAAGATTATCAATATTTGGCCGGTAAATTAAGCATTGATCCCATGGTTCAGGATTTTCTTACTAACGATGGTACACAATCGGGAAAAAATACAGAAGCACTCAGCCGGCATATGAACAGCCTGATTAGTGACACGATCGTGTATCCTCCGTTTATGAAGACGATTAAAATTCTGGATAACCACAACTCTTTTGTATATGATATGGGGTATGACGACATATCCTCTACGGACTATCAAAACATTATGAAACGGATTAATCAGCAAAAACCGGCCGCCAGCTGGTCATATATAAATACTTTTATGGGGCAGAATATCATTATTCTGGGACATCGCATCAACAGTACACAGAATATGAATCACGCCCTTGGTTACACCCTGCTTTTCATTAGTGAACAAATATTTACAAATGATATTCTGTCGGATACTGATTTGGACAACGAATCGACATTAGTTATTTTAAACACAGACGGAAATGTATTGACCTCAAACACCAAAAATGTTGAGCGAAACAAACCTTTTTGCAACAATGAAATTTTAGACGCTATCCAAAATCAAAACACCGAAAATATACGAGACAACTACTTTATTTATCAAGACAAGGACAACTCTTGTCTGGTGGTATATACAAAAAACAAAACCCTTAAATCCTACCTTATTTCATGCATCCCGTTTTCCTATATTCAGGGAGAAGCCTATAAAATCATTCCCACGGTAGCTTTTTTTATCCTTTTAATTGTGGGTGTATGTGTTTTACTTAGCATGCTTTTGTACTATACAATTATGCGCCCTATCAGAAATGCAGTGAAAGTCTGCGAGGATATACGTATGGAACAGCTTTCCTCACGCATTGATATTGATGCAAACGATGAGTTAGCATTTTTATCTGTAAATATCAACCAGATGTTAGATAAAAATCAGATGCTGCTTGCTCTAAATAAAGAAGATGAAGAACGAAAAAGAGTTTTGGAGATTCAGATGCTGCAATATCAGATTAACCCACACTTTTTATTCAACACACTTAGCACTTTAAAATGGATTGCTGAACTTAATCAAGTTCCTGTACTTGAAGAGATGATTACTTCCTTGTCTGAAATTCTAAAAAGCACCCTGATTTGCCGTGAGGAATATGTGTGCATTGCAGAAGAAATTCGAGTATTAAACTTTTACATCCAGATTCAAAAAGTCCGTTATATACATAAATTCGAAGTACAGTATGAACTGCCCCCCGAACTTCATGAATTTAGAATCCCCCGTTTTATCCTTCAGCCTTTGGTTGAGAATGCCATCTACCATGGCACTTACAGCAATGGACGGATGATTTTGATTCAAATATCTGCTTTTTGTAAAGATGAACAGGTCTTTCTCATCGTTTCCGATAATGGCAGAGGGTTTTCTCCGCTTAGTTTGAGCGATGAAACGATAAGCAATCATAGTTCCATCGGGATTCAAAATGTGCGTGAAAGGATTTCCAGGGTTTATAAAGGCCGCGGAGATTTTCTGATTGAAAGTGTGCCAGGGGAGGGAACCCGCTGTACAATTATTATTCCTTATTTAAACCATTAGCCAACCAAAAACGGAGGTATAGATGTATCAAATTCTTTTAGTAGATGACGAACCAATGGTAAAAATAGCATTGAAGACGCTTTTACGTTGGGAAGATTATGGATTTTCTATCTGTGCTACTGCATCAGATGGAAAAGAAGCACTTGATTTTATTGATAAATTTCATCCAGAAATCATCATTACAGATTTAAAGATGCCGATTATGGATGGGCTTGAGCTGATTAAGGCACTCAAAAAAATCTGCTATCCGGGAAAGATATTGGTATTAAGTAATTATGGTGATTATGAATATGTTCGCCAGGCACTAAAATTGGGTGCTATAGATTATATGCTAAAAATTAGCCTAAATAAAGATGGGCTTCTGGAACAGCTTAGAACTTGTACAGATCTGCTCTCCATAAAACAGAAAGAATCAGAATTGTCCGCTCCGGACTTTTCATTGAATGAACTCTTTTTGAAAAGCTATTTCACAGATATTGATTTCACCTATGAGAAATTAAAGAATTGCCAGTTCCAGACCGCGAATGCTTATTTTATGTGCTATATTACTCAGCCCTTTCAAAAAAAGTTTACGAACCGAAAGGGAGACGTCCTTCCCTATTCATTCATAAAAAACCTATTGTTGGAAAATTTTAATTACCTGCCTCCAGGCTCTTTTATTCAGATTCATGGAAATAGCTTTTTAATTCTCTATGCCGAACAGAACGCGCAAGAAACAAATCTGAATGCTTGGGAATTAGGCAAACGAATTACCAGTTATTTTTCACAATTTCTATCGTTATCGCTCTATGCTATTGTGACCAAAACCGCTCTGCCTCTGGAAGAACTAAAGGAAATCTGCTTTCAGTGTCCAGAGCTTGCACTCTCCTGGTTTTATGATAATACTTCGCCCGTGTATGCAGACGAACTTCATTTGCATCATAATATTGCTTTGATGGATTATCGTTCCCTGGCAACCGAACTTTTGGACACCCTTTCCAAAACCGATGCTCTCCACTCATTTGAAACCTTACACTTATTTATGGAAAAATGCACCGCAGAAAAAATACATCCAGAAATATTAAAAGGCTATCTTTTCCGGATGTGCAGCTATATGGAACTCTCGCTTGCCACCTCAAACTGTATTGATCTCTCAGCACTTCAGGCCTCAATTGAAGACAGTAGAGATTTGGTGGAGTTGAACCATAACTTAAATGAATTTTTCTGTCAAATGCACCATCTTTTAAAGGGCGACACTCGTTTTTATAAAAAAGAAGTAGTAGAATGTATCCGTTATATTCAAAATCACTATCATGAAAAATTTACTTTAGCCGACCTTTCTGCTTCTATTGGGATGAGTGAAAACTATCTGTGTAAAATTTTCAAGGACGATACAGGCACCAGTATCATACAGTACACACATATTTTACGTATGGAAAAAGCTGCTAATTTGATTCTCGAAAACAATCTATTTCTCTGGGAAATCGCTGAGGCAGTAGGGATTAGCGACCAATTTTACTTTAACCGGCTTTTCAAAAAAATTTATGGAATGACCCCTTCTCAATATCGTGACACAAAAAAGCCGCATTAAATCAGGATAAACCCATAAACTAATAAAATGTGAACACAAAGTTGTCGGTTAATACTCAATTTAAACCATTATAATCTCAAATAAAAAACATCCCCACAGAAATCAATGTCTTAAAGACATTGCATCTTCTAGTGGAGATGTTTTTATCTCGTTCTGTCATAACAAGAAATTTAAGCTATATTGGTAGTTTTCTCGAATTGTGAGTTGTAGAGGTCTGCATAGAACCCGCCCTTTGTAATGAGTTCTTCATGGTTCCCCTGTTCTACGATGTCTCCATCCCTCATAACCAGGATCATGTCGGCATCTCTGATGGTTGACAGCCTGTGGGCTATTACAAAGCTGGTTCTGCCCCTCATCAGGGTGTCCATGGCTTTCTGGATCTGAATCTCTGTTCTTGTATCTACGGAACTGGTTGCCTCATCCAGGATCAGGATCTTCGGATCTGCCAGGATGGCTCTTGCTATTGTAAGCAGCTGTTTCTGGCCCTGGGATACGTTGCTGGCTTCTTCGTTCAGCTCCATATCGTAGCCTCCAGGAAGTGTCTGAACAAACCGGTGTGCTCTTGCGGCCTTCGCCGCTTCTATCACTTCTTCATCTGTGGCATCCAGTTTACCGTAACGGATATTATCTTTGATGCTTCCGTGGAACAGCCATGTGTCCTGCAGCACCATGCCGAACATCTGCCGCAGTTCACTCCGGTTGAAGTCTTTGATGTTATGCCCGTCTATCAGAATGGCTCCCTTATTTACATCATAGAAACGCATTAACAGTTTAATCATCGTGGTCTTTCCCGCTCCGGTCGGACCTACGATCGCAATTTTCTGGCCTTCTTTTACTCTTGCTGAGAAGTCATTGATGATGATCCTGTCTTCATTGTAACCAAAGTGTACATGGTCGAACTCCACATTGCCCTGCAGACCTTCCACGGATACCGGATCTGGTACTGTCTGGTCTTCTTCCTCTTCTTCCAGGAATTCAAATACACGCTCGGATGCTGCTGCCGTAGACTGGAGAAGATTGGCTACCTGTGCTACCTGCTGTATCGGCTGGGTAAAGTTTCTTACATACTGTGTGAAAGACTGAATATCTCCCACCTCGATGACCTTCTTTGCCGCCAGATAACCTCCCAGAATTACAACAACAACGTAACCCAGGTTACCTACAAACTGCATGATCGGCATCATCATACCGGATATAAACTGGGACTTCCATGCAGAATCGTAAAGCTTGTTATTGGTTTCTTCAAATTCTTCTATCACATCTTTTTCTTTATTAAATACTTTTACAATGTTATGGCCGCCGTATACTTCTTCCACCTGACCGTTGACTTCACCGAGATATTTCTGCTGCCCGCGGAAATATTTCTGTGAGCGCTTCATAATCATAGATATAAATCCAATGGATAGCGGAAGGATCAGAAGCGCTACCACCGTCATCAGCGGACTGATTGACAACATCATCACCAGCACACCAATAATTGTTGCAACGGATGTGATCATCTGAGTCATACTCTGGTTCAGGCTCTGTCCCAGTGTATCAATATCATTTGTTACCCTGGAAAGCACTTCACCATGTGTTTTTGTATCAAAATAATTCATCGGCATCCGGTTGATCTTCTGGGATATTTCTTTCCTCAGACGATAGGTCATCTTCTGCGAAATTCCAGTCATCAAAAAGCCCTGTACAAATGAACATAGAGCACTGACCAGATACAGGCTCAGGGTAACGATCAGGATCTGCCCGATTTTCCCGAAATCCATACCGTCTCCACCGGATACTTTACTTACCAGGCCATTGAATATCTCCGTGGTTGCCTTACCAAGAATCTTAGGCCCTATTATGTTAAAAATCGTACCGCCAATTGCAAATATGATAACGAAAAACAGCTGTATTTTATATTTGCTCATATATTTAAGCAGCTTTTTTATGGTTCCTTTGAGGTTCTTTGGCTTCTCACCCGGAACCATGCCTTTCATCGGACCGTGTCCGCCCGCAGGTCTTCTGCTTCCTTCTCTACTCATGGCTGTTTTCCTCCCTTCCTTCACTGTCTGACTCTGCTGTCTCCATTCCTGCTTTCAGCTCTTCCTCTGACAGCTGGGATGCTGCAATCTGCTGATATACTTCACACTTTTTAAGCAGTTCCTGATGTGTTCCTATCCCTGCAACCATACCTTCATCCAGAACAATAATCTGTTCCGCATGCAGAATCGTACTGATACGCTGTGCTACAATCAATACTGTGCTGTCTGCTGTTTTTTCTTTCAGAGCTCTTCTCAAAGTGATATCTGTCTTATAGTCCAGAGCAGAAAAGCTGTCATCGAAAATAAAGAGATCCGGATGTTTTGCAATTGCCCTGGCAATTGACAAACGCTGCTTCTGGCCTCCCGATACATTGGTTCCGCCCTGAGAAATGGTACTTTCATATTTCTGATGTTTCTCTTCGATGAATTCTGTAGCCTGCGCAATTGCTGCTGCTTCCTCCATCTCTTCATCGCTGCCCTCCGGATTGCCGTACATAATATTGGAAGCAATATCACCTGAGAACAGTACGCCCTTCTGAGGCACATATCCCAGCTTATCCCGCAGCTCATGCTGTGTAATATCCCGGATATCAACCCCGTCCAGAGTGATACTTCCTTCCGTTACATCATAGAATCTCGGGATCAGGTTCACCATTGTGGACTTACCGCTTCCCGTACTTCCAATGATCGCGGTCGTCTGACCCGGTTTCGCTGTAAAATCAATATCGTGGAGTACATCTTCACTGGCCCCCGGATATCGGAATGACACATGGTCGAACCTCAGTACACCCTGCGTTTTTTCCGGCAGCTTCTTTGCATCCTTCGGATCATGAATAATTGTTTCACTTGTAAGTACCTCATCCACACGGTCTGCTGAAACAGCCGCTCTTGGCAGCATAATAGAAATCATGCACAGCATCAGGAAGCTGGCGATAATCTGCATTGTATACTGAATAAATGCCATCATATCTCCTACCTGCATCTGTCCGCTGTCAACACCGTGAGCACCGCTCCAGACGATCAGTACGGAGATACCATTCATAATCAGCATCATAACCGGCATCATGAATGTCATTGCCCGGTTTACAAAGAGGTTTGTTCTTGTCAGATCTCTGTTTGCCTTATCAAAACGCTCCTCCTCATGCTTCTCCGTAGAAAATGCACGGATAACGGAAAGTCCGGTCAGGATCTCCCGGGTCACCAGGTTCAGTTTATCCACCAGGGTCTGCAGTATCTTGAACTTCGGCATGGCCACGGTGAAGAGCACCAGGACTACGAGAGCAATCAGAATAACCGCCAGTCCAATGATCCAGGACATGGAAACATTGGTTTGGAATACTTTGTAAATACCTCCCACTGCCATAATGGGTGCATACAATACCAGTCTCAGCAGCATTACCGTCAGCATCTGTATCTGCTGGATATCGTTTGTGCTTCTTGTAATCAAAGAGGCGGTAGAAAAATGGTCAAATTCATTGTTTGAAAATCCGACTACCTTTCTGAAAACCTTTCCTCTCAGGTCACGGCCTGCTGAAGCCCCCACACGGGATGCCATGAATCCTACCAGAATACTGGCTGCCATTCCCAGAAATGCCAGACCAACCATCTTTGCTCCGGTATTAAGAAGGTAATTGTTCTGCAGCTTATCTGTGTCCACATTCAGGCGTGCATATGCATCCTTAATATACCCTTTTGCAGCCTGATCAACCATTGTCTCCGGCATATCGGAAAGTTTATCTTCAATCTGATCCGTCACCTCAGAGCGCTGATCTTCAGGGATCATCTCAAAAAGATCAAATACATTGGCTTCCTCAATCTTTTTAAGCTGGGCATTAATCTGTTCCTGCGCCTGCTTCTGCATCTCCTCCTGCTGCTTTTGAAGTTCAGGATTCATTGCGATCGCAGCTTTCTGCTCATCTGTCATCTGAGAAGCGGCTTCGTCCATCTGCTTTTGTGCCTGCGCCTCAATTGCAGACTTCATATTGTCTTTCATGGAATCTTCCATCTGCTTCGTCATATCGCTTCCGGATTCAAAACCGGATACGAGCAGCATCGGCTTTCCCAGAATAGAAGACAGATCTTCTACTTTAGCCTCATCCTCTGAAATATCACTCTTCAGGACATACACAGAACCATCGTAATCGTATCCTGTATCCTTGTCTTTCAGCTGATAGGCATCTTTCACCGTGTCTGCATCTTTACTGCTGACAAAAAGCAAAAGCTTATCCATATCATCTGCTGCAACCGCACTTGGTATCGATTCATCAATACCGCCCTGCTGAATTCCGACATTTACAATGTCAGAAGTATATCCTGGCAGTGACAGGTCGCAGTATGCCTGTACGATGAGGACTGCCAGAATTGCAATAACTGCTTTCCAGTACATCCCCATATACTTAAATAGTTTCTTCATAATATCTCCCTTTCTGCATTCATAATCATGTCTATCGTTTTAGTCCGGAGAGTTCTTTTTCCTGTTTTAAATTCTCCTGCATCTGAAGAAGAAGTCTTCTAAGCAGCATCTTCTCTTCCTGGCTCATGCCATTAAACATCAGCTCATCCATCTGTTTCGCCACTTTTTTCGTGTGCTCCAGGCATGCCTTCCCTTCTTCCGTAGGACTCAGGCGCATAATCCGCTGGTCTTTATCATCCGGCTTACGCCTGATGTATCCCAATCTTTCCATCTTACCGATTGCCGCGGTGATGGACGGCGGAGTTACGTTCATTTTCGAGGCAAGCTCCCTCTGGGACATCTCTCCAAAATGTTCCAGCATAAACAGAATTCCAGCCTGACCTATCTTTAAATCATACTGGTCAAACAGCAATTTTGCCCGATTCATGCTCATATGCATAATCTGACTCATAATCCCAACCGTAGGGATGTGATTGACATCACAATTCATGTAAATCTCCTTTCCCGGACTCTGTATTCTAAATCCGCAAACTAGTTAGACGTTTAACGATTATATTAGTAGTATTATATAGAAATGTCAATATATGGTTCTACATTTCACAGTTTTTTAATAATTTTGCCCGATAAACAATTAGTTATGTGAATTAATGGTTGGGAGGGGCGCGAAGTGTTGGGTGTTTATTTCGGGGGATTGTGCGGGAGCGGCGGATTTGTTTTGGATGAATATGTCATTATTGTATGTTCTATGATATTTTTTTTGAGAATTTCTTTAGTAACGGGTATATCCATATAAGTGCCAGAAGGATGGAGATTGGGAGGTATGCTGGCTTTTGGGACTGCATTGCTTTTCCGGACCAGAAGGATGGGAGGAAGGACAGGGCGTATTGTATTTTGCCTGGGATGAAGTAGGGGATCAGGGCTCCCAGGATGGTTATGGTTGATATTTTGGTTACGGCCATTCCTTCCAGTTTGTTGGTTGACAGGGTTACGATGAGCAGCGCTGTGATGATTGCCTGCAGCGTTCCTGTTGCGGGAAGGAGGATGAATTCTGTTATGGAGAGGTTTGTGAGGCTGAAAACTGGCAGCAGTATGGTGGTTATGATGTATGCGGCGGCGGCCGGGATGACGATGCGGGAGATGAGGTAGCCGTTTCGCCCTAAGGTTGTGATGCACAGGTAGCTTTCAATGTGGTCGTCATGTTCTTCCAGTATGATCATTGCTGCTATAAAACAGAACATTACGGGGGTGAGTACGCAGTAAAATAAGTCGATTAATCCGTAGTATGGCGCGAGAACCTCTCGTGTGCCGATCCAGTTTATCAGTATTTTTTCGAGGAACGGTACTGCAAACCGGAAGAAGATACCTGCCAGAAAGGGTGTAAGACAGGCGGCAAGAAGCATCATGTCGCGGCGAACAAATAACAGCATGTGGATAAAGCTTAGACGAATTGCTTTCATAATTTTATACCTCCGGCACTCTGCCACATTTTCAGGACGCATTTACGGGCGTGGATTAACAGGCCTGCCAGCAGCAGGGCTGTAAGGAATAGCTGCAGAGCTGTAACTTTTCGGCCTGCTACCATATCCATGCATGTATTGATGGGATAATAGCGTAATACAGCAGGGGTTATGTTGAATAAATGTAAGATTGCGGGTACAAATCCCACTATCTCTATTGGTACGGTCCATAAAATGAATTGATTCAGGCTCGTAATCTTTGTTGCTATGATCATCCCAAGCAACGTGAAGATCACTCCGGATACCGCTGTTCCAAACAGGGTGTACGGCAAGCACCCCGCTCCTGCTGCCAAGGCCAGTACAGCTGCGACAACGAGTGCAATCACGCACAAGGAGATAACTTTTCCGGCGATATATTCGCCTGCATTCACGGGTGATACTGCAAAGGCGCAGGGAATCTTCTGGCTCTTTTCCAGCAGAACAATCGCACCCATGAAAAACAGGCCCATTGCCGCGGGATCCGAAAAAATAAGAATTGCGGCTATATTTTCACGCCAGGTCTCCGGGATTGCGGATAACACCAGCAGATAAAGGAGCGTCAGAATTCCATATAACAGATAAAATCCGTATTTTACCTGGAACTTCATATCCCATAAGATCAGGCTTTTTAGTCTCATAGCAGCGTCCTCCCTGTAATATCCATGAAAATATCATTAAGCGTAGGTTCACTGCTGTGGATAGACTGCAGCTTATTTTCAGCGATCAGGCTCTTTAGTTTTTCATCGCGTGAAAGGCTGTCAAGCGCACAGCTTGCTGTGTGTTCACCGTGATCCAGCCATGAGTAGGATACTTTCGCTGCGCCCCTGGACATGATCAGATTGTGCGGGCTGTCAAGCGCGCAGATTTTTCCGTTCACAATAAATGCAACCCTGTCGCAGAGTTCGGTGGCATCCTGCATATTGTGGGTAGTCAGAAGAATGGTTTTTCCCCTTGCCTTTTCTGCTAATATCATATCCTTCATAATACGGCTGTTCGTTGGATCCAACCCGCTGGTCGGCTCGTCAAGGCAGAGCAGGGTTGGGTCATGCAGCAGTGCTTTAATAAAATTGAGCCGGGCTTTCATTCCTTTCGAATAATCTCCCACCCGCTTATCTGCATCATTTTCCAGACCTACCATATGTAACAGTTCCTCAGCCGGCCTCGGCCTCTTATCGTAAAGTGAAGAAAAGAATTGCAGGTTTTCCCTTGCAGTCAGTTTTTCATACATCGTTGAAAATTCAAAGTCAACGCCAATGTCCTCGTAAAACCGGTTTGCCCGCCCCCTGCATTCTGTCCCGTTCACCACGGCTGAACCCTCATAGGTTGGAAGCATCCCGATCAGAATTTTCTGCAGAGTACTTTTACCCGCACCGGACGGTCCTAAAAAACCAAAAATTTCTCCTTTCCCAACCGAAAAATTCATATTGCTGATAAACGGGTTTTTACTATAACTAAAAGAAAGATTTTGAACAGTAATCATAACTGCCTCCTTTTCATCCATTTGACTAATTTGATATTATCAGTCAAATAAAGCCTTTTTGATAGCCCGGCATTTTACCGCCGGACTACTTATATTAACTGTGTTACCAATCCATAAATCAAAAGCCTCAGTGCCTCATCGTAATTCTCTTCCCCGATTTCCTCTCTGTGAAGCGTAGAAAAATACAACGAACGGAATGCCGCCGTAAATACCTGAAAATCAACTCCCGGCTTTACAGGCAAAAGTGAAAGCACCTTTTCCGTCATGGCATTATCGTCCCCCAAATGCTGTTCCAAAACCTCTTGAGGAAGTTTCCGTGCCAGCAGTTCAATCTCATCCGAATTCAGAACCTTCAGGACAGGCATCTCCGCAGACATCTTAAAAAAACCGAATATAATATCCGTCAGCTGATCTGCGGTAACAGCAGAAAGATCAATCCCACTGACAGATTCATACAGCTTCCGTTCAATCAAATCATGCTGCTCCAGAATAGCCTCAAAAAGCAAAAGCTCCTTAGACTGATAAAAAAGATAAAAAGTCCCCTTCGGAATCTTCACCCGCTTCACAATCTCATCAACCGTAGTCCGCCGAATCCCATATTGAGCAATACACTTCCCGGCCTCTTCCTTCAGCCGCTGCCGAATATAAGCCCTCTCCCGTTCCGAATAACACTTAGGCACCTCCGCCCCCTCCTCTTTTTGACCATTTTCATCCGTACAGTCATTATACCACTCCCCCCATTAAAGTCAACACAATTTAACATCCCCATAATTTAAGCCTATAATTCCCACACCCAATTCAGTACTCCATTATATACACCATTATTTATCCCGTCACTCGCTCCTCTGTCATTGCACTGTAATAGGCAAAAAAGCGCTCTATATAATAGTTTTCGCTTTCGTCACCAGAATTCATGTTCTGTTGAAATTTCCCGTCCCCCGCACAATCCGCCGCTCCCGCCCAAATTCCGCCCCCCATAGCCGCCCTTCCCCTCCCTGCCGGATGCGCCCAGCCTGCTGGAAACCTGTGACAGGAACCTGCCGGGAACCAGTCTTCCTTTTCCGCGGGCATAGAGCGTGTAACTAGAAACTCTTACAGCAAAACAGGAGAATCTTATGGCCAAAACTTGATTCACAAAATCAAGTTTTGGCCATAAGATTCTCCTGTTTTACTGTTAGAGTTTCTAGTTACACGCTCTATGCCCGCGGAAAAGGAAGACTGGTTCCCGGCAGGTTCCTGTCACAGGTTTCCAGCAGGCGACCTCCCCCTCCTCCCCAAAAGAATACAAACCATCGCAATCGGAAATACCATAGCAAAGAGCAGTCCCGCCTTCAGCCCCCATTTTGGAATCTGTTCAGCCACGACCCCCGTCAGCCCGGGTCCTGCCATGCACCCTGCATCTCCTGCCAGCGCAAAGAATGCAAACATAGCTGTTCCGCCCCGGCTGCACTCTCTTGCCGCTATGCTGAACGTCCCCGGCCACATGATCCCTACCGACAGGCCGCACATTGCGCAGCCCAGCAGGCTCAGAATCGGCACCGGCATAAAGACCGCAACCAGATAACTGATGATACACAGAATACTGCTGCCAAGAATAAACTTCTCCAATGGAATTCGATCTCCGCATTTTCCATAGAACACGCGGGATGCCCCCATCAAAGCAGCGAACGCACAAGGTCCGAGCAGGTCCCCCATCGTTTTCGATACCTGCAGGCTGCTTTCCGCAAAATAGGAAGCCCACTGGGACATAGCCTGCTCGGATGCGCCTGCACAAAGCATCATCAGGACAAAAACCCAGAACATTTTCATAGAAAATAACTTTCTGACCGGCAGTCTCTCCTCTTCCTCTACCAGGGTACGGATCGGCACCTTTGTAAAAACAAATATATTCACAAATGGAACCACAGCCCAGATCACAGGAAGATAATTCCAGTTCTCCATCCCAAAGATTTTAAACCCAAGGGTTGAGAGTATCACTACCCCAACCTGCCCAAAGCAGTAAAAGGAATGCAGCAGGCTCATTGCTTTTTCTTTCTCACCCGAAGGTGCCGCCTCCACGATGGGACTGATCAGAACTTCAATCAGCCCGCCACCGATCCCATTTAGCACGATTGCTGCCGCCAGCCCCAGATAAGGATCCGGCATGACAAAAGGGAATATCCCCATTCCCACAAGGCCGGCCGCTGCCATAATATGAGCGGCTACAATACAGATACGGTATCCAATGCGGTCCACATATTTTGCCGCCAGCAGATCCACTACCAGCTGCACACCAAAGTTTAAAGTAATCAGAAACCCGATCCTTTCCACGGATATCTGGAACTGATTCTGAAAAGTCAAAAACAGCAGCGGGCCCAGATTATTAACGATTGCCTGTGTAATGTACCCTGTATAACAGGCATAAATTGTCTTTTTATAATTTTTCATCATCTCCATATATTCAAGCAGGATACGTACGCCGTATCTCCTGGTATCTATCCTTTCTATTCTGCAATTGCTTTTTTCTTCCACCGCCCGGCACGATAGCAGAGAGATGTAATACATGCTCCCAGCACCCATGAGATCAGCAGTGATATAAAAATACAGGCGCTGTTTCCATTTGGCATGGAATCGGACTTCGTCATCCACGCGATCCCGTATGCCAGCGGAACACGGATCACAACCGTCGTCACCATGGAAATCCACATTGGCGTCACCGTATCCCCGGCCCCTCTCATGACACCCGACAGACACTGGGTGACCTCCATGGCAATATAGCCCACAGCCAGAATCTTCATCATGGAAAAGCTTAATTCTACCAGTTCAGGTGTAGAGGTAAAGATCGCCATCAGATACCTGCCGAATAAAAGAATCAGGATCGTAATCGCAGTGGAAGTCCCCACCGCTATGGCAGTTCCCTGCTTCGCGCCTTTTACTACACGGTCCATACGGCGCGCCCCGACATTCTGACCGGAATATGTAGTCATCGCAGTCCCAAAGGAGAAGGCGGGCATCATGGCAAATCCGTCTACGCGCATTACTATTACGTTCGCTGCAATAAACATTTCCCCAAAACTATTGGTCAGAGACTGCACAATAATCATTGAAAAGGAAAAGATAGCCTGGGTTACTCCGGATGGCAGGCCCAGACGTATCAGATCCCACATATACTTCTTCTCCGGCAGGAGGTATTCTTTCTTCATATCAAATACTTCTTTCATCCTGCATAATTTCCGCAGTGACAAAAGCGCAGATACCATCTGTGCAATTACCGTTGCCAGTGCAACGCCCGCCACGCCCAAATTGAAATAGGCAACAAATATGTAATCCAGAATAATATTCAGTACCGTTGCTATCAGCAAATAAACCAGGGCGGAGATGGAATCCCCAAGCCCTCTTAAAATACCGCCCAGTATATTATAAAAGGCACATCCGATGATTCCCATAAAGAGAATCATCAGGTAAGAATTACACCAGCCGATAATTGTGTCCGGCGTATTCAAAAGCCGCAGCAGCGGCATTGTGACCAGCGGAGTGACCGCCATCACCAGAATCGTTGTAACAATCGTGAGTGTAATACAGCAGCCAATTGTCTTCGATAATTCCATTCTCTGCTTTGCCCCAAAATACTGGGACACCATAATTCCTACTCCTACTGAAATACCGACAAACAATACAAGCAGCAGATTCAGGATAGGTCCGGCGCTGCCGACAGCGGCAAGTGCATTGTCCCCCACAAATCTGCCAACGATAATACTGTCCACTGTATTGTACAGCTGCTGTGCGATATTTCCGATTAACATGGGAATTGTAAAAGCAACAATTCGTTTCCCCGGACTTCCCTGCGTCATATCCACCGGGGCAAATAATTTTTTCATGTTTGTTAACATAAATAACCTTCTCTCTTCATCCTCTGTAATTCTATATAAATCAAACAACTATAGTATATAAGATTTCTGCTGCTATTACCAGCAGATTATACCAAAAAGGGGCGGTTTTGGTAACTGATTTAACAATTTTTATTACGGTCTGCAAAAAACCGCACTGTGTCCAAAATCATGAAGATTTTGAACCCGGTACGGCATTGTTTTTTCATATTTTTTATTTTATATTTCCTGTCCACTTTTGCAGAACTATGTACAGACGGTTTATATCAATCGGCTTGGCAACATGGTCATTCATACCCAATTCGCGTGCTTTTGCAACATCTGCGGTAAAGGCGTTTGCAGTCAATGCGATGATGGGAATCGTGCCGGCATCTTCCCGATCCAGTGCACGGATAGCGGCAGCTGCATCGTAGCCATTCATCACCGGCATCTGAATGTCCATCAGAATCGCATCATATTCCCCCTCTTTTGATGCCGCAAATGCCTCCAGAGCCTGTCTCCCATTTTCCACGGCGTCGACGTTCACATCCTCCATTTTCAGCAGCTCTTCGGCTATCTCCCGATTAATGTCATTGTCCTCTGCCAGCAGAATTCTTTTTCCTGCAACTGCGGACTTCCGATTTATCCCAAACGCTGATTCCAGGGCAGGCCCTGCGTCAGCCCGGCCTGAGTTCTGACCATTCTCCGCTGCTTCTGACGGACAGGAAGGTTCGTTCCCGCTGTCCCTGCTTTCTCCGGTCCTGTTCTCAGAAGCAATACCCGTTCTGCAAAAATCAAGAGGAATGGATGCGGTAAATTTACTTCCTGCCCCCGTCTTACTTTCCACTCGAATCGTTCCGTTCATCATTCGGACAATATTTTCCGTAATAGCCATACCAAGCCCGGTCCCCTGGCTTTTGCTGATCCTCGGATCCTCAGCTCTCCAGAATGGTTCAAAAACATATGGCCTGAAATCCTCAGATATTCCGATACCGGTATCAATACAGATAAACTCATACTGGCTCTTTTTGGGGTTCGGCGAGTACAGTTCATTAATTCTCAAACTTATTCTACCGCCCTCAGGGGTATACTTTATGGCGTTTGAAAGGAGATTCAGCATAACCTGCTTCAAACGTTCTCCATCTGCAATGACCTCTTTATGGCGCACCTGTGCAATACTCGACCTAAACTCCTGGTGTTTCTGAGAAATTAATGGACGGCATATCTCTGAAACACTTTTAAGCAGTCCATGCAGATTAACCTCCTCCAATGTCAGATCGATCTTACCGCTTTCTATTTTTGACATGTCCAGAACTTCGTTGATCAGATTGAGCAGATGCTGGCTTGAGGTATCTATTTTATCCAGACAGCTGCATACTTTTTCTTTCGAATCTAAATTTGCCTTCGCGATCGTCGTCATTCCCATTATTGCATTCATGGGGGTCCGGATATCATGGGACATGGAGGAAAGGAAATTTGTCTTCGCTGAATTTGCCACCCTCGCTGTCTGATATGCTTCTTCCAGTGCCTTACTCTGCCGCTCCTGCTCTTCACGCTCTTTCGTTACGTCAATACCCACGCTGTAAAAAGACTCAATGCCGTCCCAGCTGTTCTCCGCACTCACATAACTATATGTCATCGTCAGTATTTTTACAGTCCCGTCACGGGTGATGATACGCCCTTCAACAGCAGTATCCTCTCCCGTCTCCCTGGAAATCTCCATGACTTTTGCGGCACGCTCTATATCGTCCGGATGTACATAAGTACACTTGGAGTGCAAAATATTTTCGAACTCATCCCTGGTGTATCCGATCATCTTTAAAAATCCGCCTCCATACCAGAGGACAGTCCTCATATCCCGCGCATCCACACGTGCAAAACCGCCTGGAATTGTCCGTAGGATGGCTTCACGTTCCCGATCCTTTTTCTCCAGTTTGTACTCCGAACTCAAATTATCGTGGGAAAGCTCAAGCCGTACCTTTTTTCCTTCCCATTCAATAATACGGTCTTTCAAAAAATATCTGTGCCTCAGAAACTGATTATAGTATTCCCATTCATAGAATTCTTCTTCCGTCAGACAGTCATTTGTACAAAAAGGACAGGGGGATGTTCTTCCCTGTATGGCCTCGTAACATTTGCATCCGATCAATTTTTCACGAGGGAGCCCCAGTGTCTCGCAGGAAGTCTGATTCACATACAGAAGATCATAATTCTCCATATCTGAAATATATGCATTCCCTCCATATTCATCCAACATCCACTTAAAGTATTCAGCCTGTTTTTCCCAACTCTGTTCCTTCTTATATGATACATTCCTGCCGTTCTTCTGAACATTACCGGAAAGACCACCGCATAAGGGGGCTTGGCCTCTATATTCTACTGATTCTTCCTTTATCTGATGTTTCATAATTATCCTCCTTAACTGAGGTAATCTGCCTGCTTCAGATAAGATTACCAATCACACCTAATTCATATTATATCTAATGTGTTTGATAAAAACAATACTTATTGAATCTATATTATCATGTGCAATTATTGACACGGTATTTAGGAGAATGCAAACACAGACCGGGAAACTACTGCGAAGTGTTTTCCGGCCTGCGAATCCTTTACTTATATTGTTTTATACTGTCTAATCAATTTGCACTCATAAAAAATCAATCAACGGCTTCTTTATTCTTTGTTCATCTTCTTATAATATGTCTCTTTATTCAGCACGCCTTCCTTGAAGTTTATAATCAGATTTGTCGCCGCATCTCCGATTACATTCAATGTAATAACCGCCATGCCCGGCAGATAGTTCATCGCCAGCACAAGAGAATATCCGATCATACACAGGTCACTGTTGAGCCCAAGTCCGGTCATGACCACATACACCATTGTGGTACCGGCCACCGGGATTGCCGGTGTTCCCATTGCCGTACAGATAGAGAGGAATGCTGCAATGATCAGGGTAGAAGGTTTAATATCAATTCCTGCCGCCGTCGCAATGAACGTCACTGCAATCATGTGCATTGCGGTTGTCCCGTTCATGTTGACCGTCATTCCTGTTGGTAGAACAAAACTGCTGATTTCTTCCGTACATCCCAGCTCATCCACACAGGTTCTTGTATTCAGCGGTAATGTTGCTGCGGATGAATTGGTTGCTGCTGCGAACAAACCGACTTTAAATGTCTTCTTCATGAAAGGAATCGGATTCATCCGCGTTGTCAGCATAATTCCGAGAGGGTAAATGGTCACTACCAGCACCAGGCTCACGATGATTGTTGTTACGATCCAGACTAGGGTCGGCCCGATGTATTCTATCCCATAAACTGCAAGTGTCCTGGTAATCATGCAGAAGATTGCGATCGGTCCTGCTTCGTCAATCAGAAAGTCTAAAAATTTCTGTACGATCTCGTTTAAATTTTCAAGTACCTTTTTCAGCGGATCTGCCTTTTTACCCATGGCAGTCATACACAGTCCCATAATAATTGCGACTACAACCACCGACAGGATAGAGTTATTTGAAGAGAATACGGAAAATATATTGGACGGAACCGCATTTACAATCGTTACCAGAGGATTATACCCTTCCATTGTAACTGCATCTGTTACCATAGCTCCCGGAAGCTTTACGTCAAACCATCCCATGCTCTTAACAAAATATGCTGCCGCCCCCGCCAGAGCTGCTGCTGTTGCATAAAAACAGATATATGTAATAAATGTCTTTCCTGCAATCTTTCCCAGGCGCTCCGGATCTGCAAGGCTGCAGAGAGCAAGGGTCAGGGAGGTGATAACGAGGGGTACAATCGACATCTGAAGCCCTCTCATAAACAGCTGGCTGATGATGTAGAAGAGTCCGATTCCTTCAATTCCATCTGTTGCCGTTATGTCCTGGAAGAAGATCGCATTTATCACATTCCAGACTTCATCACTCCCGTTCCCCAGCAGGAATTCCCGCAGCAGCAGACATAAAAATCCGGCACAGAAACCGAACAGTACCGCAAACATCATTCGTCTGATAATCGACATCTTTTTCCTTCTCTTACCCATAAGCTCCACCAACCTCTTTCTTTTTCTGTTATTGCTTTGCTTCACTTTCCCCATTCTTTGTTTTCCAACTCGCCAGTATGTTTCTCAACGGCTCATCCCATCAGTTTTTTTATTTGAATGTCCGGAGGAAATACCCGATTTAACGGGTTTTCTCCGCATTTGGGCTTTTACCTGCCCTGTATTTGAACTATCCTCATTTTACATTTCATTAATAAAAATGTCAACATATTTTCTGTGTTTCAAAAATTTTCGGTTGTTTTCCACAAGTTTATCTTTGGTTTTTTATGCATTTTTTTGGTTATCACTCCATATTTCTGTGTTTCAAATATATTTTGTATCTTTCAAAGAATATAAAGCAGAGTTTTGCTTGCGAAACTCGCGCCTGCAGCGGTCGCATCACGACATCTACCTCGTACGCCGCAGTGCGCATCCCGTCCGGAGGGCTTTTTTATCTTATAGGCGAACTTTCATATAAGATAAAAAACTGCCATTTCTGGCAGCTTTTTGTCTGAATCATATCTAACCCAAAGGGCACCCCGTAACACATGCCCTTCGGGCGGCTCTGCGGCAAGCCGCAGAACAATATATTAATAAATAAGCTCTATCCCGTTCTCCTGACAGTAATGGATCCAGGTTTCACTGGGCTCTCTGTCGGTGATAATATAGTTTACACTCTTCAGGTCAATCAGACATACAAACGCCGTCTGGTCAAACTTGGAATGATCCGCGAGAAGAGCCACTTCGTCCGCCTGTTCGAGCATGATTTTCTTAATCTCCGCCTCGCTCTCGTTAGAATCCTGGACGCCTTTTTCGATATCCAGGCTTTTACAGCTGATCAGTGCAACACTGACATGGTATTTGGCCATATTGCTCTTTGCCAGCTGACCCTGCAGTGACAGCGTCTTTTTATTAAATTCACCGCCCACAGAAATAACATTAACCGCAGACTGCTGGAATTCCCGGAACACTTCCGTAGAATTCGTCACAATTGTTACATCCGGATTATCCTGCATCAGTTTCAGAGCTTCCATGACCGTTGTACTGGAATCCGCAATAATGGTGTTCTTTCCTTCCAGCAGTTCCGCTGTCTTCCTGGCAATATTCTGTTTTTCTTTCAGCTGTCTGGACATTCTTTTGTAAAAATGAATCCCTTCCTTCTGAACATCCGCATTCCAGATTGCCCCACCATGAATCCTTGTAACAACACCATCAGCTTCCAGCTTATCCAGATCACGCCGGATCGTCTCTTCCGTAACGGAACACTGCTTACTCAGTTCCGCGACAGATACTTTCTTCATATTCTGAACACTTTGCCTGATGACCATCAGTCTCTCTTTACTTGACATGCTTTCTTTCCTCTTCCCCATCCTTTTTTCAGTGTCTGTTTTCTTTAATAATATACCTGTCACTTTGGTTTGTGCAAGAGTTTTTTCCTTTGAAAGCATTTTTTCCTCCTTTGAATCACAAATCTTTTCTTTGAAATGTGCAGCAACGGCATACAGTGAACTTTAAAAACGTCTGCACACCGGCACTGTCTTACCATCTTTGAAAAGAAGAGGACTCTCCTATTGATCGATTGCCTCTGCCATTGCCCGCATCCTGAGCAGGTCGGAAGCAGATATCTGAATGTCAGCTGCCTGTGCATTCACCTCGATCTGCTCTGCTGTTGTTGCACCGCTCAGCAGATTGATGTGCGGCCCCTGATTCATGATCCACGCAAGCGCCAGCGTTGGAATGTTGCAATTATATTTATCGCAGAAAGGTTTCCACTCGTCCATCATGTCCATTGCCCTCTGCATGTTTCCAGGCTGGAACCATTTCTTGTTTGCACGTGCTCCTGTTGGGACATAGTCTCTTGGAAGTGTTCCTGTGAGCAGCCCCTGTTCAAGCGGAGAATATGCCTGCAGTGTCACCTTGTTTTCCTTGCAGATCGGTACCAGATCATCCTCGACAGCACGGTCAAGTACACTGTATTTTCCCTGGACGATGTCCAGTTCACCGTATTTTACATACTCTGCAATATGCTCTTTTGTTACGTTTGCAGCGCCGATCGCCTTAATCTTTCCTTCTGCTTTTAATTCATTGAGCACTTCCATTGTCTCAGAAATCGGGGTAAAGTAAGGCTCTACTGCCTGCCAGTGTGTCATATATACGTCAATGTAGTCTGTCTGCAGTCTTTTCAGGCTCTCTTCGATCTCCTCACGGATGGATTCCGGTGACAGATTTTTGTACAGCTGGATGTCACCCACCTTGTTAAAGAGGGCGCCCTCCCTTGTCCATACGATTCCGCATTTTGACACAAGGCATACCTTCTCACGGTCTACTTCTTTTAATGCTTTACCGACAATTACTTCACTGTTTCCAAAATTGTATCCCGGTGCAGTATCGATCAGGTTAATTCCCAGATCTACTGCTTTTACGATTGTGTCAATACAGTCACGCTCGTCCAGATCTCCGTTCCATGCCGGGCCGCCGCCGATCGCCCATGTTCCAAGACCCATTTTAGAAATCTGTACGCCTGATTTTCCTAACTCCATATATTTCATAATTTTCACCAATCTTTCTGAATTTCTTTTCGTTATTCCCGTTTGCTATTCTCTGCTCTCCTGCTGTCTGTGGTACTCTTCCAGACGCTCATCCACCTGTGCCCTGTTTTTCACACCGGTTGTAGCACCGATACTCTGTACGCTGATGGAAGCCGTCACATTAGCAAACTCTGCACACTCTTTCAGGCTTTTCCCTTCGAGAATGGCTGTAATAAAGCCAGATGCAAAATTATCGCCTGCGCCAATCGTGTCAATTGCCGTGATTCCCTGCATTGCCGGGACTTCCAGGACACTGCCGTCCTGACTTTTGATATAGCATCCCTTTTTTCCGGTCTTAATCACAACATGCCCGATTCCGCAGCCCAGGAAAGTATCCGCAACCTTATCCAATTCTGTCTCCCCGGTCATCATGCACGCTTCCTCGTAATTCGGGAAGAAATAATCCACATAGCCCAGTGCTTCCCGGATGTCCTCCAGAGTCTCACCCAGTCGTGCCTTGATCATATCTGCACAGATAACCATGTTGTGCTTCTTTGCTTCCTGGAAAATCTTTACGAGCGCCTTGCAGTCAAGGAGCGGATTGTTAAAAATACTGGCGAGTGAAAGCAGTCTTGCCTCAGAAAGCCTGGACAGATCCACATCATCAATCGTCATTTTCCACAGGCTTCCATTCCGGTTTGTAACAAATGTACGCTCTCCGTCCTCTGTCACAAGTCCCACATTGATGGAAGTGTCAATCCCTTCTCTCACACAGATTCCCGAATCGTCGATTCCATTCTTCTGGCAATGCTCCCGGATAAAGTTTCCCACTGCATCTTTGCCGACCATGCTCATCAGCCCGATCTTATGTCCGAGCCGGGACATGACTGTCGCTTCATTAATTGCATCCCCGCCGATCGTCATGGAAATCTGTTCCAGCGGGTATGACTCAATTTCAAACATATCTCTGCACACCGGCCGCAGCGGGATATCAACAACCGCCGCACCCACGCAGATTGCATCCAGTTTCTTTTCCACGTTTTATTCCGCCTTTCCGTCGTCTCCAAACAGATAGATCTTCTCAAGTGCACGCTGTTTTACTGCTGCTCTTACAGCTCTCTCCACTTCCAGGAACGGTTTGTCAACATTTGCTGCAATTGCAGTCATCGCTGCCTGGCACAGTTCTGTGTGGATGTTGATTTTTGCGATTCCAAGAGAGATCGCCTTCTTAATGTCTTCATCGCCGATTCCGGAAGCTCCGTGTAATACCAGCGGTACAGATACAGCATCTCTTACCTTCTCTACCACTTCGAAGTTCAGCTGCGGCTCTGATGTATAGACACCGTGCTGGTTACCGATTGCAACTGCAAGGGAATCACATCCTGTGCGCTCTACGAATTCTGCTGCCTGGGACGGATCTGTGTACTGGTAACTTGCCAGTGCTTCCTCATATACAGTTTCATTTCCCACATGTCCCAGCTCTGCCTCAACCGGGATTCCCAGCGGATGGAAATAATCTACCACTTCTTTTGTCAGACGGATGTTCTCTTCGAAATCATAAGCGGAAGCATCTCTCATGACGGAATTCATGCCATGGTTGTATGCGTTCTGCACGATTTCCATGCTGCGTCCGTGATCCCAGTGTGTAATTACCGGAACAGCTGCCTTCTTTGCCATAGAAACCATCATGTGGCAGAAATCCTCAAACGATGTATTTCCTACAAATCCGGTCCCAAAAGAAATGATGACCGGAGCTTTAGATTCTTCTGCTGCATCAATAACACCCATCAGCATTTCTGCATTCCATACATTGAAATGTGGAATTGCATATTTTCCTTCTTTTGCTTTGTTTTCCCAATATCTGATATCTGCTAACATCTTTAATTCCTCTCTTTTCTTCCTATATTCGCAGGCAGGATCGGTTCTGTTATCGTGCCTGCCGCTTACTGCGTATCCTCCCGCAGGGTTTGATCCCCCGCGGACAGGTTATTATTTTGATTAATCGGATACTTTAACTACGCCTTTTACCATCTCTGTTTTCTTTACCGGATCAATTGCTTCCTCGAATGCCTGCTGAACATCTTTGTAATCATAGATGTTTGTAACCATGTCTTTTACGTTAAACTTTCCAGACGCAATCGCATCAATTGTCTGCGGAAAGTTATTGCAGTAACGGAATGCAGTCTGAATGGTAACCTCGCGGTTGATCTTCAGAAAATCAACCGGCACCGGCTTGGACTGTGTCCCTACCATCATGATTTTTCCGCCGCGTCCCACAATCTGAACAGCCTGCTGTGCAGTAAATACAGCCCCCGCTGCTTCAAACACAAGATCTGCGCCATGATCCCCGTAGAGATCAGGTGACCTGAGTACAGCAACTGTATCCTGCTCTTTTCCGTTTATCACTCTCTTAGCGCCCAGTTTCATTGCAAGTTCCAGGCGCTTTTCAATAACATCTACCACCGTGATATCCGTTGCACCAAGGCTCTTGCAGGCCTGCAGTGTCATCAGTCCGATCGTACCGCCGCCCAGGATTACAATGCTCATACCAGGCTTTGCGCCGCCGAGAATTGCTGCGTGCATTCCAACTGCTGCCGGTTCAACCAGTGCACCTTCCATTGTGCTCATGCCTTCTGGAATGTGATAGGTCCATTCCTCCGGATGGGTCATATACTGCGTAAGGGCACCCTTATAATTAGGCTGCGTTGCCATAAAATCAACGCCGGGGCAGATATTATAGCGGCCTGTACGGCAGTATTCGCATGTATCATCCGGTACACCAGGTTCGATCAATACTTTATCACCAACTTTAAACTTGGTTACCTTTGCACCGATTCCCACAACTTCACCGGCAACTTCATGCCCAAGACCGATCTTCTGGTTCGGATCTTTCGGAGGGATAAACGGACCACACTCAAATCCATGGATATCAGATCCACACATACCGACATATTCAACCTTCATGAGAATCTCATGGTCTTTCGGTTCAGGAACCGGGCACTCCCGAATCTCAAAGTGTTTGGGGGTTACTAAGATTGCTTCTGAATTATTCATAATCTATACTTCCTTTCTGATACGCTATTCGATGCAGAGGGGTCTGACCCCTTTGCCATTGGGGTCTGACCCCTTTTTGTTATTCTACGTTTCCAATGTCCTCAACAGATTCGCCTCTTGTCTCTACGCCAAAGATGAAGATACATACCGCGATGATCGCAGCAACGATAGAAATCAGTACAAACACTCCCGCACTTCCGATAGAGCCCGCAATGTATGTTACAAGGAACGGGAAGAAAATATTACTTACACGGCCCATTGCATTGCAGAATCCGGAGCCGGACATTTTCGCTGAAGTCGGCCACATTTCCGGGACATATACCGCGGATGCATAACATACATACATGTAAATAAATGTATTCAGGAAGAATGTTGTAACAATCAGTGCTGTCATTGTTGTCTGCTGTCCTGTGATAATTCCCATAACCGCCATGGCTGCCAGCAGGATCACTCCCATTACACGTCTCGGAATCTTATCCATGATCAGAGATGCAATAAAGATTCCAAATGGTGCGCCGAACAGTCCGAACATCGTCATAAACTGTGACTGTGATGTGTCATAACCCAAGGATCTCAAAAGGGACGGCATCCAGGTCATCAATGTATACTGGATCGTATTCATACCGATCAGAACAAGAGAGCCGACAATTGTTCTTTTTAAAAGCTTTCCTTTAAACAGTGCTGAATACGGAAGCTGTTTTACCTGCTTTGACTCTTCTGTTACAGGAGGCAGTTTCTGGCCTGTAGATGCCTCGATTTCTTTTTCAATCTTTGTCATGATCTCATCGGCTTCCTCTAGTCTGCCCTGAGATTCCAGCCATCTCGGTGATTCCGGATATTTTTTTGCTATCAGGATAGCTGCGATGATTGAAAGTACAGACGGGATCATGAACTGAATTCTCCAGTTCATCATATAGCTGACGCCTGTTGATACAATTAAGAATGCAATACCGTTGCAGATTGGATGTGCCCAGTTACCGATAAATGAGTTACGGCTTGACCATACGCCGCGGTTTCTGCCAGGAACATATTCGGTAAATCCGGCGAACAGTACAACCAGAAGTGCGCCGAGCCCGAATCCCTGAACCAGTCTGAAAACATAAAGTACATAGATATTTGGTGATATTGCACCGCCCACCATTGCGATAATATGTATAATTTCATAGAGGAGGATACTCTTTTTACGGCCGATCTTATCGCCGATTGGTCCTCCGACCAAAGCGCCGAACAACTGTCCTGCCGTATAAACGGTTCCCCACATTGCCAGAAGCTTTGTTCCAGGCTCCAGCCAGTGTATCTCATTCAGCAGAATATTCTGGACTGCTCCTCCGATACCATTTGACCAGCAAACCAAAAGTGCAAAAGCAGATACCAGCCACATTTTTATATGCCATCCTGAATTCGGAAGACGATCCAGTCTTGCACCGATATTCACATTCTTTGTATTAGAATTCATAATGTTTTCCTTTCTCTTTCTCATTCTTTTGATATTTAAAGAGCGCTTTCTACTTCTTTTTCCATGATCTCCCAGGCTTTTTCTATATCTGTATCCTTGTTCCAGAGCGCCGGAGGTCCTAAGACTACGACGTCCGCTCCAGCCTCATACAATGGCCCGTATACATCTGCATTCATGGAGCCGTCTGCTTCGATCAGAAAGTCAAGCCCCATCTCCGCTCTCCACTTCACAAGCGTCCTGATTTTATCGTACATCTGGACAATCACTTTCTGCCCTGCATATCCAGCATCTACAATCATAATCGTAACTTTTGAGAGCAGCGGCAGGTAATGCCTGATTGCCTCCAATGGTGCTGCCGGATTCATTGCGATCCCCGCTTTGCAGCCCAGAGACAAAATCTTATTGATTGTGACAAACGCATCGCTTTCAATACAGTCCGTATGCGGGGTGATATATGCAGCCCCGGCCTGGGCGCACGCTTCGATGTAATCCTGCGGATGTTTTACCATTAAGTGTGCATCCATGGGCGTCTGAACTACTTTTGCCAAAACAGTCATAAAATCCGGTCCCACACCAAATGACTTTACATAATTTCCGTCTTTTATATCAATATGCAGAAAATCTGCTTTATCATCGATATAGCGCACCTGGTGTTCAAAATCATATAAATCACAGCATCCCATAGATGGGGCAAGCAACAATTTCTTTTCCATATTCTCTCGCTCTCTTATTTTCAATTTAGGTGATTTAATATTTTCTTTTAGTCTTCATAGTCATAGTGGAAAATGACTTTGATTGCCTCTTTATTTGCCATAGCCTCAAATCCTTCTTCCCACTGTGAAAGTCCGATCCTGTGGGTGATCATCGGCTGCACTTTAATCTGTCCTGATTCCAGAAGGCGGAGCGCATTTCTCCATGAAGTGGAATCATAAGCCATGTGTCCGATAATGCTCTTGTTCCAGGATGTGATGTCATTAATGGAGAACTCAAGCGGCTTGAACCCCATACCTACGCGGACAACCTCGCCGTTCGGACGAAGCATCTCGATCGCCTGTTTCAGCGCAATGTTGGCTCCTGAGCACTCTACAACCAGTCCCAGATTATCTCTTCCGCAGATCTCAGTACATCTCTTTACAACATCTTCTCTGGATCCGTTCACAACATGGGTGGCACCCAGTTCTTTTGCAACGGCAAATCGAACCTTTGTGTCTTCTTCCAGGCCGACCATCACGATGTTGACAGCCCCCATGATTCTTGCAACCTGTACTGCGAATAATCCAAGCGGTCCGGTTCCGAATACAACGACATCCTGTCCAGGAAGCAGGTGGGCCTGCTGTGCGATTGCTTTATAGGAGTTGCAGATCGGATCGAGAACTGCTGCTTCTTCATATTTCACATTTTCCGGGATCTCCCAGAGGGCATGTTTATGTATTCTCAGGATCTCACCCGGAACCTTGCAGTATTTAGAAAAGCCGCCGCCCCAGGTATTGTTGTCCAGTCCGAGGTTAACTTTGCTCTCGCAGCAAAGGAAATCTCCCTGTTCGCATGCAGGGCAGACACCGCATACATGAGCACTGTTGTCAGATACAACCCGTTGTCCAACTTTCCAGTCCTTAACCAACTCTCCGACTTTAACGATCTCGCCTGCGAACTCATGTCCGCGGATGGAATTGAATTCATCGGATCCGTTGTCCACTTTGTAGTGCTTCATATCTGCACCACAGATTGCTGCTGCCTTAATCTCAATAATGATGTCCTCCGGTCCGCATGACGGTTCCGGAACGTCTATCATCCGATATCCACCAAACTCTTTACCATACCTAGCTAACGCTTTCATACTTTTTCTCCTTTTTCATTCACACTATATTTTATTGCTGCTTTGCAAAATCTGTCTCCGGCCGGAAACGTTGTTTCTTTTGATTTAACTAAATTCTACACCCGTTCTTTGTTTTAGTCAATCATTTTCTGTGTTTTAAAGATCATTTTGGCATTTTATACAGATTAATCTTCTGTTTCAAATTATAAATGCCCGTTTTTCGCTTTGCATTCTTGTCATTTTTCACATATTTCTGTGTTTCGAAGATTATTTCTTTACTTTTTTATACTATATCTGTGCTTTATGAAAGCATATAGCATACCCCGAGACTTAACCAGAAAACAGAAAGATCATTCTTCCGTGATATTTTACTCCTCTCGGAAAATGACCTTTCATTATAAACTTAAATGTGTCTTTTCAAAGGGGTCAGACCCCTCTGTCGCAAAAACAGAGGAACGAATCCGTTAAACAATCTCAAAATGAGACGAATAAACGGATTCGTTCCTCTTTATACAACTCTTTTAAGGACGGGTATCTTTACAAACTACTTTTTCCGCTCCATTGCAGACATCTGCTTCATACCGGATCGGAATCCGAAGCTGCACCTTTTGTGTCACGATAATCTCGTGCCCATTGCATCCCCGATTGTTACAACGCGCATAATCTTTGCAGCATATCTCTGGTTCACCACAACATTCTGCCTGAATTCTACCAATTACTGTACGTGGCTTAATTTCTACCGAAACACAGATTTCGGCATACTGACATACATTTCTGGTGCACTCATCCAGTGATTGCTGACCATCCTCCTCACTGCCATCAGGCAAAGGAGAACGATTATAATTCTGAGCCATTACCTCTCAGTCTCCTCTTTACAATTCCTGCAGATATCTTCCGCCGAAGCTCCGAGGCAGTCTGTAAAAGTATCGCCAACCACAGCCCTTGCGCCAAATACAACGGGGACTTCTACACAAATCACCTGGCTGATTGTAAACGTACATACACCATTTTTCCTGCCTGCACATGGGGTGTCGCCAGCTACAACGATTGGATCTCCACAGCATTTCGTAATGGTAGCTCCTGCATGGGCAAACGGTGTCACCGCTACAGGTACACAAACTCCCACTCTCTGAAATCCCGTTGCCGGACAGGTTTCCTCTACTTCGTTCACATCTATTGCGCCATTTTCACTATATTTCAAATATTCTGACATAATCATAATTTCCTTTCTTGAATGTTTCTGAGATATTATATGCGTAATATAAGAAACTGTGAATTGGCACATTATTCTCCCCTTAAAACAGGAATGATACTTAACTATAAGATGACCGGGGAATTGTTATACATAGCTTTCCCCGGTCATCTATTTTACCCTTTAGCTTGTGACATCTTTTATAGCCTGTTGCGTCGCTACCAGATTTTCTTACGGAATATACTTCAAAGGGGTCTGACCCCTTTGAGCTCTATTCAAAAATCTTCTCTGCCTCTTTCATATTTTCAACTACCGCTACTCCAAAAGGACACCGTTCTTCACAGCTTCTGCATTCAATACATTCATTGCCTCTGTGCAGCAGGCTGTGATAATGTGATCTGACAGACGGAGGTACCTGATCCGGTGTCAGGCGTGCAATGTCCAGAAATTTGTTAACCGCAGCAATGTCGATTTCCGATGGACATGGCAGGCAGTGACTGCAATATACACAATTGCCTTTAAAGTCATTTTTCATCGTCGCAATCACCTGGGAATAATCCTTTTCTGATTCATCCAGGTCAAAATAACCAACCGCTGCCAAAACCTCTTCTCTTGTCTGTGCTCCTGTCATAACGCTTGCGACTGATGGCCTTGATAATGCATAATGGATACACTGCGGTACAGTCAGTGGTTTGGCAAATGGCGTATGCTTTTCTGAAATCAGCTTTCCTCCGCCCAGTGACTTCATGACCGTGATGCCAACCTGGTTTGCGCTGCAGATCCGGTAAAGCTCCGCACGCTTGGGATCCAGTCCGCGGTAAAGTTTCACGCCCATGTCTGTTTCTATGTGGTCGAAGATATCTTCTTCCGACGGGAGCATATCAAAGGCCGGATTGATACTGAACATCATCATTTCCGGTACTCCTGTCCTGATTACTTTTGCCGCAGTGATTGGATTATGGGAACTGAAACCAATATGTCTGATGTCTCCCTTTTCTTTAAGGCGGAGCACGTAATCAATGAATTCTGTTTCAAAGACATCCTTGTAATCTTTCTCCGAATCTATGTAAAACATCATCCCAAAATCTATATAGCCGAAGATACTCAGAATCTCTTCATAATACTTTTTTACTACTGGAAGTTCACGGCTGATATCATACTGCTGGTGAACGTCAGTGGAACCAATGTGGCCCTGAATCATGACCTTCTCCCGCCGTTCTCCCAGTGCCTTTGCAATATTTTCACGCACCTCCCGGCCTGGCATAAAAACATCAAATATATTGATTCCATTTTCAACAGCTGCATCGACGACCTCTTTGACCTGTCCATATGGTTTTCCGTCAAGATGTTCACATCCCAGGCCTATAGCACTTACTTTTTTCCCCGTTTTTCCCAGATCATTATAATACATACGCATCTCCTCCATACTGTACACCGATTTTATCATGCTTTACAGTAATGATAGCATAATCCTCATCTTATTACTACCATCTCCTGCTTTTGCTCCTCCTGCACTATAACACAAACGTATACCCATTCAATTGTGTATACAGACCGGCCAGCGGCCTGTAACTCTGAACACTCAAAACCCGCCTGACTATTCCACAGGCCGGAATAATCAGACGGGTACTATGATTGGTTAAATAAACTCCAGTTTTCTGAGGTCACTCACAGGAGCCGTGCACCTTCCATTCTGACACAAATAGAACATTGCGCCTTCTTCTGGTACTGGATATTCTTTTAAAAAGGGGACTGCTTTCTCCAGCTCTTCCTTGTTTTCCGGCGTCTTGAGAATGACTGACCGGTTGAGCACAGGTACTCTCAGCAGATATTCTTTTAATATCTCCGGCATACCGTTGTCTGATGTGGCACAAATTAGTTCCTGTGATGGATAAAGGGCACTCATAAGAGCCTGCAGACCGAAGCTGTGGCCGGAGGGATATTCTTTTACAACACCGGCAAGAAAATTTGTCTGCCGTTCCAGTGCTTCCTGCCAGAAAGGATTACAAGTATAATGCGCTAACTGGCTTAATAAAACTGCCGCTGCAGAATTTCCGGACGGGACCGCACCATCGTAAGTTTCTTTAGGGCGGGTGATCAACGCTTCCGTATCCGAAGCGGTCAGAAAATACCCGCCATTCTCCCTGTCCTCAAACAACTCTGCCATCTGCCCCGCAAAAAAGGCCGCCTCTTCCAGATACACGGGTTCATAGGCTGTACGGTACAGCTCCAGAAGCGCCAGTCCGTAAACTGCATAATCATCCAGCTGTCCTTCAATGGCGGCCTCTCCCTCCCGCCAGCGGTGATATAACCTTCTGCTGTCGTCTGTCATATGCGCCTGGATAAACCGATGCACCGCTATGGCCGCGTCTTTATAACGGGTATCCCCTAATATCTGTGCAGCTTTTGCCATGGCAATCATCATCCAGCTGTTCCAGGAAAGTATTACTTTGTCGTCTCTGTGCAGTAATGTACGGTTTCGCCGATAATTATAAATCCTGTTCAGCCTGATGTCATCCGCTCGCCACGGTAATTCGCTCTGTCCAATCAGATTTGGGATACTCTTGCCCTCAAAGTTTCCACGGGCTGTAATGTCGTAAATCCGGCAGAATTCTTCGCCGTCTTCGTCGCCCAAAACACTCAGAATCTCCTCCGGGCTGAAAAAATAATACTTTCCCTCAATCCCCTCACTGTCTGCATCCTGTCCGCAATAGAACTGACCGCTCGGACCCGTCAGTTCTCTTAACACATAATCCAGCGTTCTTCTGGCTGTATCGGCATAGAGTTCCCGCTTCTTAATATGATAAGCCTCCAGATATGCTATGGCAAGCAGCGCATTGTCATAAAGCATTTTTTCAAAATGTGGGACCAGCCACTTTTCATCTGTAGAATACCTTGAAAATCCACCGCCGATCTGGTCATTCATTCCCCCGTGTGCCATTGCCGTAAGTGTATGCTCAGCCATTTCCAAGGCCTCCTGCTCGTTCTCCAATAAGCTATAATGGAGTAGAAACAGCAGATTATGCGGTGCCGGGAATTTGGGTGCTTTCCCAAAACCGCCCCATCGGCTGTCATATTGTCGTCTGTACAATTCAAAAGCTCTTTTTAACCCCTTTTTGTCCGGTATACTGCCTGATGCATGATCGGGAATGGATATAAATTCTGTTATCTGCTGTCCCGCCTCTATAAGTTTGTTTCGATTTTCCCGCCAGAGTGAACCGATCTCTTCCAGCAGCTCTATAAGCCCCGGGTGTCCGTATCGCGGGTGCTTTGGGAAATAGGTTCCCAGAAAAAAGGGCTGCTGTCCAGGTGTCAGAATTGCCGTGAGAGGCCATCCTCCCGCACCGGTTACAGCCTGACAGGCAGACATATATACAGAATCAATATCCGGGCGTTCTTCCCTGTCTACCTTGATACAGATATACTGACTGTTTAAGACTTCTGCCACCTGCTCATCTTCGAAAGATTCATGTGCCATCACGTGGCACCAGTGACAGGTGGAATATCCAATGCTTAAAAAGACCGGCCGGTCTTCCTGTTTTGCTTTTTGAAATGCTTCTGGTCCCCAGGGATACCAGTCTACCGGATTTTCTGCGTGCTGTAATAGATATGGGGATTTTTCATTCTTCAAATGATTCATGTACACTCTCCCTCCTGTTTCCGGTTAATATACCCCGATGAGAGATACCTTATTCTCCATAAAGAAAACCCCATAATCTGATATCCCCTATTTTTTCCTGTTGCAAAAACAGTCCTTATCATGGTCATTTACCACGCCTACTGCCTGTAGATAAGAATATATGGTAACCGAGCCTACATACCGCATTCCTCTTTTCTTCAAATCTTTTGAAATACGGTCAGACAGTTCTGTCTTCACCGGAATCGTATCTTCCTGATTTACGATCACCTTATCTTTTGTAAATCCCCACAGATACTCAGAAAAAGAACCATATTGCTTTTGTATGTCTATAAAAATCCCGGCATTTTGAACTGCCGCCGTTATCTTCCCGCGATTCCTGATGATCTGGGCATTCTGCATCAGCTCTTCCACCTTTTCTGTTCCATATGCCGCAATCTTTTTCACATCAAAACCGTCAAAAGCATCCCTGAAAAATTCTCTTTTCTTTAAAATAGTAATCCAGGAAAGCCCCGCCTGAAATGTCTCCAGCAAAAACATCTCGTAGAGTTTCTCATCATCATACACGGGAATGCCCCATTCCCTGTCATGGTATTCTATATAAACTGGTGAAGATAAATCCACCCAGAAGCAGCGCTTCTTCTCCATCTTATGTTCCTCCTTATGTCTCTGTATTATTCCGTTACTGTGCACACCAGCAGGTGTGAACAGTAACTATTATTCCTGTCCGGTCCACTTTGCAATATGACACAGCTTCAGAACCAGCTTCCTGCCAAATATATTAACGGGGATGTCCGCATCAATCGGATAAATAGCCGGACAGGCCTCGTCTTCAAAAAAGTACACCAGCACCACTTTCTGATTCGGATCTACCAGCCAGTATTCCCGTACTCCGGCATCTTCGTATTTATGAAGCTTAATGATATAATCCTTTCTTCTGGAGCCTGGTGAAATAACTTCCAGCACAAAATCCGGAGCGCCCATGATGTTGCTCTTCACAATCTGATCCGGATTACAGACAATAACCACATCCGGCTGGAGCATTGTTTTCTTATCATTATTCAGCTGAACATCTACAGGAGAAATAAACGGTATGCATGCGCCCTCCTGTTCCATTATATAATTAGCAATCTGTCTGTACAGCTCTCCTGTAATCAGCTGATGTAGTGTATTGGGCGCCGCCATATCATAAAAATAACCATCAATCAGCTCCACTCTCTGCTCATCCGGAAGCGCACGGTAATCCTCTACCGTATACATTCCCTGTTCGTCCCCTACATGGTATGCAGAAGTTTCTCTCACAACAGCAGGCTCTTTAAACACTTTCTCAAGCGCAAGAATCGTCGCATATCTCGGATTCTCCGTCTCTCCGTTAAAGATCTTCTGAACCGTCCCCAGCGGAACACCGGACAGTTCTGCAATCTGCGCGTATGTATAGCCCTTCTCCTGCTTCTTTTGTTTCATCTCCTGTATCGTCATAACCATCCCTCCTCACAGATACCCGTTTATGGTTATATAATACAATAATCAGGGATGATTGTAAACCATATTGTATTTAAATTTGGTTAAAATTTGGTATTTCATTTTTTCAGGCAAAATTTCATTTAGTAGAAAGGCCCGCAGAGAATAAATATACGAATTACACTGATTAAAACAAAAATAAAGTGAAAAATCCAAATTATTCTGTTAAACTTATGTCTCAGGCAGTATAATACACTAAGGGCAAACGCTAAATTTTAGCAGCTGTTTAAAGATCTGTGAACAACTCTCTAAAAAGAAAGGAACCTGGAGACCATGAATGAACCGATAAACCTCAAAAGAAACCACGATTATTCACCAGATCCATACAAAAAAATCCGAACGGCTGTGGTGGGCTGTGGTGCAATCAGCGATATTTACCTGAACAATATGATTCATAAATTCTCTAACCTTGATGTTATAGCCTGCGCTTCAAGGCATTCGGATTCTGCACAAAGAAAAGCAGCCCTATATGGAATCCGGGCCTGCAGCTATGATGAGATTCTGCAGGATGATACCATTGACATGGTGGTCATACTGACTCCTGCGCCGACTCACTATGAGTTAATCCGGAAGGCTCTGCTTGGCGGAAAACACGTGTATACCGAGAAAACAATGACCGTCAGACTGGGGGAGGCTAAGGAACTGATACGTTTATCCGAAGAGAAAGGGCTGTATCTCGGTTCTGCGCCGGATACATTTCTCGGTGCCGCACTTCAGAATGCAAGGCGTGCAATTGATAACGGAGTTATAGGCGAAGTAACATCCTTCCAGATCCATGCCAACCGCAACATAGATATTATGGCAAGTTATGCGGCGTTTCTGCGTATGCCGGGCGGTGGTATCTGTTTTGATTACGGGGTCTATTATCTGACCGCTCTGGTAAGTCTTTTAGGATCAGTGAAAAAAGTATCTGCGATTGTGCAAAACCGAAACGAAAGACGTAAGAATAGACGTCCGGGGACGCCTGGTTATGATCAGGAATATGAGTATCCAAACGAAAGTCAGGCGGCCGCTGTTTTAGAGCTGAAGAATGGGGTTCTGGGTACATTGGTATTAAATGGAGACAGTCTGCTGCAGGATCAGGCGGTATTCATGATTTATGGGACAAAGGGAATCCTGAAGCTTACCGACCCGAATCAATTCGGCGGGGAAGTGACTTTAATATCAGATGACAGCGAACAGTGGGAAGCAGTAAAAAAGACTACTGTACATTATACGGATGCGTTTTCAGAGAACAGCAGGGGAATCGGTCCCGCAGAGATGGCTGAGGCAATATTGGAAGGACGGCCAAACCGGGCAAATAAGCAGATGGCTTACCATGTGCTTGAAGTCATCAGCCAGATGATGGCAAGCAGTGAAAGCGGAAGATTTGAGGAGGTTTTGTCTGTATGTGAAAGACCTGCTGTTTTAGAAGATGGGGTTTTGTGCAGGACACCTTAATTTTATATTTACCCCGCAGGAAAGGGAAATCCAATGCCAGTAACAAACAATGAGTTTAATGAAGAACAACTATATAAACAAAGACTGCGTATTGCATTGAAAACTGCCCGGATATGTGTATTTGAAGTTGATTTGTCCCGACAGCTCTATACCTTCTTTGAAAATGCAGAGGATATATTTGGCGTATCGGGAGATACGATTCTTCGTGACGTACAGCCTTACAGTGAATTAGATCCATTTCATTATCAACAGTCTGTAACCTCATATTTTTCTCATCCGGATGATGAAAAGGTTATCGCTGAAGCTTTCCATTCCATTCTCAGCGGAATTCCGGCCACTTACGAAGCGCGCATGAGAGCCGGCGGTTCTAACTATATCTGGTGCAAAATAGATGTAACTCCTATTATGGAAAATGACCGGGCTGTAAAGATGATAGGTGTTATAACTGATATAACCAGCAGTAAAAAAAGGGCTGATCATTTAATGAAAGAAGTACGTTTAGATAACTTCACAGGTCTTTATAATAAGAAATATGCTACTCTTGCAATAGAGCAGGCTTTAGCCGGTAATTTTGAGCAGAAGCACGCACTGGTGTTAGTGGATATTGATAATTTCAAAGTAATCAATGATACCTATGGGCATGCCGAAGGAGATAAGGTCTTAAAAGCAATGTCCAGTGAATTGAAAAATCAGTTCAGAAAGTCTGATATTATTAGTAGATTTGGCGGAGATGAATATCTGATTCTTATACGCGATATATTCGATACAGATTGGTTGTGTGATAAGCTAAGTAAAATCGTAAAATGCAGCCATTCTCCATATGTTTACACAAATAGTATTGGCGTCTCTATTTTCCCTGAGGATGCCCTGACTTTTGAGGAACTTTTCCTGAAAGCAGACAAGGCACTTTACTATTCCAAAAAGGATAAAGCATGCTATAACTTCTTTTCGAGTATACCCGAGGCATAAGCACAATACGATGCCAGGGCATCGCTGATTAATACATTGCTTCCGGCATGTCTGGATATATGACCGTGCTGCCTATTAACGACTGCACGGTCTTAGTTTTTATCCTTTATTTGCGCCTGCTGTTAAACCTACAACAAGATATTTCTGCAAATATACATATAATAATGTTATTGGTACTGCTACAAGTACTGCTCCGGCAGCAAATGTTGTAAATGCTGTGTTCTGCTGTCCTGATACCATATTGTAAAGTGCAATCGCCAATGTTTTTTTCTTAGGACTTCTAAGAACAAGCTGAGGAAGCATAAAATCCATCCATGGTGTAATAAAATTGGTAAGGGCAAGATATGTAATCATTGATTTCGAGAGCGGAAGGATAACTTTAAAGAATATTGTTGCATTCCTTGCACCATCAACCTTTGCTGCTTCATCAAAGCTTCGTGAGAGACTGTCAAGATATCCCTTTATCAGCCAGGTATTATAGGGAATCTGCCCTCCCGCATATATAAGGATTAATCCTATATGTGTATCAAGAAGTCCAACCATCTGAAGAAGAATATAAATGGCAATCATCCCCATAATGCTTGGAAACATCTGCATTACCATGATAGAAGTAAGGGCAAATTTTCTTCCTCTGAATCTGAATCTTGAAAATACATATGCAGAACTCATCGATAAAAGCACTGACAGAACCATGTTAGCCGCTGCAATTTTAAAAGTATTGAAATACCATAGGCCGAAATCAGATGTCGTCAGAAGTTCTTTATAATGTATAAGAGTTGGTTTTGTAAAAAATCCATCCCCACTGTAAAGACTGTTTCCCGAGCTGAACGATGCCATAAGGATCCAGACAATAGGTACGATTACTATTATGCTGGCTGTGATAAGAACAAAATATGCCAAAATTTTTCTAAGTATTCTATTTTTCATTCTATCATGTCCTCCTCTTTAAATGAGCGGGTTCTTCTCAGATTAATTACCGAAATTATTGCGATAAATATGAATATTAGTATTGAAATAGTTGTTGCCATACTGTACTGGTTAACATTCATCGTCATCTTATATACCCATGACAATAAAATATCTGTAGAACCCGCATACTGGAATGATGGATTAACCGGTCCGCCATCGGTCAGCAGGTATATAGTACCAAAGTTGTTAAAGTTACCAGCCATATTCATAACAAGAATAGGTGCAGTCTGATATAGAATCAGAGGGAGAGTAATCTTTCTGAATTTCTGCGATTCAGTTGCTCCATCTATTGAAGCCGCTTCGCAAAGGTCAGGGGAAATACCTGTAAGTATTCCGGATATATATACCATTGTTCCTGCACAGGAAAGCCAAAGGTTAACTCCTATAAGTACAAACTTAGCAATTGTCGGATCTGTAAGCCAGCTGACTGAGTCAACACCAATTTTATTAAGCAGCTGGTTAATCGGCCCCATACCGTTAAACACAAGTCTAAAAATAAGAATTGATATAAAACCAGGCATTGCCATTGGGAGAACCAAAATACTTCTCCAGAATTTTTTAAATTTTACGGTCTTGGAATTTGTAAGTACTGCAAGAAATATACCGCAAAAATATGTAAGTACTGTACAAACAATTCCCCATATAATTGTCCATTTTATGATGTTGAAAAAAGTATCACTCCACATATCCATAGTAAACAAGTTCTTAAAATTATCGAATCCAACCCAGCTTACCAGATTTTTAGGGGGTATATGATAAGGGCTTGAATAATTTGTAAATGCTATTGTAAAAGAACTGACGACCGGAAATACAACCAAAAACAAACACGCAATGATTGCCGGCAAAAGCATAATAATAGGGAACATTTTATCCAGCTTATCAAGTATCTTTTTAGGTGCCGGACGTAATTCACCAAGTTCCGCTTTTTTAGCAGTCCTATAAGCATCCATTACATTATATATATAAAGCCCTATACATACGAGAATAATTATGACAGCTAAAATGCCATTCATCAGTAATCTAATTGAATGATCACCATAAGCATGTCCATCTACAAAGTACTGCGGCGTTTCTCCAAGTGTTATTAAACCCCACATGGAATACTGGAAATATGGAATTCCCAAAATAATAACTAGTATTTCTATTGCTGCTAATACTATCCCCTTAACTAATTTTTTGTTATAGATTTGCCCTGTACCCATAAAAAGAGTGGACAATATTGCAGCTCTTTGAGATTTTTTCATCTTGTCCTCCAATAGTAAGAACTAATTAATTAATTTAGAAATTGTATCAGCACTCTTGTTTAATGCCGTTTCAGGTTCAATATCCTCATCCCAGATTGATTTTAAAGCATTTGAGTATGGATCCCATACTGAATTCATCTGCGTAATTGATGGCATTGGTACGGAACTCTGCGCCTGTTCAATAAATGCTGATGCTATAGGATCATTCATAATTGCTTCATTTGTGAGAAGACTTAATCTTGCCGGCACTTCATTTGTAATCTCATATCTCTTTACAAACATTTTTTCTGATGTAGCCATTTCCGCAAACAATTTTGCAGCATTTGGATATTCTGAATATGCATTTACATATAATGTCTGTACGCCAAGAAATGTCTTTGGAGTTTCATCATTTGCCATCTTAGGTAAAGTACTTACTCCAATATTTACTCCTGCACTCTGATACTGTGTAACAGACCACTGTCCGCTTATTGTATACGCAACTTTTCCACTCTGGAATAAACCATCAATTACCTGCGGTTCAATATCCGCTGTATTTACGTTAAGAATTGATTCAAAAGATTTCACATACTCTGCACCTTCAATAAATTCCTTTGAATTAAGTCCAATATCTTCTGGATCTGTTCCGTTATTTCCGAAAATATATCCGCCATATCCTGCTATAAATGCATTTGTATAATATGAATTGCCTACCTGCCACATAAGAGCATATTTTCTGTTTGTCGGATCATTAAATGTCTGGGCAAAGTCAAATATCTCCTGAAAGGTTTCAGGTGCTGTTTCTCCGACTATGTCTTTATTATATATAAGAAGATACGTATTTAAGGTAAGCGGATATCCATATACCTTACCGTCAAATGTAAGACAGTTATAAACGGTTTCACCAAAATCATCTTTCATTGTTTCTGCTGATGTATCATTTGGCTGGATAAGGCCAGCTGTAAGCATTGTTCCTACCTGATCATGTGGTGCTTCAAATATGTCCGGTCCCAGTCCTGCCGGTGCATCCTGTACAAGTCTGTTAAGATCTGTAACCTGTTCGATTTTTACATCAATTTTATATTTTTCTTTAAATTTCTTAGCAACATGGTTCATGTATTCAATTCTAGAATCACTATCTTCCCATATTACAAGTTCTGCACCTTCCTCCGGCACCAATTCCTTTGGATCATCACTTGTAGTTTCTGTGTTGCTGCTTCCTGTGCCATTTGCTGTGTTTGTAAAACTTTTGTTACACCCTGTTAATGTGGAAACCAAAACAATTGCCAATGCTAATAACATTTTTTTCATTTTTCATTCCTCCTGGATAATAATATTTTGTAACTCATCTGTGTAACTGTTATATCTGATGTTATTTTTTCATTAGTCATCAAATCGATAACTTCAGCCACATTCTTTTTGTATTTTACCTTCCCCGAATCAGTACTATTATTAATTACAACAATAATACTTTCCTCTTCATAATTCCTTTCATATACAATCATTTTTTTCCCTTCAATCCAACTAAAACCACCCTTTCTTAAACTTTTATATTTATTTCTAAGCTGAATAAGCTGTTTTAGACATGTATATATTTTCATATTCCATTTTTCTGTATTCCATTCAAAGCATTTTCTGCAACCAGGATCATTGCCGCCGCTCATTCCAATTTCTGTTCCATAGAATATGCACGGTACTCCATCATAGGTGAGTAAAAATGTTAATGCCAGTATAAGTTTTTTAATGTTGCCATTACATTTAGTAAGAAATCTCTCAGTATCATGGCTGTCAATTATATTGAAATTCATCTGGTTAACCTGTTTTGTGTACTGGGCTCTTATACTGCTGACTTTATTTTTGAACTGATCCGAGTCCATTGTGCCTTTTGCAAAATAATCACCAATTACCCCTGTAAGCTGGTAATTCATAACTGCGTCAAAATGGTTCCCCATAAGCCATGGATAACCGTTATACCAGGTTTCTCCAACGATATATACCTCGCTGTTAATACTTTTAAGTCTGCATCTGAACCTTTTAATAAATTCCGTATTAAGTTCATCTCCTACATCGAGTCTCCAACCATCTATGTTCGCCTTAATAATCCAGTAATTTGCGATTGACAGAAAATATTCCTGTACTTCAATTTTTGATGTGTCAAGCTTTGGCATATCGTGGAAAATAGAATAAGATTCATAACTCTCTTTCAAAAATCCAGATCCTTTGCTGTATATAAACCATGAATAATACTCCGATTCTTCTCCCTTTTCAAGAACATCCTGAAACTGTCGCATTTTGTAGCTGCAGTGATTGAAAACGCCATCAAGTATCACTCTTATTCCGTTGTTGTGACACTGCTTAACAAGTCTTTTTAATGTATCCAAATCGCCAAAATCAGGATCTATATTATAGTAGTCAATTGTATCGTATTTATGGTTAGAACTTGAACTGAATATCGGAGTTATGTATATTCCTGTTATTCCTAAATTTTTCAGATAATCAATTTTACTGATTATTCCTTCTAAATTCCCACCGTAAAAGCTGTCATTCCCAGGTTCAGTTCCCCATTTTTCACTTTTTCCAGCTGCCGCATTTCTGCCGGCTATGCAGAACCTGTCCGGAAAAATTTCATAAAACACAGTATCTCTTACCCATTCCGGTATACCATGTATATCTTTTAAATATATATATGGATATTGGAAACAGAAAATATATGATTGATTGTCATCGGCTTCCTTAAGTATTCCTGACTGTGTAAAATAAACAGCAGTGCGCCCATTTTCCAGCCTAAAATAATATGTAAGTCTTTTTACCATAGGAATTTCTGCTATATAGTAGTCAAACAGGCTGTCACTCATGTCCAGTTTCATGTTTACAGTTCCATGTATGTTCCAGTCAAATTTGTCCTTGTATAGAACGGTAACGACTGCGAAATCCTTTTTTGCTGTACGGATTCGGATATGAATTGTTTTTTCATCATATGCATAACAGTAATTACTCATTGGCTGATGATAAATTGCTTCAGGCTGCATATCAGTACTGCTCCTTTATCCAAAGTTTTTTCCAATTTCCTCTTCTATATCTGATTGTATATGCGATTGATCTTATTACAAGATCAATCGTCATTGCAGTCCATACTCCGTTAATTCCCATATTGAATAATTTTCCAAGTATGAAACCAAATAAAAGTCTTAAGCACCATACCCCTAAAAATGTGGTTACCATCGGGTACTTTGTGTCTCCTGCGCCTCTTAACGAGCCGCCAAGCACCTGAACGATTGCAAGGAACGGCTGTGAGAATGCATAAATTCTTATTATTGATACTCCACAGTTAATTACATCCGTGTCTGTTGTATATATACTGCATATCTGTGGAACAAAAATAATTATCAAAGCACTTATTACAGAAAGCGTTATTATATTAAGTTTCAAAATCTCTTTTGTTGATCTGTCAGCGTCTTCCGGTTTACCTGCACCTATAGCCTGACCGGTAAGAGTAACGGCTGCCAGATTGAATCCATAGCCAAGAGTTATACAAAGTGACATTATTGACATTCCTATTGTATTTGCTGCTATTGCCACAGTTCCCATACTTGTAATTAGTACCTGAAGAACCAGCTTTCCGGTTTGCATTGCAAACTGTTCCATCCCATAAGGAACACCTATACGTATTATTTTCGAAAAAACCTCTGGTTTATATTTCCACCTATACCATTCTGCTATATGTATCATGTGTTTTCCTCTGATAATTATTATGATGTCAAGTATTGCGCCACAGGCTCTTGCTGCAGTTATCCCAATTGCAGCTCCAATAACGCCCAGACCATCAAGTCCTATGCTATTTCCTGCAATTTTTATATGTATTCCGTATATCATCAGATAACCAAAAACAACATTTACTATATTCATTATGACGGTTACTTTAAGAGGCGTTTTTGTTTCACCGCTTCCTCTCAATACCCCGTTTATGAGGTAATAGATAAACATAAACGGATAAGAAAATATAGTAATTCTAAAGTATTTTCTTGCAAGTACCATAACCGATTCTTCTGCTTTGCCAAATAGAAGATCCAATATATAGTTTCTTGCAAAAATTAATATAATCATTAAAACAACTGACAGTATAGTTCCTGCGTAAAGTCCCTGTTTTGAAATGTCACAGGCTTCTTCATTTTGTTTCTGTCCAACTGCATGTGCAATCAGTATTGTTACTCCTGTTGCAATTCCAGCGAACAACGGAAATACGCATCTGCTCAGCATATCAACATTTCCTACTGCCGCAACTGATTCTTTTCCAAGCCGTCCAACCATTATAGTATTGATTATTCCCAGCAATATTGTTGCCACCTGTTCAAGAATAATCGGAACAGCAAGTTTTAAAACTTTCTTTCTAATTAACTCTTTTTCATTCATCTGGATGCCTTCCGATTAATCTGACCAGCCTTCTACGTTACAGATTATTTCCATATCTGCGTCAGCACTTAATTGACGATATGGCATTTTTATATGATTCTTAAATGTCTCTGTCTTAAGCTGAAAATCAGAAAACATTTTTACTTTATAATTTATAATTACACCACGTTTTAAAATGGCGCTTCCTGTATAAAGACCATTCGCATTTCGTTCAAGCCTGTAATTTGCAGGCGTATAACTGTCTATAGCAATCATCGCTTCTTCTGATGTATTCTCGGGAACTTTTACGGTAAAATTAATGTTTACAGTTGGAGAAAGAGCTTCATCTATCTTGTAATCAGCCTCCGCTGTAACCCCTTCAGCTGTAAATATCAGCTTAGTTTTACCTTCTCTATAAATATTCACTCTGCCTGACTTTTCTACAGTTAATACCGTTTCATCATCGACTATATATTCGCCATATAAAACTGTTCTCTGAAAACTTGTATTATATGTAAGTATCGGATTAACATATACCTCCTTTTCTTCAGGTCCAAGGACTCTTCTGCCGGATAATTCAGCTGTAAGTGGATATCCTGTTTTTCCAAAGAAACAGATGAGTGGATTTTTTACTCTTATAGCCCAGTCAGCTTCGTTATGTTCGCCATTTGGAACATAGTGGAAAAACAAATCTTTCCCATCTATTCTTCCTTTTTCAATCAGGAGCAGTGCCATATTTAAAGCATCACTATTAAGACACATTTCTTTTTCTCCAACGTCCATAAAAATCAGTTCATTTCTTATTTCTGTTTTTTTCAGAAATTCCAGATCCATTCCAAAGAAAGCCGGAGACATTACTGCTAGTTTACCGAACACTTCCGGATGTCTTATTCCCATATTAAATGTAATAAATGCTCCATCTGATGAACCCATAAGCGCGGTATTGCAGCTGTCTTTTAGTGTTCTGAAATGCAAGTCAATGTATGGCTTAACTTCATTAATTACAAAGTCTGCGTATTCTTCACCACGCCCTTCTATTGAATAGTTAAAGCCCTCTACATTTTCCCAGCTTACCTTTTTATCCTTCCATGTGTAATAACTGTACTCTATTGACCTGTTCATAAATGGAATTGCTACTATTATTATTTTTGAAATTTTATTTTCTTCAGCAAGTCTTTCAGCTTCATTATTAATCATCCATGATGTGCCTGAAGAGGAAATACCGCTGAAAAAGACATTCTGCCCATCCTGTGTATACAAAACAGGGTATCTTTGGTTTTTGTCCCTGTCATATCCTTCAGGAAGCGCCACAAATATATCCCTATCATTATTAAGCCTGGCTGCATGAAATTTGGGAATCGAAACAATATTTGACGTCCATGCCTTAATATGTACCTTAACTTCCATATCCTCTTCAGCATATACCATATGATTCATATATTTACCAGTTACAGGATCCGCTTCAGATATATAATTTTCGCCTTTTGATATGGAAAAAGGAATTCCCCAGTCTCTTGGAGCAATAAGTTCAAATGTATAGCTTCCATCATTTTCCCTTTTCATTTCATGCTGTCCTCTATAATACATATATAGGTTCTCACTTGTGTACTCTGCTATTGCTTTCACTTTTATATGTACCATTTCAGATAATTGAGAAATCACATTAAAATCAGCTTCTGCTGTGCAGTTCATATATCGCATTGCTACTTTCGTTTTACCTTCGCTAATAGTTGTGACTTTACCACATCTGTCCAGTTGCATTACTCCGCTATTTTCTGTTTCATAATCTGCATTAAGGACAGTCATCGAAAAATTATTATTAAAGTGTGCAATTGGATTAATCTGCTTAGCACTCATTCCGTCAATTCCAAAGGTTTTCCTGCCCGCCATTTCACATGATACAGGCTCTCCAATATCGCCAAAAAGGTATAAAATAGGCATATGTATTCTTTCAGCCCAGCACTTTTCATTGTGCATTGCATCAGGAACTAAATAATATGCAATGTTTTCTTTCGGTCTAAGTCCCTGATTCATCAGGTTAGTTACTACTTTTCTGGAGTTTTCGATATAATGTCCTTCGCCAACTCCTGCATCAATCCATATTTTCATAGAACATTCTGGTGCTTTTAAAAGACTGCTGAAGTCAAGCCAGTGAAATGCTGGTGACACAATTCCAAGTTTTCCAAACACTTCCGGGTGGCGCATTCCAATGAAATATGTTACAAGTCCGCCAAGGGATGAACCCATAAGTGCTGTATTATCCCTATCAGTAAGCGTTTTGTAATTACTGTCTACATATTCTTTTACAATATTAATTAAAAAATGTTCATATTCTTTCCCTTTCGGATTCTTTTTATTATCATAATCTAAAAGCCCCATTCTTCCAGCATCATACATTTCAGGTGCCACATGGCAGTATTCATTACTTCTATCTGAATTATTATCAACACCAACTATTATTATTTCAGGTATAAGTCCATTTTTTACAAGCTGTTCCGCTGCTGTATCCACATTCCATGCTGTACCAAACAAATGATTTGAATCCGAAAATATATTCTGCCCATCGTGCATATATAGAACAGGATACCTTCTATCATTACCCTCATTATATGTACCAGGAAGATATACCCTTATGTTCCTCGAATTATTAAGTTCAGGTGAATATAGTTCTTTCATAATTATCATATGGCTGTGTCCTTCCAGTTTTTTACATTGTTATTAACAGTTTTATCACTGTCCGCAACTATCTGTCTTACATCTGCTGCTTCAGCAGTCTTATCCCCTTCCATAAAACCATTTTCCCTACGTCGTATCCGGTAGCTTATTATACTTCCTCTTTTGCATTCAATAACTCCGGTAAATGTATTCATTGATGTTCTCACCAGCTTAAAAGGCATTGTTGTAAAGCTCCCAAAATATATGTCATCTTCAAGTGGTGTATTTTCAGGGGTGTTGACAATTATATTTATCCTTACTGTTTTATGGTTATTTTTATTTACTTCAATTATTTTTGCCGCTGTAAGGCTTTTGTATCTACATTTTATTTTTGCAATTCCATCATGCAAGGGGGTTATTTTACCATCTTCAGAAACATCTAAAATATCTTTCTCTTTTATCTCGTATTCAGCTTTTATAATGCTTGCCTTTATATTGCTTTCATAAATTATTACGGGATTTATGGACAAATCCTTACACTCAACAGCTATTTTACTTATTCCTTCAAGTGTCATCGATACCGGTTTTCCAATATTACCGAAGAAATAAACAAGCGGCATATAAAGTCTTCGTCCCCAGTCCTTTTCCGTATGAATTCCCATTGGTTCTTTATAATATAAAAAATTTCTCTCTGGTTCAAAACCTGCTCTATATAATTTCTTTGCCACCTCCTGGCTTCTAATAACATAATCTGGCTCGCCTTCTCCTACATCCATCCAGATTTTCTGGTCAGTCTTTTTTTCAGGAATAAGATATTCCATATCATCCCAGAAAAATGCCGGTGACATAACCCCCAGCTTTCCAAAAATATCAGCATTATGAAGTCCTATATTATATGTAACAAGCCCCCCCATTGAAGAACCTATCATTGCTGTATTCGAAGCATCCGGAAGTGTTCTGTAGGTTGAATCTATATATGTCTTAAGTTCCTTTATAATGAAGGCTTCATATTTGTTTCCACAGGCTTCAGCATTAAGAGTATAATCTCCAAACGAACTATTATGCACTATTCTGTTAATGCTGGATCTGTGTATGTATTCACTGGCTCTGGAACACGTATTACTTATTCCTACCATAATCACCGGGCATATCTGTTTTGAAGAAATCAATTCATCTGCTGTTTTTTCCGCTCTCCATGAATAACCTGATATAGAATTATCAGCTATGTTAAAAACGCTTCCTCCGTCGTGCATATATACAACAGGATATCTTGCATGTACATCCCGGTCATAGCCTTCAGGCAGGTAGATATATATATCGCGCGAATTATTAAGTATTTCACTGTGAAATTGTAAAAATGTTTCAACCCTTGAACTGTAAATCATTTACATTTCCCTCTCTCTTTTGTGCAAGCGCTTGCATTTGATTGTAAAAAAAATTCGTTATATCGAATTTCTTTTTTTTATTTCTGATGGAACAATAATATTTGTAAAGTCCATTTTCTCATCTTTTATCTTTGACAGCAGCATTTCACATGCCTTAACACCCTGTGTATATGCATTTGTATCTACTGTTGTAAGTGCTGGTGTTGAAAACTCTGATGTGGGAATATTATCAAAACTTGCAACTGAAATATCTTCTGGTATTCTGTAGCCTCTTTCGTTCATGCAGTTCATCATTCCAAATGCAAGAATATCGTCCTGTGCAATTATTGCATCGGGTACAATTCCGCTTCCTATTATTTTTTTCATGAGCTCATAACCATTCTCAGTAATGAACCTGCCAGGAATTATAAGATTCTCATTAACAGGATATCCATTATCTATAAGTGCCTTTTTGTAGCCTTCAACTTTATCAATTGATATTGAAAAATTGGGTGATGCCCCGGCAAAAGCGATTTTCTTTCTTCCAGCCTTAATCATCATCTCTGTAAGCTTATATGCCGAATCAAAATTGTCGGTATCAACCCAGTTTATCATGTCTGCATCAGTTAAGGGCCTTCCAATAACGACAAAAGGTGTTCCACATTTCTTAAGAAGTTCAATAATAGGATCATTTACTCTTGAAAAATAATACACAATACCATCTGTGATTCCGCCCATTGCAAGTTCACGAATCTTTGCATCATCGTTCTCCATACGGTTAAGACTAGATAACAGGAGATTATAATTATTCTTATAAGCAGTAATGCTTAACCCCCCTATTATATCTGTTGTCCTTGGATATTTAAAAGATTTAACAAGAGCCCCTTCCGTTCTGCTTGCAAAAACAATTCCAATGGTCTTTGTTGATTTGTTAGCGAGAGATCTGGCTGCCATATTAGGCTGATATTTGAGTTCCTTCATTATTATCTGTACTTTCTTCTTAGTCTCTTCACTAATTCCAGGATGGTCTGAAATTACTCTTGATACAGTTGATGTAGATACATTTGCCCTTTTTGCTATATCTGCCAAAGTAGCTCCCATTTCTCTCTTCCTTTCTAAATGTAGTTGTGCAAGCGTTTGCATTATTTATATATCATAGTATACCATTAATTCTGATATTGTCAATAACATATTTTATTTGATTTTTAAATAAAGTAAATAAAGTTCTAAACATTAAATCAGCTATACTTTTTTCTAATATTACAGCGGAAGATCTTTTTTACTAAATCGTATAATCCCAATCCCCATAAGCACAAGACCTCCAACATACAATACCGCGCAAGTCGCCCAGGCCTCTGCATCTCCCGCACTCAACCCATCTACATTAAACAGCGTCAGCGGGGTAGCATATTTCACATTCTCGAATTTCTCTCCAACCTGTGATATCATCTGAACTAATACAGAATAAACCACAACTCCCGTACTAATTGCAGAAGAGTTTTTCGACTCATTGCAGAAACAGGATGCACAGAAACAAGCTCCTCCAAAAAACACCAGAAGTCCCATCAGGCCCACATTCACCCGCAAAAACCCTTTTATATCCATTTCTCCCGGAAACAGTAATTCCCCAACTGTAAGAATTAGTACTGTACAATACACAACCATAACCAGCAGGGTCAGCAGCATGAAGATTCCCTGAGTCAGCACAATTTTACGCCGTTTTTCCGGCACTGCCAGCAAATACGCCATAGAACCGTTATCTACATACTTCGCAACCAGCCTGTTTGCCAGAATAATGATGTAAACCCCTGGAAACGCCACAAGCAGGATTCCATATAAATACCCCGTTACAAACTCCAGCAATGAGGTTCCCACATCAGCCATTCCGAAGGCCGCGAACATTTGGGGCATACTATCCGCCATCATTTTCAGGCTGTCTCCCAGTTTTGGGTCGAACATCATTGTAATCATTACTGAATACATACTGAGCACACCCAAAAATATAACAAGCAATATCCAGTTAGATTTGATCTCTTTTTTTAATAGTGTAGCATTCATTATTTGTCTGCCCCCTCTCCGTAAAAATGCATGAAGAACTCTTCCAGACTCTGGGTGCGGACATCCAGATCTGCAATGGTATACTCACCGGCTTTTTTAATAAAGGAGTCCAGGTTCCTGCCAACCTTTGCCGTCACCATCTTACTCCCTGCCTGGTATCCCGCTTTCGGAAATTCTGCTGCAAAAGCTTCTGCCATAGATGCGTCTTTAAAAGACACTACTATAATCTTCTGTCTGCTTTCTTTTAGTTTCTCCATCTCCTCCACCGCAACCAGGCGTCCCTCCCGGATAATTGCCGCACGGTCACAGGTTCGCTCCACTTCTTCAAACATATGGGAGGACATCAGGATCGTCTTCCCTTTTTTCTTCTCGGACAAAACCAGTTCCACAAATCGGTTCTGCATCAATGGGTCCAGCCCGGAAGTCGGTTCATCCAGAATCAGAATCTCTGAACCGGAATCCATAAAGGCGCACACAATTCCGATCTTCTGCTTCATACCTTTTGACATCTTCTTCAGCTTTCCGGACGCATTCAGTTCAAACATCTGCATCAGTTCCTGCGCACGCCCCAGATCTTTCATCTTCTTCATCTTAGCCACGAACTTAATAAACTCCATTCCGTTCATAGAATCAATAAATGCGATCTCTCCCGGTAAATATCCCAGCGACTTCTGAATCTGATCCGCTTCTTTGAAACAGTCCATTCCCTGAATCGACAGTTTTCCGCTGTCCGGTTTAATAAATCCCATTAACTGGCGGATTGTTGTCGTTTTTCCTGCTCCGTTTGGTCCCAGAAATCCCAGGACTTCCCCCTGCTTCACATTGAAACTGACATCAAATACGCCCCGCCCTTTGCCATAATCTTTTGTGATATGGCTGATCTCAATTACGCTCATTCTGATATTCCTCCTTGTATACAAGCCTTCTCATCATGTCTATCCAGCTATTGAATTCCTTTTCCAGCTCATCCAGTACAAACGTCCTGCCTGATATCTGGATACCGTGCGAATAGCCATCAGCCATCCACCGCATCATTTTATATATCCGGTAAGGTTCCACGCCTTCTTTGAACTTATACAGGTCAATATTGCTAAAATAAATCTCATACAATGACTCCTCCAGATTACTGTTCATCCTTTTGACTTCTACCGACACAGCTTCTTTATCTGAATAAAACGCCCTCATGGCAAAATCCATAATAAATGGATTCTTACGCAGCGCCTTCACTTTATTCCATGCCGAATACTCCAATATTTCAAAGAAGTCTGTCAGTTCAAGGAACTTTGCATCAATAATCTGTGCCTGCATCACTTCCGCCAGGTAATTATATATGTACATATACAATTCCTTTTTATTATGAAAATAATAAAATAAAAGCCCCTTTGAGATACCTGCCTTAGCGGCTATCAAATCTGTAGATGCCCGTTTATATTCATTTTTGGCAAACACCTCCATACTTGCATTAATAATGCTCTGCTGCTTTTCTTCCGGAAGTGAATAAAACTTTTCATTCATGGAACACCCCTTTTCTGATTAGCTGTAATAAGTTATCCGAACCGGTTTGACTTCTTCAGTCAAACCTTATTATCAGAATACCGAATTGACTATTTTTTACAACCCCCCTGCAGAACTTTTATATGATTTTTATCTTCCCTCTTAAACCGCCTAATTCTGATACTCCTCCTTATATACCATCTTCTTTATCATTTCCATCCAGCTGTTAAATTCCTCCAAAAGCTCATCCATACTGAATTTTTTCCCTGACATCTGTATATCATGAATATATCCATCTCCCATCCATCTCAGCATCTTGTAAACTTTAAAAGGCTCGATCCCATCTTTAAACTTATAAGTATCCAGATTCCCAAAATACAGCTTAAACATCTCTTCTTCCTGCATAGTATTCACGGTCTTCAGAGAATCCGATACGACTTCATTCTCCGAATAAAACGCCCTCAAAGAAAAGTCCATAATATAAGGATTCTTCTCCAGTATTTCACATTTTCCTCTCCCCGCATAGCTCATCAGTTCAAAAAAATCTGTCAGCTCCAGAAAAGTAGTATCCGCAACCTGTTCCCTCATAACCTCAATCAGACAGTTATAAATATACAAATATAACTCTTTCTTATTATGAAAATAATAAAACAAAAGCCCCTTCGAAATCCCCGCCTTAACCGCAATCAAATCCGTAGAAGCCCTCTTATACTCATTTTTTCCAAACACCTCCATAGCAGCATTAATAATTCTCTGCCGTTTCTCCTCCGGAAGCGCAAAAAACTTCTCATTCATAGACACTGTCCCTCCTTCCAAAGCCCATCCCTATATCTTCCTTCTCTTTCCCTCAAAATCCAAACTTAATCTAATCCCATCCAACTACACACAAACCCCTTACAAATACCAGCCAAACCACGTTGACTCTCCCGGTCAACCTGCTCTTCCAGAATACATGATTGACTATTTTTTACAACCCCCATCCGTAAATTTTTATACTGAGAATCATCAACACCATAAAATCCCCAACCGTATCTCCCATCACTGTGTCCATTATAAAGATACTAACTTTAAAAAGTGTCCATGCCTATGGGTACAGTATACCCAGCCTTTCCAATCCGCCTCCCCCGTAAATCCCTCCCCAGTGTCCCTCCTACCGGATGCGCCCAGCCTGTCGGGAGTGCGGCTTCTGCGGCAGCGGGAAACTTCCGTGCCCCTTCTGGCAGCATAGAGAGCGCCTTAGTCTCACTTGATAAAAACCACATCGGATTGGAAGGCTAAACTCTGCTCACCAAAGCAGAGTTTAAGGCGGCCTGAGCCGTGCAATTCATCAGAATTGCACGGTGAATGCCGCCGGTGCCTTCCAATCCGATGTGGTTTTTATCTAGTGAGACTTAGCAAACGGACCGCTGCCAGAAGGGGCATGGAAGTTTCCCGCTGCTGCAGAAGCCGCACTCCCGACAGGCGCCCTCCGCCCCCACTCACTCCTGTCATACAAATACATACTTCTCAAGCCGCCCCATTGCCTCTTCCACCAGTTCTTTTGGCAGTGCCAGATTAACACGAATAGACCATGCCCCATAAAACGGCCTTCCGTCCTGCCAGATGACTCCTGCTTCCACCCCAGCTTTTAGTAGTTCATCCAGTGTCTTTCCGTGCTCTTTACACCATGTTTCGCAGTCCAAAAACAGCATATAAGTTCCCTGCGGTTTTGCCAGTGACACGCCTTCAAAATGGCTGGTAATAAATTGATAAGCGTAATCCACATTTTCTCCCAGTACCATCCTGAGTTCATCCGCCCATTCTCTGCCTTCGTCTTTGTAAGCGCCAATCAGCGCATGCATGGACAGGACATTACAGGAATTATAGTGGGAGGCCGAAGCATACTTTGCAAGGCGGTCCCGCAGGTACGGGGTATATATTACATGGTAGGAACCAATCAGCCCGGCCAGGTTAAATGTCTTCGATGGTGCATAGATGCTGATAGTCCTCGCTTTCGCATCCTCCGACACAGACTGCAGCGGTATATGAGTGTGCCCCGGCAGAGTGAGATCTGCCCATATCTCATCAGATATGACAACACAGTCGTACTTTTTATACAGCGCCATGACAGCTTCAAGCTCTTCCCTCTCCCAGACCCTTCCGGTTGGATTATGCGGAGAGCAGAAGATCACACAGTGAATGCGATTATCCTGCAGCTTTCTCTCCATATCCTCAAGATCCATGCGCCATACGCCGTCTCCGTCACGGACTAATCCACTCAGCACCAGCTTTCTTCCGATGCTTTCCACCGTTTTTGTAAACCCAATGTAAGCCGGAGACTGGATAAGAACGGCTTCTCCCGGCGCTGTAAATGCCTGAAGGGCGGATGACACACAGCCCAGAACGCCATTTTCATAGCCGATATCCTCCCGGCTCAGCCCTGTCACACCAAAGCGGTCTTTCTGCCAGTTAATAATACTGTCATAATACGCATCTGACATATCAAAATAACCAAAGTGAGGATGCTTCAGCCTGTCTTCTATTGCTTCAAGTATGGTCGGAAGGGTCGGAAAATTCATATCGGCCACCCACATCGGTATCCGTGTGAATCCGTCCTTTACTTCCACTCCCTCCATTGGGATGCAGTCCACTGCCAGTGCATCATGGCCGGCCCTGTCCATGATCGTCGTAAAATCATATTTCATCTTTTTTCTCTGTCCTTTCTTCTCATCTGGTCCTACGTCCGGTACGTTTTTCTTATGTTCGTTAAGCTGTTTCTATTTTATACCGGTCGTGCCTGCCCGTCAAGCCGCTCCGCATGCTTGTATTTTTCTTCAAACTGATCTAATGGAAGGGACTTTTCTATCATATAACCCTGGATATAATCGCATCCCATTTTTCCATAAATGATCATTTTATATCATATATTTTCGACAAGTGAGTAATAAATGACTGTCGCACTAACCTAATAGGGGTGAAGTGAAAAGTTTATTTCCACTTTGAAAACGGCAAAAAGAAAAGTGGCAATTACTCTTACAAAAAGAGCGATTACCACTTTTGGTATTCCTAAAAGTAGAATTAAGTGATACAATCAAGAAGAGAAATAACAAAGCTGTCTGCTCAGAAAGGGCTTTCTGGGCATGTTAAGAAAGCGGACTTTAGACGTGTTTTTAAAGGGGACAAGACTAAATTCCACTTGCTGGGACGTATATATTCCTGACAGCCGCCTGTTATTTCTTTCTTTAATTTCAGTTCTTATCAATCTTTCTTCTTCAACAGATATGGTCTTAAGGTTACTTGATCCTTATCAATCTGTCGGATGCCGAAAGCAAGCAGTCTTTCATAGAGATCATGGTACATAAAATCGGCAAGCTCCAAAGGGCTCTTGCCACCGAGCAGTTCGACAGGAGCGGAATTGACATGGCTGAGAGCCAGATTCAAAGCTGCCTGGTCGGTTAGCCCCAATTCCCTTAAGTCAGTCCCTTTAGGGAGGATGTAGCGCAGTTCGATATGCTTGTTCTCCAAAGTCCCTTTCTGGCCGGACTGCATGGGATCGCAGTAGTACACCCGTGTCCTCCTAGTGCCGTCGAGACTGTTTTCCATTGCTTCGGCTGATGAAAATTCAGTTCCCCTGTCCGTGAGCAGGACATGGACATATTTGCGAAACAAAGCCTGCCCAAGAATGGATTCGAGCAGGTCAACGCCGTTCTTCATGGCAAGGGCAGTCTTATCCTCGTGATATATGGCGAGAAGGACGCCTGCCCTTACAAATTTAAAGGTCTGGATAAAAGGCCCGTTCGTCTCGTTGTTATATACGGTATCCATCTGTGTCACAAAGACGTCAGGATTTTCAGAAATATATTCCTTATAGTCCTTGTAGGTTCTGCCTTGCAAGTGTTTCCTGTCGGTTCGTTTCTTATAACCCTTCGATTTCTTTTTGGAGATTCTTCTGGATACCTGTCGTCGTAAATCCAAGACGGTGATCCCGGCAATTTCGTGAAAGACATCATTTTCAATATAGTTGTAAAGAGTTTTTTCGGAAATGCCCAGTTCGGGGTGGTTTGTGATAATCTGATAAGGGGACTGACCCTGTTTCAATAGTGGGGCGATGATAGCAGCCATGGCCTTTGCTTCGTGTATAGTTAGATTTACGCCTTCCCGGGAATCAACAAGGGTGGTATAGTAATCTAATTGTGCATCCTCGGGGCAGTACTGATACTTATCGAATCTGCAGCGGGACCAGTTAGAGCAGCCGTTGCAGGCACCAGGGGTGCGGTCGCGCCTTGAACAGCGGAAGGGAATGTAATCAGGGCAGTCGGCGGTACACTGGCGCCCGAAGGCACACTTGCGGTAGTTATTGCACTCAAGAGGCATTTTACATTTGTGTGTAAGTTTCCTATGGAGTTTGATCTCCTTTCCGATCGTAGATTTATCCTTACCAAGAGTCTGTGCGATAGCGGTCTTTGTAGAACCGTTGGTAATACCGGTAAGAATGATACGTCGTTCCTGCAGCGTCAAATGGGAAAAAGCATTTTTAGGATTCATATGTATACCAGCCTTTCCGGCGGCCGTCTCATATGATAAGTGTAAGACTAAATGCAACATTTGTGGAGATGGAAGTAGGAGAAAGACTAAAATCCACTTTGCCCCCTTCAAAGTGGAAATAAACTTTTCACTTCACCCTAACCTAATAGGTTTTTTCCTTTCTGATATGCTATTGCTTTTCCTAATTCGTTCAGATATAATATGAACTAATATAATATGAACAAGATAATTTTTTTGAAATAACGCGTGCTGCATGCTGCCATCTGTCCATAAAGTGAATACGCAATATCATTTCAAAAAGCAGTTAATATCTACAAAGGAGATTTATTCATGGAACTGCAAAACAAACCGGTTTTAAAAGAAACTCCCGGTAATTCTGCAGGAGATACCGCCTGCGGCTATGGCGCGTTTATGGAGACCATTGGCTGCAGTGCCTGCATATATATATATGATAACGATCTGTCTCTCCTGTTTGCAAACAATCAATTTTATAAAAGCACCGGCTATACGAAAGAAGAATTCCTCACCCGCTTCTCCAGTCTCCGCCTGTATCTGAAAAATTACACCACGGAATTCGACAATATAAAAAACTCTGCTTCTGAAGTACTCTGCAAAAAAGAGGCCAGTTTTACAGCAGATTTCCCGCTGCCTTTAAAACAGGGCGGTCATACCTGGAACCGTATGACAGGAACCTTCACAGGCGAAATCTCTGACGGACATCCGGTGATTTCTGCTGTCCTGACCGACATCAGCAGCCTGGTCGCCCAGAGTGAAGAAAAAGTTCAGTATTTTCAATGGATGATGGATAAATATGTGGGCAATGTTTACATAAGTGATATGGACACATATGAACTTCTGTATGTGAACGATGAAGCACTTGAAACTCTGCGGTCCACAAAAGAAAAGGTAAGCGGCCGCAAATGCTATGAAGCGATTCAGGGAAGAACGTCTCCCTGCCCTTTCTGTACAAATGACAGACTGCGCACCGATGAATTTTACGAGTGGGAATTCTACAATCCGGTTCTGAAACGTACCTTTATGATCAAAAACAGACTGATTAACTGGTACGGACACAAAGCACGCATTGAGCTTTCTCACGATATGTACAGTGCAGAGTATAAACTTGCGAAGAAGGATCAGGAACGTGAAACGCTTCTCCGCACGATACCCGGGGGGTTTATGCGTCTGGATGCCAGAGATTTGAGTACGGTTCTCTGGTATGGCGCCGATTTTTTACGAATCATCGGATATACAAAGGAACAGTTTGAAACAGAACTCCGTTCTCAGTGTTCTTACATACACCCTGATGACAAAGAGCGTATTCATATTCTCCTGAAAAAGATGCAGCATACCGGCAGAAACACGGTTACAGAGGCAAGGGTAATCACACGCAGCGGTGAGGTAAAGACACAGACATTGACGTTGTACTATGAGGACAGTGAAAGCAGCTGGGACGGGATTCCGTCTTTTTACAGCGTATGTATTGATGTAACGGAAGATCGCAGGGAACAGGAACGGCAGCGCAGAGCTCTGGAAGATGCATATCAGACAGCCAAAGTGGCTAACTCTGCAAAAACCAATTTTCTTTCCTCCATGTCACACGATATCCGGACCCCAATGAATGCCATCATGGGCATGGCGGCCATCGCCCAGGCCAATCTTGCCGAACCCGAAAGGGTTCATGACTGCCTGAATAAGATCAATGTATCCAGCCGACATCTGCTCAGTCTGATCAATGAAGTGCTGGACATGTCCAAAATTGAGAGCGGTAAAATTGATCTGCTTCCAGAAGAAGTAAACCTTCCCGAGCTGATCCAGAATGTATCCGACATGTGCAAACCGCTCATTGCGGAAAAACAGCTGGACTTCAAAATCAGTGTCAGTTATGTCCGGCATGAAAAAGTCATAACAGACGGCGACCGGATGCAGCAGGTTTTGATGAATCTGCTGTCCAATGCTATAAAATATACTCCTGACGGAGGGACCGTCAGCCTCCGGATTAAAGAGATTCCTTCCATCACAGATAAAAAGGGACAGTTTGAATTTATCGTCACGGACGACGGCATCGGAATGCCTGAGGATTTCATCCCGCTTATTTTCGACCCCTTTTCCCGGGCCGAAGATTCCCGCATCAGTAAGATTCAGGGGACTGGTCTCGGAATGGCAATCACGGAAAATATAGTTCGCATGATGAACGGCTCCATTGAAGTAACCAGCCAGATGGAGAAGGGCAGTACGTTCACTGTCACGCTGCAGTTTGAACTGGTTGATGAAGACATTCCCTGTGACGGCGAACTGAAGGGGCTGCCTGTTCTTGTCGTTGATGACGATGAAATCGTATGTGAAAGCGCTACTGCACTTTTAGACGAACTGGGAATGCGGGGATACTGGGTTCTCTCAGGATCAGAAGCTGTCCGGCGGACTGCCGATGCACACAATACCGGCGATGATTTCTTTGCAGTGATCCTGGACTGGAAGATGCCGGAGATGGATGGACTGGAAACATTGAAAGCTATCCGGCAAAACCTGGGGAAAGATGTGCCTGTTATCATTATCTCAGCCTATGATTATTCAGATATAGAAGCAGAATTTCTGAACGCAGGAGCAGATGCCTTTATCACCAAACCGCTGTTTAAGTCCAAGATGCTTCACGTGCTGCAGACATTTTTATCCAGTACAAGGCTGGATACAGTAACCTCCCAGGCAGAAGAGACCCACCCCGGCCTCATTGGGAAACGTGTGCTTCTTGTGGAAGATAACACACTGAACCGGGAGATTGCCACTGAATTGCTTCTGATGCAGCAAATCAAAGTAGAAACCGCCGAAAATGGACAATGCGCGCTTGATATGTTTGAAGCCTCAGAACCAGGTTATTACTCTGCTATCCTGATGGATATCCAGATGCCAGTAATGAACGGATATGATTCCACAAAGGCAATCCGCCGTCTTACCCGGAAGGATGCCTGTAGCATCCCCATTCTTGCCCTGACTGCAAATGCCTTTACCTCCGATATCGGCAAGGCATACAATGCGGGTATGAATGACCATATTGCAAAGCCTATTGATATAGCCCTGCTAATAGAGACTTTGAAGAGGTATCTCTGCAAGTGATTTTATGTGCAAATCCTATTGTTATATGTTATGATAAGAAAAATGGTCCGCTTGTTAGATTCCTTCCTCCAATGTGGGAGGAGCCCATGGAATATTGCAGCATCATGACACATACAGGAGGTGGATTACATAATGTCTAATTATAACAGCCAGGAACAAACTATATACCGCAGTCTTGCCGGAAAAATACAGCTGGGCTATTACGATGACGGTGAGCGTTTCCCATCTGCCAAAATTATCGCTGAAAAATATCAGGTTTCCTACTGTCCGGCCCAGAGAGCGCTCAAAATGCTGGAGGCAGAAGGGCTTATTAAGCTGAGCCGCGGAAAAGCGACTGTGGTGCTGAGAAAGCCTTTCGATAATTATCTGGAGAGTGATATTTTTAAGCGGCGCTGTAAAGCGCTTCTGGATCTTGTCAGGAGCCTGAAACTAATTTCCCCGGCCATATGTTCACACAGCATCCGGCATATAGAAGATGATTTTGTTTTAGCACAGGCTGCCCGGAATCAGGAAAAGAAAAACAACGGCAAACATCTTTGGATGCAATATGAACAGTCACTCCATTCGCTGGGCAGTCATACAGCGCTTAGCCTGTATTATGATATCAGTGACTTCGCCGGAAGTTCTTTTCTGGATATTCTCCGCCTTAAATATGGGGATGCAGATGCAGAGAAGTTCTTCCAGAGTATAGCAGATGATTATTTATATTACTTTCAAAACGATAAACATATAGAGCCTGAAGTTTCAAAACAGCAGCTTGAAAAACTATCGGAGGCTTTTTCTAATCCTATAGAGAAATATCTTGAGGATATGCCGGCCGTCTCAGAAGAGGCTGACCAGGAAGCGTTCTGCTGGGAACCCCACAAAGGCCGCACACGTTATTGTGATGTCGTGGCAATTGACCTGATATGTAAAATTCACCAGGGAATTTATCCGGCAGGCACTTTGCTGCCGAATATTTCAGTCCTTGCAGATATCTATCATATCTCTGAAATCACTGTCCGGCGCACCATTATGCTGATGAACAAACTCGAAGTAGTAAAAACGATCAACGGTGTTGGAACACGTGTAATTTTTACGGGAGATTTTTCTATCTCCCAAAAGTTTAAGGACCTGACTCTGGATGACAATATGGTAATCTTCCTGGAAGCACTGCAGCTCCTGGCCATCACGGGGGAACAGGTTATGGCGTACACCTTCCCCTATATTCCTGACACCCTGCTGGATGAGATTGCCCGGGCTGCATCGATCCCTGAGAACGAGCGATCCCGGGTTGCCACCGTAAGTGCTGCACTGCAGGCCATTGTCCGCTGCTGTCCGCTGGCCGCAATACGGGAAATCTACAGCAAGCTTACCCATCTGCTTTTAAAAGGCAGTATCCTTCGGCTTGAAACAAACGGAACTGAATCCATCCCCGGCTGGTCCCGGACTGCCGAATCTATCCTGAAGGGCTGCAATTCACGGGATGGTGCCGAGCTGGCATCAGCCTGCCGGCAGCTGTTTGAAAATAACTTTGCTTCAACCAAACAGACGCTATTAGAAATCGGAGTCAGCAAAGCGGAAAGAGTAACCGGCTTTTAACAGAAAATTATTATAAGGGCTGGGAAGTGATCTAAAAAACCACTTTCCAGCCCTCCTTTATATATTTTTCAATTCACCGGTAAACATTTATTTTACATTTATACCAGCCATCTCTCCTGCCGTTCGATTATTTACTTAACAGCATTCTGGCGCTGCTATTCATTCCACGGGGGCACTTCTTCCACTTCCTCCACTGCTTCCGCCTCTCCGACTACTGTAATACTGCCAGGTGCCTTCATTGTACGCACATTGATTCCATTCACTTCGATGTGATCGTCTACCGCAATGACCAGACACTGCCTGCCGTCGATCACCCTTGTTTCCACAAGATCCATGCGCTCCGGGTTGACCTTAATTACAACATCCGGGGTTTCAATATTGAACTTTCTCGTCTCAGCAATATTTGCAGCAAGCAGAGAGGCTTTTTCGCCTGCCGTTTCCTCAAAGTTCTTATCGAACTCTTCCATCTTCTCTGACGGAACACCGCTCTTCTCAAATATCTTTTTCACATCAGTCTTATCCAACGCCAGAGGCTCCGGTTCTTCCTTATGTTCGTCTATCATATCATTCAGTGTTTCATGGATATTGCGGACCGTTTCGTAATCCCCATCCTCCCCAAGTGTATCTTCAATCAGCAGCTGGAATGTCTCTTTCTGCGTATCCGCAGACATCGGCATCTGGGCTCCCAGTACATTATCGATCATTTCCTCCTGCAGATCTTCTGACTTTTTAGTATAATACAGGACACCATGAATATCCATATTCCTGTCTGTAAATGCAGGAAATAAAAATCCCTTCTCCGGCATATCCACGATCCAGTCACGGATTCTGTCCTGAATCCGGTTATCCTCCGCATTGTAATAAAGACCTGGCTTTGACAGGCTTACCGGACATATACTGCACAGAAGATATTCGTATACATTATCAGAGGCATCAAACATCTCAAGATTGTCGGATGATTTTCCTGGGATATCATACATAGCATGGATCACAACAATATAATAATTTTCTTCATATATGTAACTGTCAATAATCTTGTCATAAAATTCTTCCAGCAGCATATCGTCCTCCAGCTTGCTGCCCCGAAGCTTCATCAGAAATTCCTGGGTTCCCCCTGGCATCTCCGCATCCAGCGGAAATTCCATATTCAGCATGTTGCGTCCCATTGTTCCTGACAGTGTCTTCTTAAAGATATCAAAATATTTAAATGCTTCCTCCTCCGGCAGAGACAGAAAAGCATCTTTAGATTCCATTTTTTTATTTTTTTCGTGGTCTACATAGCATCCGCAGATACGGGTAATTGCACAATTTGCAGGTGAAAACTGTTTTCTGATTTCCAGTACTTCTTTTTTATTCATTTATCTTCCTTCTTTCTTTTGCTTACTTTACTTTTGTTTCCCTCCGGGGTCACCGGACAGCTTTCGTCTGATATAAATTATACCTTCCCCGGAATCCGGCCACATAGCATGATATTGTAAATATCCTCCACATTATAGCCTTTTCTATTTTACACCGAAATCTCTTTTCAGAAAAGCATTGATTTCTTCTTTTATCTGTGGTAGAGTATGTCTGGTAATTAATTACACTGGTCTGGCTGTTCAAAATATTGTCCTTCTAATTTTATGGCCATACGGCTGGCATTAAATTTAATAAAAGCTTTTTCCTGCCGCCGGGTAGGAATTCAGAAGCATTCGTATTTCATACCGATAGGCCTTAGAAGGTATGAGAGGCGGATGTTTTTTATTTCATAGGAATTGCTTCCTGTGAAATAAAAAAGCCCTACCGGTAGGAGGTATAATACTACAACAACTTTACGGAGGTTTCAAAATGAAAACAGAATCTATTTTCAGGACTTATACGAAATATGTCTCAGCCAATATTCTGGGCATGGTAGGGCTTTCCTGCTACATTCTGGCGGATACTTTTTTTATTGCCCGCGGAGTGGGGCCCGATGGGCTGACAGCTTTAAATCTCGCAATTCCAGCCTACAGTTTCATTAACGGACTGGGGCTGATGATCGGTATGGGGGGCGCCACACGTTATTCTATATCCGGTGGCAACGGCGATGCCGGTTCTAGAAAAACCGTGTTTACCCAGGCGCTCTTTTTTGTTCTGGCACTTGCCGCGGTCTTCTTTTTGATAGGCCTGCTGCTCCCTTATCAGCTTGCCTCCCTCCTGGGCGCAGATGAATCCATACTCCCGCTCACGGGAGTTTATCTTCGCATTCTTCTTATGTTTGCGCCGATGTTTATGCTGAACAACCTGCTCATCTGCTTTGTCCGCAATGACAAAAAACCGCAGCTTTCGATGACAGCCATGCTGGTGGGCAGCCTTTCTAATGTTGTACTGGACTATGTCTTTATCTTTCCGCTGGGAATGGGTATGGCGGGCGCTGCAATTGCCACAGGAGTGGCCCCCGTCGTCAGTATGCTGATTCTCTCCCGCCACTTTCTGCGGAGAGAAAATCAGTTTCATCTCTGCTGCATCAAACCAAGTTTTAAAAGAATCCGGGATATATCCGCCCTGGGTGTTTCTTCTTTAATCGTGGAAGTTTCCTCAGGAGTTGTCATGATCATCTTTAACTTTCTGATCTTAAAGGACAGCGGAAACCTGGGTGTTGCCGCCTATGGGATCCTGGCCAACATCGCCCTTGTACTAATTTCCATATTCACCGGAATCTCCCAGGGAGTTCAGCCCATATTAAGCAGCTGTTTTGGAAAAAAAGAGACTAAGAATGTTAAAAACTTACTGCGCTATGCACTGACTACATCTATAATTTTTGCCCTTATTTCCTATGGAGTCACATATATTTTCTCCGATGGAATCGTAGAACTGTTTAACAAAGAGCACAACACTGCACTGCATGAAATAGCAGTAAACGGAATGCACATATACTTCACGGCCTTTTTATTCGTTGGCATCAACATCATCTCCGCCGCTTACTTCAGCGCTGTTGACAAACCAGGCCGGGCCTTCCTGATCTCCTGCCTGCGCGGTTTTCTGTTTGTCATCCCTCTGTCCTTTGCATTATCTGCGCTACTGGGTCTCAACGGAATCTGGATGACCGTACCCGCTGCAGAATTCATGACAACAGTGGTGGTTCTTTTGCTTATAAGACGGGGCAACCAGGGAATCAATCAGCGTCCTCCTAAACAAGATACCTAACAAGCAATCTTCTGTATTCCAACTGTATTCCGTAATAGTTTTCCAGCGCAGGAGCGCAGTTTTCTGCTGCTTCCCCTACTATTTCATCAAAGTTTCTCTGAATGACGGAAATAATCTCCGGATTCAGTTTCCCGTTCTCTGCCATATCCTGTATGATGGAAAGCGTCCTTTCCTTAGAAAAGGCTTCTTTGTAGCTTCGGGTTCCAAGAAGTGCACTGACAATATCGGAGGCCGCTACAATCTCCTCCTCAAGTGTCATATCTTTGCCTTCTATTCCTCTCGGATATCCGCTCCCGTCAAGTTTTTCATGATGCCGCAGAGCAATCCTGGACACGTCAGAAGCAACACTGTCTCCAAGTATCCGCTCCGTAATATCAACATGAGTCCTCATAATATTCATAGCCTGGGTACTGAGCTTCCCGGGGAATTCCAGTATCTCCACAGGAATTCCGATTTTTCCGAGATCGTGAAGCATTGCCCCATAACGGATCCGTTCCCGCTTTTCTTCCAGAAAAGCAAATGCATTAGTCCTGACTTCTTCCATGGACTTTCCCTGTCTGAAACTTCTGCTAAATATCTCCATCCTGTCGGCCAGACTAATCATCTGTGCCACTTCCTTAATTCTGGGTTCCAGACGCGGAAGTTCCTTTGCCGGTGTATGATGAAACAGCACCGCCTCGGACCATTCCTTTAAAGGAGAAAGATAGCATAAAAAGACATATCCATATATGGAATGTTCCCAGACATCCCCCGTCTCAAACTCAACCATCCTGTCAATCTCTTCTGTTTTATATGCGCCTATATCATGCAATGCAGAAAGAATACAGATATCCTGCTTTTCCTGTCTGGTGTAACTGCCGTCGGCCTCCATCATTCGAGATACAAGGAAAGCCACGCGGATCCCATGATCAATAAGCCTGGTGTCCACTTCATTCAGGGTACGTTGGATTAACCCAACAATGTTATTGCTGTTTATTACCGTATTTGCTCCCATTCCGATTACCTTAACCTTATTCTGCAGGTTCCTTTCTGCGTTATATGATCCGCTCAGGTTCATCACAGCCACTTAAAGATAGGTACAGAATATCACAATCATCCTATTACTTCAATTAATTATCAAACTACTATAGCATGAAAATTAATTTACAGGATAAACTAAAAAATATTCCCAAAGGGCATTCCGGAATCCATGCCCGTCTTGCGGATCTGCAGTACAACTGCAGGATAATAGATTTTTATTTTAATTTACGGAGGTGTAAGTATGGACTATGTATATGAAAAGTTTAATTTTAACCCTGAAGAGGCGTTGTCAGATTTCCAGAAATATCTGTATGAACGTGAGAATGCGAGAGCCACAATCTCAAAGTATATGACAGATATTCGAACATTTTATAAATATCTGGATGGTCATTATGAAATAGATAAAAAGTGTATTGTCTCATATAAGGAATGGCTGTATCCCAAATACGAAGCAACAAGCATTAATTCTATGCTGGTGGCATTGAATCAGTTTCTGGATTTTTTCGGTTATGGGAAATGGAAGGTAAAAAGACTGAAAGTACAAAAACAGATATTTATTCCAGAGGCAAAGGAAATGACAAAGCAGGAATACAAGAGACTCTTAGAGGCTGCAAGGAGCAGGCAGAACTACCAGCTGGCAATGAGCATTGAAACCCTTGCCGCAACGGGGGCAAGAGTAAGTGAGCTTGTATTCTTTACTGTGGAAAGAGTGAAAAAGGGGACGATCGCTATTTCAAATAAAGGAAAGCACAGAACCATATTAATTTCAGATGTGCTGAAAAATAAATTACTATATTATGCTGCCAAAAATGGAATAACCCAGGGCTGTATTTTTATAACCAGAAATGGAAGGCCCAAAGACAGAAGTAATTTATGGCGGGAAATGAAAGCGCTCTGGAAAATTTCAAATGTCCAGGAACAGAAAATTTTTCCGCACAATCTAAGACATCTGTTTGCCCGTTCTTATTATAAACTTACAAATGATATCGCAGGACTTGCAGACCTTCTCGGCCATAGCAGTATGGATGTGACAAGAATTTATACAGCAAACACAGAACAAAATTACCGAAAGCAGATACAAAGACTGGGACTTGTAGCCTGACAATAAAAAACTCCCTTGAATTACTAACAACATAATATTAGTTATGTTGTAAAATCCAGGAAGTCTGTTAATCAGCCATACATATTACAAATATTTTTACCTTTTCTGCAGCTTTGTTGCAGATCCACCCGTAGTATATGGGTTACTGAGTACCCTTTGGGTATACTAATAATCTACCAGTTTTAAAAAGTCATGTCAAGTTTTAGTTTCTAATATGACTCCCTTTATCTCATTAATATCATAATAGTATAAATATCTACAACATAACTAATATTATGTTGTTAAAAGGCTAAGGACGTCTTTTTAACTTTCTTGCCCGTACAACATAACTAATATTATGTTGTACCTTCGCTAATTTGGAAGCACTAGAAAAGAAAGGATAAAAATAAACAATACAAATATTAACACAGCACTGTTTCCTCTCATGACCTATATTGGTCAGTGTCGGAAAGCAGTGTTCGCTTAGAGTGTCCCTGAACATGAATTTCACCATTCTGACCGGCCCAGCCAAGCGGCTAAGAAAAGAGCAGGCGCACCTAAGTATAAAAATAATGACGCTGATAATTAATATAGATATCTCTGCGGCTTTTAATCCCTCCTAAGTATTAATAGCCGCAGAGAACAAAAGAAAAAGGGAGAATAAAAAAGATGAGCAAAATTAAATACCCATTACATAGCCTTAATCTTTGCAGAAATTGTCTGAATGAAACATTTGGAATGCATTTACAGAGAAAGGATTTATATATTTATTCATATCCCATGAAATGCCGTCGCTGTGGAGAATCGAAAAACATCATTTACAAAGCGCGCTTTCCATACAATCTCGTTCTCCAGTCCAAAATAAATCACATGCCCGAACTAATAACAAAACTAAACTCTAACTAAATATCCATTCTCTCGCAGCCCCATCCACTGCACCGGTCTGGGCTCCCTACCGAATAAGGACCTTCTCTTCCGCCTTGATGAACCAGCCTGCCGTGGAACGGAACGGGGCAGGCGTCCTCCTTCTCCCCTTAATTACTAAGCTCATCAATTGCTCTCAGCTCCGCGTCTGAGAATGTTCTGTTATGTATAATCTCTATATTCTCTGTTATCTGCTCCGGCCTGGAAGCCCCGATCAGTACACTTGTGATATCACTGTCTTTAAGAATCCAGGACAGCGCCATCTGTGCAAGAGTCTGCCCTCTATTTACTGCAATATCATTCAACCCTCTAATCTGCTCAAGCCGTGTTTCAGTCAGGCTGTCTTCCTTCAAAAAACGCGGATCTTTCGCAATGCGGCTGTCCTTCGGAATACCGTGCAGGTATTTATCCGTAAGAAGTCCCTGCGCCAGCGGGCTGAAACAGATAATTCCCAGACCTGTTCTGGACGCCGCTTCTTTTACTCCATCTTCCTCAATTGTTCTGTCAAAAATGGAATATCTTCGCTGGTTAATAATCAGAGGACACTTCAGATCTTTCATGATTTCCATTGCCAGCTCTGTATGTTCTTTATCATAATTGGATATACCCGCGTACAGTGCTTTTCCACTATGCACCGCCTGGGCAAGCGCCATCATGCTCTCCTCCACGGGCGTATCCGGATCCATGCGGTGGTGATAAAAGATATCCACATACTCCAGCCCCATCCGTTTCAGGCTCTGATCCAGACTTGCCAACAGATGCTTTTTGCTGCCAAAATTGCCGTAAGGCCCCTCCCACATATCATATCCGGCCTTCGTGCTGATCACCAGCTCATCTCTGTATACTCCCAGATCTTTCTTCAGAATACGCCCAAAGTTCTCTTCCGCACTGCCCGGAACAGGCCCATAGTTATTGGCAAGATCAAAGTGTGTAATTCCATTGTCAAATGCTGTCCGGCATAATGCTCTCATATTCTCGAAATCACAGCTGCTTCCGAAATTATGCCATAACCCAAGTGATACCGCAGGAAGCAAAAGCCCGCTTTTCCCACTGTGCAAATAATGCATTTTTCTGTAACGATCGTCTGATGCTTTGTAATCTACTGACATTATATTCCTCCTGATTCTCATTCATCTGCAGCAAGCTGCAGAATAAGGTATACCCAAGGGCATCCCGTAACTCATGCCCTTCGGGCAGATCTGCAGCAAGCTGCAGAATAAGGTATCTGTTTCTTAATTGTATCACACTCCATGGCGCTGGTTCAATTCTCGTTCTATTTTTGGATACTGTTCATCCAGTGTATAAAAGGAGATCAGGACAATGGCTGCTGCCGACAGCATTAAGGGAATTCCTGCAAAATTCATACGAATCGCAAACAGAGTCTCCACTCCGCCGGCATTGCCCGCCTGGTAGCCACCCAGTTTCAGCACAAGGGCACAGATGTAGCCGGAACAGGCAACACCCAGTTTTTGTACCAGAGCTATCATAGAAGTCAAAAATCCCTGTGGCCTCACGCCTGTCTTCCACTGGGAATAATCAATGACCTGGGACAGCATGACAAATATCATTCCGGTGGCCATAGCCCATCCAATGCTTGCTGCAATATGAAATATAACCGCCGCCAGCACATTTTTCCCTGCTGCCCAGGTCCCGGCCATTGCCGTGCACCATAGAATATTTCCGCTCCGCACGCAAAACCGCATGCCCTTCTTCCGGGCAATCGACGGCAGTACAAAGGCTACTGCAACCGATGCCAGCGGCATAATTGAAAGAAAAAGAGAGCTTAATTCTTCCTGACCCAGATAGTATTTTGTATAATACAGTGTTCCCTGATTTCTTACCATCATATAGGTAAGGCTTAAAAACTGTACGCCGCAGAGCACCAGCCAGTGCCGGTTATCTTTTGCAGTTTTCAGTGACTGGAGAATTCCCCACTTTTGCAGCCCCTTCTCAGGTTTCACCCGCTCCACCACATTTACAGCGCATGCAAGAGAGCAGCACAGGAATATCGTCCCAAACAATATTGCTGCAAGCATAAATCCCTGACGCTTACTGTTTCCCAGTTCATTGACAAGCCACAGCGTACATGCAGTCACAAAAATGCCGCCGCAGTTTGCCCCTACATTTTTAAAAAGATTGAAAACAATCCGCTCATCCTGGCTGCTGCTCAGTACCGTCAGCATCGTAGAATACGGAACATTAATAAATGCGTACAGCAGACTGAATAAAACATAAATCATTGCCGCATATAATATTTTCCCCTGTTCCGAAAAGGCAGACGGTGAATAAAATAATGCGCACATCAAAAAACATACCGGCAGTATCCCGGCGGCAAGAAAAGGCCTGCACTTTCCAAAACGGGTATTCGTACGGTCTACGATAAAACCCATCACAGGACTGAATACTGCATCCACCGTCCTCCCCGCCAGCAGGATCATGCCAATCGCCCCCAGATCCAGCTTTGCCGCGTCTGTATAAAAAAACATCAGATAAGTTGAAACAAATGTAAAAATACCATTTCCCGAAAAATCGCCCAGCCCGAAACTAATTTTTTCCAGCTTCGACGGGCCCTTCTTTTTCTGCTCGCTCAATTCTGTCTTCATCGGTTTTATGGTATCTGCGGTACGGTATTGTTACCGTTACCCTGGTACCCACTCCTTCCTCACTGACAATCTGAAGACCATATCCGTCCCCATATATTTCCGCAATCCGTTTACTGACGTTTGCCACGCCGATCGTCCGCATTTTCCCTTTAATTTCTTCATCTGAGGCCAGCAGTTCCTCTACCTTTTCCCTGCTCATCCCTATTCCGTCATCCGCCACGCGGATCACCAGACAATCCCGCTCTCTTCGCGCTTCTATGCTGAGCATTCCGGGCTCAATTTTCCCAGCCAGTCCATGAAAAATCGCATTTTCCACGATTGGCTGTATCAGTACATTTGGAACCTCACAGTCCATAACCTCCTCAGCAATCCGATAATCAATCTGAAAACGGTCGGGATACCGGTATTCCTGAATCGTCAGGTAGTTTCTGATGTTCTTCACTTCCTGCCTCATACTGATGTATATACTGTCCTTTTCCACACGCAGGGTATCCTGAAGCAGCGATATGAAAGCATTTGCAAACTTCACAATATCGGTGTCGCCCTTCATCTGAGCCATATATACAATGGAGTTCAGTGTATTATAGATAAAATGCGGATTGATCTGCAGCATAAGCCTGTTGATTTCCATTTCCCGTATATTTTTTTCATGCTCAACTGATTCTTCAAGCAGATTCTGCAGATCCTGCACCATACTGTTAAAAGAATCTCCCAGAATCTCAAGCTCATCATTTGTATTAATATTGACTTCCACATTAAAGTCACCGGTCCGCACTTTCTCAGCTGCAGCATGTAACTGCCCTACCGGCCTGGTAATCCGATTGATAAAATAGTAGATCAGAACAATCAGCAGAATAATCGCGGTGCCAAAGGTCATCATAAACAGCTTCTGCATGGTAGAAAGCTTATTCCTGATCTGATCACTGTACACCTCAGAAACCATGATCCATCCATCCGCAAAACTTCGGTTGCACAAAATCACATTACCGTTATCCAGCCTGTACTTGCCATTCTCATTTGCTGCTATCGTTTCATAAGACAATGTCATTTTTCCACTGCCCAGGATCTTATTTCCCCATCTGTCATAAAGGGCATAGCCCTTCAGCAGGCTGTCATCCAGTTCAGCCTTCGCAATCAGCTCTTTAAAATCCACATGGATGATGAGATCCCCCATAATATCCTGTCCGTTCTGGATGTCTTTAAAGGTCATCACATAACTGATCACATCGCTTTGCCATCCTGCCTGCGAAGAAAGATAAGAATGCAGCGTCGTAAATCCTGAACGTACATCATGCTCCTTAAACTCCTGATACCAGGTCTCCTCCTCTGGTTTAAACTCCTTTTCATACTGATTACTGGAAAATGTTTTTCCATCAGGCGTTATAACCATGACACTGCTCAGATATGGCTGCATATTTGTATAGGAAGAAATGAGCCGCCGTACTTTATCATGGCTGACCAGAGCCGCAAAGCTATCCTTTGTTCTGCTCTGTTTGATGAGATTCTGAAGTTCGGAAAGGATTACGATCTGCTTCGCAACCCCCTCCACGGATTCCTGCACGTACTCCAGCTGATGACTGGTCTGTTCCAGTTTCTGCTGCTCGTCCAGTATTATCTGCTCCTCCATTGTTCCAAACACATTGTGATAAATCACAAAACTGCTGACACTGAAAGTGACAGACATAATCAGCAGCACCGATGCTATCAGCTTAAATTTTAATGTATAGCGCAGTTTCATATGGATATCCTCCCTCTGTGATCATCGCATCCGGCGTGCATATTCACTGGGGCTGATGCCCTCATATTTTTTAAATACATAGCTGAAATACTGGCTGGAAGTAAATCCGGCCTTTTCATAGACAATCGTAATCCGCTCACCATTATTTATCATTTCCTTGGCACGTTTAATGCGGTACTCCGTGAGATAATCCACAACCGTCGTCCCGACCTCCTGCTTGAAGCATTTTCTCGTATGCCCCTCGGAGAGCTGAACCGCCTCCGCAATGTCTTGAAGAGAGATATTTTCCGCATAATGCTGCTGTATGTACTCCAGAATCAGAAGCACATTTCTGGAATACTGTTTCTCCTCCTGTTCGCGCAAATGCTTAAATATTTCTGAAACCATATTCTGGGTATACTCCCTTGCCTCACTGGCAGAATAAAATTCATTCTGTGCCGGGATTACATTGGTATCCACTTTTTTGCGTATGGCATATCTTTTAATGACACCATGCAGTTCCTGCACCATTCTGGTAAACTCCTGTATGGTGTAGGCCGCGGCCTCCTCAAATAAACGGTCTATCAGCCCTTCCGCGTCCGACATCTTCTCCGCATCCAGAATTCCAACCAGGTCCGACATGTAAACTTCTGTCTTCCTTTCTGCACTCAGGACATTTTCCACATCACTCTGATGATATACTTTGCCTCTCCCCATACACAGCATGTGCTGTGAGAGCCTGGCAATTCTTCTGTATGCCTGCGGAAGGTCTGTAAACTTCCGAAAAACATCTGATATAACAGCGGAGACAGCAATACCCGCACCTTCATATACCCTCAGCATTTTCTGTGCCGATTCCTCCAGCAGCCCTGCACTGTCCGATACCACCTCGTGAATAAAGAAAACCGAAGCCCACAGCTCCTCCGACATTCTGACTGCCCCACGGCACGTAATTCCATTCGGATATTCCAATCCTTCGAGCCTCATGGCCTCAAAATTGACATGCTCCTCATATGCAGGCTGCAGACGGACAGGATGTATACGTTTTACAACTGTCAGGGCAAACCTGTTTAGAGTGCTGCCTTTATAAATATTTTCCATGCCCTCCGTCAGATCGCATTCACTTTCTAGAAACTGCTTCAGATTATATTCCTGGTATGTATGGATCTGCTTTCGCTCAATCCTGATCTGTTCCATAATACTGCTGATTTCCCTGCCCAAACTCTCCGCAGTCAGCTCATTTTTCAGCAGATAATTGCTTACCCCAAGTTCCATTCCCCGTTTTACATAGTCAAATTCCCGGTAAGAAGTCAGCAGTACAATTATCTGATTTTTATTCTGCTGCAGTATCCGCTCTGCCAGGACCAGCCCATTCATAACCGGCATGCTGATATCCACAAATACAATATCCGGCTGTACTCTCGGAATCTCCTCCAGCGCAGTCGGACCATGAAGAGCTTCCCCCACCACTTTACAGGCAGGAGAAATCTCCTCTGTTAATCTTTTAAAATACTCAATTGCCATTTTCTCGTCATCAACGATGTAAAGCTTTACATAATTATCCATAAGAATTACCTCATTCCCTGTAATTCTACTATTATACCATGAACAATGAGCTCGTGAAATACTCTCGTTACTGTACTCACCCGCAGGGTGTGAACTCTATTACCCCTTGACTGCACCCGCGGTGAGGCCTTTGATAAAGCTCTTGGAACCGCAGATAAACATGATAAGCAGCGGAATTGTTGCGAGGAGCAGGCCTGAAAGCTGCGCACCGTAGTCTGTGCGATAAGCATTGGCCAGGCTCTTGATAAAGATCGGTATTGTATTAAGGCTTTCATTGTTAACAAATACAAGCGGTACCAGATAACTGTTCCAGGACCAGAGGAAAATCAGCAGGCACAGTGTAAGCACGCCTGGCCTGATGCATGGGAAGACCATCCCGAAAAAGATCTTCAGTTCCCCTGCTCCGTCAATTCTTGCGCTCTCAACGATCTCCATTGGCATGGAACCATTGATAAACTGTATCATCCAGAAGGCACCGAATCCATTTGCAAACCAGAGCAGTATCATCGGCCATAATGTTCCTGTCAGATGCAGGCTTCTCATTTCAATCATGTATCCTATAATACCGATCTGAGTAGGCACCATCATGGTCAGCATAATAAAGTTCATCAGCGCTTTTTTGAACTTAAAGTCATAGACAAGCATTGCATACCCGACCATGGAGCTTACCAGCACACAGACAGCCATAGAAACCACTGAGATGAACAGGCTGTTTCCATAGGACTGCAGGAAATTGGACTGAAAAACCGTAGATATATTCTGTCCGAAATAGTCAGATGGCAGAAACGGCAGGGTCTGGAATATCTGTTCCGTCTTGTACGTTGACATTGTAATCATCATGTAAAAAGGGAACAGCGAAATAAATGATATGATGACCAAAAGGACATAAGATAATGGACTGGCTAACTTTTTCATTTATTTCCCCTCCTTTTTATTCATCAGCTTCATGCCGACCAGCGATGTTATTACAATAATGATAAAGAGCGTTGTCGCAACAGCAGAACCGTATCCCAGTCTTGCAGTAGAACCAAATGCCACGTCATAGAAGTTCCAGACCATAGTCAGGCAGGATCTGTCCGGTCCGCCTATAACGCTGGTTGTGGAGACATTAAACATCAGGTTGGGCTCATCAAACAGCTGCAGAGCATAAATCAAACTTGTGATTACGATAAATATTGTGATCGGTTTTAACAGCGGCAGTGTAATTTTGAAGAATGTTTTTACAGGGCCTGCGCCATCCACCTTGGCCGCTTCATATATATCCTCAGAGATGGAGGTAATTCCCGCCAGGTACAGTGCCATATAATATCCGGTTGTTTTCCAGATAATCATAAAACCGATAACCAGCGGGGCAAATTTGGCATTTCCCAGCCAGTTGACACCCTCTCCGCCGAAGAATGTAATAATTTTATTTATAATTCCTGTATTCCAGTCGAAAAGGAATGTAAAGATCAGGCCGATTGCAACCGGGGTGGTGATATACGGCAAAAAGTTAATTGTCTGAAATACATTCCTGAATTTTTTCAGATTGCTCAAAAATGCTGCCAGCACAAGCCCCAGGAAAATAGAGAGAGGAAAGCCCAGTACCATGATATACAGCGTATTCCCCAGTGATTTCCAGACCGTTTTGTCCTGGGTGAAGATGCGCACATAGTTATCCAGCCCTATAAATACTTTGTCGCCGATTCCGCTCCAGTCATGAAAACTTAAGAATACAGAATACAGGATCGGGAACAGATTAAATGCCAGAAAGAAAATGATAAATGGCGCCACAAAAAATAACGGCCACAAGATTGTATATTTTTTATTGCCTTTTCTGTTCATAGATATTTCTCCTTACGCTCCGCCGGCTTTTCCCCTGCCGGTGGGCTTAAAAAACGGAAGGGTGTCCGTTTCGGGAAAGCACTCTTCCGTTTCACTTCCATTTTGCTTATTTTACCTTAATGTCACTGTCTGTAATACGGTTAGCGCATTCTTCGAGTCCCTTGTCAATCAGAGCCTGCGTATCCAGGTCAGAATCTGACATCACTGCATTTGCCAGCAGGTCACGGATATCGATCACGGTCTGGTCATAGATTGAAGGAGTCGGAATTACGATGCTCTGTGCGATTTCTCCATATAAGAATCCGCCCACATCCTGTCCTCCAAAGAACGGATCAGCCCCTGATGCGTAAGATGGGTCTTCATAAAATTCTTTTGTAGGTACATAATAGTCTGTAGATTCTTTTGCTGTGTCGACACCGCCCTGCTCCAGGAATGCCCATTTCATGAATCTCCAGGCTGCTTCTTTCTCTGCATCTGTGCTTGTATTTGTAATTCCTACAGAGCATCCGCCGCAGCTGTAGCCGCCTGTTGCAGGCATCATCAGCCCCCAGTTTCCTTCACCGTCAGCGTCATTTGCCTTGATGTAGTAAGAGATTGCCCAGTTCGGACAAGGATAGAACAGGTGATTGTCGTCTGCGTATGTAGCATTTGCCTGTGGGGTTCCATTTTCAAAAGTATCGACGACTTTGTTGTCTCTCATTTTTACAAGTGTATCCATAACCGGAGTCATCTTTTCTGTAAAGTTCACGGTATCTCCTGTCTGAAGCTCTGTGCTGTCTGCAAAATACAGCCACTCTGCAACAGCGCCGCTTGAATGGAACAGATAAGCATCTCCGCCTGATTTCTCGTTTACTTCTTTGCCTTTAGTAATGTAATCATCTGTGGACTGGAACAATGCTGCCAGTTCTTCCGGATCGTCTGTGCCGAAGTACTCTTTTGCAAGATCTCTCTTGTATGCAATCGCTGAAGGAGATACTGACTGCTCAATACCAATCAGCTGTCCGTCTTCTGTCATGGCTCTGTCCTTGATAAAGTCAAAGAAGATATCAGGATCTACATTGTATGGATCTGAGGTCAGATCTTCGAACACGCCCAGTTCTTTGTAGTTAGCGATCAGTGTGCAGCTCTGCTGTACCATGGTCGGCAGCTCGGAACCAGAAGCAATTGCCTGCTGGATCTTTGTGAAATAATCGCTGTATGCAACATTTGTAGCCTCGATCTTGATGTCCGGATTCTCTTCCATGAACTTCTCAAACATTGGCTCATACCAGTTGGTATCCCACCCCCAGTACGTAATAGTGGTTACATCACCTTCTGCCTCCTGCTTTGTGTCTTTACTTCCCGCATCACTCTTTGCGGTGTCTTTGGAATCACCCTTTCCACACCCCGCCAGCATTCCAAGTGCCAGTACAGCCGTCATAGCCATCGCCGTTACTTTTTTCAGTTTCATAAATCTTCCTCCTTACCCTCGTTTGATATGGGATTTCTTTTGATAAATAAAGATTAACATGTCTTAATTTATTTGTTCATTGCAAAATTCTTTCATTTTGTTAGAAATCCGAACATGCGATATTCCTTTTTCTATACTCAAAAGGATCTTTTCAGTCACATAATATTCCACGGATTGCTTTGTTCAGAGGCCAGTTTGAATATGCACTGACCTGAACCATAAACAGGAATACCGTCTGTTTTTGAATGTCCACAGCCATATATGCTCCAGCCCAGCCATCCCAGCCAAACTCCCCCGGTTCTCCTCCGATCGGAGAAGCGTTCTTGTCCAGGAGCACCCGCATCAGGTTCCCATAACCATATCCCTTCATATGTTCAAAATAAATGGAATCCGTCTGCATTTTCCCAAGCTGATTCCGTGTAAACTGCTCCACAGTCTCCTCTTTCAGAATCCGCACTCCGTCCAGAATCCCCTTATTCGCCAGCATCATACAGAACCGCGCGCTGTCATCCACTGTAGACAAAAGTCCTGCTCCAGCCGATTCAAAAGCCGGAGGCTCCAGACATTTCGTTAAACCAAGCGTCCGCTCCGCTTCTACCTTCAACTTCACACCGTTCTCTGTCTCCTCCTGCCGGTAAAGCTGAGCAAGCCGTTCCCATTTTTCCCGCGGCACATAGAACCCGGTATCTTTCATTCCCAGCGGTTCAAAAATTTCTTTCTTATAGAGCTCTCCCAGTGTCATCCCCGACACGGCCTCCATAACTGCACCCAGCACATCAGCACAGAGTCCATACCGCCACGCGCTTCCCGGCACATTCGCCAGAGGCTTTGTGGCAATCTTCCGTGCAACTTCTCCTGTGGTATATTGCTTTCCCTCCCTGATATGTGCATGGATATCCTCGAATAGCTCCGCCATCTCCTGTCCTGCCGCATCATCATCCGGATAAACAATGCCGGCGGTCATATTCAGGAGCTGCCGAACAGTAACCGTATAAGGCGTCTCATCCCCCAGCACATACATCCGTTCATACTCCGGCAAATACTTTCCCACCGGGGCCTCCAGTTCCAGCATCCCTCTCTCCGCCAGAATCATTGCAGCCACAGCCGCCACCGGCTTACTCATAGAATAAAGCCGGAATATCGTATCCCGCTTCACAGGCCGCGCTTTCTCCCGGTCAGCCATGCCATACGTATTAAAGAAAATCTCCCGCCCCTTTTCATAATATCCAATCAGAGCCCCCGCAAAATGCTCCATCTCTATCTCCGCATCCATCAGGCCGCGAAGCCTGCTTTCGATCTCTTTCTCCTCTATATATTCCATCACAAAATGCCTCCTTTACCCTTACTAAGCATAACGTCTTCCCAACACCCCGTAAAGTAAAAAATCCGCACAAAAAGTACAAAATCAGGACGGAATCAGGGAACGAACTTTGGGAGTGAACGGATGGGGACGCGAAGTGAAAGGGGAGGCGGGGAAGCTCGGGGGATGTGTGTGCCATTTCTATATCCTGTCCGTTTGCGAAGAACCCGTAAGAGAAAAAACAGGGAACTTGGAGGGTGCTTGCCGCAGTTGGCCCGAATGCCGATGCATTCGCGCCGCCGGCGGCAACGGGATTTGATTTTGTAAATCAAATCCCGCCCTCCAAGTTCCCTGTTTTTTCTCTAACGGGTTCTAACGCGCACTCTACGGATATAGAAATGGCACACACATCCCCCGAGCTTCCCCGCCTCCCCTTTCACTTCGCTGGGCTCATCAGACCGGGAGGAAAGTCATTCCCTGCGGGAATTCCGGAACGGGAGCAGCGGATTTGTATCGTCTGCACGTATGTCTTATTGATATGGTATGGTTATCTGCCGAGTCGCCACACCCATCCGCCGCTCCCGAAAACGCTCTCCATAACAGCGCCCCTCCCCATTGGATGCGTCCAGCCTGTGCGGACCGTGTCTCCTGCCGCAGCGGGAAACTTCCATGCCCCTTTTTCAGCTGCATAGAGTGCGCTATAGTGCCACTTGATAAAAACCACACCGGATTGGGAGGCTAAATGCTGCTTCCGAAGCAGCATTTAAGGCGGCCTGAGCCGCGCAATTCATCAGAATTGCACGGTGAATGCCGCCGGTGTCTCCCAATCCGGTGTGGTTTTTATCTAGTGGCACTTAGCAAACGGACCGCAGCGAAAAAGGGGCATGGAAGTTTCCCGCTGCGGCAGGAGACACGGTCCGCACAGGCGACCTCCCCCTCCTAAATCCCCACCTCCGCTTTAATAATATCCACATAGCGTTTGGCTTTTGTTGTATCGTTATTTATTGTATATACGTCCCGCTGTGTTATTTCCAGTTTACACCCCTCGGATGCCTTCAGGGTTTTGCGTATACTTTCGCGTACCGCTTCTTCATCCAGCACGGTTCCTACCCCCAGGTAATTCGGAGAGGGTTTCCGGTGGAAGATTGTTTTGCTGCCTTTGAGCCGCTCTCCCATGTATTCTTCGTTGCACCATGGGGAGATGGATACTTTTCTCAGGTTTTCCAGCTTAGAAATGCAGTTTTCCCAGATCGGATCCACCGGTTCACAGCATCCGTAGGAAAGAAGGCCGTACTGTTCGGATATCTTCTTGTAACAGGGAAAAATAAACTCTTCGAACATTTCCGGGGACAGGCCCACTGTTTCCTGTGAATCCATGAATCCCCATACATCCCGTGTTGTCAGAGGACGGATTTTTGCCACGTCCTCACCAGGCAGTTCGTGGTTGTAGCACCAGCTGCCCTGTCCCAGTCCTTCTCCTGCGACTGTCGGCAGAATCAGATGCTTTTCCTCCAGCATTCGATAATAAGCAAGTGTATCGTCTGCAATCCGATTCATCATTTCTTTGAAAAGCTCCGGATAGTCGTATATATTGAACATCATATTTTCCATCTTCATAAAATGGACAATCATCTGTGTCGGTACGCTGTACAGACAATCCATCTGTAGTTTTACCGGCAGGATATCCCCAAATGATTCCTCCAGGGCACTTTTTTTCAACATGGTTGATTCTATATCCACACCGTAGTCTGTTGCTTTCAGTTTTTCGTAATCATCCTCAAGGTCTTCCACGACTGATACGAATTCATGGCCCAGGGAACCAACACTGTTGTGTTTTTCGATCGGAATATTGAATAAGGTGAAATGAGTATCATATGCCAGCGGATAATAGTCCGGCGTTACGCGGTCATCATCAAACAGCTCCTGGTTCAAAAAATTGCAGTATAGATTTGTTTCCACTTCCCGTGCAAATTTCCCTTTGCACTGCAGACGCTGCGGAATAATTTCCTGTGCAAATGTCCACATTTCCAGATGAATCATGGGACGTTTTCCCTGAAGTGAGTTGTGATCCGTCCATTCCTGGATTCTCTTTTTATTTTTATCTGCCTGAGAGTATTCGTATTGTTTCTTAGCCAGTTCCCTTATAATTTCACGATCTTCTGAATTGATTTTATATCTTTCCATTCTGTTTCTCCTTTTCTTATTCACTGCCGGTATTCTTTATTCCGGAACAATTGAACTATCATCATTACATTCTTATCTTACACTTCCCCCACTCGCCCGGCATTAGATTTCTTTGCCTATTTATATCAAAATATTGCTCTTTAAGTGCTTGACAATTTTTAAAACTGCCCCTATAATTATCGAAACTTTACAAAATATTACATTGCTGTTATTTTAGAAAGGCGGGACATATGAATCATTCATTAAGCAGCGGCGTTTCAGACAATTCCACTATCTTTTTCCACACTCCCACTAACTGTATTCCTGAATTTCTCTATTTTCCTCTCTGTATGGGGCATTTTTACTGTGACTCCAGGTATAAAGTAGACAGACGCAGCTACGATAGTTTTCTGCTCCTCTATACAAAAGGGGGCAAGGGTCTGATCAAAGCGGACGGAATCACCAGGGAACTGCTTCCCGGAGAGGTATGTCTCATTGATTGTTACCGTCCCCATCTCTATCAGTCCTCTGAAGCCTGGGAGCTGAAATGGATTCATTTTGACAGTGGAAACAGCCGTGCCTTTTTCGAATATCTAAAAGGGGATATGCCTTTCGTTCATATGCTTTTGGAAAATCCCGCCCAATTCGAGAATACCTGGAGGCGTTTATATGAAACGCTTTTAAAAAAGGACAGTATGAATGAGCTGCTGATTTCTCAGGATATCTCTCAGCTGCTCACTCTGCTCGGGCTCTCGAAAGAGCGGCGCGAAAGACAGAATGCTGCCTCTGACTTTATGGACATATCTCTGAAATATATTCACCGCCATCTGGACGAGGATATTTCTCTGAATACACTTGCCGCCCATGTATCTCTGAGTCCGTTCTATTTCACAAGAAAGTTTAAAGAAGAAACAGGATATACCCCTTATCGATATATCCTGATATCACGCATCAATCTTGCAAAATTTTATCTGAAAAGCAGCCATGAATCCGTCAAAAATATAGGTTTCAGCTGCGGCTTTCACAGCGAACACAGTTTCTGTACCACCTTTAAAAAAGAAGTCGGTGTGACACCAACAGAATACAGATACTATTCGAAATAATGGCTGCCTGCATTCCTGTTCCTTACTGAGGAACTTTTTCCATCATAATACGTGACCAGTTCTTCGCAACCTCCATAATGCCCTCCAGCGTAGGGTGAACCAGATCCTCCGATATATAATCCTCACGGTCTAATAATTTCAGCCCATCCGTAAAAATCAGATGCTCTGATGCATAGTTTTCAACAATTTTCCTGTAAACTTTAATGTTTTCCTGATTTATTAAATTATTTCCAAAGATATTTGTACAGTATATATTCCTTGAATCCGCAGCCAGCACTTTAATAAAGTCTCCGGCTCTCTTTTCGAACAAATCACTGGTAAACCTGCCATCTATCATATTGACCCCCAGCTCCACAGACGCAAAATCCCAGTCTTTCCGGGATACAATATATTCTGCCATCTCCCGCTCCAGGAATGCAGTTCCTGCAAAGCCCAGATTCAGATAATCGGTCCCCAGCCTGCGGGCGATCTGAAAAGGATAGGAACAGGGCTGTATCAGTGCGAGGCTGCCATGGGTAATAGATGAGCCATAGGCAAGATATGTCTTTTGCGGAAGATCCGATTTTTGCGGAGGTTCCACATCCCCACTGATTTCTTTAAAATAACAGGTTCCATATGGCAGTATGATCCTTACCACTTCAGGATCAAAAGGCAGCTTTCTTTTCTCTGTAATCTTTTTCAGGACTTCTATATTCTCAGCTTTTGTGATTTCAATTGTTGTACCGTCTTCTACAAGCGCTGCACAAGAGTGCTGCCACCCACCCTGAAAAGAACCATAAAAAAGGAGCGCAGTCTGAGCTTCCGGGTCTTTATCTGCACTCAATGTGATCTTTACAGATTCGCTGCGCATCCTGAACCGGATCTCCACCCCCGACGTAAAACGACAGGACCTGTCTCTTGCACCTTCATTTAATTTTTCCGAAACAAAAGAAGGAATACGCTGCATCGCATACCCCTTCTCACATTCTATGATTTCTTCCACATTATGAAATTCCATATTTTTGAATATCATGCTGTTTTCCTCCTCTTCCACTGTGCTTTTACTTTAACACCGTAAAAAGAGTAAAGAAACTACAAGATCCGTTCAAATTTTATAATAAGTGAACATAACATCCCTTATTTAACATTATTGCGACCGCCGCGGCGCGCGAGTTTCGCAAGCGAAATCCTATCTTGTATGCCGGGGCGCAGCCGCATTTCCTCAGAGCTGTCCTTATTCAGAAATTTTCAACAGTGCCTCCGCTTTCATCAGACCGGTTTCATATCGTTCTATTTTGTCGTTCAGCCGGTCCAGCGATTCCTGCATCTCGGCCATCCTGTCCATCAGCTGGCTGCGCTGCTCCACCAGAATTGTTTTTCTGGCCTCAATTGTTTCGTCCCCTTTTCGGAACAGGGCTACATACTCGATCAAAGCCTCAATCTGAACTCCCGCCTTGCGCATACATTTCATCAGTTCAATCCAGCGGCAGGAGTCCTCATCGTAATTCCTGATCCCGCCCTTCGTTCTCGGCACCGGCGGTATCAACCCGATCCGCTCATAATATCTGAGCGTATCTGCCGTGATATCATATCTTTTACTCACTTCTGCAATCGTCATCTTACCTGTCTCCTTTTTTGTTATGGATCTCATCCATACTGCCGGAACGGAATCCTTCCAAATCCAGTGCGACATACTGATACCCCAGCTTTTTCAAGTGCCCTGTAATCTCTTCACGATGCACCAGCACCTGCCCCAATGAATCCTGGTCAACCTCAATCCGGGCAAGGTTATCCTGTACACGCAGCCGTACGTTATAAAATCCCAGTGACCGGATATAGTTTTCTCCCAGTTCTGCCGCTTTCATTTTCTCTCTGTCCAGCCTTGTTCCATACGGAAAACGTGTTGCCATACATGGTGCCGCCGGACGTTCTGCCACCGAAATGCCGAACTCTGCGGCCAGTCTGCGTACCTCTGCTTTTGTCATTTCTGCCTCCGCCAGCGGACTTCCGATTCTCAGCTCCCGGATTGCCTGAATACCAGGACGGTACATTGTAAGGTCGTCGGCGTTCGTCCCTTCCAGTATTCTGCTAATTCCCCGCTGTAAGGCTTTTTCACGTATTTTTGTGAACAGCAGTTTTTTACAGAGATAACATCTATTCACAGGATTCATCTCAATTCCCGCTTCTTCAAGTTCATCTACATAAAGCACCTCGTGAAACGAACCAGTTTCTTTAGCTACTTTTTCAGCAATATTTAAATCTTCCAGTGTATGCAGTTCCGTTTGAATTGTCATAGCATATACATTCTTTCCCTGCTTTTTGGCACACTCGCAGGCTAGTTTAAGAAGCAGGCTGCTGTCCGCTCCACCGGAAAATGCAACGGCAATATCCTCTTTGCAATAATCCTCCATCAGTGTCAGCAGAACTTTACGCTTCTTATCATATATCGCATCTTCTTCCTGTACTTCCTTATACATTTCCATCGCATTCCCTCACGATCAGCCGGTATACCTCCTGCCATGACATACCTTTTTCCCGGCTCAGTGCAGCCACGCTGTCATACTCGGGATAAATTCTTTTGCCCGATGGAAGCGTGCATATTTTGACAGATGCTTTTCCGAGAGAGGTCGTAACTTCTTTTTGTTCGCGCTTTAAGAGCGTACGCTTCATCTTCACCCTGCGGATTCCAATCGTCGTTGTTTCCATAAAGATAATCTCTTCCAGCTTTTCGATATCCGCTTCTGCACAGATAACATTGAGCTGCTGGGCAGGGCGGTTCTTTTTCATATAAATCGGGGTAAAATACGCATCTCTGGCCCCTTCTTCCAGAAGCCTCTGCATTACATAGGCTAATGCCTCCCCCGAACAGTCATCTATGTTGCTCTCCAACTTATACATCCAGTCTTTATCAGTCTCCGTCTCCTGAATCAGCATAGCACGGAGCAGGCTTGGCCTCTCATAAGTTCTTTTCCCTGCCCCCATACCGGTTTTCAGAATTGTAAACTTCTCAGGAAGTTTATCTTTTGTTCTAATTGCAGCTACAATCGCCGCTCCGGTCGGAGTTACAAATTCGCCTTCCATATGATTGATATGAAGCGTCAGTTCATGTTTCTGCACGATTGCCAAAACAGCCGGGACCGGGACAGGTATCATACCGTGCTGACAACGGACAAAACCGGTTCCTTCATTCAGAACAGGAACCACAACCTCCTCAATATCCAGATTGTCCAGACATACTGCAGCAGCAACAATATCAACGATGGAATCCACAGCACCAACCTCATGAAAGTGCACCTGATCAATGGACACACCATGGGCTTTTGACTCGGCCTCCGCCAGAATCTCAAAAATACGCACCGCTGTCTTTCTGGCACCCTCAGTAATCTCAGCGTTCTTTATAATCACCATTACATCCGCCAGTCCTCTGTGTTCATGACTATGCTGATGTGAATGTCCATTTGCATGGCTGTGTTCATGTCCGTGTTCTTCTATATGTATATGGCTATGATTATGTTCGTCCTCATGCATATGGCTGTGATTATGTTCGCCTCCATTTATGCAGCTGTGCTCATGACTGCGGCTCATTTTACAGCCGGATTCATGAGTATGAGGTTCCTCATCCTTGCCATGCAGATATTCCATATCGTGATCGTGATTTTCATGCTCTGCATCCAGAAGTACTGAAAAATCGCAGGCATCTAAACCGCTTTTTGAGACTCTGCTGATTTTTACCTGATATCCAGGCAAGTTCAGACTGTCAAGTGCTTTTCTAAGCACTTCCTGATCTGCTCCCAGATCCAGCATGGCTGCTGTAAACATATCCCCGCTGATTCCTGACGCACATTCTAAATATAATTCCCGGCTCATTTCTTTCCCCCCAGTCTGTTAATTTGTGTAGCGATATAACCTGCTCCATATCCATTATCAATATTGACAACAGCGATTCCATTTGCACAGGAATTAATCATTGTTAAAAGGGCTGACAGCCCATGAAAATTGGCTCCATATCCTACAGATGTAGGAACGGCAATTACCGGCTTGTCCACAAGACCTCCCATAACACTGGCCAGAGCCCCTTCCATGCCTGCCACGGCAACCACGCAATTTGCGCTCTGAATCACATCCAGACGGGACATCAGCCGGTGAATGCCGCTGACACCCACATCATATATCCGTTCTACAAAACTCCCAAAATACTCTGCTGTCTGTGCCGCCTCTTCTGCCACAGGAATATCTGCTGTACCTGCAGTGCATACGGCGATTTTACCCACATGTTCCTTCTGTTTGTTCTCTATTTTCATAATCCGGGAAATCGGATCATACTCAAGTTCAGGAAGCGTTTTCTTCAGTACCTCATACTGCTCAGCTGTAGCTCTGGTACCGAACACCTCCCCCTCTTCCCCGTATAGTTTCTGATAAATATGAAGCAGATGTTCCGTAGCCTTACCGCTGCAGAATATTACCTCCGGAAATCCAGAGCGCAGCTTCCTGTGAGTATCCAGTTTGGCATACCCCAGTTCCTCAAAGGGTTCGCGGCGAAAATACTGCTCTGCCTCCTCCACAGACACCTCCCCGCTTTTCACTTTTTCCAACATTTCATGAGCATCCATCATTCTCTCCTCCGTCCATAATTACTGTCCTTATCTATTATAACTGTTTTTATGCATAATTGTTATTTTCTATCATAAATAATACCACTTTCTCAAAACATTCTGTCCCTGCATATATTTCAATTATACTACTGCTGAAAACAGAATAGTATTTATAGCTATCGCACTATATAAAGAATACCATCTGGAGTTAACTACAAGTCAAGACTTTCTCCTGAACCTTTCGTAAAATATATAAATCATTCGTAAAATATTCCATATAATTACAAAATAATCATAACTAAGTTATCTAGTGAGAAAGTGGACATACCGAAAAATGTTCATGAGAATGGAATGAGAGACAAAGAAAAATATCCTTTTACATAGCGAATAAAATCAGTCTATTTATACCTTTATACCTCCATGCTCACCCTATCACGGTTCCATCCCCCTTTCCCGTCGACGCTTTCACCTCTTGTTCCCCTCCGTCCGGATGCGCCCAGCCTTCCTGAAATGCTAAGCG
>LDAQ01000022.1 GCA_001028025.1 Faecalicatena fissicatena | reverse complement strand
CGGCATTCCCGTGTTTGTCGGCGGTGTCCATCATGCTGGCTTTCATTTTGATTTAGCGGCCGTTACACCGCAAAGCAGCATCCCAAAGAGGACTTCTGCGATTCCGGACAGCGCCCCCCCCCATCCACTCACTCAAAACCTCGCGCCCTACTCTTCCTTTATGAAGGTGATTGAGACATCTTTTGGGAGTGCCAGTTTGCATTCTACTTCGATGCATTTTATAATTCCGGCAATGGCAGGGCAGGATGCATGCCCCGGCAGTTTTTCTGCTGCATACTCGTAAAGAGGACCGGTTCCTGGTTTGCCGAGACAGACATCGTAGGCATCCCATGTATCGCCTAATGCTTCAGTCATCTTATTGATGGGTTCACAGCCTGACGCTATCTTTACCTGTACCTCCATCCCGTCTTCTGAAATTGCTTCTACTTGTGTGTCAAGTCCGCATGGACCCGGCTGAATTAATACTTTTGTCATATCAACGCCTCCATTTTTCTTATATGTATTACAGCTATTATAGTCCTGCGGCGTCAGACAAGTCAATTCCTTTACTGCATAATAAAACGGAGCTGTGTCCGGCTTTCCCCTGTTATATCATGGAATTCCATGGTATAATATTACGGCTGTTTTAATATTACAGATATGAAAAAATCTGCTATATAAGAGGAATTGACATAATGAAAAAAGGAATTGATTTGTTAAACGGACCCATTGCGGGGTCTTTAGCCAGGCTGGCTCTGCCTATCATGGGAACTTCACTGATCCAGATGGCCTATAATCTGACCGATATGCTCTGGATTGGACGGATCAGCAGCAATGCTGTGGCCGCCGTAGGGGCTGCCGGCATGTATATCTGGCTTTCTGCCGGCTTTACCATGCTTGCAAGAATGGGAGGGCAGGTACTTACTGCCCAGTCACTGGGAGCAGGAAAAGAGAAAAAAGCGGTGGAGTATGCCACGGCTTCTCTTCAGATGGGTCTGTTATTTGGACTTCTCTATGGCGTGATATCCGTAATTTTTAATAATCCACTGATTGGCTTTTTCCGCCTCAACAGCCCGGAAGTTATTCTGGATGCCCGGTGGTATCTGGCGATCACCTGCGGCGGAATTGTATTTAACTTCATGAACCAGATACTTACCGGTCTTCTGACCGCAATGGGTAACAGTATTGTCACCTTCTGGTCTACAACTATCGGACTGGTCATCAATCTGGTTCTGGATCCGCTTCTGATATTCGGACCGGGACCACTGCCCCGCCTCGGCGTAAAAGGTGCCGCAATCGCCACCGTATTTGCTCAGGTCATGGTTTTTGTAATCTATATACTGCGTATTCGGAAGGATACTCTTATATTTTCAAAAATTCACATTTTGCAGCGTCCATCTATAGACCGGATGAAGGATATCCTTCTCGTAGGACTTCCCGCTGCCGTCCAGAATCTGTTTTTTACCGGAGTTTCCATGCTGATTGCAAGGCTGATTGCCGGCTGGGGAGATGCCGCAGTTGCGGTCCAGAAAGTAGGAAGCCAGATCGAATCCATATCCTGGATGACTGCCGAGGGATTTGGAAGTGCAGTGAATGCGTTTGTTGCCCAGAATTACGGTGCAGGAAAAAATGACCGTGTAAGAAAAGGCTACTTCACTGCACTCAAGATCATGTGCACCTGGGGCCTTTTTACAACTCTCGCCCTCCTCCTTTTTCCAGAAATCCTGTTTCGCATCTTCATCCCGGAGGCAGACATCCTCCCCATGGGCGTAGATTATCTGCGGATTCTGGCCCTCTCCCAGCTCTTTATGTGCACAGAAACCGCATCAGCCGGTGCATTTCAGGGACTGGGCAAAACACTGCCCCCTTCCCTCATCGGAATCGCCTTCAACGCACTTCGCATCCCCCTGGCAATCACCCTGTCCGCTACCGCCCTGAAACTGAATGGTATCTGGTGGAGCATCAGCTTCTCAAGCGTCCTCAAAGGCATAATACTGCCCGCCTGGCTGCTGTTCTATATGTATACTATTGCACAGAAAAAAAGCTTTAAATAGCCATTTAACGCAGTAGCCAGATGGCAGACACCGTATAACCAATGAACCGGAATGCAAAGAATAAGCTAAGCGCATCTTAAGAGAAAACGGCCGGATTTTATGGATAATATTTGATTCACAAAATCAAATATCATTGAAGGCTGAGCTGCGCTGTCATCAGACAGCGCAGTGAATCCTTCATGTTCCATAAAATCCGGCCGTTTTCTCTTTAGATGCGCTTAGCGAGTGGAAAGCTCCGAAAACCAGCATGCACTTACATCCCCGCGTCTTATACCAAAACTGCCGTCAGGCGGACCTCCCCCTTCACTCTCGCAGCCCAAGTATTCCCTCTACGAGTATTTTTATATCATCAAGTATATAATCAAATGCCCCCGCCTGGCACATATTGATCAATACCATCCCGATCGGCACCGCCAGGATCAAACCGAGCACGCTGCTCACCTTGTATCCTATATAGAGCAGAAGCAGTGTCACCAGCGGATTCAACCCCATGCTGTCACCAACCAGTTTGGGCTGCAGAAGCTGCCGCACCAGCTGAGTGATTGCATAAATAACAAGCAGCGCTGCAGTCATCTTGTAATCCCCTGTGAGAAGCTTGTAAAGCGCCCAGGGTATCATGGCTGTCCCCGTCCCAAAGAAAGGCAGGAAGTCCAGAAAAGCAATTAAAAATGCAATCAGGATGGCATAATGGACGCCAAACATCGCCAGCCCGGCAAACAGGATAAGAAATACAATTCCCATGATCTTAAACTGTGCCTTGAAATAACCGCCTACCGCGTATTTCAGGTTGTCCATAACCAGACTCATCCTTTTTTCCACTGACGGCGGTGAAACCTTTTTCAGCCACTGGATCACTTCTTCTCTCTGAACGGTAAAAAAGTAAGCCGACATCATTGCCACGATAAAAGCAATCAGATAGGAGGGCAGACTCTTCGCAAAATTCCCTGCAGCGGTCACCGTTGGCTGGCTGAGCTTTGTTACCAGTTCACCCATGTACTGATCCAGATTCGCCACGACTGCATTCCAGCCATTCTGTATTCCCTCCGGCAGCTTCGAGAATACTCCGGACAGGGTGCTCCCGATCTCCCGCAGGCCCTCTTCCAGCTGGGCATACAGTTCCGGGAAATTTTTAACCAGATCACCGATCTCGGCAGACACTTTACTGATGGCAAAATACAGCAGCAGTACAATCAGCGCCAGCACCACAATAACGATCAGTGCAGATCCCAGTTTTTTAACAATCTTCAGCCTTTTCTCCAGCCAGTTCACCACAGGCGTGGCAATTGCCGATATAATCCATCCAATAACAAACGGCATAAAAAATCCGATTGACTTTATCCCGATAAATACAAAAGCTGCTGTCGCCGCAATACTGAAAATAAGGCTTACAGCCACCTGCCAGTATGGCCGTCTGTTTTCCATATTTATTCCACCTCTGCTCTGTCTAAATACTCGCTTTCTATGAGTTCCCATATCTCATCTCTGCCCTGCTTTGTAGCTGAGGAAAAGGGAATAATCTTCGTACCCGGAACCAGATCCAGCCCCTCTCTCACCATTTTCACATGCTTCTGAATCTGGCTTCTCTTTATTTTATCCAGCTTGGTAGCGATAATAATGGGCTGAAATCCCTGCCCAACAATCCAGCTGTACATCATCTTATCATTTGCCGAAGGCTCGTGCCGGATATCGATCAGAAGAAAAATTGCTTTCAGCCGGGCAGAGCCGTTCAGATAACGTTCGATCAGCTTTCCCCACTGTACCTTTTCCTTCTCCGATACTTTTGCATATCCGTAACCCGGAAGATCCACGAGATACATTTCTTCGTTAATATTATAAAAATTAATCGTCTGTGTTTTCCCCGGGGTGGCGGATATTCTCGCATAGGATTTCCGGTTCATCAGCGCATTGATCAGGGAAGATTTTCCCACATTTGATTTTCCGGCAAATGCAATCTCCGGTTTATCATTGTCCGGAAGTACGCTCGTAATCCCGCAAACTGTCTCTAAGTTAATATTTTTGATTACCATACTATTCTCCTGTCTGTGGCTGATCCCCGCTTGTCTCACCGATCAGAGCTTTCTTCAGTACCTCATCCATGCTTTCAACGGGCAGGATTTCCAGACCTTTTGTGATCTCGGCGGAGAGCTCCTCCACGTCAATCTGGTTTTCTTTCGGCACAAGCACCATCTTGATCCCGGCATTCTTTGCTGCAAGCAGCTTTTCCTTCAGACCGCCGATTGGAAGAACCCGCCCCCGAAGTGTCACCTCACCGGTCATAGCCAGGTCTGCCCGCACCTTCTGGCCTGTGATAGCCGAAAGCATGGCCGTTGCCATGGTAATGCCCGCTGAAGGACCGTCTTTTGGAACCGCGCCTTCCGGTATATGGACATGGATGTCATGCTTTTCAAAGAAATTCTCCGCAATCTGATACTGCCTGCTGACGGAACGGATATAACTGATCCCCGTTCTTGCAGACTCTTTCATTACATCGCCCAGCTGCCCTGTAAGCATAATTTCTCCATTTCCCGGCATTACATTCACTTCAATCTGAAGGGTGTCTCCGCCCACGCTTGTCCACGCCAGACCGCGTACGATCCCCACCTCATCAGAAGCATTGACCATCTGATACGTATATTTTTCTTTTCCAAGATATTTATGGATATTCTTCTCCGTTATCGTAATCTTATCCTTTTTTGTCGTCAGTATTTCCTTTGCAGCCTTTCTGCAGATATTTCCAATCTTCCTCTCCAGCTGCCGGACACCCGCTTCCTTCGTGTAGTTGCGCGCCATCTTCCAGATCGCGTGCTTGCTAAAAACCAGCTGTTCTTCTTTCAAACCATGTTTCTCCAGCTGTTTTGGAATCAAATGTTCTATGGCTATGTGGAGTTTCTCATTCTCCGTATAGCTGCTCACTTCGATTACTTCCATGCGGTCCAGAAGCGGCCTTGGTATAGTCTGCAGCGTATTTGCCGTCGTAATAAACAGTACCTCCGACAAATCCAGCGGCACCTCCAGATAATGATCCCGGAATTTGCTGTTCTGTTCGCTGTCCAATACTTCCAGAAGGGCAGAAAAAGTATCCCCCTTGTAATCTGTACTCACCTTGTCTATCTCATCAAGAAGCATCACCGGGTTTCTTGCGCCTGCAGTTTTCATCGCGTTTGCTATTCTGCCCGGCATGGCGCCCACATATGTCTTTCTGTGTCCCCTGATCTCTGCCTCATCTCTCACACCGCCCAGCGATATTCTTACATAAGGCTTCTTCAATGCCCTTGCCAGAGATTTGGCAATAGACGTCTTGCCGGTTCCCGGCGGTCCCACAAGACACAGAATCGGACTTTCGCCCTTTTTGGTCAGAGAACGCACAGCGAGAAATTCCAGCACTCTTTCCTTCACCTGCTCCAGCCCATAATGATCCTCGTCCAGCACTTTCCGGGCAAATTCGATGTCGTTGCTGTCCTTCACAGCCTTATTCCACGGCATTTCCAGCAGCGTCTCGATATAAGTCCGAATCACACCGCTCTCCGCCGGACTATTCAGGGAGCTTTTAAAACGGTTGATTTCCTTCTCCAGTTTCTCTTTTATTTCTTTGGGGGCCTTCAACGTTTTTGCGGCCTTTTCGAACTCTTCCGCATCTGTAAGAGTTGTATCATCTCCCAGTTCCTCACGGATTAGTTTTAACTGCTCACGGAGAATATATTCTCTCTGGTGTTTATCCACCCTCTCCTTCACTTTCAGCTGGATTTCTTCTTTGAGGTTCATGATCTGTATTTCATTCACCAGTTTAAAGGCCAGTGCCTCATATCGCTTCCAAAAATCCGTTTCATTAAGGATTTCCTGCAGGTCTGTATAAAACAACGGAGTATTTGCCGCAATCTCGTCCACCAGCTTTTTCAGTCCCTTTATTTCCAGAACCTGGGCCACTGATTCTTTAGACATCTTCCCGCTCTTTGCCGCAAAGTCCACAAACATGTCTTTGAGACCGCGTTCCATTGCCTGTTCGTTTAGATCATTCCGGATAAGCACATCGGACTCATCCATAACCTCTACATCCGCGCGCAGATAGGGATCCTCGTATTCTATCTTCTGAAGCACGCCCCTTGTTTCCCCTGAAACCAGTACCCGCAGAATATGCTTTGGCAGCTTGATAATCTGCTTGATTATCCCTACAGTTCCTACTTCATACAGATCCTCCTGCTTTGGATTCTCTGTCTCCAGATCTTTTTGTGTTATCATGAAAATCTTCTGGTCTTCTACCATTGCCTCCTGGATAGCCGCTATAGAGCGCTGGCGGCTGACATCAAAATGTACCACCATCTCCGGCATGATTGTCATGCCGCGCAGCGCGACCATAGGAAGGCTCTGCTTTTCACTTTTCATATTCTCTCCTCCACCACAATGCCAAGAAAAGGCGGATACATGGTATTCCACTGCACCCGCCCGTTTTTCTTATGCACTCTCTGATGCCAGGAACGATCTGCGTTCTTCACCATCGCATTCATACAATGGGATTCCCGTTCCTTTCACCGCTTCTTTCGTGATACGACATGCTTTAATCGTATCATCAGACGGCACCTTAAACATGGTGTCCATCATAATATCTTCCATGATTGCCCTCAGGCCTCTGGCTCCTGTCTTCCTTGCCAGAGATGTCTCTGCTATCGCATAAAGAGCTTCCTTATCAAATTCCAGCCTCACTCCATCTAACTCCAGCAGCTTCTGATACTGCTTAACAATAGCGCTCTTAGGCTCCGTCAATATTCTGATCAAAGCTTCTTTATCCAGCATATCCAGTGAAACTGTAACCGGCAGACGCCCTACAAGCTCCGGAATAAGACCGTACTTTACCAGATCCTGCGGCAGTACCTGATGCAGCAGCACATCGACATTCTCTTCATGCTTGGATGCTATCTCTGCATTGAAACCGATGGATTTCTTGTCAAGACGAGTCTCAATCATCTTGTCGATTCCCTCAAAAGCTCCGCCGCAGATAAACAGAATGTTCGTCGTATCGATCTGAATCAGTTCCTGATGAGGATGCTTTCTGCCTCCCTGAGGAGGAACTGATGCAACTGTTCCCTCGATAATCTTCAAAAGCGCCTGCTGCACTCCCTCACCGGATACATCACGGGTAATAGACGGGTTCTCTGATTTTCTTGTAATCTTATCTATCTCGTCAATATAGATGATACCGTGCTCTGCGCGCTCAATGTCTCCATCCGCAGCCTGAATCACCTTCAGAAGGATATTCTCAACATCCTCACCTACATAACCTGCCTCTGTCAATGCTGTCGCATCTGCAATAGCAAAAGGTACATTCAATATCCTCGCCAGCGTCTGAGCAAGCAGCGTTTTACCGCATCCGGTTGGTCCCAGCATCAATATATTACTCTTTTGCAGTTCAACCCCTAAGTCCTGCTCTGCCATAATCCGCTTGTAATGATTATATACAGCTACTGAAAGAACCTTCTTTGCTTCATCCTGTCCGATTACATATTCATCCAGAAAAGCCTTTATCTCCTCCGGTGTCAGCAGATTGATGTCCTCAAACACTCTTCTTTCGTCATATTCAAATTCTTCCTCAATGATCTCCGCACACACATCGATACACTCATCACAGATATAGGCCCCGTTCGGGCCTGCAATCAGCTTGCGTACCTGTGCCTGAGTCTTATTGCAGAAAGAACATCTCACTGTATCATCGCTTACTTTTCCTGCCATAATGCTCTTCACCTCATATTGCCATTAGTGACTGGCAATTACTTCATCTATTAATCCATATTCCTTTGCTTCCAGGGCAGACATATAGTTATCTCTCTCTGTATCAACCTTGATAACGTCCAGACTCTGTCCAGTGTTCTCTGCCAGGATCTGGTTCAATTTATGACGTATCTTCAGGATATGTTCTGCTACAATATGAATCTCTGTCGCCTGTCCCTGTGCCCCGCCTGAAGGCTGATGAATCATAATCTCGGCATTGGGAAGCGCGAAACGCTTGCCTTTCTTGCCGCCGGAAAGCAGGAATGCTCCCATACTTGCCGCCATTCCGATACATACGGTTGACACATCACATTTGATGTACTGCATGGTATCATAGATTGCCAGTCCTGATGTCACGGAACCGCCCGGGCTGTTAATATACAGCTGGATGTCCTTATCAGGATCGTCTGCTTCCAGAAAGAGAAGCTGTGCAACAATTACACTTGCCGACACATCATTTACTTCTTCTCCAAGGAAAATGATTCTTTCTTTTAATAATCTTGAATAAATGTCGTAGGAGCGTTCTCCACGGCTCGTCTGCTCAATGACGTAAGGTACTAAACTCATTGATTTCCCTCCTATAATTCTGAATACAAACTGCCCGGGAAGTACCGGGCAAACCACCGGGTTATCTCCCCTCAGCTTTAAACCCTCTCAAATTACTCCTCGACAGCCGAATCTACCAGCAGTTTGATTGCTTCCTGAACTGCAAGGCCTTCTTCCATCTGCTTCTTTTCATTCTCTCCCATGAAACCTCTCAGCTTATCAATCTCCATCTCATATGCCTCTGCCATCTTCTGCAGTTCTTCTGTCAGACGCTCTTCCGTTGTCTCGATATTCTCAGCCTTCACGATCTCTTCCAGAACCAGTTTTGTTCTGATGCGCTTCTCTGCCTGCGGTCTTAACTCTTCAAGCATCTTCTCTTCCGTCATTCCTGTAAACTGGAAGTACTGCTCAATCGTCAGACCCTGCTGCTGGATACGCTGCTCCAGTTCCCCTGCCATCTCTCTGATCTTCATCTTGATCATAGCTTCCGGAATATCTATCTCGGCATTCTCTGCAGCCAGATCTATTACCTGATTCTCTTTCTTCTCTTTGCCTTCACGCTCTTTGCGCTCTTTGATGTTCTTCTTTACTTCTGCCTTATAGTCTTCCAGTGTCTCACACTCAGATACCTCAGAAGCAAACTCATCATCCAGTTCGGGAAGTTCTTTTGCTTTGATAGAATGTACAGTACATTTAAATACTGCATCTTTTCCGGCAAGTTCTTCTGACTGGTATTCTTCAGGGAAGGTCACATTGACTTCCATCTCTTTTCCAATCTCTGCGCCGACCAGCCGCTCTTCGAATCCTGGAATGAAAGATCCAGAACCGATTACCAGCGGGTAATCTGAGCCCTTACCGCCTGCAAATGCAACTCCGTCCACAAATCCCTCGAAGTCCAGTACGATCTGATCGTTGTCTTCAACTGCACGGTCTGTTACATCAATTGTTCTCGCATTGCGCTCACGCTCTTTGTCGATCTCTTCGTCAACCTCTTTTGCGGTAACTCTTGTGGATATTTTATCTACCTTTAATCCTTTATATTCACCAAGTTTAACTTCCGGTCTTACTGCAACTTCTGCTGTAAAGATAAACGGCTTGCCCTTTTCCAGCTGTACAACGTCAATCTCCGGCGGTGAAACAAGTTCCAGTTCACACTCATCAAATGCCTTGCCATATGCCTCCGGAACCATCTTGTTTGCTGCATCATCATAGAACACTTCCGGTCCGTACATCTTTTCAATCATCTGTCTCGGCACTTTCCCTTTACGGAAACCAGGCATATTGATCTGCTTGCGCTGTTTTAAGTATGCTGCCTGGAGAGCCTTCTCCACTTCCTCTGCCGGAACTTCGATTGTAAGTTTCGCCATATTATGTTCTAAATTTTCTACCTGTAAACTCATTTTTTTATCTTCCTCCTTGATTCGTACCATTCGTCATGCAGTTTTGTATCAGTCAGGCGGTTCTGCACCCGATAATATACATTCACAGTCATTAAAGGAGTATAGCACATTCATCAGAAAAATTCCAGTACTTTTTACTCGTTATTCCTTATTTTCCGGGTGTTTTAAGCCTTTTGGACCATTTTTATTCAAATATAATTGACTCTCTGACTGCATCCGACTTTTCTGCACCGCACAGAATGGAAATCAATTCCAGCGAAAATGGAATTGCCGTACCCATTCCCCGGCTTGTTATGATGTTTCCGTCCACTGCCACAGGAGTCCGCACTACTTCCGCACCGGTCAGTTCATTTTCTTTAGAGGGATAGGAACATGCCCTGCGCCCCTTCAGAAAGCCAAGCCCACCCAGGATACTCGGTGCGGCACAGATTGCCGCAATATATTTTTCTCTGCTGTAAAAGTCTTCCAGCAGCTCTTTTAATCCCTGATGTTCCTGCAGATGCACTGTTCCCGGCATTCCCCCCGGAAGTACCAGCATATCCGCCTCATCGTAGTCTGCCTCTTCAAACAGAACATCCGCCTCCACTCTGATACCGTGTGAGCCGCTGATACCAAGCCTCCCGGTTACAGATACCATATCTACGCCGACTCCCGCCCTTCTGAGCAGATCTACAACCGTAAGCCCTTCAATTTCTTCAAAACCATCCGCAAGAAATACTTTCACATGCTTCACTACTGATTCCTCCTTTAAATTGCACTTTACTGTCCGCATTTATGCATAAGATCAGTTTAACAAATGAAGTCTGGAAATGCAACGGTTTACAATTTTTACACGCAGTATTATGATAATAAAAAAGGAAAAAGGAGCTTTTATGGAAATAGAACGCAAATATCTGATCGATAAAAACAACATCCCCTGCCGCCTGGAAGATTATCCAAGCCGGCAGATTGAACAGGGCTATCTCTGTACGGAACCTGTGGTGCGTATCCGCAGGGACAATGAAGAATATGTACTCACATATAAATCAAAAGGACTTATGGTACGCGAGGAATACAACCTCCCACTGACGGCAGAATCCTACACCCACCTGAAATCCAAAATCGACGGGCGGCTGATTACCAAAACACGCTACATGCTGCCGCTGGACAGCGGGCTTACGATCGAACTGGATCTCTTTCACAGCGATCTGGCCCCTCTGATTCTGGCTGAAGTGGAATTTCCTGATGAAGATACCGCTTCCGCCTTCCAGCCCCCTTCCTGGTTCGGCGAAGACGTCACCTTCTCCTCCCGGTACCACAACAGTACACTGAGCAAATAAAACAGGCAACTTTTTGTTGCTTTTTTGTCATAATATACGTTTTGTGGCAATGATATCTATTTACAGGGAAAATTGTTATAATTTATGAAGATTTTATTACCCTGTGAATGGAGGTGCCGCATTGGCCAATATACAACTGGTTGCAAACTTAGCTCGTTATAGAAAAGCCCGTCATATGACCCAGAAAGAGCTTGCAAAAATGCTGAACATCTCACGCCAGGCATATTCAAACTATGAAACCGGCAAAAGAACGCCTGACATAGATCTGCTCCTGAAAATTTCACAGATTTATAACATAACACTGGATCAGCTCATCAACCAGCCATTCAGTCCGGACGGTACAATTCGTGAACAAAAAGGACCATACCAGTCCGGAGTAGAACTCCTGAGCGCAGACACAATATACCTGACAGCAGAAGAAGTAAGCATACTAAAAGGTTATCGGACAGCAAAAGACGAAGTTCGAATCGTTATAAATAAACTACTCATCCCCCAATCCCCAGAAGAAGAGTGAAATGGGGAGGGGGGTATAGCGGGTATGCGGACGCCGGAGGAGATGGGAATATGGCCTGGCTGTGGGCGGCCGGCGGCGGTAAGCGCCCCTAAATCAAAAAGAGCATTGAAATATTGGACACCGCTGACATTCGCGTGAATGCCGATGCATTCACACTAAGATCAGCTCGCCGTCAGGGCCTGAAGCCCTGCCGGCGGTCCATATTTCAATGCTCTTTTTGATGAAGGGGCGCTAACCGCCGCCTAAATGCCCACTGCCAGGCCATATTCCCATCTCCTCCGGCTGGGTTCGACAAATCGGTATACAGCAATTCCCAGGAGGGATTTCTGACGGGAGCAGCGGATGGTATGCGGCTGCGCGTACCGGATGCCTACGGTAACTGTATACATAAGTAAGTGTATAACCAACAAAATCTGCCGCTTTAAAGCATCCATACTTGCCTTCATATTAGATTTGAATTCCAAGCCATTTAAATCCCGCCCCTCTTGTTATAGACTACTTATCACTGATATCCTCCCCAGCCATCTCAGTCCCACAATTTCACTCCCGTCCTGTTCCCCCAGTTGGCGCCCCCAGAACACCATCCGCAGCTCCCCCTCTGATGCACCCAGCTTTCCTGACCTGGAAGAAGTCCGGTCCGGGGGTGTGCACAGCAGGAGGACGGAGGGCGTGTCTGCCGTTTTTACAGGCATAGAGCGCGCCTACCAGCAGTTAGAAGAAAAGCAGAGAATTGCAGGGATGAAAATTGGCTTCCCGGCCAATTTTCAAATAGACCTGAGCCGCCTAAGCATCAGGCTTAGGCGGTGAATGTCTATGATTCCCTGCAATTCTCTGCTTTTCTTCTTACTGCTGGTAAGCAAGCGGAAAGCCGGTAAAAACGGCAGACACGCCCTCCGTCCTCCTGCTGTGCACACCCCCGGACCGGACTTCTTCCAGGTCAGGAAAGCGTCCCTTCAGCCCTAATCCGCCAGTCCGAATCTGTCGTGTACTGCTATCATGGCTCTTTCTACATCGTTTTCTTCGATCAGCACCGTGATCCGCACTTCCGATGTGGAGATCATGTGGATATTCACACCCGCATTGAACAGCGCCTCGAACATTTTTGCCGCCACACCCGGATTGCTCATCATGCCTGCCCCGACGATGGAGATTTTGGCCACGTTGTCTTTGTGGTCGATTTCCTGGATCGTCAGTTCCTCTTTATTGTCGCTCAGAATCTTGAGTGCCTCATCCAGATCGTCCTGGGCAACGGTGAAAGAGATGTCTTTTGTGCCGGCGCGTCCTACGGACTGCAGGATGATATCCACATTGATCCCTTTCTTTGCCAGCGTATTGAATATTTTAAATGCCACGCCGGGCTTGTCGTCTACTCCAATCACTGAAACTCTGGATGTATTTTTATCGGAAGCAACTCCGCTGATTAACATTTTTTCCATTTTCACGACCTCCTTGACTACCGTTCCTTCTTTTCTGTTCAGACTGGAACGAACAACCAGCTGTACTCCGTATTTTTTAGCCATCTCCACTGAACGGTTGTGGAGCACTCTCGCACCCAGTGATGCAAGCTCCAGCATTTCGTCATAACTGATGGCATCCAGCTTCCTTGCATTCGGCACAATCCGGGGATCGGCCGTGTATACGCCATCCACATCCGTATAGATCTCGCAGGCATCCGCGTGAAGGGCAGCGGCTATAGCTACAGCCGTGGTATCCGAACCGCCTCTTCCAAGTGTCGCATAATCCTCGTATTTGTTAATGCCCTGAAAACCTGTGACAACTACGATTTTTCTGGAGTCCAGCTCGTGGCGTATGCGCTCGGATTCTACCCTCTTAAATCTGGCATTGCCATACGTGGATGTACAGTGCATTCTCACCTGAAATGCGTTCAGAGAAACCGCCGGCACTCCCAGTGAATTGACGGCCATGGCCAGAAGAGAGGCCGAGACCTGTTCTCCTGTGGTCAGCAGCATATCCATCTCTCTTTTGGACGGCTCCGCAGTGATTAACTTCGCCTTTTCTATCAGTTCATCCGTTGTGTCGCCCATTGCAGACAATACAACTATGACGTCATTTCCGTTTCTGTATTCTTCGATACAGCGCTCAGCCACGCGGAAAATGCACTCCCTGTCCGCTACTGAACTTCCCCCAAATTTCTTAACTATCAGCATGTTGTCCTCCTGGTTTCTGACCGGCTGTGCGTTATTTCTGCTCAAAAAGATGGGAGATCAATGTGTGTCCCACTTCCTCTGTTATTCCGCTGACGCGTGCGCTTTCCTCGTCATAGGAGGGCATGCCCTGCACTGCGCTTCTGCTGTCATAGAGCAGGTACGGCACAGGATTCCCTGTATGTGTGCGCACTCTGACCGGGGTCGGATGATCCGGAAGGATCAGCATACGGAAATCTTCTCCGGCTTCCTCCAGCATCTCTGCCACCGGCCCGATGATATGAGCATCGATTCTTTCAATGGCCGTGATTTTATTTTCAAAACTGCCCTGATGCCCCATCTCATCCGGAGCCTCCACATGAATGTAAGCAAAATCATACCCTTCCTGTGTCAGAGCTTCCACAGCTGCCTTCGCTTTTCCGGCATAATTGGTATGTAATCCGCCGTTGGCACCTTCCACCGTGATATTGTGCATCCCGGCTCCTACCGCAATGCCCTTCAGCAGATCCACAGCAGAGATCATGGCGCCTTTCTTCCCAAATTTCTCTTCAAAGGAAGTCAGAGCAGGTCTGGTGCCTGCGCCCCAGAACCAGGCAGAATTAGCCGGGTTCTTACCCTGACTCTTTCTCTCCAGGTTCAGCGGATGGGCAGACAGAATGTCATAGCTCTTTTCCATCATTTCCCGCAGCACAGGATCTGCCGGCAGGTACTCCCCGATTCTCCTTGTCAGGATATCATGGGGGGCTGTCAGATCCACGACTCTGCCCTCTTTCTGTATCAGAAGGTGTCTGTAGCTGGTTCCCACATAGAACTCATATCCTTCCCGCTCCAGCCCTTCCTTCAGCGCTTTTATAAGAACCGCTGCATCCTCCGTGCTGATTTCATCGGAACTGTGATCCACAATGACTCTGTCTTCATAGTTTTCCTGTTCTTCTGTCAATGTTACAATATTGCAGCGGAAAGCAACGTCCGCCGGTTCCATATCTACGCCAATGCTAAGGGCCTCCAGCGGAGACCTCCCGGTATAGTATTCCCTTGGGTCATATCCAATCACGGACAGATTCGCCGTATCGCTCCCGGGTGCCATTCCCAGCGGCACGGTACGGACCATGCCGATCTCTGATATAGGTGCCAGTTTATCTGTGTTCGGAGTCTTCGCGGCCTGAAGCGGCGTTCTCCCGCCCAGCTCCTCCAGCGGTTCATCTGCCATTCCATCACACAGTGCTATTATATATTTCATGTTATGCCTCCAGTCCATTTACAGGTCTTTCTCTCAGCCCTCTACACGTATCATATGCAGGATGCTCGGAAATTCTTTCGCATTTTCCTCATAAGCGCCTTCTGTCATCACGCCTGTGACAAAACCGAATTCATTTTCCAGGCCATCCGCCTTAACGATCTCAATTGGCCCGAACTTGCTCTCCAGATGTGCCTTCATTGCGTCGGCATCTCCCTGGATTCTCACGAAATATCTCTTGCTTGTTGCTGCAATCGGCTGCAGGTTTAACTTTTCACTGTTCCACATGGTCATGATATTTCTGTTCAGATGTTTCGCCTCATCCACTACATCGGAAACGACCGCGCTGGCGGTTGGCAGTTTTCCGGCCCCGCTTCCGTAGAACATGGCGTCACCGAGTACGTTGCCGTGGACGAAAATAGCATTGAATACGTCATTCACATTATAGAGAGGATGTTCCTTGTGCAGCATGTAAGGCGCAACGATAGCATGCAGGTTATCGCCGTCCCTTTTGCTGGAGGCAAGCAGCTTGATTGTCATGCCAAGTGCCTTGGCATACATCATATCCTCTTTTGTAATATTTGTAATTCCTTCGGTATATATGTCTTCAAAATCTACCTGCTGCCCTGAAATCAGGGAGGACAGGATTGCAATTTTCCTGCAGGCATCGTAGCCTTCCACATCAGCCTCCGGGTTGCGCTCGGCATACCCTTTTGCCTGGGCTTCTTTCAGGACCTCATCATAGTCGGCCCCTTCATAGAACATTTTACTCATCATGTAGTTCGTTGTTCCGTTAAGAATACCAGTAATCTCTTCTATCTCATCTGCTGTCATGGATGAATTCAAAGGACGTATAATCGGGATACCGCCTCCAACACTCGCTTCAAACAGGAAGTTGATATTGTTGTCCCTTGCAATGGACAACAGCTCTGCACCATGTTTTGCAACCAGAGCCTTGTTTGAAGTAGCTACGCTTTTTCCAGCCTGCAGGCAGCGCTTGACAAAAGTATATGCGGGTTCGATCCCACCCATTACTTCTACTACGATCTGCACGTCAGGATCATTTACAATCACGTCAAAGTCATGAACCAGTATTTCCTGAATCGGGTCGCCGGGAAATTCTCTGAGGTCTAGAACATATTTTATGTTGATCTCATCTCCGACCCTTTGATTGATCCGCTTACCGTTCGTACGAATGACCTCTACGACTCCTGAACCTACTGTACCGTATCCCATTACCGCTATATTTACCATTTTATCCTCCTTTTTCCTTTTCCTTCCCTTTTCCTTTTTCTCCTATCTCTATGGCTTCATGCTCAGATATGCGTTGATAAACGGATCCAGATTCCCATCCATGACTCCGTTCACATTACTGATCTCCATATTTGTACGATGGTCTTTCACCAGTGTGTAAGGCTGCATGACATAAGACCTGATCTGGCTGCCAAATCCGATCTCTTTCACCTCACCCCGGATACCCGACACTTTATCTGCCTGTTCCTGCTGCTTCAGCAGATACAGCTTTGCCTTGAGCATCTGCATTGCCTTATCTTTGTTCATATGCTGTGAACGCTCGTTCTGGCACTGAACTACAATCCCGGTCGGCAAATGTGTAATACGCACCGCGGAGGAAGTCTTGTTGACATGCTGTCCCCCTGCGCCGCCGGAACGGTACGTGTCAATACGCAGTTCTTCTTCATTGATCTCGATATCAATATTATCTTCAATGTCCGGAATGACATCGCAGGATGCGAATGATGTCTGGCGTTTTCCGGCAGCATTAAACGGAGAGATTCTGACCAGACGGTGCACGCCCTTCTCGGAACGCAGATATCCGTATGCATTCTCTCCCTCTACTTCAAAGGTCACACCCTTTATCCCGGCCACATCACCGTCCAGATAATCCAGCACTTCCAGTGAAAATCCCTTTTTCTCTGCCCAGCGGCTGTACATCCGGTACAGCATATTTGCCCAGTCACAGGACTCTGTCCCGCCGGCTCCGGCGTGCAGTGTAACGATTGCACTGCTGCTGTCGTATTCACCTGTCAGAAGTGTCTGGATCCTCAGCTCTTCAAATTCTTCTTCAAACCGGTCCAGTTCTTCCTCGATTCCGCCTATGGTCTCATCATCCGGTTCCTCCTCACTCATTTCAATGAGAAGCCCGATGTCTTCATGGTCTGCGTACAGCTGTTCAATCTGCTTGACAGACTCCTGAAGCGCCTTCAGATGCTGCATTGTATGCCTGGATTTTTCCGGCTCATCCCAGAAACCTGGTTCTTCTATCTTTCTTTCTAACTCTTCAATCCGCTCTTTCTTTGACGCTAAGTCAAAGTGAATCCCTCAGATCTTTCAGCGGTTCTTCGTATGCAATCAGTCTTGTTTTTAATTCGTCTAACAAAACCACCTTATTCACCTCTTTCTCATTTAAATGAGAATCTGCCATGACAGATTCTCATATGCCGTACAGTGGTTATTCTGTACTTTTTGTTTGATTGTTATTATTTTGTAATAGTTCAGATATGTCTGAACTGTCACATTATTTTCTTTCTATTTTCTTCCGCAGCACTGTTTATATTTCTTGCCGCTTCCGCACGGGCATGGATCATTTGGATAGATCTTCTTTTCTTCCCGTTTCTTAGGTGCGCGTGCTGCGCTCTCATCCTTGTTGGTGCTGGTTACTTTTGCAACCTGCTCTCTCTCCACTTTCTGCTCTATACGGATGTGGAAAAGAGTGCGGATGGTTGTCTCGGCGATGGCGTTAGTCATCTCTCCGAACATGTCATATCCCATCATCTTATACTCAACAAGCGGATCTCTCTGTCCGTATGCCTGAAGTCCGATTCCCTGGCGGAGCTGGTCCATATCATCAATATGATCCATCCACCGTCCGTCAATAACCTTCAGCATAACGACGCGCTCTACTTCACGCAGATGCTCTGCTTCCGGGAATTCTGCCTCTTTTGCCTCGTAGGCTTTTACAGCGCGCTCTTTCAGAAGGTGCTTCAGTTCTTTCTGCTGCATCTCCTGTGCTTCTTTAACCGGAGGTAACGCAAGCTGAGGAATCACTGCATGCAGTGTCACATCCAGTCCCGTAAGGTCCCATTCCTCTGCCTCTACTTCCGGGGACACAAAACGGTCCACCGTATTCTCCACGTATTCTGTGATCATGCTGTAAATGGTATCCCGCATGCTTTCCCCGTCCAGTACGCGGCGTCTTTCGGTGTAAATAATCTCTCTCTGCTCGTTCATGACCTGGTCGTATTCCAGCAGATTCTTACGAATACCAAAGTTGTTGCTCTCGATCTTCTTCTGCGCCTTCTCAATTGCACTTGAAAGCATCTTGTGCTCGATCTGTTCTCCGTCTTCTACTCCAAGGGTGCTGAAAACGCTCATCAGCTTTTCGGAACCGAACAGACGCATCAGGTCGTCTTCCAGAGAAATATAGAAGCGGGATTCACCCGGGTCTCCCTGACGTCCGGAACGTCCGCGCAGCTGATTGTCGATTCGCCTGGACTCATGACGCTCTGTACCGATGATCTTCAGTCCTCCCGCTGCTTTCGATTCATCATCCAGCTTAATATCCGTACCACGGCCGGCCATGTTCGTAGCGATCGTTACCGCTCCGTGTACACCCGCGTCTGCTACGATCTCAGCCTCCAGTTCATGATATTTTGCATTCAGGACTTTATGCGGGATGCCTTCCTTTTTCAGCATCTTGCTTAAAAGTTCGGAAATCTCAATGGTAATGGTACCAACCAGTACCGGCTGACCGGTTGCGTGAGCCTTCTTCACTTCTTCCACAACCGCTTTGAACTTCTCTTTTTCAGTCTTATATACTGCGTCTTCCAGATCCACTCTCTGTACCGGCTCATTGGTCGGAATCTCAATAACGTCCATACCGTAAATGTCACGGAACTCTTTTTCCTCGGTGAGTGCAGTACCTGTCATACCGCTCTTTTTCTCATACTTGTTGAACAGGTTCTGGAATGTGATGGTTGCAAGTGTCTTGCTCTCACGCCTTACCTTTACATGCTCTTTTGCTTCAATTGCCTGATGCAGACCGTCTGAGTAACGGCGTCCCGGCATGATACGTCCTGTGAACTCATCGACGATCATAACCTCGCCCTCTCCGGTCACTACATAATCCTGGTCGCGGAACATCAGGTTATGCGCGCGCAGCGCCAGAATGATATTATGCTGGATCTCCAGGTTATCGGCATCTGCCAGGTTCTCGATGTGGAAGAACTTCTCTACTTTCTTCACACCGTCTTCAGTCAGATTGACCGCTTTTTCCTTTTCATTGACAATGAAGTCACCTGTCTCCTCGATATCTTCCCCCATAATGGCGTTCATCTTGGAGAACTCACCGCTGGCTTCGCCCCGTTCCAGCTGACGCGCAAGAATGTCACAGGCCTCGTACAGCTTCGTGGACTTATCGCTCTGGCCGGAAATAATCAGAGGCGTTCTGGCCTCATCAATCAAAACGGAGTCGACCTCATCGATGATGGCGTAGTTCAGCCCTCTCTGTACCAGCTGTTCCTTATAAATGACCATGTTATCCCTCAGATAATCAAAGCCAAGCTCGTTGTTGGTGACATATGTGATATCACAGTTGTATGCCGCACGGCGTTCGTCATTATCCATGGAATTCAGGACTACACCTACTGTCAGTCCAAGAAACTCATGAACCTTTCCCATCCATTCGGCATCACGCTTTGCAAGATAGTCATTGACTGTTACGATCTGCACGCCTTTTCCTTCCAGCGCGTTCAGATATGCAGGAAGTGTAGAAACCAGGGTCTTACCTTCACCGGTCTTCATCTCCGAGATACGTCCCTGATGGAGGATAATTCCGCCGATGAGCTGGACGCGGTAATGACGCATGCCAAGGCTTCTCTTTGCAGCTTCTCTGACAGTTGCATAAGCCTCCGGAAGGATGTCATCCAGGGTTTCGCCATCCGCCAGGCGTTTTTTAAACTCTCTTGTCTTGTCTTTTAACTCTGCATCGGAGAGTGCCTGAAACTCTGGTTCCAACGCATCTATCCGGTCCACAATTGGGTAAATACGTTTTAATTCATTTTCGCTGTGTGATCCGAAAATCTTCTCTATAAAACCCATAATCTGTAGTTTACTCCTTGTCTAATTTTACTCTACGCTCCATTCTAACACTATCTTCCAGCGAATTCAACAAGTTCATTACTTGTTAATAATTCCTTTACAGCTTTGCAATAATCTCATAAGGAATATTTCCGCCGAACAAATCCAGAGCACTGCCGATCGTGAAGTCCAGTTTCTTTTTGCTCACGGCTGCAAAGCTCTCCAGATCCTCCATACTGCCGATCCCGCCTGCATAAGTAACGGGGATTTTATTCCATCCTCCGAGCATGCGGACAAGCTCCGTCTCCACGCCGGAAGATCTGCCTTCCACATCTACGCCGTGCACAAGAATTTCATCACAGTATGCAGACAGTTCATCCAGAACCTTCGGTGTAAGGCACACATCCGTAAAAGTCTGCCAGCGGTTTGTCACAATATAATAAGCCCCGTCTTTTTTTCTGCAGCTCAGATCCAGTACGATATGTTCCTTTCCAACAGCGGACAACAGACGTTTGAGATTCTCCAGATGGAACACGCCGTCCTGAAAGACATAGGACGTTACAATCACATGGCTGGCCCCCGCTTCCAGGTATTCTGCAGCATTTTCCGCATGAATCCCTCCGCCGATCTGCATCCCTTGGGGATACGCAGCAAGGGCGCGCAGCGCCTGTTTTTTTGTTGCTTCATAATATTCCGAAGCTGCAGGATTCAGGAGGATGATATGACCGCCCTTCAGGCTGTCCCGCTTATAGAGCTGTGCATACCATGCGGCGTCCAGCTCCGAAGAAAAATTGGTAACCGCCTGGTCTCCCTGATCCCTCAGGCTTCCACCTACAATCTGTTTTACCTTTCCGTTATGGATGTCAATACATGGTCTGAATTTCATCTTGTTCCTTTCGTTTCTGGTTCAAGGGGGTCAGACCCCTCTGCAGAGGGGTCTGACCCCCTTGAACCACATTGTTAAATTATTATCAATACCGGTTATCGAATATGCGTGTGGATTTCTTCTCGCTTCTCGGCAAATCTCCGATTGAAACCGGCATGACATTGACGGTTATTCCTATTTTTGTCTTGAATGCCTTCTTCACTGCTTCTTCTGCCTGCTTCTTGTCAACATTTTTATTTACTTCTACGAACAGGGTGCAGACATCTTTTCCGTTCATATGGTCCAGCATAAACTGGTATTCACTGGATGCCTCCGGCACGCTGCTTAGCATTTCTTCGATCTGGCTCGGGAAGATATTCACGCCCTTTACCTTTACCATATCATCGGTTCTCCCAATCAGGGTGTCGATCCTCGGGAACTTTGAACCACATTTACATTCACCCGGAATGAATCGGGTCAGGTCATGGGTACGGTAACGAACCAGCGGCGCGCCCTGTTTCCGGAGCGTTGTGATCGCCAGTTCTCCGATCTCACCGTCCGGAACATTTTCCCCGGTCTTCGGATCCACGATTTCAAAATACAGATAGTCATCCCAGTAATGCATTCCGCATTCATAATCACAGCTCATGGCAATTCCCGGTCCGTACACTTCTGTCAGCCCGTAGATATCATAAAGCTGGACACCCAGTTCTGCGGCGATTCGTTTCCTCATCTTCTCACCCCACCGCTCGGAGCCGATGACACCTTTTTTCAAATGTATCTGATCTGAAATTCCTCTTTTTGCTATCTCTTCCGCCAGAAGCAGCGCGTAAGAAGATGTTGCGCACAGAACGGTTGCTTTCATATCTTTCATCATGCGGAGCTGTTTATCCGTATTACCTGGTCCCATCGGTATGGTCATTGCGCCCAGATACTCGGCACCTGCCTGAAAGCCGATTCCAGCGGTCCACAGACCGTATCCGGGGGTAATCTGAATTCTGTCCAGCGCCGTGATACCGGCCATCTCGTAGCAGCGGGCAAACATTTTCGCCCAGTCCTCCACATCCTTTTTGGTGTAAGGGATGATCACGGGAGTTCCCGTTGTTCCTGAAGAAGAATGGATTCTCACCACCTCTTCATCCGGCACGGCCTGAAGCCCCAGAGGGTATGCCTCACGCAGATCCCCCTTCCATGTAAAAGGCAGCTTCTCAAAATCTTCCTGGCTCTGAATTTTGGAAATATCGATATCCTGAAACTTCTCTTTATAAAAACAATCCTTGGCTGTCAGCTGTTTCAGATTTTCTTTAATCAATTCCAACTGTAATTCTGTCATTTTCATATCTGCTTCTCCTCTACGCCCGCTCAAATGCCGTTTTTCCAAGTTCTAATGCCTTCCTGTTCATGACCAGGAATTTTTCCTTCACGTTGCCGGCCATAGCCTTTTCCATCTCTTCCACGGAAATGTCCAACACACCGCTGGCCGCTGCCGCACCGAGAAGTGCCACATTCAGGACTTTGGCGGAACCGGCCTGGCTGCAGATCTCTTTCCCATCCAATATGGCAAGTTTCTCCACATTCTTTTTCAGGTACTCCAGCATCTCGGTCCCTTCGTATGTACTTCCGCTCAGCGTAGCCGTTACCGGTTTTACGGCCTTGCTGCTGACGATCACGGTACCGCCTTCTTTCAAATATGGCAGACAGCGGACTGCCTCTGCAGGTTCGAATGCAAGCAGCATATCCGCACTCTTCACCGGTATCAGCGGAGAATGTACTTCCGTTCCCATCCGTACATGGCTTACTACAGAGCCTCCGCGCTGCGCCATCCCGATCGTCTCCGTCGTACGCACAAATTTTCCCTGCTCCATAGCCGCATAGGCAATCAGTTTGGAGGCAAGCACAACGCCCTGACCTCCAACTCCACATAACAGACAACTTTTATTCATCGCTTTCCACCTCCCCAATTGCACCTGACGGACAGACCTGGCTGCACAGGCCGCATCCATAACACAGAGAAGGTTCCACCACAACTGCACCGTCATTTACTGCAATTGCAGGACATCCCAGCTGGCTGATGCAGACTTTGCACTTTGTACAGAAATCCTGTTTTACTTTGTATAATTTCCCCGGTTTGGCCACGGCAATACACGGGGATCTGAAGATCACAGCACGCACGCCTTTTTCTCCGGCCGCCCTCTTCACGGTGTTCACTGCAAGCTCCAGATTCAGCGGGTCGACGGTCTCAATCCATGTAAGCCCGATTCCCCGTAAAATATTCTCAATGCTGATTTTGGCGGCGACATCTCCCATCATTGTCACACCTGTTCCGGGATGCGGCTGGTGGCCGGTCATCGCCGTTGTGGAATTGTCCAGCACAATCAGCACAATATCCGTCTGATTGTAAACCGCATTTACAACCCCGGTGATACCGGAAGCGAAAAATGTGGAATCTCCGATAAATGCAAAATTCACAGTGTCTCTCTCTATAATATGTAAGCCCTGAGCAATCGTAACGTCTGCACCCATGCAGAGGCAGGTGTCCACCATATCCAGCGGCTTTGCATTTCCAAGAGTATAACAGCCGATATCCCCACTGAATACAGCCTTTTTCCCGCGCATTGCCTTTTTTACTGCATAGAAGGATGCCCTGTGGGGACATCCGGCGCACAGAACAGGAGGCCTCACCGGAAGCTGCGGTATTTCATCCTGAACACTGCCCGGATCTTTTGTACCAGCTTCTTCGAACCCGAAGAATTGCGCCAGATCCCCGCGGATACTTTCCACGCTGTTTTCCCCCGCATTTTTCGTATCATACGTAAGTTTTCCACATATGTTAACATTCAGATGGTATTTTCCCGCAATCTGAAGCAGTTCTTTTTCAATCACCGGATCCAGTTCTTCCAATACAAGCACTTCATCCAGGTTCTCCAGAAACTCCTTCGCCAGCCGCTCCGGGAAGGGGTGCGGGGTGCTGATTTTCAAGAACGGCACATCCCCCGGAATCACTTCGCTTGTATAGGCAAAGCTCACGCCTCCTGAAACAACACCTTTCCTTCCGCTTCCTTTTCTCAGCAGGTTTTTATCATAGGAAGAGAATACTTCCGACAATTCCACATTTCTTGCTTCTATCTTGATATGATTCTGATAAGAAAGCCTGGGGAAAATAACCCAGCGCATTGTATCCTTGATAAAGCCTTCCGGTTCAGGCACATCCAGTTTCGGAAGCAGATCAATGCTCACACAGGCATGGCAGACCCTGGTTGTTGGGCGAAAGAGAACCGGTGTCTGGTATTTTTCCGAATACTCAAAGGCATCCGCAATCATCAGGTATGCCTCGTCTGGTGAAGAGGGATCGAATACAGGAAGCTTTGAAAATTGTGCAAAGTGCCTTGTATCCTGTTCCGTCTGAGAGGATATCGGTCCCGGATCGTCAGCCGACACAATCACCAAACCACCTTTCACCCCAACATAAGCAAGGCTCATCAGCGGGTCGGAAGCCACATTCAGCCCCACCTGCTTCATCGTAACCAGCGTCCTGGCCCCTGCATAAGCGGCTCCGGCACCGACCTCCATGGCAGCCTTCTCATTGGTAGACCACTCTACGTGGATACTACCATCGTTATGCTTTGCAACTGTCTCCAGAATCTCTGTGGACGGGGTTCCCGGATAGCCGGCCACCATTCTGACGCCGGCACGGACAGCGCCCAGGGCAATTGCCTCATTGCCCATCACAAGCTTTCTTTCCATACTCATATTATGTACTCCTTTACTTTATTGTTTCTTCTTTTGATATATCTTCCTGATAATTATACATAAGAACTCATTGTGGTATTTTACCACACTAAAGTTGAAAAATAAAGGGGTCTGACCCCTATGAGTCCTATTTTCTTAATTGTTTCAAACAATTAAGAATTCGAGGCTCATAGGGGTCAGACCCCTTTACTAATATACCGCGATGGCACGTTCAAGCAGTGGGGTGACTTCCTGGTTTAGTTCTTCCAAACGTTTCTGGTACCAGGCTGCTATGTCTTTTGTGCCGAGAGCTTCTGCTACTTGGATTGCCTGTACCTTTTTACTTTGGAAGTCTGTGTCATTTTGTGCGTATATACAGTCGAGTACTGCCTGATTCATGCAGCTGTCTATGGCATCGGTCTTTTTTTGTATTTCTTCGGGTTTACTGCCTGTTAGTTTCATATAGGAATGCCATTCTATGGTTTCAGGCTTACCTTCTTGAAAGCCTTCTGTCGGGACAGTAGATTCCAGGTATCCGGTGATGTTTTCTTTTTTATAGTAGGCGGCGGCGTCTTTTTCTACGGCTGTCCCGGACCGAAGTTTCGGGGACTGCTCTGGCTGGATGTAGTCTCCTTTTGAATCCCTGCACAGAGGCAGAAAACCGCTCAGAGCTTCGTATTTCTCTTTTCCGTATTTTTCTGCCAGGTCTGTGATTCCCAAAGTGGCGTCTTTTTTATACTCCTCTGTCAGGGTATAGTTTCCGTCACGCTCCTCCCAGGCCAGCGACTTTATTCCCTGGGACAAGATTCTGGCCCCTTCTTCCGTGAAGCACCACCCCAGAAATTCCATGGCACGCTCGGGGTATTTGCAGGATTTGGTCACGGTCAGCTCCCGGTCTCCAAGTACGTCTTCCCTGCGCAAAAATACGGTACGTACATCATCCAGGGGCTTTAACGGCATATAGCCCGCATCTTTCAGCCCTTTTCCTGCCAGGATCTGTTCTTTTCCCTTCACCTGGGTTCCGTCCAGAGAGGCCAGATATAATCCCTTGTTTATCTTTTTTTCATACTCAGTGAAATCCATGGACGAAGATTCGGGATCCAGAATTCCCATCTGATTTGCCTGATAGTAAAACTCTGCCCCTTTCCAGAAAATGCTGTCCGGGTCTGTCAGCAATGCCTCCGCGGTCTGGTCCGCATGGTTAAAATAGACTGCACAACTGCCGTCAAAAGCCTCATATCCCTTGCTCATCATGTAATCCCGTAAAACTGTCCCGGTTTCTGCATCCTGCTTATCCGGCAGACCAAGAGCATATGTTTTTTCCCCGCCGGATATCTCCGGATTCGCGCACTGCATCATCTTCAGCATGTCCAGCAGTTCTTTGTCATTTGATACCTCCGGATACCCCATTTCAGAATACAGATCCCAGCGGATCCAGACCGCAGCATCAGGCAGTGTGAAATCTTCAATACCGCCCTGGCTTCCCAGACTGTACAGCCGTCCGTCTTCATAAACTGCATCTCTGCGGTAGTCATTTCTTACGGATATCCGCCCATCCTCGTTCAACCCCGGCGCACTGCTGCCGATCAGCTGGTCCAGTGGCTGCAGCAGCCCGCCTTTTGCCGACTTCTGCAGCATTTCAAGCAGCTCTGCATCAGTCAATGCGAGGCCAAAATCCATAATGTCATCCAGGTCATTGCTTTCCAGCTTCGTCCTCAGCAGTTCTTTATAAGCCTCCGCACCTTTCGGAGAATTTTCCAGTGCGGCATCCGTTGTCAGCTTAATCCGAATGCCAAAACGCTCCTCAATATACTGAGCTACAGCATCCTCCTGAAGCCCGGTGTACCTCGACTTGTTCTCCACAAACATCGTCAGCCACACGGTTTCTTTTTCCTTCGTCTCTTCCCTCTCCCGGGACTTCCCGCCGGCGCTGCAGCCTGCTGTTGTACACGCAAGCAGCGCCATGCCCGCAAGCAGGGGAAGAATCCTAAATATTCGGCCCTTCATCATTTCAGAAATTCCTTTCGATACTCGGCAGGGGAAAGCCCTGTCTCCTTTTTAAACGTTGCGGAAAAGTAGGTGTCGTTCTGGAACCCTACCTTCAGGCTGATCTCCTTTGCCGTATAGTCCTTGTCTACCAGAAGTTCTTTCGCCTTCTTTATGCGTATTTCCTTCAGATAATCAGAAAATGCCTTTCCTGTATCCTTTTTAAAGCTCTGCCCCATGTATGCCGCATTTCCTTTAAAATGAGCGGCAAGCGTCTTTAATGACAATTCCTCTTGATAGTGCTCCAGGGCATACTGAGCCATACGCACAGTGAAAGGCGACAGGTCCTGGTCTCCTCCCGTCAGATCCGGCGCCTCTCTGATTTCCTCGCGGAACACACCGTTTTTTACCGCATCACGGAAGTGGCCGGCCACCTTCCAGTAATCCTCCGTCCGGTCTCCGATCAAGGCATACAGCCTTACATTCAGCCTTTCCTGTACGGCACGGATACAGGACCCGATCGCATCCGCGATATCATTCGGCGAGGTCCAGACTGCAATCGTCTCCCCACTGTGGTTCTGGCAGTAATAGCATCCATACTCTTCACTCAGCACAGAGGAACAGACCTCATAAATCCTGTTTTTCAGCTCACTGTCCTGATCAATCTCATCTCCCAGTCCTTTCAGCAGAAATGGCTGATAGCTGTCTGCCCGCAGGCTTAATCCCAGAAACTCCGCCCTTTCCTGCAGTTCTTTGTCTCCAATGGCCCCATACATCCACCGGTTAATCACATTTTCCCGGATCAGGTCATAATCCCGCTGTGCCCGCTGCTTCCGTTCTCTTTCGCCCAGCATCTTATGGACAATGTTTCTGACATTCAGATTGATTTCCTCCTCATTTACAGGCTTAAGCAGGTAATTTTCAATCCCCTCCACGGCCATCGTCCGTACATATTCAAAGTCGTCATATCCGCTCAGCACCAGAATATGCGTTTCCAGCCCTCTTTCCCGCACGGCCTTCACAAGCTGGATCCCATCCATCCTGGGCATCCTTATGTCCGTGACCATCAGCTGCGGGGGATTCTTTTCAATGAGAGCCAGCGCCTCCTCCCCGTTATGCGCAATGTCTATCTCGGTGAATCCGCATGCCTTCCAGTCTACCATCATCTCAAGTCCCTTACAGATAATCAGTTCATCATCAACAATTAAGACCCTGTACATATTCTTCCAGCTCCTTCTTCATCATCGCTTTTATACGGATTGTTACCATCGTACCTTCTCCTGCCTGACTTTCAATCTGCATCTGATAATCTCTTCCGTATACAATCTTTAACCGGTTATTTACATTGTAGATTCCCACGGATTCCCGGAACATATCATCCTCAGATAACCGCTTCTGTATCTCCTGCAATGCATCACTTTGAATCCCTATCCCATCATCGTAGACTACGAGCAGGATATCCTCTTGTTCTCTCAGGCCCCAGATTGTCACGGTTGCAGGCCGTTCACTGGTCGCCTTATCCGAAATTCCGTGAATCAGGGCATTTTCAATTACCGGCTGCAGGATATGCTTTATAGTCGCATAACGGTAAATTTCATCCTCAACACGGATCTCATAGTGCATCCGGTCCCCAAAGCGGAACTGGTAGAGTTCCAGATAGGACTGCACATAGCCAAATTCATCCCTCAAAGTGACGACAGCATCCTTCTTCATAATATTCCGGAACATTTCAGAGAGAATATAAACCATTCTGCTCTCCTCTTTTTCTCCTTTCACATACAGATTCATACGGATAGACTCCAGTGTATTATACAGAAAATGAGGGTTAATCTGCGCCTGAAGCGCATACAGTTCCATTTCCTTCTGATGAAGCTGATAAACATACTCTTTCTCAATATGGTTCTCCAGCACTTTACACATCTCAATCAGCTCATGATAAATATACCCAACCTCATCATTTACCAGTTTTTCTTTTTTAAAACCGCTCAGCTTTCCGCCTTTCACCTGATCAATCGTTGCGTTGATTATACCAAGCCTTCTTGAAAAATATCTGGTTCCAAAAAAGGTAAGAAGCATCGCTGCAAAAAGCACAGCTGCCATAACACCGAGAATATTGATGCACAGAACTTTTACCTCTTTATTAATCTCCGCAGAAGGAATCAGATTGACCAGATAATAATCCTGATGTTCATTATATACAGTATTGTAAATGTAATTTCCTTTTGTCAGCTTACCGCTTTTCCCTCTGATTTCTTCGAACGGAATATTTTCTTCCACATACTGGGCGTTTGAGTCATAGATAATCTCTCCCTTATTGTTCAGGACATAGATCTGTCCCTTGAGATAGGAGTCAAACTTCTGATAAGACTGCCGGATATTTCTCGCATGGAAACAGATACCCAGAATTCCAATATCCTCTGTAAAATCATCCGGTGCATGGATCGTATCCAGTAAAAATATAGAAAACATATTGCTCAGGCGCCTTCCTCTGCTGGTAACAAGGCTGCTGCCTGTATCCTTCTGCCCCTTCATCTGCCCGGCCAGTGTTTCAAAATAATAAAAGTCACCCGAATCCATTTCATTTCCAAGTGAAACGGCCCTCTCCTTTGAAAATCCAAAAGCATACAGTCCGGTAAACTGTCTGTCCACCGCATATGCCGTCTGTGAAAAACTGTTCCTCACCTCTTCCTGCCATGGCGGCGGCGAATCTTCCTGAAGAGTCCCAACTACGGTCTCCCACTTATCCGGCATTTGCAGAAAGCTCTGGTAAATTGATTTTTCCGCCTCGAATTTATTTTCCAGAAAACTGTCCATGGAGGTCAGGATCTGATTACTCATATCCATTGTCTGCTCATACTTGATTGTCTTTAGATTGTGGGACAGAAGAAACATAAGCGATACCCCCGCGGCCAGGGTAATAAAAAGGTACACAAAAAAAACTTTGTTTACAAAACTATAAGCAAAGTACTTCTTTAACCACCTTTTTATTTTTCCCTTCCTGCTTTCCCTCATTTGCATTCCTTCTTCACTTTTTTATTATTATAACATGCAGCAACAGAACAGGCACCTGTATTTTCACAGGTACACTGTTCTGCTTTTCTTTTCCTGATATTTACCGCACGCCCTGTGAGGCTGCTGCCATAACTAAATCTATATTTGTGCTGTCTATCACCGCATTCCCTGCATCAATGTCTGAGGGCATGATTCCGAAAGAAGCATTCTGCCATAATAACAGCAGTGGATAAAATCCCTGTACATAAGGCTGCTGGTCAATGGTAAAGTCTATCACTTCTTCTTTTACCATCTGGAGAATCTCACTGCATACATCAAAACCGGCCGTATAAAAACTTCCCTTCAGCTCTTTTGCCGCAAGACCTGCCCCATGGGTATCTGACTGTCCTGTTCCGATCACAGCACAGATGGATTCGTCTTTTGCAAGCTCTTCCATAATTGTGCTGCAGGCAAGCTCCGGGGTGTTGCCGGATACGATCACTTTATACTCCGGCTGTACCCCTGATTCGGCCATACCGCTCAGGATTCCCTCCAGGCGCTGGCGGAGTACCTCTACGTCGTCATGAAGCGTGAACAAGACTTTACCTTCGCCGAATTTCCCGCAGATACGTCTTCCCACTACTTTTCCGGCCTTAAAAGCATCCTGGCATACGTTTGCAAGCACATTGGCTTTTCCCGTCCCGCCGATATTAAAGGAAACTACCGGTATTCCTTCCTGTACTGCTTTTTCCACGGACGGCGCCATCTTTTCTTCCTCTACAAGACTGACAGCAATCCCGTCGCAGCCATCCGCTGCAGACTGCTCGATCAGACGGCACAATTCCTGTACGTCGGCGTCTTTTGTACCGGTAAACTCTACCTCTGCCCCCAGCAATTCCGCTGCATCTGCGATTCCCTTTTTCACGACAGTGAAGAAGGCTTCCTCTGTAAACGGTGTTATGTAACGAATTTTCTTTTTCTCCATAATCAGTATCCCCCGAATTCGTCCACGGCTTCATACATAGCAATAATATTTTCTGCCTTATGATCCGGCATCAGATTGTGGATGGAGTTAAATACATATCCTCCGTCCTTCATAAAGATATCCAGCCTTCTCTTTACATCGTCCTTAACCTGCTGCGGCGTACCGTTATTCAGCAGGCTTACCACATCGGCGCCGCCGCCCCAGAATGTAATGTCTTTTCCGAACTCTCTCTTCAGACGTTCCGGTTCCATCTCAAAGCAGCTCGTCTGCACCGGATTAATGATGTCCAGCCCGGAATCAATCAGGTCCGGAATCATCCTGTATATGGAACCGCAGGAGTGAAGAAATGTCTTCATATTAGAATGTTCTTTTACATAGCGGAACATCTGCCTGTGCCCGTCTTTGAAGAACTTGCGGTAAAGTTCCGGGTTCATGAGCGGCCCTGTATTCATCCCAAGGTCGTCGCCGAAACGAACGATATCAACAACATCTCCCAGATATTCACAAGCCTTCTTCACATTTTCCATGTGCATCTCGAGAAGGGCGCCCACAAGCTTCTCTACATTTTCTTCTTCCAGATAGAGGTCCATCATGAAATTATCAATACGGCGCAGGAAGGTTCCCCACTCAAACAGGTTGCATCCCAGAACCAGCATGATTGCACGGTCTGATGTCTCCCTGAGCTTCAATGCTTTTTCTCTCATCTGCTGCCAGAAGTCCGGTTCTGATGCATGATCCCACGGGCTGTGTGTAAATGCGCTCCACTGGATTCCTGCCATATCCTCTGCCAGATTGTCAAAATTATCCGGATATCCGTCAATGTACGGGAACAGAACCTGATCAAAGAAGGTTGCGCCGACCGGCATTCTTGCGGAAAGCCTGCCGTCTTTCAAGTATGCATAGTACTGCCCGTCGTCCTGTTTTACCGGATGGAACCATGCGGGATACTGTGCGGTACTGCCGTCACAGAGTGTGGTATCTCTCCAGTCCGAGTCTTCTGTATTGAATGCCCTTCCAAGATCAACCACGTCGATTTTGAAACGGTCCAGAATCTCATCCTCCGGGATAACAACCTGCTGGCACACATCGTATACTCTGGTATGTCCGCCCTCCATATGTAAAGCTTTTTTCAAATTATTATAGCCAATGGCAGAAATGTTCGAGCTTGGCGTAGATCCCAGATCTCTGGGTACCCTGTCGGCCTCCTTGTGATTAACCGCCATTAATATTCGTTCTCTTGGTGTCATTTTTCTTTCCTCCTGATTATTTCATTCTGTCTTTGAGTACCCGGTCAAGTACGACTGCCCCTACAAGTACCACTCCTTTAAATACGCTCTGCCAGAAGGACTGTACCCCGAGAAGGTTCAGGCCGTTTGACAGAAAGCCTACGATAAATGCACCGATCACCATACCCACAACGGATCCTTTTCCTCCGGCAAGGCTTGTGCCGCCCAGCACGACTGCAACGATAACGTCAAATTCAAATCCGCTTCCCGTATTAGGCTGTCCGACACCCAGTCTGGATGCCATAAGACATGCTGCCAGTCCGGTCAGCAGTCCTGACAGGATAAAGCAGATGATGGTATATCCTCCTACATTGATTCCCGACAGTTCCGCAGCGGTTTTATTTCCTCCGATGGCAACTGCATATTTTCCAAGTACGGTTTTCTTCTGAATAAATACAAAGATGATGACTGTTGCCGCACAGATCAGCAGGGGAATAGGGAATGGCCCCACATAACCTGTACCGATCGTATTAAACCCGGTTGGTATTCCCGAGGTAATCGCTACACCATCACACATGATATACGCAAGACCGCTGGCTGCATACATCGTTCCGAGGGTTGCAATAACCGGAGTTATTTTCAGTTTTACTACGATCAGCCCATTGATAACACCGATCAGTGCCCCGAAAAGCATACCTGTCAGTATTGCCAGCGGCATCGGCAGTCCTGCGACCGCTGCTTTTGCACACATGACTCCGGAAAATGCGATGATACTCCCCACTGACAGGTCCATGCAGCCAGCGATCATAAGGATGGTTACTGCACTGCCGGCGATGACTACGGTTGCCACCTGTCTGGTTACATTCATAATATTTGTGTACGTCAGGAATTCTGACGACAACACAGAAAGTACCAGCATAATAATAATCAGGATAGCGAATATAATTACCCCCTGGCTCCCTGCGAATGACTTTGTTTTTCTTTGTTTCGGCTTACTAAGGCCTACAGCCCCTGCTCCACTGCTCATTTAGTTTTCTCCTCCTGTCACAACATGCATAATCTTTCTGGTATCCACATCGTCTCCATTTTTTAATTCTGCTGCCACGGCTCCTTCGTATAACAGTATTACCCGGTCACAGATTCCAAGAATCTCAGGCAGTTCCGATGACATGACCATAACGGATGCATCTTCATTTTTTATAATATTTTTTATCAGTGCATAGATTTCATCTTTTGCCCCTACATCTACGCCTCTTGTAGGCTCATCCAGGATCAGGACAGAACAGTCGGATGCAATACACTTGGCCAGTACGACCTTCTGCTGGTTACCACCCGACAGGTTCGAGACATTCTGGTCCTCCCCTGTCGCTGCAATGTGCATTTTCCCTATATAATCCTGAGCCAGTACTTTTTCTTTCTCTTTATGTACAATCCCTTTTCCCGAGACCTTGTTCATACTCATATAGGGGATGTTCTCTTTGATGGAGAGCTGGGTAAACAGGCCTTCTGTCCGCCGCTCCTCCGGCACCAGGGCAAGCCCCGCCTTTATCCTGCTGCTTACATTTTGTTTCTTCATTAAGGTATCGTTGATCCGAATCTCGCCCTGGCATTTATCCACACCGTAGACTGCTTTGCAGATCTCTGTCTTCCCGGAACCTACCAGTCCGTAAAATCCCAGTATCTCACCTTTATGCAGTTCGAAGCTTACATCTTTTAATTTCTGGTTTGTAAGATTTTTCGCTGAGAGCACCGTCCTGGTTTCATCCACATCATTCGGCACGTATTCCTGTGATACGACCTTTCCGATCATCATCTGGATCATCTCCTGCTGCCCGGAAAGATCCTTCACAGCTTTTGTGCCTATGACCTGTCCGTCTCTGAATACTGTCACGTTATCTCCGATTTCCATGATTTCCGCCAGTCTGTGGGAGATAAAGATAACAGTTACATTATGCTTTTTCAGGTTTCGGATCAGCTCCAGTAACCTCTCGGCTTCTTTTTCTGAAATCGCAGCCGTCGGCTCGTCCATGATAATCAGGTCTGTCTCAAGCGCAACCGCTTTTGCAATTTCAATGATCTGTTTTTTTCCTACGCTCAACTTTTCTACTTTGCTGTCCAGATCAATTTCGGGCGCAAACTGCTTCAGCACCTTAAATAGTTTTTCCGAGGTCGGGCCATATTTGAGCACGCCTCCGCGGGATTCTTCAATACCCAGTGTAAGATTTTCTTTCACGGTCAGATCATCCACCACATTCAATTCCTGGTACAGAACGCTCATTCCCGCTTTCATGGCATCTTTGATATTTTTAGGCTGATACTCTTTACCGTTGTACTGGATCTCTCCGCTGCTTTTCTGTATCGCACCCGTCATAATTTTAATAAAAGTAGATTTCCCGGCGCCGTTTTCTCCGACAATGCAGTGCACCGTGTTTTTGGTAATGTCAAAGCTCACGCCCTTCAGTGCCATTACGCCGGGATATTTTTTTGTAAGATCTCTTACTTCTATAATATGTTCACTCATATGTCATCCCCTAAAGTCCTAATTCTTTCTCAATATCGATCTTGGACTTGTACTGTTCATCCAGGAACTTCTGAAGGTCTTCTACTGATGTATTCCAGTAGTCAAACATTACATCGTACATGTTAATGTCCTGCGTCTGTTTGTAATCAATCTCACCGTTTACACACTGCAGCATAATATCCATGAGCTGTTCAGCAAAGTCCTTGGGTGGCAGTGCCATACAGAGTTTTAATGATGATTCCGGATTTGCCAGTTTTACCATCTCCTGCTCTGAACCATCCACGCTTGCGAAGATCTCTGTCTGTGGTACGCCGTCGACTGCCTTTCCTCTTCCCGCCGCTTCAAATGCTGCAAGGCCGCCGAGTGCTGCGTCTCCATTGACGCCTAATACTACGTTTACTTCCGGATGTGCCTGCAGCAGGTCTTCTGCAGCTGATACAGCCTGATCTCTCACGCCTGCGGAATCCAGTCTTGCAACCACTTCGGCGTCTGCCGCCACTGATTTCACGCCTTCTACGAAAGCATCACATCTGTCCCTCTCCACAACCGGGGCAGCCGGGATTCCCAGGGTTGCAACTTTGACCGGCTCATCCGGGTGGAACTCCATCCAGCGCTTTGCCGTTGCAGCGCCAAGCTCATAGGAGACATCGTATTCTGCCAGGTAAGCGTTCGGTCCATCCACCTTTGATGCATTTACAAAAGTAAGTACCGGTATCCCCGCATCCTGCGCCTGCTGTACAAACGGGCTGATTGCTTCGCCGTCGTTTGCCTGTACAATAATTCCGTCCACCTTCTTTGCAATCAGGTCTTCCATTGAGCTTGCAATTGTTTCCGGGCTGGATTTTCCATCCAGTACAATCGTTCCCACTCCCTTTTCCTCACCATAAGCTTCGAATGCCGCTGCGTCTGCCTGCTGATATGGCATTGCCAGATCCAGCTCAATTCTTCCGATGGTCAGTTCTGTTTCTTTTTTCTCTCCATCAGCAGTACCTCCCGCTTTGTCCCCGCTCTGTCCCGATGAACATCCCCCTGCAATAGATGTTACCGTCATTGCCGCTGCTAATACGATCCCTGCCGCTTTCCAATTTTTCTTCATCATATCTCCTCCTGATATTTCATGTATTTGATAATTTTATGTTAAATCATCACGGATAATTGTGCAATTTCAATAATTTCAGATTCTTATAAAAATTATAGGGGGGATAACTTTAACGGCGTTGCAAAGGGGTCTGACCCCTATGAGCCCCGAATTCTTAATTGTTTGAAACAATTAAGAAAATGGGACTCATAGGGGTCAGACCCCTTTTCACCTTTTCACTCTTTTACTATCTGTTTTCAGTGTTGTTCTCAACATTATTGTCATTTACATTCTTATCGTTGGTATTTCTGTCATTCAGATTGTCCTTCTCAGGTCCATTGTTGTCTGTCAGATCATCTGTAGCTTTGTCGATTGTATCTGTTGCATCATCCACTGCGTTGTCTATTACGCCATCGCCTTTATTATCCTTTGTGTCTTTGCCGTTCGTAGCATCATTCATATTCTTATCATCTGTTGTATTTGTTGTTCCATCGTTTGTGTTCTTATCTGTACCACATGCTGTTACTCCGCAAAGTACTCCTACACACATCATTAATAATAATAATTTTTTAAATCTTTTCATTTTAGTTCTCCCTTTCCATTCATAATCTTGTGTTAGTAATATTTGCAATTTTCGATGGTTTATGTGTGGGAAAAATTTCAAGTTTTAAATAATCAGGCTTCCAGGCCAGTATTGACCGTCCTCCAAGCTATTCTTTTCCTGCAGCTTGGCGGAGTTTTTTCATGGCATGCTCTTCAATCTGGGAGATCCGCTCCCTGGATACATTCAGCTCCTGTCCTACTTCTTCCAGCGTGTGCACTCTGCCGTCTTCCAGCCCAAACCGTTTACTGATGACCTGACGCTCTTTCTCACTCAGGCTCTCCAGGAGATGAAGCACTTCTTCTTTTTGAATCAGAGAATTCACTGCATCCTCCGGTGTCTTTTCTTCTCTGTCCGCTATGGTATCCTCCAGGTTCTCATCGTCTCCGTCTTCCACCGGGGCATCAAGTGAAACCGGATTTTTAAGAAATGTCAGAATGCTTTCTATTTCCTCTTCCGACTTGTCCCCAAGTTTTCCCGCAATCTCGCCTGCTGTTGCCTCACGTCCGAGCTCCTGCTGCAGTTCATAGGCCGCTTTCTGTACTTTTTTCATATTCTCTGCCACATATGCAGGCACCCTGATTTCCCTGGACTGTTCATCAACCGCATGTTTTATAGCATCCTCAATCCACCGGCGTGCATAACCGGAAAATCCGCCGTCTTTTGTATAATCGTACTTCTCAGCAGCCTGCATCAGACCGATGTTGCCTTCCTGAATCAGATCCATAAACAGCAGGCCCCGCCCGCTGTACTGTCCGGCAATGGACACAACAAGGCAAAGAGCTGACTCTTCCAGCTTCAGCTTTGCTCCCTCATCTCCCTCTGCAATCTTTTTGCCCAGTTCAAGCTCCTCTCCTGAACTGAGCGGGGAAATCTGCCCGATCTCCTTCAAATAAATCTTCAGGGGTTCTGTTAACTCTACATTATCCGGAATCTGGATCTCATGTCCTTTATACTCTTTCATATCATACCCAAGCCTTTCTGTCATAATCTGTATCTGTTCAGAACTCCGAACAGCTGCCTTAATCTTTTTATAAGCGCAGACTGTCCGGAATGTTACTTCCGGACAGCCGCACTTTTCTTAAATTTTCTCGATAATCTCACCGCTGCGGTACGCCGCCAGCAGCCTTTCCAGATCAGCCACCTGCTCTTTCAGCTCTTTCCCGATATCCGTATCTCCAACCAGACGCCGCTCCATCACCCGTTTTACAACCATATAATCCGAATGAATATCGCTCTCCTTCTCAATTGCCGCCTCCGTTGATTCAAAAGGCTCATGGGCAACCAGCAGCAGCCCATAAGAATTATAAATCAACGTATAACCTGCAATCCCCGTCTCCTGTTGGTAAGCCTTCGAAAATCCGCCGTCAATGACAAGCACTTTTCCATTGCATTTTATAGGGCTTTCACCATTCTTGCGCTTCACGGGGACATGGCCGTTGACAACATGTGCTCCATCCGGGCAGAGGCCAAACTCTTCCATAATATTATCGATCACTTCTTCCTTCTCCAGCAGATAATAATATGGGTTCTTTTCTTCCATATGCGTTTCCTTCTCTGCAAGGAAGTATCTCTCAAATGTTGCCATTTTATTCTTGCCAAACAGCGGAGAATTTGGATTCAGCCAGATATACCACATGATATCCTTGCCGTCCTCCCGCTCCTTCTCATTCAGGGCAAAAAAGCCTTTTCTCAAATACCGGTCCAGTGCATCATACAGTGACTTTCCTTTAAATCGTTTGCCGAACAGAGACACTTCCTTCAGGCTTCCGTCAGGATTCAGCGGTACACAGCCGTGATAGAGCAGGTTATTATTATAAACCTTGTACAAACTGCCCTTTGCAAGCAGAAAACGCATATGTTCCTGCAGCTTTTCACATCCAAGAAAAGCGCGCTCAAGACGTTCCATTACTTCTTCCTCTTCGTCCGACAGTTTATATGGATCTTTCGGGTCCACCGTTGGGAAATTCGTATCCAGAAGCTGATATTCTTCTCCATCCAGAGTGATCGTGCCCTTCTCATAATCAATCCTGTGCATGAGCGCCCGGTCGTTCAGGCCAAAGTCCTTATGGCGCTGTATAATCTGCCCCTCCACCTTAAACTGAATAACAGAAATCGCCTTGTGCATCCTCAGGTCCATCTCCATCTCCGCCTTATTCGCTTTTTCCGGCCCTTTCAGTGCAAAACAGGTACACGGATCATTGCCGTAAGTTCGAAGAGAAAATGTTGCCAGTGGAAGCAGATTGATCCCATAGCCGTCCTCCAGAATATCCAGATTCCCATATCTGGCGCAGATACGCACCACATTTGCCATGCACCCCCTCTGTCCCGCTGCCGCGCCCATCCAGAGAACATCATGATTGCCCCACTGAATATCCAGAGAGTGATAGGTCATCAGCTTATCCATAATGATATGAGGTCCCGGACCTCTGTCATAAATATCTCCCACAATATGTAAATGATCCACTACAAGACGCTGAATCAGTTCCGAAATCGCCGCGATAAACTCTTCTGCCCGTCCGATCCTGATAATCGTCAGGATAATTTGATTATAGTAGGATTCCTTGTCGTTGATTTCCGCCCTTTCCGTAATCAGTTCCTCTATCACATATGCGAAATCCTTGGGAAGCGCCTTTCGTACCTTTGACCTGGTATACTTGCTCACTGTCCGCTTGCTCACTTCAATCAGACGGTACAGGTTGATCTTGTACCAGTCCTCCATGTTGCTCTCTACCTTCTTCACCTGGGCCATCTTATCCTTGGGATAATAAATCAGTGTGGCCAGAGACTGCTTGTCCCTGGAACTCAAGGTATTCCCGAAAACATCGTCAATCTTCCGTCTCACAGAGCCTGAACCATTCTTCAGTACATGTGCGAAGGCCTCATACTCTCCGTGAATGTCCGTGAGAAAATGTTCTGTCCCTTTCGGCAGGTTCAGAATCGCCTGCAGATTAATAATCTCTGTGGATGCTGCGGCAATCGTCGGATATAAATCAGAAAGCCGCTCCAGATACCTTGTTTTCAGATCTTTCATAGATACTTCCTCCCCATACTCTGTGACTAAAACTGAATCACATCACTCATATCATACATGCCGGCCTCTTTTCCTGCCAGGAACTTGGCAGCCTCCACAGCACCCTTTCCAAAAACACTCCTGGAATATGCCGTATGCCTGAATTCTATCACCTCATCCGGTCCTGCAAATATCACCTCATGCTCACCGACAATCGTACCGCCCCGAACCGCTGAGATGCCTATCTCCTTCTGTTCTCTTTTTTTGCGCACCTGGCTTCTGTCATATATATAAGTATATTCATGATCCAGAGCCTCATTCATAGAATCTGCCAGCGCAAGAGCCGTACCGCTCGGTGAGTCCACCTTCTGGTTGTGGTGTCTCTCAACCAGCTCAATGTCGTATCCGGCCGGAGCCAGCACTTTCGCGGCATCCTTCAGCATCTTCAGAAGAAGATTAATTCCCATAGACATATTCGCAGACTTCAGTACTGCGACCTTTCCGGACACTTCCCTGACTCTCTTTAACTGCTCCTCGGACAAACCTGTAGTACAGAGCACGACCGGCACCTGCTTTTCCACACAGAAGTCCAGAAGCCTGTCCGCTGCCCCGGCATTTGAAAAATCAATGGCCACATCCACGTCCACATCGCAGGCCTCAATATTCTCAAAAACAGGATAATCATTGGGCAGCCCTGTATATGCGTCCACTCCGGCAGCAATCTCCACCTGTTCATCATCCCGGATAAGTCCTGTAATCATCTGCCCCATTTTTCCATTACATCCATGCATCAATACTTTTATCATCTCTGTTCCTCCCAAGTCTCTTCGTATATTGTATGCGGAATCCATGCCCAAAGGACATACGTAACGGGATTCCCTTTATATAAAAAAGGATACCACATTTGAGTCAGTTACTCAACGTATGATATCCCTTTCACAATCATATATTTCCATATATTTCCAGCTTTAAGCAAGCTTAATTCCGAAATCAACCATTGCTTTTGCCAGGTTTGCCGCATGTGCTTCTGTCATCTCTGTAAGAGGCATTCTCAGCCCGCCGACTTCCATGCCCATGAGGTTTGCAGCCTTCTTGACCGGTATTGGGTTCACCTCGCAGAATAGCTGCTCAATAAGCGGCAGTGCCCTAAACTGCAGTGCGCGGCTGCCTTCCAGGTCTCCTTTAAAAAACTTCTCACAAATATCATGTGTCTCTCTCGGAGCAATATTGGATAAGACAGAGATAACGCCCTTCCCGCCCAGAGACATCAGCGGTATAATCTGGTCATCATTGCCGGAATAGAGATCAATCTTTCCGTCTGTCAGCTGCATAATCTTTGCAATCTGGGAAATGTCCCCGGATGCTTCCTTGACAGCTACGATGTTCTCCACTTCGTCAGCCAGCTGTGCCACTGTAGCCGGTTCAATATTCGTACCGGTTCTGCTCTTCACACTGTACAATATAATCGGAGCCTTCGCTTCCTGCGCAATTGTCTTATAATGCGCAACCAACCCTGCCTGGGTAGCCTTATTATAGTAAGGAGTCACGACAAGCAGACCGTCAGCCCCTGCCTCTGCAGCTTCCTTTGACATATCCACTGCGGTGCGGGTGCAGTTGGAACCAGTCCCGGCAATCACCGGAATCCGCTTCTTAGTGCGCTCTATCGTAAACTTAATACAATCCATATGTTCTTCTTCTGTTAATGTAGAAGATTCGCCTGTCGTGCCACAAATTATAATACTGTCTGTGCCATTCTCGCAGTGATAGTTAATCAGCTCATCGAGCTTATCATAGTTCACACTTCCATCTGCACTGAATGGGGTAATCAAAGCCACTCCGGCTCCTTCAAAAATTGACATATACATCCTCCTAATCTAAATCGCTCATCTCTTCCAAAGTTTAACATTAAATATGTCCAATGTCAACGCAAAGAAAGAGCGTCATTTCCCCAAATGACACTCCCCCATTTTTCTATCATTAATCTTCCATACATTCCAGTTTACTTACAGATACCTCGTACGCTATGCGTGTCTCCGTATCTGTCTCAGATAATTTTTTTACATACTCCCTGCTCTGGATTCTGCCCAGTATCTGCACATGCTCTCCCACCTCGAAACCGGATGCATATCTGGCATTTCTGCCCCAGCAGATACATGGTATATAATCTGATTTTCCATAAGGCCTGTTCACGGCCAGCAGCAGGTCAGCAATCTCACGCCCAAGCGGCGTTTTACGGTACACGGGCTTTTTGCAAATATATCCCTCCAGCAGAATATGGTTTGTCTTCGCCCCGTCCAGCTCTTCCTCAATAAATTCAACTTCCCGCACAAAAACAGATAACACCAGTCTGTTCTTCTGCTCTTCATGTCTGTTGTAAGAGCGGAACTGTCCGGAAGCCATGATGAATTCCCCCGTATAGTCCTGGGTCACATCAATGAGTCTTTCTGAAATCATGAGCGGAATCCGGTCATCGGAGTTGCTGAGTCTTTTTACCAGCACATCCACCATATAAAAACCTTCTCCGAAAACCTCGTGGCTGTATGTAAATTTAGATGCCACCTCGCCCATGATTGTTACCTGATTGTTTTCAATAATCTTATCTGACATAATTTGTAGTTCTCCCTTCCTCTGAGTGGTATTTTTGAGTCAATACTAAGTCTATGAATCTGGCATATGCTTTAGAACGAAAAACAGGTTCGAATCGTTCGACAAAGTTTTGAGACACGGGCGAAATTTGTCCGAATACCAGGAAGATTATCGCAAAATAAGATTTACGCCGCCCTCCTTCCAATAAAAGTGCCTTCCCTTCTGTAATATTTTGTGATAGAATAAAAAAGTTGTAACCACATAACATAAGTAGAAAGAGTGTTGAATAATATGAAAACAAAACGTGAAGATATTAGAAATATCGCGATTATCGCCCATGTTGACCACGGCAAAACCACGCTGGTCGATGAACTTTTAAAGCAGAGCGGCGTATTCCGCGAAAACCAGGCAGTAGCCGAACGCGTCATGGACTCCAATGATATTGAGAGGGAAAGAGGAATTACAATCCTCTCCAAAAATACCGCTGTCTTTTATAAAGGAACCAAAATAAATATCATCGATACACCTGGGCATGCCGATTTTGGCGGTGAGGTAGAACGTGTCCTTAAGATGGTTAACGGTGTTGTCCTTGTTGTGGATGCTTTCGAGGGTGCAATGCCTCAGACGAAATTCGTGCTCCGCAAAGCGCTGGAGCTGGAACTGCCCGTAATCGTCTGTATCAACAAGATTGACCGGCCGGAGGCAAGACCTGACGAAGTCATCGATGAGGTGCTGGAGCTGTTCATGGACCTGGATGCTTCCGATGAGCAGCTGGACTGCCCATTCATCTATGCCTCTGCAAAAGCAGGTATTGCCGTGCTGGATCTGACTGACGATGAAAAAGACATGCAGCCATTATTCGAAACAATCCTGGACTATATCCCGGCACCGGAAGGCGACCCGGAAGCGCCTACACAGGTGCTGATCAGCACCATCGACTACAACGAGTACGTAGGGCGTATCGGAGTCGGAAAAGTAGACAACGGAACCATTTCCGTCAATCAGGATATGTTGCTCGTCAACCACCACGATCCGGACAAACAGGAAAAAGTTAAAATCAGCAAGCTGTATGAATTCGACGGCCTGAACAAAGTGGAAGTCAAAGAAGCGAGTATTGGCTCTATCGTAGCCATTTCCGGTATATCCAGTATTTCTATCGGAGACACCCTCTGCTCTACGGACTGCCCGGAGGCAATTCCTTTCCAGAAGATTTCAGAACCTACTATATCTATGCAGTTTATTGTCAATGACAGTCCATTTGCCGGAAAAGAGGGAAAATATGTAACATCCCGCCATATCCGCGACCGCCTGTTCCGCGAGCTGAACACGGATGTCAGCCTGCGTGTGGAAGAAACAGAAAACGCAGACAGCTTCAAAGTGTCAGGGCGCGGGGAGCTTCACCTTTCTGTTCTGATTGAAAATATGAGACGTGAGGGATATGAATTTGCCGTAAGCAAGGCAGAAGTCCTGTATCGAACGGATGAAAACGGCAAAAAGCTGGAGCCTATGGAAGTTGCCTATGTGGATGTTCCGGACGAATTCACCGGTACCGTCATCGACAAGCTGAGCCAGCGAAAGGGTGAACTCCAGAATATGGGAACCTCCAACGGCGGCTATACACGTTTGGAATTCTCCATCCCGTCCAGAGGACTGATTGGTTACAGAGGAGAATTTCTGACCGATACAAAGGGAAATGGTATCCTGAACACCAGTTTCGACGGCTATGCTCCTTATAAAGGAGACATCCAGTACCGTAAACAGGGTTCCCTCATCGCTTTTGAGAACGGTGAGTCCGTTACCTACGGATTATTCGGCGCCCAGGAACGAGGCACCTTATTTATCGGACCTGGTGAAAAAGTTTATGCAGGTATGGTAATCGGCCAGAACGGGAAAGCTGAAGATATCGAACTGAATGTCTGCAAGACAAAGCATCTGACTAACACCCGTTCCTCCAGCGCGGATGAAGCATTGAGACTCACTACGCCGCGTGTATTAAGCCTGGAAGAGGCTCTGGATTTCATCGATACCGATGAACTGCTGGAAGTAACGCCCCAGTCCCTGCGTATCCGCAAAAAAATCCTGGATGCCAGGATGCGTAAAAGAAGTAATTTAAAATAGAGTTTCGCTTGGGAAACTCTCGCCTGCGGCGGTCGCATCGCACCACCTGCCTCTTACGCCGCAGTGTGCATCCCGCCGGAAGGGCTTTTTTATCTTATAGGCGAACGTTCCCATAAGATAAAAGAACAGACCCGGTTCTGAATAAAAGACAGTCAAATAAGGAGAGAACACATGACTAAATATGCCAATGCGTTTTTAAAAAATCTGACAACTGCCTTGGAATTCGTAATTGCCGCTTTGCTGGCCGCAGGAATCATCATTATGACGTTTCAGCTGCTGCTGTCGTTCGGCAGTCTCACAGATCTAAATAAATATCCCAACTATGACGATCTTCTGACCGTCTGCTTCAACCTCATCATAGGTGTCGAAATGATACGAATGCTGTATCTTCATACGCCAATGACGGTGTTTGAAGTTCTTCTGTTTGCAATTGCACGACAGATTATCATTGATCACTCTTCTTCTTTCAACAGCCTGCTCGGTGTAATCGCCATTGCCATCCTGTTTGCCGTCAGAAAATTTCTGTTCGTGGCTTTTGATGAAACCGAACGCGTCACTTTCCGGTCGGATCAGAAAGTACGGCATGTAAACCGGCTGATTCATGCAAATATCCCATATGAGGATGATGAGACTCTGCTGGACGTTCTGATGAAGCAGATGAATAACGAGGAGATCGAAATCGGCGTCGGTGCATGTACATATTTCCATAAATTCGGGCTCCGCGTTGCTAAGATTACAGATGGAAAAATTACGAGAATTGAAGTGATTCGTTCTATACAATAAAGTTTTTCCATGCTATAATATCTACATAATACAAGCAGTAATTACACTACTGTCTGTATAATATGAACAAAAGGAGTTGAGCATCATGAAATTTATTATTAGTGGAAAGAACATCGATGTAACACCAGGCCTAAAGGACACTATTGAACACAAGTTGGGAAAACTCGAAAGGTATTTTACTCCTGAAACAGAAATTATCGTAACTCTCAGCGTTGAGAAAGAAAGACAAAAGATTGAGGTAACAATCCCGGTTAAGGGAAATATTATCCGCTCAGAGCAGACAAGCAATGATATGTATGTATCCATTGACCTCGTTGAAGAAGTCATCGAGCGTCAGCTTCGCAAGTATAAAAACAAACTGGTTGCTAAGAGCCAGGGACACCCGACATCATCTGCCGGCGGAAGCAACTTTAAAAAGGAATTCTTCGAATCAGAAGACAGCACACCGACAGACGATGAGATCCGTATCGTAAGAACAAAACGTTTCGGAATCAAACCAATGTACCCGGAGGATGCCTGCATCCAGATGGATCTTGTAGGCCATTCCTTCTTCGTATTCTGTAATGCAGAGACCGACGAAGTAAACGTAGTATATAAAAGAAAAGACGGATCATTCGGACTAATAGAACCTGAATTTGATTAGATTTTTGGAAGCGGGGGTTTTTGTGGCTGAGGGTCGCCTGACCGGAAGGGGAAGAGGAACCGGGGGACAGGAGGATGGAAGCTGGAAGTAACCCGCTTACGGAGAAGTACTAACACAAAATGAGCTGCCCACGAGGGCACGGACAACATCCGAGGAGAAAGCCTGATGCTTTCTCCTCTTAGATTGTCCTGGAAAGTGATTTTGGAAAATCACTTTCCATCCCTCGTGGGCAGCTCATTTTGTGTAAGTACTTCTAGACCGTGCGCTCTATACTTCCAGCTTCCATCCTCCTGTCCCCCGGTTCCTCTTCCCCTTCCGGTCAGGCTGGGCTTCATCCGGGCAGAAAGCCTCCGCTTGAGGGCATCTGACGGGTGCGGCGGATTGGGCTGGGGATGCGTCAGCATGCGTCTCTGGTAGTTATCACAAAAAGGAAAAAGAGGGTGTAAATTTTTCTG
>LDAQ01000021.1 GCA_001028025.1 Faecalicatena fissicatena | reverse complement strand
CAGAAAAATTTACACCCTCGGGCACGTCCGGCATGCAGCGAGAAAGCCTGATGCTTTCTCGCCTTAAGCCGGACTGGAAAGTGATTTTGGTAAATCACTTTCCATCCCTCATGGACAGCTCCTCTTGCGCAAGTACTTCTAATCCGTGCGCTCTATACTTCCAGAAAGCCCCCTGTCTTCCCGGCCGGTGTCCCTCTCCCCAGATCAGTCAGGCTGCGTTCATCCGGTATGTCAGGATTGCACAATTGCTGGGGGATTTTCTCGGGAGCGGCGGATTGGAGTGGAGATAATTTTGGGGGTAAAGGCCGCCTGTACAGCACGAAAGCTGAACGGGCGGCCTTTCATTCATAGTTCTTCAGTTTTACTATATGAGTCTGTTATTCCCATTTAAAGAATTTCAGGGATATCCCTATACAGATTACGGCTATGAGAATCATAACCAGGACGGGAACCAGAATATTCTCCGTCCGGAGCCCTAAAGAAGCCGATTTCAGCAGTTTGATTCCCTGTGTCAGCGGTAAGATATCGGCGGCTTTTTGCAGAGCCGGAGGCATGACCTCGTATGGCAGCGTTGCTCCGGAAAAGATCAGCATGGGAAAATAGAGGATGCTGGCGATGACCCCGGCCATTTTTGTGTTTGGCGCTATACCGCCTACCATCATGCCAATGCTGAATATGGAAACAAGAACCAGGAGATAGCCGCCCAAAAAGCCTGAAAGTGATCCCCTGAACTGATAACCAAAGAAACATTTAGCCGCAAGGAACAACAGCAAAAGGGAAATCACTGCGTACATTGTGTAGATGGTTACCTGTACCAACAAAATCAGCGCGGGACTGACGGGGGTTACTTTGTAGCGCTTTAAGATATGTCTGCTGCGGTAGTCTGATACTACTAACGGAAGCCCCATCACGCCGCCTGCACAGATAGAGATAGCTGCAAGTGCTCCGAATGACTGTTCCAGAAAGGAATATTCTGCACCGTCATAGGCCGGTTTTTGTCCATAAATCATCCCAAGGATGATCAGTACCACCAGGGGAACACAGATGGCAAATATAAACATATCCATCCCCCGCAGTGATAACTTCAACTCCGTTTTTAACATCGTCTTAAAGGTTTTCATCTTCTTTTTCCTCCTCGTCTGTATACCAGAGATAGGCATCCTCGAATTTTCCGTATGGACTGGTTTTTACTGCTTCTGAAACAGTTCCGTAAAATACAGTCTTTCCGCCTTTCAAAATACAGATCTGGTCACATAAGGCCTCAACTTCGTCCATAAAATGAGAAGTCAACAGTATAGTTAAGCCTTTTTCTTTAAGCTCTGAAAGAATTTTCCATACTTCTCTGCGGGCTTTTGCATCAAGCCCGGTTGTCAGTTCGTCTAAGAATACAAGCTCAGGATCGGGAATGAGGGCAAGGATGATAAACAGACGCTGCCTCTGCCCTCCGGATAAGTCCTTTACCAAACTTTTTTTCTTGTCTGCTATTCCAAACCTTTTCAGCAGATCCCATGGGTCGGCGGCATTGCGGTATAAGGACGCTGTCACCTCACAGAGCTCCCCTACAGTGATTTGTTCCTGATAGCTTGTTTCCTGAAACTGAACACCTACTCTCTCAAACAGTTTCTTACGGTCTGTCAGCGGGTTCATACCCAAAACGGATATTTGGCCGCTGTCTGCTTTTTTAGTTCCCAGAATACATTCCATTGTCGTGCTCTTTCCTGCACCATTGGCCCCAAGCAGCCCGAAAACCCTGCCTCTGCCCACGGAAAAGCTGACGTTGTCCACTGCCTTCAGCTGATTCTCCTTTATTCTGCTGCTTGCTGCAGACCCGCCCGCAGGGCATGTGTTACGGGGTGCCCTCTGGGTATAAGATTTTGTAAGTTGTCCGACTTTGATTACTTCCTGCATATTTCTACCTCCACTTCATAATTTACAGCAAAAGAATACCACCAATCGAAACATTGGTGGCATAATGGAGGGTTATAAAAATTGCTTTTTCATTTTCTGCAGCATATCGAGTATTTTCAGTGCATTATTCTCTGCCTCCGTGAGCGATGTCATCAGTTTGTCGCACACCGCAATAATCTCTGAATCCGCTTTCGGTGTGTTGAGCGCTCCCCTGATATCAATATCAGGATTTTCGGACAACAGACTGAGCATATTCAGGATGGCCTCCAACGAATAATTAGCGCACCGCAGGGAGCGGATTATTTTAAGCCGCCGTATATCGTCATCCGTATAAACACGATAACCATTTTTCTTGCGCCGGACTTTTAATAGGCCGTTCATCTCCCAATTCCGCAATGTGTCCACCGTTATATCAAGATACTGCGATACTTCTTTTCGCTTTAAAAAATGAGTATTTCCGCTGGCATTGCCTGATAAAATCTGCTGTACCAGTGTGACCGCTTCTTCCGCATTTTCCCGCTCCTGCCGCACCTGCTTTAAGTACTCATGCGTAAGTACTGAAGCTGTATCAAAATCACCCGCGGCAGATACTTTTACCATCCGGATAATTTTCTTTCGCAGGCCATTTTGCAGTACTTCTATTTGAAAAGCAAGGCGTGCGAGTCTGAATTGCGCGATATGAAAATCAGTAAATATGCGGTACCCGTTCGACTGCCGTTTTGGCTTTGGGATCAGTTCTAATTCCTCATACAGCCGCACTGTATTTGGATGAATGCCGATGATTGCTGCAACTTCAGAGGTTTTATAATGTCTCATCTGTACTCCCCTTTAATAAAAACAATGACAAATCTGCAGTGATCAGGCCAGGGGCTGACATACCGGACAATAGTAGACTGATCCGCCCATGTAAGTCTCTTTTGTAATTGCCCCGCCGCAGACCGGACATGGTTCCTTCCACGTGTTCTTTGACAGCTTTGTCTTATATCCTCCGGGATTGCCGAACAGATCTTTTTTCGTATCCCTGCCGCCTTTTTCCGTAATTTCCTGCAGAACACCGACTGTGCAGCACAACAGTCTCTTCTTCTCCTCCTCGCTTAATGTCTGAAGTTTTCTCTTTGGATGGATCCGCGCCTCAAACAGAATATCCTGCAGAACGCCGTTTCCGATTCCTGGAAAATGCTGATCTGCAGCGAGCAGTGCTTTTACGCTTATACCGGGCTTGCACTCCTCCAGCATTTTATGGAACTGAAACTCAAATTCCGGTGAAAACGGAGATACGGCCTGTCTGCTTTTCTCATAATATTCATTACAGTAGTCCTCCCTGTGTACAATAATACCGCCGTACATTGCCACTGTGAAAACCAGCGCCGTGTCATCGTCCAGCACAATCAGAAGCTGATAATTTTTCGGAACCTTCTCCAGCGGAAGCAGCCGCACATTCACACCGTCATTAAAGCAGAGCCTTAAGCCCTCCTCAAAAATAATTTCGGCGTAGATACCGAATCCCTCTGACGACACAACCTTCCGCCCTTCCAGAGCTGCATTATACTCTGCCGGATCTCCGTTAAACCAGCAGAATTTGTGTGCTTTCACTGGGGGCAGAACTTCCCTGACGCTTTTCCCCAAGACAGCATCTCTCAGCTGTGATGAAATCGTTAATACCTCTGGTAATTCAAGCATACCTTATTCCTCCTCCGCATACTGCTGATACCTGCCCTTCGGGCGGGTCTGCGGCTAAGCCGCAGATTAAAGTATACCCAAGGGCACACCGTAACTCATGCCCTTCGGGCGGGTCTGCGGCTAAGCCGCAGATTAAAGTATGCATTTACTGCTATATCTGTATATGCCCCATTATAACACAGTCCGGCAGTTTAAGTATACACGACAGGCCTTTCCCAAGGTTAAACTTATAGCTGTTTTTCCAGGCAGCTGCTCCTCTTTAAAGTAAATCATTTTTTCATCTATAGTTCCTCTAATTAGAATATTTTTTAACGGCTTCTAAAAATGTATACATGTTTTCAGATGGTGTCCCTTTCGGTATCTCACAACCACCTCCGATCATACATTTTCCCCTTGTATCATCAATTATTTTCTTTACTTCATCCTCAATCATCTGCGGCGTACCAAATCTTAAGACGGAAACCGGATCCAAATTCCCGCATAAAACCTGATTTTTTCCTAACCGCCTTACCAGTGAGGGTACATCTTTCACCAAAGAATCTATATCTAAGATATTGGCTCCCGCCTCTATTAAATGCGGCAGGATCCTGGAAGAATCCCCACAGATATGAAATTTAGTATACACCCCAGCCTTTTTTGCATGTTCAATTAATTGTACATGAAATGGAAAAATACGTTCTAAATACATGGATTCGCTTATTTGAGAACAAATAGCATCACCTATACTGATGCATTCTGCTCCTGCGTCTGCCTGTAAGTCAATCCAGCGTTTAGAATTATCCACGATAATTTGAAATACCTCCGACAACTCTTCTTCATAATCAAGCAAATCTATCAGTCCCTCAGATATTCCTCTTAAATCAGTATATTCGGCTAAAGGTCCTTCTAAATGTCCAGCTATAAAGTACTCATCACCAACCGTATCTTTATAATACTTAACTCCTCTTACGCGGTTCATCATCGCGTCATTATTTTTTATATCCAATTTCCTAATCTTTTTATAATCTCTTTCAAAATCAAGTATCAGGTGCTTTTTGGGATACGGGCAATCATTTTCCGGAAACTCTATTTCCATTCCATACGCACCTGCCTCACAGTACGCAAATCCTGACGGATGAAACCAGTCAACTCCGAATTCCTCTGCAAACATTATCATTGCATTGCATTGTTTCCTATAGTCCAGGCAATAATCTCTAAATGGAATATCTGCATATTCAGCTGCATACTGCATAACTAATGGATGAAATGGAATATAATCTACTTTTTCGCCATTCATAAAATTTAACGTTCTTTCCCTGCCGTTCATTTTTCTCCTCCTGCTAAATACTCATATATAGTTAAGATTTATTAGATAATACCTTATATTGGCATCAAAATACATACAATTTCTTACATGATATTTGTAAGATATTCCATACTATGTTATATTTTATAAAGAAGTAAAATTAAATTGCTAAGATTGATAAGAACAAAACGAAAGATAAGGACGTAAACATGGAAAAATTATTTCAACCGTCATTGCTTAATAAAGTAATTCAATTGGATAATATAGTGAGTCTTTTTTATTGCGATCTTAATCCTAATTTTAAATCTTTTGGCGAAACGCATAATTATTGGGAGTTTATTTATTCGGATATTGGCAGTGTAGAAATCATAACTGAAACTAAGACTGTCATACTTGAAGAGGGCCATATTTATTTCCATAAACCTAATGAATATCATCAGCATAAATCTATGAAGAACATAAAAGCATCTATATGCAACGGCGCCTTTTATTACAACGGGAATGCTCTCGATAGACTGGCTGGCAAATCGATCTTTCTAACGAATTCTGCTAAATGTTATTTTTTTAATGCTCTTAAATACTGCAGCGAGATATTTTCATCTGTTATAGACACTCAGAACATGATTTATCAGGTTATATCACCAGACCATAGCCTGGAACAAGAACACTTGTTAATCAATAATCTGGAATCATTTTTATTAGAGTTATTGATTTCTATGGATACGCTTCTCTGTCATGATCAGCATGTGCCAAAAACGGGATATCCCCCTTTAGTAGACGAAGCGATAGTGATAATGAAGCAATGTCTTTTTTCTTCCCTGACGCTGTCCTCGCTCTGTCAAAAACTACACTGTTCCAAGTCCACTTTATCAGCTATGTTTAAAAAGTATACCACTTCTTCTGTGATGAATTATTACACTCAGCTCAAAATAGAAAAAGCAAAGGAACTGCTATGCTTGGGCACCTACAATATAACCCAGGTATCTGACTTTTTGAATTTTTGTAATGTAAATTATTTCTCTAATCAATTTAAACGATATACTAAATTAAATCCCAGTGAATACTGTAAAAGCCTGAAGAATAATAACTGTGTTCAGCTATTAGAATTATCAACATAGATCTTAGAGCCTCGCGATATCACGAGGCTTCCATTTATCTGTCAGATACCCCCCTCCGTTTCCAGGCCTCCGCCCAGCTCGTCTGCCTCCGGCAATTTTCCATAGATCATCCGCATATCGTCTTCCTGAAAACATTGACTGCCTTCTCTTGAAAAACAGGAATTGCAGCCAATGCATGGATGAACCTGATACTCGGCAACTGATACTATTTCTACCTCATGATGTTCCTGCGCTCCCTCGGCAAATGCCCCTGCCAGCAAATCTGTGTTTCCGCCTTTTCTCATACTGCCTGTCAAAATTACTATTTTGCTCATAGCTGCTCCTTTACAAAAAAACAGTACTCTTCCCGGATATCTGCGCTTATCAACAGACATGACTGTGATTTATCACGTCTGAAAACATAGCGGCATACTATATACAGGGAGGTGATTACTTTGAATTCCTGTGAACTTGTTACTTATATATCATCAATTGCATGTGTTCTCTCAAAAAACTGTTCCTCAGAAGAGCTGGAGCTTCTTGCCGCGATTTTTTCACAGCTTGGGGATACCCTTGCAACAATCCTGGTGAACGAAGCCAACTGTAAGGCCGATGACTAATCTGTAGGACAGCCAGCTTTCCATATTGCATCTCTTTTCTGCTCCTTGTGTTTTCGACTACAACCGGGCTGTCCGCCCCCCGTACGTTCCCCCTGTCCAGCTCCAGACAGCAAAGCTCCGGGCAGGGCATCTGAACAATTCCAACGTCTGCATCAAGAAATCTCTGAATGACTTCCTTGAAAGCAGCAGAAAATACGGCAGTTCCATCTGATATGAGTGTATTTTGTCACACAATTCAGTAAATATCATCATCTCTGTGCCTGTTTTTTCATTTGTACATATCTAAGACACATTTATCCTGTATACTAAACATATATTTATTGAAAGGAGGTTGACTAATATGAAATATTGTTTTTATTCATTATTAACAGATTCAAAAGAACCAAAACTGTTTAAAGGATTTTCTAATTCTGATAATCACGGTAATTTTCTTTTATTTCCGCTTGAGCTTTCTATTCATTTTCCAATAGGCGCTTTTATGAGCGGTCCAACAGGTGTTATAAGAATCTATGAAAAAGATTGTTTTACTGTAGATAAAAATAACATGCTCAGACTTTATTACAAATAATTTCTGCCTGAACAGAGCTGCAGCCCTATATCAGTCAGCACCTAATATTGGGGCCTGCCGTATCATCGTAATTTTTTCTTTCATAAACTCACATGTTCCATCTTTAAACTGTTCTTTTAAAAGTTTATCCTTCAGAATTCATTTTTCATAAAATTTCAACATCTACATCATGAATTGCTTGAATTCCGTTTAATTCAATATTATGGGCCGCAGTCTTTGACACACATGCCGCAGCCAATGCATTTTTCGGAATCTACTTTTATAATATGATCTGCCATGATAATACCTTCTTTCGTTAATATTCTTTAACCATAATAGCAGTTCATTATAAAAATACAGTGTTGGTAAAGAAAGTGGTTACCATTAAAGCCTGTATTCTACAATCTCTTCCATTGCCTTCCTGGGCCTCTGCCTGGGCGACTCATCCGCAGTTCCCAGCGCAACAGCCCCCATTAACTGTGCGGTTGTCCCGATATAATTTACCAGTTCCGGATAGGCAAAACATGTATTTGCAATCCACAGGCTTCCAAGCTTCAGATCCTCCGCACACAGCAGCATGTTTTCAATCGCAGCGCCTATAGACATGGAGTCTACAGTTTCAGTAAATCTTTCGTCTGCTGTAAGACTCTCAAACGGTGACTTGCCCGCTGTGTTCAAAACTATAATTAGTATCGGGGCTTCCCGCATAATGCGTAGCGTGTTTTCCGCATCTGGCAGGCCGTAAGCAGACTTTATCAACAAAGCTTCCCCGCTTTTTTCACGCCTGATCCCAGCCTTCATCTGATCCAAAAGTTCTTTTTTGCTGCTGCCGCCATAAACGATGTATTTCCATGGCTGCTTATTTTTCCCGGAAGGAGCCAGGCGTCCGGCCTCAATGATCTCCCGCACCACTTCCCTGGAAATTTCCTCTGGTTTATACTTTCTTATACTTCTTCTGGTTTGAATTGCTTCTATATTCATATTCTATCCCCTACAGCATAACTGAATCCCACTCATACGTTCACGGCAAAATGGCTGCCTTCTTCTACCATGCTTTCAATATACTACAAAAAACACCTGATCACAAACATGAGTTTCATCTTCACATAAATATCTCAGAGCCTCTATCAATGTATTCTCCTGTGACAGGTCTGCGACATACCAGCATAAGAAACCACTCCCCCTGAGAGACCGGTATATACCAGCTTTTCTTCCTGCTTCCCGCCAATCTAAGAATTTTCTTTATTTTATTCTAAGAAATATTTTGAAAAAAGTTAAAAGTAAATAAGTATGGGAATGATAGCATATAGATAGGAAAATGAGAACTATGTTACTGCCGAGGCAAACAGAAAGGTACTAAACTATGAAAGCAATCATTAAACAAGCAGTTGGAATTTCCCTTAGCAACTGGACAACTTTACTGTTGTTTGAGTTATTTTATAAAGTAATCTGCTATTCCCTGGTTTATTCTCTCAGCCAGGATATCCTGAATTATGCTTTAAAAACAGCTAATATCTCTTATTTAAGTTTTGAAAATGCAGGTCAGCTCCTGACAGCCCCGCTCTCAGTTATTTTACTGATTCTGCTTCTTCTTTTGATAACGGTCGTTACATTTTTTGAAATTTCCGCGCTGTACGTTTACTGCGAAAAAGGCTGGAAACATGAGTCACTGACCGTCCGGCAGTTAGTGAAAGATGCCGCGCGTAACTGCCGTGGATTGCTGCACATTAAAACACTGTTGTTTTTCTGGGGATTCATGCTTACTGTACTTCTGGCAGTTTCCACATTTTCTCAGCATGTCTTAGGCTGGATTAAAATACCGGAATTCATTATGGAATTCATTACACAAAACAGGCTGTTTTTCATCGTATATGCAGCTTTGCTGATCATATTGAATTATGTATTTTTTCTTTATCTTTTCATTCTGCCGTCTATTATTTTATTTAAAAAGAATGTTAAAAGCTCCTGGAGAGAAGGTACATCACTTATAAATAACCGCAAAGCCGGCACAATTGGCAAAATTCTGTTTTCTTATGCCGCTTTTTTCCTCGGCACTTTTATTATCATCGTCCTGGCTGTCCTTTGCCTCGCTGCTTATACAAAGCTGTTCTATCCCGCGACTGAAGCAGAAGCCGTTTTCCTCTTCCTATATAAACGCTGGAGCAGTCCCTTGTTTCTCACTGCCGGTACAATCGGAACGATCTGGCTGTTCTCTGTTATCATCGTTCTCTTTCACAATTACAGAGAAGATTCCCGGCCCGCCCCGATTAAAACCCAAAAGAACCTTTTCTCAATCGTAAAACGGACAGTCATCATCATCGGGACCGTGATACTGTTACTGCTTTTTAGTGAGACAGAATTGGGCGGCAATTTTATTTATCCGGACCGTTCCTCTACCCAGATCATTGCCTACCGTGCCGGGGCCACTTTCGCTCCTGAAAACACAATGGCTGCTCTTAACCAGGCCATAGAGGACAGAGCTGATGCGGCGGAAATCGATGTCCAGCAGTTAAAAGACGGCACACTGATTGTCATGCATGACAACAATTTCAAGCGTACTACCGGCGTTAATAAAAATGTATGGGAGGTTACCTATCCTGAGATAAAAGACTATGATGCAGGCTTCTACTTTTCCCCTGATTACGCAGGAGAGCCGGTTCCCACACTGGAAGACATGCTGAAAATCGCAAAAAATAAAATCAATCTGATGATTGAACTGAAACTGACGGGCCGCGGACAGGGAAGCAGCCTTGAAACCCAGACTCTGGAACTGATTAACAGATACGGCATGATTAATCAGTGCACCATTGCTTCCATGGATCTCAAACTTCTGGAAAATATCAAAAAAACGGAGCCTAAGATAGACACCGTATATATTACCCCCCTGCTCTATTCCCGGAACTTTGACATTGACTATATCGATGCATACAGCGTTGAAACCACCTCACTTTCGAGAGATATCACCTCCTCCATCAGAATGCAGAATAAAAAAGTATACGGATGGACGGCAAATTCCGAGGCTGCAATTGATAAGAATCTGAGATACCATGTCGACGGGATTATCACAGACAATCCGCTTCTGGTGGATTATTATATCGAATCCACCAGTGAACCGCTTTCCCTGGGGGCATTCGCTGATGCAGTTTTTTAGCGTCCCCGCCAGATGTTTATCCACGGTCATATACAATCTCTGTTATCCCATCATAATCCCTGGTACGGATTAGCTTTAGTTTCCTTTCAAAATCCAACGTTCCAAAAAGCCGGATGCCATCTCCCAGAATCGTCGGAATTACAGAAATATAAAATCTGTCTATCATGTCTCCCTGCATCAGCTGGTCAACAATGTTTGCACCGCCGCATATCCAGATATCTTTTCCCTCTTTTTTCGTCAGCCCTTCTACTAACTTACAGGGATTCTCATTTACAAACTTAATTTTAGGCGAGGAAGGAATTGTATGATGCGTAATCACATAACTATCTAAATCTTCATACACCCATTGATCCGGAGACAGCTCTGTCGCGATCTGATGGTAAGTGGTATATCCCATGATGATAGTATCAATTTCTTTCAGAAACATAGAATAGCTGTCGTTTTCCTCTATATCGCCATACTCGTTCAGCCAGTCTACACCGCCTTCTTTGTCTGCAATGTAGCCGTCAAGGCTCATGGCAATGTATAAAATTACTTTTCTCATTTTTGTTCCCTTTCTGTGATTCGTTTTTATTCTGTAGATTATTTTTCTTCTTTTAAGCAAAAGTATACCCAAAGGGTCCAGTAACGCAGTCCCTTTGGGTATGCTTTAGACTATTACCATCATGTACATATGTAAGTGATACGGATGAGACTTGTCTGCCACTGCTGCCCCGGCTTTTTTTACAGCTCAAGGCTCTCAATCCAGGAGACAAGATCTTTTGTCGTGTATTTCCCATTCATGAGCTTTCCTTCGATTATTTCAGTCGAATTCGGACAGCTTACTCTCAGTTTCTCCACGGTTTTTCCAAATCCACTTCCACCGGATGTTGCAAACAAGATGATTTTCTTTCCGGAAAAGTCATAGCTTTCGAGGAAGGTGTTGATGATGGTAGGAGCAACATACCACCAAATCGGAAATCCAATAAAAACAATATCATACTCATCCATATTTTGCATCATCTCTGCAATCGCGGGCCGTGATGATGGATCATTCATCTCTATGGTACTGCGTGCCTTACTGTCATTCCAGTTTAAGTCTGCATCTGTATAGGGCGTCTCCGGCCTGATTTCAAAAAGATCTGCGCCTGCTGCAGATGCAAGCGATTCTGCTGCGGCTTTCGTAACTCCACTGCATGAAAAATATGCTGCCAGTTTTTTCTTATTCATTTTCTTCCTCCTTATAAACTTCTTTCATTAGGTTAAAAGCTGCCCACGCATTTGGCCATCCCACATAGAAAGCCAGATGTGTTATGATTTCTGACATCTCTTCTTTTATTACACCATGATTCTTTGCATTCAGCAAATGATATTTTAAAGAATTGTCAAAAATCCCTTTTGTCATAAGAGCCGTTACCGTTATGACCGACCGGTCCCGAAGTGACAGTTTATCTTCCCTTGACCATACCTCACCAAACAGGACATCATCATTTAATTCTGCAAATTTGGGGGCAATCTTACCAAGAGCATCCCTTCCCGCTGTCTGTTTCTCCATAATATGCCTCCTTCAATTATTTATCTGCTGCCGGCAATGCACCAACAATTTTATGCGGAAGATAGAGTTCTTCCAGATAGGCAGTATCCGCAGCCGTGAGTTCGATATCCAGTGCACCAGCCGCATCGTCAAAATATGCGGCCTTCGTGGCCCCGATAACCGGCGATGTGACTCCTTTCGCAAACTGCCATGCAATCGCAATCTGGGACATCTTAACTCCGTATTTTTCTGCCAGTTCTGCAACCCTTTTTACAATCAGAATATCTGCTTCCTGCGTACCATCATATTTTTGGGCAGCCGTTTTGTCCGTTTGGCTCCTCTTCGTATCTGCCTTCCATTCTAACCGGGACAGCCTGCCTGCTGCCAGGGGACTGTAAGGTGTCAGGGCTACATTCTCCTGCCTGCAGATCGGGATCATCTCTCGCTCATCCTCACGATACAGCAGATTATAATGGTTCTGCATAGATACAAATCTGGTCCAGCCGTTTTTGTCCGCTGTATGCTGCATATTCATAAACTGATAGCCATACATGGCAGAAGCCCCCAGTGCACGTACTTTTCCCGCTTTAACCAGACCATCCAGTGCCTGCATGGTTTCTTCTATAGGTGTCTGATAGTCAAACCTGTGAATAATATATAAATCCACATAATCCGTTCCGAGGCGTTTCAGAGAACCATCAATTTCTCTGGTGATTGCTTCTTTTGACAAATTTCCTTCATTGAAATATACCTTGGTTGCTATGACCACTTTGTCTCTCGCAACATTAGCCTTCAATGCGGTGCCCAGATACTCCTCGCTGGTCCCGTGGGAATAGGTGTTCGCTGTATCGAAAAAATTAATGCCAAGATCTAACGCTTTTTTAACCACGGTCTCTGTCTCCGCCTGATTTAATGTCCATTCATGAAAATCTGCGGACGGCTTACCAAAACTCATACATCCAACACAGAGCTTTGAAACCTCAATGCCGGAATTTCCTAACTGTTCATACTTCACTTAAATATCATCTCCTTTGACTTTCTGTATTCACTATAGTCCCTGGAGTAAACTCAAAGTCAATACTTTTTTTAAGATTTTAAGATTTTAAGATTTTGAAATTTTGAGATTTTGAAATTTTAAGCGTACTTCGTCGCAAACTTCACATGGATTCATGGCTATCAATCTGCTCAGCCAACGTTTGATACAGTTTCTGAGGCTCCACTGGTTTTGCCAAATGTGCGTTCATTCCAGCGTCTATGCATCGCTTTACATCGTCATCGTAAGCATTGGCAGTCATGGCAATGATAGGGATTGTTCCTGCATCCGGTCTGGGTATGGCCCGGATGGCCATGGTCGCTGCAAGGCCATCCATTACCGGCATTTGAATATCCATTAAGATAGCGTCAAAATAACCTGGCTCGTGATTTTGCAAAAACTCCACACCACATTTTCCATTTTCGGCAACTACGACCTCCATATGCTGCTCATGTAAGAGATATGTGGCAATTTGAGCATTCATGGGATGATCCTCACACAACAGAATTCTTCTTCCTCGAAGAATATCGTAAATTTCCTCAGACTGTTTGGTCTTGTTTGTTTGGCCTTGAACCACTTTCGGATACAACTTTACTGTAAAAGCAGTCCCTTTTCCCAGTTCACTCTGACACTCAATGCTTCCTCCCATCTGGTTCACCAATTGCTTTGCGATGGACAGGCCAAGTCCCGTTCCTGCCTCAACTTGCAGGACACTATTATGCTCCTGCTCAAAGGAATGAAACAACTTGCTTTTTTGAAACTCCTCAGACATACCGATACCATTGTCCCGGACAATAAAGGTGAGCGGAAGCGTTCCATCCGGTTCTGCTGCTTGCGCTGTGACCGAGAATTCAACCCTGCCACCCCTGGGTGTGAATTTAATGGCGTTACCGATCAGATTTACAAACACCTGCTGGGTTCGAAGCTTATCCAATGCCACTGCACTATGGACTTTCACCGAGTTACGCATCACAAACATAACCCCCTTTTGCTGGGCCTTCTGCATGAGAATGGTACGAATCGTTTCTTCGAATTCTGTATAATAATACGGCTCCGGGTGAAGCTCCAGTTTTCCTTCTTCAATTTTGCTCATATCCAGCACATCGTTGATCAGTCCCTCAAGATAATGACCGGATGCCTTGATTTTTTGAAGGCATTCAGCTGACTCGTCCGGATCATGGCTCTCAATACCGATATGTGCGAAGCCAATGATGGCGTTCATCGGCGTGCGCATATCATGGCTCATACGCGATAAGAAATCACTTTTTGCGGCATTTGCTTTTACAAGCAACGCATACTGCTTCTTTTTCCGGCTGCTGGCAATTCCAAACAAAACCGCGGCAAATAGGGCGATGATAAACACGCTGACAAGCGACATTGACAGCAGCGGGTTGGAACGGGCCAACAGCTCAACGGTATTTTTCTGATTATGTATACTGGCCTCGGCATAGTATTCCTCCAGCACATCCTCCCCAACACTGCCTATATAGCTGTTCAGGATTGCAAGCAGCTCATTTCCGCTCCTGTCGGATACTGTCACACAGATATCAGCACTATGACCGGCTCGGAGATCTGTGACAAGATTGGCATAGATGTCATAAATGTAATAGTCTACAGTAGCTCGGTTATCAAAACCGAGATCCGCTTTTTTCTCATTAACCAGGCGGATACATTCTTCTACAGTGCTCGCGTAAATTACTTCTTTGCACTCCATGTTTTTTGCATAGTCTGATTCCTCCACAAGGGCTATAGTACATTCGCTCAATGGCTTTCCCAGTGCAGGCCGGTAAAATGTCACCATATCTACTGTGTCCAGCGGCATTGAACGGATAAACCCATATTTTGTCGCATAATTCTGGTTAACAGGAATGCCCAAAATGCAATCATAATCCTTTTTGGACAACTGCTCTGTAAAAAGGAGCGACCGGTCATAGATGTCATACTGAATGGCAATTCCCGTTTCTTTAGCAAAAGCATCCATCAGCGAAACCAACACCCCGCACGGCTGTCCCTTCTCATCCTGCATCACAAAGGGCGCTGATTCGTCCACACACAGGACTTGAAGGGTTTGCTCGTCCGCCAGCATGTTCACCTGGTCTCCTGTAAGTGCAAAGACTCCAGTACCTTGCTCAAAATATTTTGACTGCAGCTGCTTTTGAAAGTAGGGAAATGCATAAGAAATATCGCACAGAGCCTGATCCAATTCGGAAACCAACTCCGTATTCCCCTTTGTGGCAGCAAAATAGTAGGGCCTTGCCGCAAAGCTCGCAATGATTTTTGTTCCTGAATAATTACTGAGAGAAACGTTGTTCACCACATCCGCCGTACCGTTTTCCAGAGCGTCCATCTGCTCCTGTACGCTTGCACAGGGAACCAGTTCATAGACCACCCCTTCTTTTTTCAGATAATCTTCTAATTCCGCATTACGCGTATTTGCTTTATCATATACTGCCACCCGCAGGGGAGATATCTGCCGGAAATTATCCTCGGATACTGATGTATTGTTTTCCCGTGCTGCCAGCGTCGTATACACAAGCCCATAACTATTGTCACAGAAATCATACCTTTCCGTGAGCGTTTCGTTTTTCAGCAGCCCACCGATGATATCTGCTTCACCGGAGGCCACCATATCCATAGCAGCGAGGATAGATTCATTGAGATCCATCTCATCAAAGGTGATATATTCAATTTCCCAGCCTGTATACTCTGCAACTTTTTCCAGATATTCAAAGGTATAACCGCTGTAATTTCCGTCGGTACTGATCTCCACAAATCCTTCCTGCCGCGGAAAAGCAACCCGGATCGTGCGAGCGGCGCTTCTGCTCTGTGAGGCAGCATAGACAGGCGTACATATAGAAGTGCAGAGCAGGCACACAAATGCCATACATATTATTTTTTTCAGCCGGATCTTAATTAGATTCATGTTCCGATTGCCTCCTTTTATTCAGGTCTCATTATCCCGCAAGAATTAAAAAGTAATTACAGCAAATGCCATAAATCTTTTCTGTCCCATATCAGGACTGATTTAGGCATTAAAAATGCAGCTCTCATTTTGCCCGAATGTAAGAAATTACGGCATCAGTAAAAGAGCTGATAATCTGCTCAGGTTCACAGTCACTATTCTTATGTTGAAAGTAGGCATTCACAAAACCGATTCGATATAGCAACCCGGTAAATGCGCCATAGATCCACTCGTATGCTAACTTCTTATTCAAATCGGAACGAATACTGCCGTCCTGCATCCCGCATTCAAATATCGTCATTAAAAAATTGTAATGATCATCCCGGAGACCATAACAGGAGAGAATAGCACTGGGAACCAATGAGTCAAAATAATAAGGTTCCCGTTCACACCAATATTGTTCAATCTGATGAAGCGTCAGAATCGACGGCATATCAGGATGAAGCAAAAATGAAAAAGACTCAATAATAAACCGAAGCTGCTCCAATCCAGACTTATCCCCTATATTCCTGCTGTAGAATTCTTTACTGAAACACTCATCAAACGCCTGATAATATCGTTTGGTTGCGATAAACATCAGGTTATCCAGTGTTCCAAAATAACGCTGCAATGAACGTACTGACAATCCTGTTTTATGTGCAATCATTTCTCTTGTAATATTATGAATCGGTATAGTCTGCATATAAGAAACTGTTGTTTGGATAACGCGTTCCATGTTCGCTTGCTTTAATTCTTCATTGGCCATCCCCGCGCGTCTCCTCTCAATATCTAGTATCCTCAATTAAAAACTGAGATGCAGCCTTTAAAAGACTACATCTGCATTAACAAAATGGCGTCTGCATTACATTTGCCATAATTATATTACACTATCTATCAAAATACAATAAATTCCGCTCACTTAAAGGCCTTTATAAACTTATCCATGACCGTTGCACCGATTATCGTTCATGTGATTCGTTTATTCAGTCACTGCTTTTTCCCACTTCACTTCTACAGTCTTTCCCAAATGTGCCAGGCCTATATAATATACCGTTCCTTTCATTCCCGCGGCGTATTTCTTTTCCTTTATCTGCTTTATCGCTTCCCGGGCAAGTTCTGCCAGATTCTGTGATTCATCCTTCGTATATTTAAATTCCAGAATCATATGAGGCAGTTCCGGACTTTTGGCATAAAGCAGTATGTCGCTTCTTCCATTGCCGCTTTCCCGATTGCTTCTTACATCATAATATCTGTACAGAAATGCACACATTCCCAGCATCATCATATGATAGCTGTTCTCGTTTTTCAGATCATGATAGGACGGAAGTTCCGAAAGAATCCATTGATACTCTTCTGCAAATTCATCCATAGACTCCAGCCTCAGATACCTCAGCATGCTCGCAATATGCCCTTCCTCTAATTTCAAATAGAACGCAGTCAGCTCCTGGAACGCCCTGCGCACTTCAAAGTTTGGTATCCTTAGTTGACAGAAGCCTTCCTCAAGTTCTTTCTGAACTGTTACCATACCTGCGTTGATCAGCAGCCCCCAGAGGGACGCATCGTCCGCAGCCTCATAATAGGAGGTTGACAGTTCTGTCCGTACACTTACTGTGCCTTCTTCAATCAGCTTTCTGTATGCGCCTGCAAACTTCTCCCCTCTTTGCTCAAGTGCATTTTTAATAATACTGTTTTCACTTGTATTCACCCAATATGGTTCCAGCTTTTTTCGGGCTGCATAAAATGTAACTGACCAGGGATTGTACACTTCTGTTTCTCCAAATCGGTAGCCATCATACATTAACTTTACATCTTCTGTTAACTTTAAACCGTAATATTGCAGCAATTCGCTGGTCTCCTCCGGGGTAAATCCAAAATAATCAGAATACTCCTGATTACAGACTGTGCAGACTGCCAGATTATTCAATCCCGAAAAAATATTTTCCTTAGCAACTCTCTGGATTCCCGTAAGCAGTGCCTTCTCCAGTGCAGGATTTCCTTTCAGAGAAGAACTCAGCATACCTGACAGAATTCCTCTCACCTTATCATAATATCCCCCATCATTAGCTGCAATAAAAGGAGTATCATACTCATCAATTAAAAGGTATACTTTCTTTCCATAATAGTTCTCCAATGCCTGGCACAACACTATAACAGACCTGATGATACAGTTACCAGCCTCTTTTGAATCCGGAGTCTGCCATAAGCCTTCATAAATATAATCGAGTTCTTTCCTCTGCGAATCTGAAAGCGTTCCGTCATCCAGTGCCGTAAGATGCCTCTGGTATTCCTCCCTGAGCGTACACATCAATTGATACAGCATTCCATCCGCTGTATCTCCTTTTACGTTGAGAAATGAGACAAAAATAACCGGATGTTTATTCAACTCCGCCATTACAAAACTCTCACTGACCTTCATTCCTGTAAACAGATCTGCCGAGTGCTTTGAACAATCCAAAAACTCCGACAGCATGGACATATTCATCGTCTTTCCAAAGCGTCTTGGGCGAGTAAGCAGTGTTATCTGATAGTCGGAGTCCAAAAACTCCTCTATCATCTTCGTCTTATCCACATAATAGCCGTTCTTTTCACGTAACCTGCGGAAATCCTGCAGCCCAATTGCCAGTTTTCTGCCCTTCACTTTTGGTACTTCTTTTGAGCTTACTCTATATGGCACCGGTGTTTCACTCACCATATCAGCAGTACGGACCGGTGTTTTTCCAAACAGCTCATCAAGGGAGCATTCCAATACTTCGCTGATTCTCTCCAGGGTCTCCAGATCCGGAGAACGGTTCCCTATTTCATAATTGGTGTAGGTTGAACGGGAAATCTCCAGTTTCTCCGCCATCTGCGCCTGCGTATATCCTTTAAGTTTGCGAAATAAGACCAGATATTCATGAAACTTTGTTTTCATCTCGTACCATACCTTTCCTTTTTCTTTATTATAGCGCAGAATGTTTCAATAAGCAACTATATATGTATTTCCTTTTGAAACATTTTTTCACCACATTTCTGCTCATATTTTCATTCCAGTTGTCTGCAGTAAAGATAAAAGTGGGTTATTTTATTTCACGAACTAATCCACTACAAGATTCTTCAGCACTTTTGCCGGAATTCCACCAACCACACAGTTATCCGGGACATCTTTTGTTACGACCGCTCCAGCAGCTACAACAACATTGTTTCCAATTGTCACCCCAGGCAATATCGTACAATTGCCTCCGATCCAGACATCGTCGCCTATTGTGACCGGCTTACCACAGGCCTTTTTTTCCCGGCGCGCTGTTGGTGAAAGCGGATGCCCTACGGTTGTAATCAGCGTATTCGGGCCAATCATGCAATAATCACCTATATATACCGGTGCTATATCTAAAATTGTCACATTATAATTTGTCAGGAAATCCTCTCCCACATGAATGTTTTTCCCATTGTCACAATTGAAATTCGGCTGAATATAAATATTCTTCCCCGTAGTCCCAAACAATTCTCTGACAGCAACTAGCTGTGCTCCATAATCGGCCGGGTCTGTAGCATTAAGTTTTGCGCTCCTTTTCAGAGCCCTTTTCTTCCTGGCTACTACTTCCTCATCGAAAAAACAATATTCTAATCCTGCATCCAGCTTTTCTATTTCTGTCATTTTAATTTTACTCCTTCATTAACACATACAATCCACATAGAGTTCAACTTCCATATTCTATTATACAAAAACGGGGCATCTGTCTAATAAGGCCCCGTCTTTTACCATTATAATATCTCACTGCTTCTCAACTATTTCTTTATCATAAAATCAACAATTGCCTCTGCAAGCTTTTCATCCTGTTCAATTGCCAGGTGATGGCCGCATTCACGGAAGACTACATCCTTTTCCACGCTTTCAAAAATCTTCAGTGCATGGTCTTTCACCGTTATGCCATAAAACTCCATTCCGCCCACCGTCATAACCCGATGTTTCAATTTTCCGTTCTTTTCCATCAATTCACGGTTAATATGTATATTTTTAATTTCAGCACGGTACGTTTCCAGGATTCCCCTCATGCCGCCCGGGGATGTAAACCTATCGTTATATTCGTTCATCAGCTCATCACTATGTGCGTTTGGATTATAACTGCTCCCCTTCAACAGCTGATCCCAAAACTCACACTCATGCCCCTGCAGAAGCATTTCCGGTATGTTCTGTACAAAGAAGAATGGTACATGCCAAAGCCATTTTCCAGTATTGTTATACTGTGCAATGATATTTTCCTCCGTGAAGTAAGAGGCTTCTTCGATTCCATAACCAGAAATTGCCATCTCCCCATAAGATATATCAATTACCTTTTCCGGATGAAGCTGTGTATAAGCCCATCCATACTCCGCTCCTCTGTCCTCTCCATGAATATGGAATTTTTCGATTCCAAGCGTGCTCATCAATTCATCAATATCCTGCGCCATTGTCAGATTATCATAACCTGCCGTCGCACCCGGCTTATCCGTATAGCCGAACCCTCTAAGATCAGGTGCCACCACTTTAAAATAAGGTGTTAATCTCGGAATAAGCTTATGCCAGTAACAGTTTGTTTTCGGGGTTCCATGAAGCAGCAGAAGAGGCTCACCCTCGCCGGCTGTTACATAATGCATTCGGATGCCATTCACTCTTGCCAAACCATGTTTTACTTCTTTTCCATTGTGATCATACATTTCCATACTCATATTATCTTCCTCCTTTTTGCTATTGCGCATATTCCACATCATACTTTTCCTCTTCACAGTTGCTGTCATCAACTAATTCAAACGGGATATCATATAATTCCTCTATTTTTTCGCCCTTGGCTGCAGACAGCGCAACCTTCAGGCCGTCTTCCGCCTGCTGGGGAGCATTCTGGAAGGATGTACATACAAGCGTCCCATCTTTAATAGCCTGTAAGGCATCTGTAATACAGTCGATTCCGCCAACCAGAACTTTTCCTTCATACTGAGTCCCTTTGAGCGCTTCAAGTGCACCCATAGCCATGGAATCACTCTGTGCAAAAATAATGTCAAACTCCAGACCTGACTGGATTATATTCTCCACGGCTGACATTGCCTTGGCCCTGTCCCAGTCACATGTCTTTGTGGCAATCACTTCTATGCCAGGATTTTCATCCAGAACTTCCTGCATCCCTTCTCCTCTGGCGATCACGCAATCCTGCCCTGTCGGGCCTTCCAAAACAACCAGTTTCCCTTTACCGCCTGCTTCTTCCGCCAATCTGGTCATGGTCTGGATCCCGGACACCTTATGATCCGATCCTACGAAAGAAGTTCTGTTAGGTGAATTCGTTTCCTGACATAATTCAATGACCGGAATTCCCGCCTCCGCAGCCGCATCTACTCCGGGTGCACATCCTGCTCTGTCATACGGAACCATGAGTATTGCATCCACCCCCTGAGAAACGAGTGTTTCCATCTGTGATACCTGTGTTGCCGAATTACTCTGTCCATCCATATGTACCAGTTCTACCTCGTCCGCATAATTTTCCTTACAGTATTTATCCACATATGATTTCAGTGTCGCCTGATACTGGGTGGTCAAATCCATCCATGAGCATCCAATTACGTATGCATCTTCTCCTTTCCCGCTTGTTTTTGTATCTGAACCGCCATCTGACTTACCGCAGGCGCACACAAATACCATAACACACACTAATAGCAAACTTGTAACTAATGATTTCATTTTTTTCATATTTTTTCCTCCCTAATCTCTCTTCGTTTGCACGATATCCATCAATACTGCCAGGACAATAACAATTCCCTTTACAATCTGCTGTATATATGTAGATATGTTCAATATATCCAGCCCGTTGCTTAACACGCCCAGGATCAGCATGCCAATAACAGTCCCTGCTATATGTCCCTTTCCTCCCGAAATGCTTGTCCCGCCTATTACAGCCGCCGCAATTGCATCCAGTTCATAACCGGCACCCGCATTAGGTGCGCCGGTATTTGTCCTTGCCGCAAGAATCAGTCCAACAATTCCGCATAGAGCACCCATATAGATATAGACAAAAAACTTCACGTTTTTAACACTAATACCAGAAGCCCTGGCAGCATCTTCATTTCCTCCAACCGCAAATATATAACGTCCCAGCTTTGTGCTATGTAAAATAATACCGGAGACAATTGTGATAAATATAAGGATCCATACCGGTACCGGGATCCCAAGCAGATTGCCCTGTCCAATAAAGTTAAATGATTTTTTAAAGTCCACAATTGGCTGTCCTTTTGCATATAGCAGCGCCATCCCCCTTGCGGCAGTCGTCATACCCAGTGTAACAATAAAGGGTGGCGCTCCCGCATATGCAATAAGAGCTCCATTCACAGCTCCGGCTGCCAGCCCGATTAAAACCGCCGTCAAAAAAACTACCGCCAGAGGGAAAGCGCTTTCCGGATGCGCCATATCCGCTGCTATTACACCGGCTAAGGCAAGCACCGAACCGACAGACAGATCAATTCCCCCCGTTATCAGGATTAAGGTCGCACCAATGGCCAATATCCCTGTGATAGATACCTGTCGGAATACATTCACGATATTTCTGTATGCCAGAAAGCGGCCATCCGATAAAATAGATATGACAATACACATGATTACCAGGACAAGAAATATGCCATAGGCATTCAGTATTTTATTTACAGCACTTTTCTTTTTCTGTAATGTTTTCATTCTTCTTCCTCCCTACCCAAGGTCCATCATAATTCTTTCCTGAGTTATTTCTGTTCCTGTATAGCTTCCTTTTACAGCGCCTTCATGAACCGTTATGATCCTGTCACTGATGCCGATCAGTTCCGGCATTTCAGACGAAATAACTATCACACCTTTGCCTTCCCTCGCCAGTTGCTCAATCAGTGTATATATTTCCTTTTTTGCACCAATGTCAATCCCTCGTGTCGGTTCATCCAAAATCAGGATGTCCGGTTCTGTCAGAAGCCATTTTGCCAATACTACTTTCTGCTGATTGCCTCCGCTTAATTTTCCAACTCTGGTTTTAATACTTGAGGACTTAATCTGCAGATCCTTTGACAGGTTACCGGCTTTCTCCCTCTCTCCTCTGCGGTTTACAATCCCTGATTTCTGCAAATGTTTAAGCCAAGAAATTGTAATATTATACGAAATTGACAGTTCTAAAAATAAGCCGAATTTTTTCCTGTCTTCGGACGCGAGTGCCAGCCCATAATCTATGGCATCTCTGACATTGCATATCTTCAATTTTTTTCCCTCTTTTATAATGTCGCCGCCCTGCCGTTTTCTCATCCCAAATACTGCTTCCATAATCTCAGTACGCCCTGCACCGACCAGACCTGCAAAGCCAAGCACTTCTCCTTTATGCAATTTAAAACTTACATCCTCGCATACACCTTTGCATTTCAGGTGTTTCACCTCCAGCATTACCTCACCGGTCACAGAAGGATGCCTGTCATAAATAGACTTCAATTCTCTGCCGACCATCAGTCTTACCAGCTTCTCCTGATTAAGCTTATCGGATGGAGCACTGTCTATGTACTGTCCGTCCCTCAGAACAGTAATATAATCCGATATCTTGAAGATCTCATCCATTTTATGGGAAATGTACAAGATTCCCACCCCTTTTGATCTCAACGTGCAGATAATCCGGAAAAGGTTTTCCACTTCATGGTCAGATATAGCAGATGTCGGTTCATCCATAATAATCACATCCGCTTTTGCCGACACAGCTTTCGCAATCTCCACCATCTGCATCTGTGCCTGGCTTAGCTCCTTCATAAAAACCCTCGAAGATACACCCTCGATTCCCAGCTCCCGGAATAACTCCTCCGTCTTTTTATAAAGCACTGATTTCTGCACAAAACCCTTCTTTGCAGGATAATCATACAGGAAGATATTATCCGCTACACTCATGTCAGGAATCGGCATCAGTTCCTGATGTATCATGGATATCCCCATTTTGAGCGCTTTTTTGGGATTGTCAATTTTCACAGTTTGGCCTTTTAAGGTAATTTCCCCTTCATCCGGCTGATATATTCCCATCAGTATTTTCATAAGAGTAGATTTACCAGCCCCATTCTCCCCCATTAGAGCATGAACAGTTCCTTTTTCCAGCTGCAATTCCACATGATCCAGCGCCCTTACGCCCGGGAATTCTTTTGTTATGCCATGCATGACTAATAGCTTTTCTTCCATCATCGTCATCTTCTTCCCCACTTTATGAAACGTTTACACTTTATAGCTCCGGAGCGATACAGAACACCGCACGAGCCTGCTCCTCCCAGTTGTTTACCATTTGGTATTCCGTGTTTTTAGGAATAAACATTACTTCATCCTTTTCAATTTTGAACACTTCCCGGGACTCCATCATAATAAATGAAATGATTCCCTCCTTAACGAATATTGCCGTTTCACCGGCATGTGACTCAGGATCAGAAACCCGGCACCCCACGCCACCTGATGGGAAAACGAGTTCACCGAAATGTATTTTATCGTTACTGCAGGCAAATCTCATCAGGTAGGGATTATCCAGTCCATTGATTACATTCAGTTTATTTTCTTCTCTGATCAGTCTTAAGTACTTCGGGTCTTTCCTCAGTTCTTCTCCAGCAACCGGCCATTTTCCCACATCATTAATTGTTCCGTTTGTGCCGGTTTCCTTACAATCCGGCCATGGCTCGTAATCTGCTTCCTGCTTTCCCTTCAGCACTCTCCACATCCCCTCCAGATCTGTAGGAAATATCTGTTCTTCTGTATTAACCATCTGAGGTGCAAGCGCAAAAACTGCTTTCATCCTCTTAGTGCCAAAATTGTAACCACCATGCGCACCTTCCTGAGGAATGATCAGAACCTCGTTTTCCATGGCCCTCACGGCCTGACCGGTTATCGGATTCACCTCTGTAAGTTCCCCTTCCAAAATGTAATAACACTCATCTCCCGGATGATGGTCCGGCGGCGAAAACATTGCCCCCGGAGCCAATTCAAAATATCCCATTGTCAGTTCACTGGTACTGACATAAAGATTATTTAAATCACTGGTCTCAATAGCGAAATCTGGATATGTAAAATACCCCACCTGCTCCTTGCCAATACGCATCGGTTTATCTTTTGAAACATCATATGGATGATTTCCAAACACAATTCTTGCCATTTTTTTCCTCCTTTGTTTTGCTTAATTTTATTTAAGTATTTATGTTAAGTAAACTTTATCATTAGATTTATGTTTTGTCAATATCTCTTAGATCTAATGCTGTTTTTTCATCAAAATCAACAATATAGCATTTATAATCTTTTGATTTGCTTTCATTTATTTGTTTATTTTTACCATACTATGTTTTTCGCATCTCTCCCAGGCTTATCAGCTTTATAATTTTGCTTTACTTTAATTAAGTTGATGTGTTAAAATCATTTGCAGGAGGTATTTATATGAAAAATATAGAAATTGCCAGAAAACTTGGTATATCACCTACTGCTGTGTCCCTGGCTCTCAACCACCATTCCGGTGTTTCCGAAGAAACTCGTAAAAAAGTCTGCAGGCTGAAAGAATGCTCCAACGCCAGATCAGAAAAATGTATTTCTTCGCCTAATCGTTCTATCACACTCGCTATACATAAAAAGCATGGGCATATAATGAATGATAAGCCCTTCTTTTCAGATTTAATCAGCACAATTCAGCAGGAAGCCCTCCATCATTCGTATAATCTCAATGTCCTGCATTATATGCAGCTTCAAAATAAGGAATTATATTTAGACACGCTCCAGGCAGATAATAACAGCGGTATTATCCTTCTTGCAACGGAATTGGAATCAAAAGACTTCTGCATCTATAAGGAAATTCAAAAACCGCTCATATTATTGGACAGCGTATCCGGAACTTCTCAATTAAATTCCGTAATTCTCAATAACAAAAGTTCAATTTTTCAGGCAGTACAGTATGCTTACAGTCTTGGTCACCGTAATATTGGATATTTAAAAAGCCAGACTTACATCAGTAATTTTGATCAGCGTTTTGATGGATATAGAAATGGTTTAAGATACTATGATCTTGAGCATAATTGCAATCCTGTTTTTGAGCTTCCCTGCAGCGTGGAACATGCTTACCTGGAAATGAAAAAAATATTATCCGGCATATCTGCGGTTAAAATGCCGACTATTTTTCTGTCCGACCTGGATTATATTGCACTGGGCGCCGCAAAGGCTTTCAAAGAATTTGGATATCGAATTCCACAGGATATCTCCATAATCGGTTATGATGACCTTCCTTCCTGCAGAATATTCGATCCGCCACTGACCTCTGTTAAGGTGTCACAGCAAAAGATGGGAAAAGCTGCCGTGCGGCAGCTAATTCATAACATTTCATTTCCAAAGACATATACAACAGTCACAGAAATCTCTGCCAAACTTATAGTCCGCTCCAGTACTGCCCCGCCGCCATGCAGTAATTTCGGCGAATTAAACCTGGCTCACTTTTGATAAAGCAAGAATAAAGTATGTATCCCCCGGAGGGGTTTTATGATATAGGGAATTCTATACCCAAAGGGTACCCGTAACACATGCCCTGCGGGCAGATTTGCGGCCAGGCCGCAGATTAAAGGATACCCAAAAGCCCCCCGTAATTCATGCCCTTCGGGCGGGTCTGCAGCAAAGCTGCAGAATAAGGTATATCATAAAAAAACAGGGACACGGATGCCGTTATATTCGGCATTCAAGTCCCTATAGTTTACTCGCTGATATCCTTTACGCTTTCTCTTTCAATCAGATCTGATGAAATCTGCGTGCTAGTATAATAATCTCCATTTTCACTCATTTTTTCAAGCAACCTGTTCATCGCAAGTCGTCCAATATCTTTTCGGTTGACACGAACCGTAGTCAACGGAGGGTCAAATACCTCACAGGCAGCTACATCATCATATCCGATAACCGAAACATCTTCCGGAATACGATACCCCGCCTCCTTAATCGCCTGCATAGCCCCCAATGCAATATAATCCAGATCCGCCAGAAACAGGGTTGGCATGGCAAATTCTTTATCCTCCTGCAGAATCTCTTTCATTTTTCTATATGCGCCATCAATATTACATGGCAGACTCACTACCGGATGGTGATAACCATCCAGCCTGAATTCCCTGATTCCTTTTAAAAACCCATCGAATCGATGACCAAAATTCTGAATAAACACCTCACCTTTTAAATATCCAATGTTGCGGTGCCCCTTCCCGTATGCATAGCTGACAGCGTTAAAAACAGAATTCTCATTATCTATCGTAACCGAATCCAGACTTGCAAGTTCAAAGGAACCATCCAGAAGTACAATCGGAACACTTAGATTCTGGTAATATTCCAGATCCTCGTAATTCATTTCCGTAGCCATCAAAATAATGCCATCGATCGGCATCCCCTCTATATATTCCACATACTGTTCGAGATCCTGCCCTGGCATATAATGTGCTACCGTAAGTGTATAAGAACGTTTCATGGCTTCCTGCTGAATGGTTTCTATCAAATCAGAAAAAAAAGGTTTCTCTTTTATAATCTCACCATGTCTTTTATGAATACTCAGCAGTAACGTACCGTTCTGTTTCTTTTCTGAACTCAGCATCTGATATGATTTATTTGCGTCTTCGTTAATCAATTCCAGTACTTTCAGCCTTGTCTCCTCGGACACACCCGGCCTGTTGTTAATAGCCAGTGAAACCGCTGTAGTAGATATCCCTAATATTTTCGCTATATCTTTATTCTTAATCCGCATATGGTATCCCCTTAATTATTCCAGAATATTTCCTTTATGAAAGTTTAGCATTTTTATCAATTAATGTAAAGCTACTTTTTTCCATGGACATAAACTGTTCCATAAAATGATAACAGTTCAGACAAGTCTGGACTGTAACAAAAGATGCTCCCAATCAGCCTTTCCAGTACATCTCTATATACCCCTCAGTCTTAGACGGATCCAGGCCAACTTTCTCTGTCACTTTCGCAACATACTCTGAATAATCATTCAATGTCTTACACCTAGCTAAAACGGATCGGGTATCAGAGAATTAACCAATATATCACTGTCCTTTGGGATGGCTTCTTTCAGCTGTGTATAATTGCCGGCATCCGCTTTCAAAGACTCTACATCCGGAGTCTATGTATATTTGATGTCCTCCGGATGCCTTGAAATCACGACTACATCATGCCCTCGTTTCACTGTCTCCGCAGAGATCTCTGACCCAAGCCAGCCTGTTACGCCTAAAAATGTTATTTTCATAATATAAGCACCTTACTTTTTAAGAATATCATAAAAAACAAGGTACTTATATGTCACATATTTTAGAATCTGTACCAAAATTTTAGAACTTATGGATTTGCATACAATGCTTTCGGCAAATGCTCCGATTTAATCCACATCCCTGAACATTCCAGAAAGAATCTGAAAACGCTGCTGAGACGGTGTTCCTGTCACAATTGCTTTCACAGGAAAATATTTATCGAATTCCTTTACGGCAGTCTCATCTACTTCATATATGGAATTTTCATAATATCTCCCGCCTGTACCTGACAATGCACCTTCATGCAACTCACAGACTTGAAGGGCCGCAGCATATTTGTTATCGGCTGTTCTGATCCCCAATTTTTCCGCCGGTATGAATCCATGACGGGAATAATAATCCGGATCACCGCAGAGCAGAACTGCCCGAAATCCCATATCGCGTGCGATTTTCTTTGTATAATCAAGCATTCGTCCACCGATTCCCGCACTTTGAAATTCCGGCAGTACCGCAATCGGTCCCAGACTTAAAACCTCGTATGTCTTTCCGTCATCGCCTTCTATTCTTGATTTCATATAGACAACATTACCAACAATTTTGCCCTGATGTACAGCAACTATATTAAGCTCCGGTACAAACTCCTGACAATCACGCATAATATGCAGCAGATAATGTTCATTGCATCCCGGTGAATAATGGTTCCAGAATGCTTCCCGGACAAGATTCTCTGTCTCTCTGTAATCCTCCGGACGTTCAACTCTCAATTCTATATCCATTTCTTTCATCTCCATGTCCTGCTCTTTTCTAGAGTCTCCACCAGGCTGTGGTATCTCTTATATTCTTTAAATCCGCATCTCCATCCACCTGTCAAAGCCTTTTTTCGTTTTTATTTATCAGCTTTTATTCGTCTTCCTGTTTTTAGTTATAGTGAATTTCAGAAAACGAACAGGTGCAATAAACTGACAAAAACTCTCAGTTTCATATACGGCACTAAAGCAATTCTATTACTTGTGCTTATGCGCCGTAATAATAGTATAGCTATTTGCATTAACTGTTATGATACAATCGTCCGAGCTGATATACCAGTTCTTTCCTCTTCTTGTAATACTGCTGCATGGCTCCTGTATTTTCGCTCTGCACCATTCGCTCACATCATCTGTGTCAATACAGAGATTCTTTTTGATCCGTCCAACTCCCAAATCGGTAGTATGCAGCTTATCCAAATTTAACAACAGTTCTTTATCTCTGCGCTTTGCCCCGCCAGTTTCTTCCCACTGCTGTCTCGTCATGCAGGTAATATGCTCCGTTCGGATATCGCCCATAAGCGGCCAGAAAATATTCTCATTCGTATGGTGATATACGAAACCACATTTCTGCTGTACTCTGAACGACTTATTGTTACCATCAAAATAACCGCACCAGAGCTTTTCCATACCCAGCTCTTCGAATGCATATTTTATCAGTACCCGTGCTGCCTCCGGAATCAATCCCTGGCCCCAGTACGGAACACCGATCCAGTAACCGATCTCTGCCTCAGCCTCCGTAGTTACCAGATTGCTTGCATCTCCTGTCATCAGGCCGATGCTCCCGGCGGGAAGGTTACTCTCCTTTAATACAACCGCATAGGTTCCCCTGGCGGAAAGTACATCTTCTATAATCTGGCGGCTGTTTTCCACACTGGTATGCACCGGCCATCCCGCAATTGGACCAATCCTGTCATCTTTGGCATAGCGGTACAACGCCTCTGCGTCCCCGGTATTCCATGGTCTCAGTATTAAGCGCTCGGTCTCAAATCTTTCTTTCATATTTTTCTCCAGTCATTCCTTATTCTTTTCGAATTCTCCATCTATATTGCGTACATATCTGCAAGTTGGGAAATTTGCGCAGCCATAAAAACTATTGCCTGCATTAGCTCCCTTCTTTGCAACACGCAGTATCAGTTTTCCTCCACAGTGAGGGCAAATCAAAGTTTCACCCGTTGGTTCTGCAGGCTCAATCTGTTTGGTATTTGTCTGAATTTCCGCTTTCATATATTTGGTTTTGATTTTATCTATATGTGCTGCCTTTACAGCCTGATCTACATGAGTTAACACTTCGAGTTTATCATATATTTCAGATATCTTAGGCTTATCAAGTTTGTCCTCGGCATTGCCCCAGGTGAGTCGTACAGCCGCATACAACTTATCTCTTTTTATAATTGAAATATCTGGACTTTCAACGTTAATCTTTTTCAATTCACAGCGCTCAGAAAAAGTAACGATTGAAAACAACGGTATATCATCATCCAGATATTTTTCCAGCCATTTGATATGTGATTTATTCTGCTTAATCGGATTATAAAAACGATTCTTTGCTTTATTAGGCAGCATTGCCGTCCAGTACGCCGCCTTTTCATCACCGAAAATCCAACCGGAATAATTTTTGCTTTCGATTACAAAAATACCTTTCTGTGTAATAAATAAAACATCTATCTCAGACGTTTCTCCATTATCCTTTGGCACATAAATGTTGCGCAGCACCCTGCCGCTCCGCCCAAACAATCTGACCAGAATAAGTTCCCTATCTGTTAATTTTTCCCCACGGCGTCCTATCCACTCGGCGTCAAATATATTATCCAATAATAAATCTATCAATCCTTTTGCCATAGCGCCCTCTTCTACCGTTTATATTTTCCGGCTATATTCCCAGTCTGTAATATATGTCCTTCCATACACAGCAGCTATTTCAGACTTCTGTAATTTATCTACATTATACACCGTCACATATAATTTTTTCCACATTCATACCGCTATTTAATTACCATAATTTACCAGTAGATTTGCATCTTTTTCCGTCCTATGATTTTTATAGGGGGAATTTATCTATGAAGAAGAAATTATATCTTATTTTAATAGCTCTGGTCTTAATTCTGACACTGATTAACTTACTACCAGACTATGAAATTGTAAATGACTTAAGTATATCAACGGATCAGTCAAGAGAAGTGAAAATCAATGTTATAGTTTACAAATTCTGGACTGTCAAAAGCGTGGCAGAAGAAATTGTGCGGGAACATACCAGGATTAATGGCACACCTAATTCCATCATACTGGATATATATAGTTCTCACTTTTGCCTGAATCAGGGATTTGAACCATATAAGACCATCACAATGAATTTCTATTGATGTAATCTCCGCGTATACTCATTCACAATATATTCCATCTTTCCAGGCGCTGCCTGAACTCTATTATGGCAATCATCATGGTATGCTTTAAAAAATCCCGACGGCTCTTTGCAGAAAATACACCTCATGCTATCTATCCCTCTCTGTACAGTTCTTTTTTCAGTATAGCACAAAAAATGCAGCCGAAGTATGATTTTTCAGGATCATATACGGCTGCAGCAGTCCTTTTAAGTTTCAAAGCTTTTTATTCCAGAAGTACGACCTGATTTAAGCATTTATTCTATAAGGCTAAATCCCTGTTTGCATTTTACTCAGATCCTCCCAATATTCTGTCCCTGAGTCTGTGACACGCTCACATCCCGGCCTGATTTAGCTTTGCAGATAAGTTGTGTCATCGTACCCATCGGGCAGTATACGCACCAGGATCGGGGTTTAAACAGCACCATCGTAATCATGCCAAGTATTGTGGACGTCAGCATAACACTGTAAAATCCAAAGGCAAACTGTGCTGCCCACGGGGCAACTGCCGTTCCGTGATACGCCCAGTGCCATGGCAATTTAAACGTCCACAGGACGGTCACTATCTGCCTCAGTCCATGCACCTCTTCAAATACCAGCCAGGTGTTCCACAACATCTGGAAAAACATGGTAAAGAAAAAGAGCAGAAACCCGTAGCGGAACCACTTGCTGCGCAAAAATTTCGGCGGATCTTTTTTGCGGGACAGGCCAAACCGTCCGCCCAGCAATGAAAACAGCTGCCCTCTTCCGCAGTAGCGGTTGCAATACCCCTTGCCGCCCCCGGCAATTGAAATAATCAATGGGATAAAAAAACAAAGCAGACCGATCCATGCAAAAAGGATGTTGAAAAAACCGAGCAGCAGATAGACCGCTGAAAATATCCATAGATAATCATACCAGTGTTTTTTCATACGAGCACCTCCCGGATTCCGATCACGGATGCAGGACATTCGCGGGCACATTTACCGCAGCCAACACATTTTGCCAGATCAACATCGGCAAAAATTCCTTTCTCAATTTGAATTGCATCTTTCGGGCATACCTTCACACAGCATCCGCATGCCACACATTCTGTACGTTCAATAAAAGCCTTTCTACACATTTTCTTATCAGCCACAATCAATAACCTCCGACTTTATTTGTTCCCAGCATACATAATTCCGAAGATTTTAACTGTGACTTAATCACATAGCAACAGGTTAATCAGTAAAGGTTTAGAATACTTATACGGTTTTAATAACATTTGCTAAAACTATTATCCCTTTTTTACAGGGAAATTTATATGATAATAGTAACTCAAACAACAATCCAGATAAGGAGACAGCATAATGAAAAAATTAATTTTTAAAGGAGCGGGTACTGCAGTCATTACCCCTATGAATAACGATTTTTCAATCAATTTTCCTGCCTTTGACGATCTGTTAGATATGCAGATCGGTGAAAATGCAGATGCCGTCATCGTTGCAGGAACAACCGGGGAAGGTTCCACACTGACTGATGACGAACATATCACACTCGTACAACATGCAGTCAGGCATGTAAAGGGACGGATTCCGGTGATCGCGGGAGCCGGCAGCAACAACACCGCCCATGCCGTCTATCTGTCGAAAGAATGCGAGAAAGCAGGTGCAGACGCTCTGCTCCATGTTACGCCCTATTATAACAAGGCTTCCCAGCAGGGGTTATTTTTACATTTTTCGGCATGTGCTGAGGCAGTGGATCTGCCGATCATTTTGTATAACGTACCGTCCCGCACCGGCGTAAATATTTATCCGGCAACCTTCAAGCGGCTCAGTGAAATAGAGAATATCGTAGCAGTCAAAGAAGCAAGCGGCAATTTTTCCCAAATCGCCAAAATCGCTGCACTCTGCAAGGACGACCTTGCCATTTATTCCGGAAACGATGATCAGATAACTTCAGCTCTGGCCCTGGGCGCAAAAGGCGTGATTTCCGTCCTTTCCAACATCGTGCCTGCCGAAGTGCATGCCATCTGCGCCTCATACTTTAATGGAAACAGCAGCGAGAGCGACAGCCTGCAGCTCAAATATCTGGAGCTGATTGAAGCATTGTTTTTAGATGTCAACCCCATTCCCATTAAGCAGGCCATGCGCGCATTAGGTTATCAGGCCGGCCCCTGCAGGCTTCCCCTCTGCGACATGGACGCAACAATGGCCGAAAAACTATATTCCACAATGCAGAAATACAATCTGCTTAACTGTAAGAAACGTATGAGTTCTGTTACAATACATACTCCCGGAAATTCGGGTTCCATTTTAAAACACAATCAATAATCAATTTCATGTAAGTGGAGGTATCTTATGAAAACTGCATACATTTTATTCAGCAGACAGAAGCCGGAAAATAATAAAGCAATCCTTGATTTAATTGCACATTTCTGCCGTGAACACTGCTTAACATACAGAGCCTATCCGGATCTCAACTGCAGTACAATTACAATTGACGGATATGATTATAATATTAATCTGTTAGAGATTAACGGTGAATCAGAACCAACATACTGGATGATTTACTGTTCTCTGCATGGGAAAACCTGTAACCTTAAGAATCACACAGCTGCATAAAGCGCTATTCGAGCTGTTCTGCCGGTTTTGTTTTGCCTTGCACAACATCCGTATATTCTTTCTGCTGCTCCCGCTCCGCTTCTCCCAAGCGTCCATGCCTTATTTTCTGCAGGGAATAAATGGATTTGTTCAAATTAAACAAATATGAAAATACACATACCAGAAAAAAATGTGGAAGGTAAGCAAACCCGAACACCTCCGCGCCAATCAGTACCGGAGCCAGGAACGTATTCGTAGCACTTCCAAAAACTGCTGCATAGCCAAACGCCGCCGCAAGCTCCACAGGCAGGCCAAAAGCCGGGCCAACCGCTACTCCCAGGCTGGCTCCAATGGCGAACAGAGGTGTGACCTCTCCGCCCTGAAAACCTGCTGCCAGCGTCAGTATCGTAAGGATGAATTTCAATAACCAGTCATATCCCCAGATTTTTTGACCGAAAAAACTTGCATGGATGAGATTCGTTCCAAGCCCCGCATATCTGCCTTTATATAAAAGGAGCAGCAAAACACTCAAAATAAGACCTGTGAAAAAAATCCGGAGAACCGGCTGTTTCCAAAGCCTGGAAAGAATTCCTTTCATGTATTTCAAAGACCAGGCAAAAGCGCCGCCTACAATTCCAAATAAAATCCCCACTAAGACCAGCCTTCCCATATTCGGAACATCCAGACTCAGATTTGCTGTCAATGAAAATGAAAACTTTTCAAGCCCAAAAAGCTGCGAAGCTGCACTGGCTGTAAATGCAGCCGTAACAGCGGGCAGCAGCGCCTGATATTCCAATGCCCCGGCTACCAGAACCTCCATTGCAAATAATACCGCTGCAATTGGTGTCCGAAAAAGTCCGGCAAATCCGGCGGCCATACCTGTCACAAGAAAAATATGGGCGCTGTTTTTCAATGGGATTTTCCTGCCCACCCAATGGGAAAAAGTGGCGCCAATCTGTACTGCTACCCCCTCCCGTCCGGCACTGCCGCCAAACAGGTGTGTGATCCATGTTCCGGATATGATAAAGGGGATCAGTTTCAAAGGAATCACTTCCTCTTCTCCATGCCCGACTTCAAAAATCAGATTCATACCCTTACTGCTCTTCCCTCCGAACTTAAGATAACAAAATGCAATAACAGCACCTGCCAAAGCCAGAAATGGAATCAGCTGCATCGGATGCCCGTTCCTGAAATCCGTAATTGCCAGCAGAACTCTCCCGAATACCGCATCGATTCCGCCTACCACGAACCCGATCGGAATTCCCAGAAGCCCCAAAACCACCAGTTCTTCATAAGTCCGGAATGTCCTCTTTATTCTGTCATTCATATTCTTTCTTCCTCTCTCTCATTTTCGAAAAAAGATTCTTCTCAATCCCATCGCCGTTCCCTCTGTCTATAGCAGACTCCTGCCAATTCTAGCGTGTCTAAAACAAACGGCAGGCAGCCCAATCCTCTTCTCATCCTCTGGTCAATTAAAAAACGGACTGCGATCTGCAGATACAGCTTTAGACAAAAAAAGCTGATAACCCTGCTTTTACACAGAAGTCATCAGCAAAATGCGCTTTTGGAATACTCCACGGGAGAACCTCATTCCCTTAAAATCTTACTGTAAAATCATACCATGTGTATTTTAGCTTGTCAATGCACTTTTATGCAGGAACCTTAGTGCAGCGGAGTGCACGGCACGGTCTGAACGAGCCACCAGTTCATTCCCTGTCTAAACAGCTCCTTTTATCAACTTCATAATCTCTGAAATCACAACTACAGTAAAACCAGTCCCTAATATTTTCAGCCACATTACAAAACCAAGCGGTACTGTCCCGAAGAACATACCGCCAAACTGTGTAATTACTACCTGCAATGCAAAAGTTCCTGCAAATACAGCAAGCATCAGTCTGTTATTGCCTATATTCTTAAAAATACTTGCATTGGCCAGTTCCCGGCTGTTCAGGGCATTAAAAAGCTGGAACACGACAAACAGTGTAAACAGAATCGTCGGCATCTCTTCCTGGTTCCCTCCGAGGAAATTTCCCCAGTGCTGTGCCATAAATACACAGGAAATATAAACTCCGTTTACAACGATACGGGAAAGCATTGATTTAGATACGATTCCAGTGTTTCTCGGAGTCGGTTTCTGTTCCATCAAATCTCCGCGTATCGGCTCCAACCCCAGCGTAAGTGCCGGCGGTCCATCCATAATAATATTAATCCAAAGCAGCTGCAGCGCGCTAAATGGGGCCGTAAACCTTGCCAAAATAGATGCCAGAACTACAATTACCGAAGACAGGTTGACCGTTAGCTGAAACTGAATAAATCTTTGAAAATTCTCATAGATTCCCCGTCCCCACTGGACAGCCTTTACAATCGTTGAAAAGCTGTCGTCCAACAGTACAATATCACTGGCCTCTTTGGACACTTCCGTACCTGTGATTCCCATGGCAATTCCCACATCCGCATGCTTCAGCGCCGGAGCGTCATTGATTCCGTCTCCCGTAACTGCCACAACGCTGCCCTGTGACTTTAACGCCTTAACTACCCTCATTTTTATAACCGGTGTGCTTCTGGCAATTACACGGACGTGTTTTATTTTCTCCAGTAATTCTTCTTCGGAAAGCGTTTCCACTTCCTGAGATTCCACTGCAATGTGATCTTCATCCAGAATCCCAAGTTCCTCTGCTATTGCCGTGGCCGTTACTATATTATCACCGGTTAGTATTTTCAGCTCAATGCCCGCATGGCTGCACCGTTTTACGGCCTCATACACATCGCCGCGGATTGGGTCCGCAATTGCCGCAAACCCGTCGAACACCATCTCCTTTTCAAGTACCTGCCGATCCTTTTCATAATCGTCTATTGGCTTCATTGTTCTATGGGCAAATCCAATGACTCTGCGTGCTTTTTCCTGAAACTCCGTAATCTGCCGGACAGCCTTTTCCCGTTCCGTTTCCGTCATGCTGCACATGTCCATAATTTTCTCAGGACTTCCTTTTGCAAACACTTCGATCCCATCTCCCCCGTCTATCACGGTAGTCATATACTTCAATTCCGAACTGAACGGATAGACATGCAGGACTTCCATCGTCTCCCTTACAGCAGTATAATCACTTCCATTCTGGCGGACTGCTGCCAAAAGCGCACATTCCGTGGGATTTCCGATAAATTTCATCTGCTGCCCCTCAAACTGGATATCTGCAGTACTATTAATACAAAAATTTTCTATCAAATGGACATTCTTTAATTCATTCGGTTTCAGCATGCGCTTATGGCTGTATATATCCGTCACCGTCATCCGGTTCTCTGTCAGTGTCCCCGTCTTATCTGAACAGACTACATTAATACACCCCACGGTTTCGCAGGCAATCATCTTTTTTACCAGAGCGTTCTGCTTTGACATCTTAATAATATTCACTGCAAGTGAAACTGCGACAATAGTAGGAAGCCCTTCCGGTACTGCAGCTACAATCAGAACTATACTGGTGATAAAAGCCTCGGACACTGTATCCAGGGAAGCGGTCCCGTTCCTGAGGAAAATCACCAGCTGGATCATAAATACCACGGCCGCGGCAGCTGATCCCAGAATGGTGATCTTTTTCCCCAGCGACGCCATCTTCTCCTGGAGGGGTGTGCTGCTGTTATCGGCTGCTGCCAGTTCCCTGGCAATTTTGCCAAACTCCGTATTGTCGCCCACGCCGGTAACCACAATTTTTCCATTGCCACCCGTAATAAAACAGCCTGAATATAAAAGATTTACACGTTCCGCAACCGGGGTCCCCGGATTCTCAAGAACGGCCTCTGCATTTTTATGTACCGGCATACTTTCCCCCGTCAGCGCCGATTCATCCGCCATAAGTTCATAACACTCTAAAATACGACCGTCCGCGGGAAGTTTGTCTCCTGTCTCCACACAAAGGATGTCTCCCACAACCACATCCCTCTGCGGAATAAGACAGACTTCCCCATTCCGGATTACCTTTACCGGAGTATCTTCTCCAATTTTACTTAATGTTTCAAATGCCTTTGCGCTTCTGCCTTCCATTACTACGGTAATAACAACCGAGAGCGAAATCGCGGCAAAAATACCCGCGCACTCCAGAAAATCGGCTTCACCGCCTGTTGCATATCTGGCGATATTCACGCCTGACGTAATAAATGCGGCAATCAGCAGCATGATCAGCATAGGTTCCGTCGCTGCCTCCCAGATTCTTTTCCACAGCGGAATGGGGGCCTCCTTAGAAAATGAATTTTCCCCACACCTTTTTCTGTTCTCCAGTACCTGACTGTCAGACAGCCCCTTTTCACTATCCGACCCGAGACGTGCCAATGTCTGCTCCGGGCGTTCCATGAATGCGTCCATATGTTTCCTCCTTGATTATCTTATTGCAATCAAAAAGACCCAGGTATAGCGGATAAAGCTATACCTGGGCAAAAAAAGAGACCATGTATAACTATTACGCTATACACGAGTCTCGTTATTTAAGACAAGCCAGACCTTCATGGTCAGTATGTTGACTTGCCACATATTCACTATGCTAACTACTCCCTCACGGATATTTCTGATTGTTGATAAATTTTACCATTTATTTCTTAAACTGTCAATCATTTTCTTGATCTTCCATCCATCTCCAGTTATCTGCAGCGATGTCCCTACTTCCATAACTTCAAATCCATGTTTTATGTAGAATGCTGCATCAATCCGTTTTACATAAATTTTTCCTGCTTGTTCCGCAGGCCTGGCAATGTTCCAGAATCCGGTTACAAATTTATTTACGTACTTATGTCCCCATTGCCTCACATTTTTAGCTAAGATCAGTTTACTATATTTCCAATAAAAGTAGTTTTTTAATGGCTACTAACAGTATTAATTGCTTATATACTGTTTCCCTGCGTTTCATTGGATGCTCAATTGCCATTCCCCCTTGATCTCCTGACTTTCCGAATCTTCCCTTTAATCGGTCTTGTCTGAAGGCATTCCATTACCTGATCCCCTTTGCAATTTAATATCTCCACGTAAGTCAGGCTGTCTCTGATATCAACAATCCCTATATCATCTGCTTCTATGCCTTCAATACTGCAAATCGTTCCCACAATATCTCCTGCCCTCATTTTTGATTTTCGGCCGCCTCCGATCGTAAGACGGGTAATCCCCTTATTCAAAGCCGTTCCTTTTTTAGGCTTAACCTCAACTTTTATATGCTGGGATTTCCAGAATGTTTTTTCCTTCTCTTCATCCAATACTGGAAGTTCTGTAAATGGCAGCTGCCGGCCTGCATACTCCTCCACCTGCCTTAACATTCTTTTATCCTCTTCCGTCACCAGACTGATGGCTGTACCACATTTTCCATTTCTCCCGGTTCTTCCGATTCGATGTACGTAGGTCTCCTTCTTCGATGGGAAATCATAGTTCACTACATGGGTAATCTGCTCAAAATCAATTCCCCTGGCCGCCACATCCGTTGCGATCAGGAATCGGAAACAGCCTCTCCTGAATGCATCTACGGTTTTCAAACGTTCCCTCTGCTCCATTTCGCCGTGCAGCATCCCGCAAAATATCCGCCTCCTGCGCAGTTTCTGAAACAAAACATTTGTCATCTCCCTTGTTCCGCAGAAAATCATACAGCTTTGTGGATTCTCGTTGATTAGAATCTCAAGGAATGTATCATATTTGTTCTCCTGGTCTGTGAAATATAATTTTTCAGTAATGGCTGCCGCCTGTTCATTTGTAGCGCTCTGCATCACAATCGTCATGTCTGGAATGAATTCATCAACCAGTTCCTGGATCTCCGGTTTCAATGTTGCCGAAAACAGAGATATTCTGCAATCAGTTGGAACCATGGAAAGGATTTTTTTAACTTCATCTATAAAACCCATATCAAGCATTAGATCTGCTTCATCTATTACCAGCCATCTCACCTTTTCCAGATTCAGACTTTCCCTTCCGAGATGGTCCATAATACGGCCCGGTGTTCCTGTCACAATATGAGACTTCTGCCGTAAAGTCTGGATCTGCTTGTCGATTGGGAATCCACCGAATAGCGCAGGAACCTTTAGCCGCTTTTTTCTTCCGATATAAAACATTTCCTCGCTGACCTGGACTGCAAGTTCCCTTGTTGGCTCAAGAATTAGTGCCTGTGGTGCATTTTCTTCCCAGCAGATGTTTTCACAGATAGGTATGGCAAATGCTGCTGTCTTGCCACTGCCTGTAGGGGCTTTCACAACTACATTTTTTCCCGCCAGCATTGGCAAAATTACCTCCTGTTGTATGCTTGTAGGTTCTTTGTAACCTAATCCATTTAATGACTCCAAAATCTCTTTTGAGAGCTCGTATTTGTAGAATTCATTTGTCATATTTTCTGCCTTTCTTTGGACTGTCACCTACTGTAATGGTAAGTCCCTCCTTGGGAACGACAGCAAAATTTATTGAAGTAATCTTTATAACAACTAAGCAAAATACTCTTCTATCCGATATTTTACTTTATTTCTTCCTAATATCATAGTAGTAAATACAGCTCTGATAAGCAGGATTCTCATAAACGCCGCTGATTGTATTGCTTACGGCATAATGCTGCATTGTATCAAAAGCAAAAATCATATAGCATTCATCCAAAATTTCTTCCTGCATCTGTATATACTGCTTTTCTGCAGTGTCCTTATCCGTTGCGGTCAGTTCGGCAGCTTTTTTATTCTTGTCTTCAAATACATTGTCATCCAGATAGCAGAAATTATAGCCAACCGAATCCCCGTCATTAACGAGCAGCGTTGAAAACCAGCTGGCAGGGTCGGCGAAATCCGGCCACCATTTCATGACCATGATATCCTGGCAGTCATCTGGATCAGCGCTTTTTGCCAGCGCCTGCTGTGCATCCCAGTCCATACTTAGAAGCTTTAAAGTTACACCGAGCTGTGCAAGATTTTTCTTATACAACTGAAGCATTTCTCCATATACAGCATCGCTTCCCATGTAAGAAACAGTCACGGTAACATTGGTTAATCCTGATCGTTCAAGATATTCTGCTGCTTTTTTCAGGTCACAGTTGTACTGCATCAGATCATCACTGTGTCCCCAAAGACCTGCCGGTATCATACCATAGGATTGCGTCCCATTTTTACCCAAAACATGATTGACCGTCTCTTCATACGGAAAAGCGTATGCCAGTGCCTTCCTGAAGTCTGCATTGGAACAGGGGATACTCTTTGTATTCAGCATCAAAATTATATTCATGAAAGTGTTTGCAGTCAGAATGTTAAATTCATCGTTTTCACTTAAAACCGATAAGTCTTCCTTCGAAAAATCCGATGAGAGCTGGGATTCCCCGTTCTCAAGAAGTTCACGGCGAGTGCCCGAATCCGAAACCTCCTGGATGTAAACATACTTATACTGATTATCCGCCCAGCCGCCGCGATAGTTTTTATAAGCCGACATGGTAACCGCCCTGGCTGAAACCGTAGTAATTGTATACGGACCACTTCCTCCGTCATTCCCTTCGTTAAACCATTTTACATCCTTATCAATTACCTTCGGGCTCATAATATATGCACCATTGCTTGCCGATGCGATGAGCGGGATATTGGCACTGTAATTGAGATGAAAGGTCACTTCATATTCTCCGGTCACTTCGACAGAATCCACGCTGTCCCAAATGTATGATACACCCTTTCCAAGAGTGATCGTACGGTCAATGGATCTTTTGACCGCTTCCGCATTCATTTTTTCTCCGTCATGAAAGTTAACATCCTCCCTCAGTTTGAATACCCATTCAGTACCGTCATCATTGGATGACCATTCGTCGGCAAGCTTCGGCACTGCCTCTTCTAATTGGGCATCGTAGTACGTCAGAGTTTCATATACGTTATAAAGAATTTTAACTCCATTGGACTGTTCTGTACTTGGATCTAACGACACATATGGTTCTGAATAATAAGCGTGATACAATACATCGGTGTCCTCAATGCTTTTCTTTGAACTTTCGCCGCATCCGGCGAGAAGGCAGGCAGCGCCCGCTGATGCCAGCAGAATAGAAAATGCTCTTTTCATTTTCATCAGATTTTCCTTCCTCTTTTATTGGCAAGCCCTGATTTTCTCAGCTCACTGAAAAGCTTTTTCATATCAACCGGTTTGGCAACATGGCCATTCATTCCTGCTTCCAGGCATGCCTGGATATCCTCGGCGAAGGCATCCGCAGTCATGGCAATAATCGGAATATTCCGTTTATTTTTATCCTGAAGAGTCCTAATCGTCCTAGATGCTTCATGTCCATTCATAACAGGCATCTGGATATCCATCAGGATAGCGTCATATGTATCCGCTTTTGCGTGATTTAGGATATCGACACAGATTTGTCCATTATCCGCTCTGGTCGCCTTAATTTCATAGAATTTCAGCAACTCTTCTATGATCTCCCAGTTCAGGTCATTATCCTCCGCAACCAGGAAATGCAGCCCCTGCATTCCGTCTTCTTCGTTTTTTTCAGCCTCTGTTTTCTCCTCAGAAAAATGCAGGAACTCATTCAATTTATCATAGATAAGGGACTTAAACATCGGCTTAATGATATAGCCGTTTGCTCCTGCCGCATTTGCCATATCTTCCATTCCATTCCAATCGTAAGCACTGATTATAATGATCGGAACTTTATCGCCAATCTCAGCCCGGATCGCTCTCGTGGTCTCAATGCCCCCCATGTCCGGCATCTTAAAGTCCACAATTATGAAGGAATAATCATTATCCATTTTATGTTTCGCTGCCGCCATTTTAGCTGCCATGTGTCCACTGTTGGCTTTATCAACAGCCGCCCCCATGGAAACCAGTGTATCCTCCGCTGTTTCAAGGAACACTTCATCATCGTCTGCAAGTAATAGCTGAAGTGGAGGCAGCATGAAATCATCTGTGTTTTTCTCTGCGACAGGAAGCGCCAGCGTAACAGTGAATTTTGTTCCACGTCCCGGCTCACTTTCACATTCGATTGTACCATTCATAAGATCAACCATTTGTCTGGTAATTGCCAGTCCTAGTCCGGAGCCCTGTACTTTATCAATACGGGGATCCACTGCACGGTTGAATGCCTGATACATATCCTTCATAAATTCCTTTGACATACCCATCCCTGTATCCTGAACGGTATATGTAAGAATTACCCTCCTGTCTTCGGGTAAAAATGTCTCTCCTAGATCCAGGACGATTTTACCTCCTGGGTTTGTGTACTTTACGGCATTGGTAAGAAGGTTAATGAATATCTGATTCATTCGAAGTTCATCCGCATACAGATATTCATATTGCAGATTATGCAGATGTACCTCAAATTCCAGTCCCTTTTCCTTAATTTGCGGCTTTACGATATTCACAAGATTTGTGGTGCATTCGGAAAGAGAGAACACAACCGGGTGCAATGACATCCTTCCCGATTCGACTTGAGAAATATCCAGCACATCATTGATCAACGTAAGCAAATGACTGCCGGACAGCGTTATCTTGTCAAGGCAGTCCAGCACCCGCCTGCGGTCATCTATATGTTTAACTGCTATTTCCGTCATCCCAATAATAGCATTCATCGGCGTACGGATATCATGTGACATAGAGGAAAGGAACCTGGTTTTTGCCATGTTGGCATTTCGCGTTTCCTCCACACTCTTCCTGAGCTGCCTGTTAATGGACATGATATAGCTTCCATCCAAGATCAGCAGAAATATAAAACCAATAACTGCATACAGAAACATATGCCAGTCAAGTCCCATATCAACCAGCTTTTCCGCCTGAATATATCCTACGAAAGTACAGTTCGGTGTGTTTTCTATCTGAGCGCTGACATAATATGCATTCTCTCCATCCCGATCCTTCAGATCAACCAGACAGTGCTCTTTTTTCTGAAAAGAACTCTGAAATTCACCTATATCAATATATGACAGATCGTTGTTTTGCTTGATAAATGTCCAGAACGTATCTCCGCTCATTGAATCAGACTGAATAATATACCGCCCATTTATATCTATCAAAGAAACCTCTGCCTCACGATATGCCCCGGGAAACAACCACTGGTCATGCAGTACATCGACTGGAATCGTCTTTACGAGTAACGCTTTTGCATTTTGACCATGTTCGTCTTTTATTGTCAGCAGGCTGCAAAAACCAACGCTCTTGACCTCGTCCAGCGGATTGATAAATGCGGAAGAAATGTAAATGGTTCCTTCGCCTCTGTCTCCATTAACCATTTGGGGAAGAATGTAAGTAAATGACTCTGCCACATGTGAATAATCAACTTTCCCACCGTCCTTTTCCAGACTTGTAGATAGACCGGACAGCGTGTCGTAATATAATATATTTACAGAAGTATGATCGTTTATATTGACTTCTTTCAGATATTTAATCGCCTCTTCCATTGAATACCCATGATTTTCCAGATATGCAGCCCAGCTGTCACACTCATTCTGCTGGCCGCTCATATATCCATACGATAACTGAGCAGTGGATTCTACTGCCGCGGTAAATGATTCCCGCGCCGCTGCTTCTTTGTCACTCCTAACATTCTTGGCGTATCCGATATATAGAATGAGTATGAATGCAGCTATTGCAATATTGCCAAGGGCAAGGGCGATGTATTTGAGTATTATCCGTTTGTTTTTCATACACACTCCCCTCTCTGCTGTGTAAAGATGCGCAATTGACTGTATGAAATTAAATGTTCTATTTTAGGTTTAGGGTGTTTCTTACATAGTTATTTCAATCCACGTTCCCATAGTAGAACGACTTGTGGAATACACCATGCTTTACGACATGATAGCATTTCAATCCACGCCCCCATAAAGGAGCGACGTCAATATTAAACAAACTTATCCACTTATATCCCTTTCCATTTAGGTAATTATACCTATTTCATTCCATTAAGGCAAGCTCATCTTTTCACAAACACTTTGACATTCGCACTTGATACTTTTACTATCCTTTCTTCATTAAATATTGTCAACACAAAGATCAGTAGTTCACTTTACCACCTAACTTTGTCATCCAAGGAGAACTACTATTATAGCTTATCAAAAAGGAAATACCACCTATTTTAATAAAACCCAATAATCCTAAACGGCAAATATTTGATATTAATGCGTTCAGCCTGCAACTCTGCATAATCAAGATACAGGGATACGATTCTTTCCATGTAAGACAATTCTTTGTCGTTCAGATAATTCATCGCTAACGACACATCTGTCTTTACAATATTTCCATTCGGAGCAGCCTCCCAAGTGGCCAGTTCCATATGTTCCTTATCTGCATCCACACATTCCACAAGCGGCTCTGCGCTGAGTGTCTGTGAACAGCCCAGTGCATCTTGTTCTGCACGGTCTAGAAAAATGTCTAAGTCTTCTATTCATCAACGCAGCCTTTTAAAGCCGTACTCATTTTTTAACTGCTCATAAATTTCATACGCTACCGGACATACCTCCACTGCCTCAAGCACGCTGTACAGACTGTATAAGCGTTCCGGCTGATCCGTATAGGGATACTTCACACAGCTCTCCGGTTTCAAATCACCTAGCAAGCACTCACCATTTTTCTGTAAAAAATCGCAGGCAGTATGTATAGTCTCAAATGTTCCTGTAATGGAATCCAAGCAAAGATACCGTTTGATAAATGTTTCCTCTGTCATTTGCAGATACTCCGCGTCTTTCCTTATATCCTCTTTTGGAACACTTCCCGAGTACATTTTGCAGCAATTCCTGCATTTACTGCAATCATAACCCTCAAACAGTTTCTGATGCCATTTTGAAAACTGCTTATCTAAGGTTTCTTCATCCGCATGATTTTTTAGAAATGCGCGAAACTTCATATTTTCATTCTCTTTTTTCCTGGCTTGAGCATTCACTTCACTCGGTTCAATCATCTGTGTCACCCTTTCTTTCATCTATATGCTTCTTAATTAATTCAAACTGATTCGCATCCAGTTTGGCGCTATCTGCCATCTCAACACGATCTATTAATATTACATTGAGATAACTATGTTATTTATTTTCCACCTTACAGTAAAGTAGTTTTTCTAAAATGATATTATATCATTTTCTCATTCTTATTTATCATCAGCTTAACCTTACTTCAATAAAGAATAAAACTCCAGTATTAATCACCTGTTTACCAAATTTATTAAATACCAGTATCTTCTTTTAGAGGAACTAACTTTAAGGATATTGCCCGCTTCCTCTGTAAAGATCCCACGACCATTTCAAAAAAAGTGAAGACTCACCGTTTATGTGACTGATATCGTAATGGAGTTATCCTCATGCCAGGTCATTGCCAATATCATTCATTGCAGAGTGCCTTTAATCACAAAGATGATTTGTGTACCATTACTCTAAAAAGCCTAAAAACTAATAATTTCTCGAGCTTTTTAGAGTGTTCATCCTACCATGAAAATTACTGAGATAAATCTTCAAGCAAACGTCCGTTGTCATTCCACTCTCCATACATGACACCAGCTTTTGTGTTATCCAGTGGTTTTCGTAAACGGCTTTTGAACAATTCCGGTTGTTCTTTCTTTATCTGGATGGTATTAATCCTCACTCGTTGATATAGTTGAGGAAACTTTTTAAAATTTTCCCAGATTGCCGTATCAGCTTGTAATGCTTTTAAAATATCCCTATCAATCACAAATCCCTGTTCTGACATATCGGGTAATACAGCTCTGCCTGCGTCTGTCATACGCCCTAATCGTTCCATTCTCCGACAGCGCTCTTTGTTTAATTCAGACCATAAGCTATCTTTACGTCGGGGGGCTAATCTTTGTGCTGTTATACCATTGTCCATTTTCTTTGTAGTGCCGTCTATCCAGCCAAAGCACATTGCTTCTTCAACGGCGTCTATATACCAAAATGTTTCATTATCAACCGGACGCCCACGTTTTACGACTACCCAACACTCATTTTCTTTATTGTAATTGTCCATAAGCCATTGGCGCAATTCATCACGATTTTGAGCCAATAATAAATTCGTAAAAGCCATATATTTTACCCTCGCAAATTCAATTTCCGGCTGACTCCCCCAGCCGTATCTGCTCTCAGTATAGCAAGAAACGGCTGGTCTTTCAACGGAAATCAGAACCTGTTCAGTTCCGCGTCAATGGCGGTCTGGCGGTCTGGCCGCTCAATCTCCTTTCCCAAATCCACCACATCTTTTTCCATCTTTTCATAAGTGACGGTATCCTCCGCAGACAATAATTCATCATTGCCTCGCTTTGTATCCGGGAATACCTTTGCCGCTTCCCATGCTTTTGCTCTCTTACCCCTCAATTCTAAAATCCTGCTCATAAAATATAGCCCTCCATAATTAATATGTTAAGAGACTAAGTCTCTTCTGCAACTACACTCTGCCGTTCCCGTCCCGGATTCCTAAAATGGATGGTAATTTCATACACACCTCCTTAAGATGGGCAAAAAGAAAGCACCCCCGGAGAGATGCTTCCCATTACCACTATATTATATTGTCGTTTTTCTCAACTGCACGTCTATGTTCCGTCCGCCATATACAACCCGGATGACCGTAACTGTCTTTTCCTTCTCATCAGGAATATAGAACACGATAAAATGATCCACTGGCATTTGGTGAAGCCCTCTGCTCCGCCACGGTTCTTTCTCATACAGTTTAAACTTTCCCGGCATATCTGCCAATTTTAAAATATTTTCTTCCAGACGGTCAAGCTGCCCTGCTGCATTTTCCGGTTCCAGGAGGCTGGATGCAATGTACTCATAAATCCCCCGTAAATCAGAATCCGCCTGTTCCGTAAGGGCTACACGGTATGTCATAGGCTATAATCCTTACGGATTTCAGCAAACGCCTGCACCGCCGGTTTTGTTTTTCCCTGCACAAAATCCGTGTACCCTTTTTCCAGTTCCTTGTTCATTTCTGCTTCTGTTAGCGCCCCGGCTTCTACAGGTTTCACGGCAGGCAGCTTCACATCAAAGGGAATCCCCCTCTGCATGACCACCTGTTTTAAAAAAATATTAACCGCATTGGACACCGGTATCCCAAGCTGTCCAAGCACACTCTCTGCCTGTTCTTTCAGCCCCGGTTCCAAACGCACATATAGATTTGTCGTCTTTGCCATCATGGTAGCCTCCTTTCCTGCTATAAGTATACACAATTGTCCGCACAATAGCAATGCAACGGCAAGAATTATTTATAAAATACCAACTCCGGGTTATTTTTTATATTCCGCTTATCCTAATCCATTTGCATGTAAAAACCGAGCCACTATCACGATGATATTGAACCACCTTCACGAAAGGTGTACTATTCAAATATATATTTGGTAAGTAGATATGCCCCTTACGGGGCATCCCCCACTCAGAACCGGACGTGCGGCTTTCCCGCATCCGGCTCCCTGTAAAACTAATCGAGGACGGTGAGCTTTAATTTTCGTTTATAGTTCTGATGTGGATTAGCGTTTTGCTGTCAAAATCAGAGCGTAGCGATTTGTATTTCTTGGAGTGCATACTGCCCACAGTAAGAGAGCCGTAAGGCGAACGTCTGTGTGATGTAATTTTGGCAGTATGCACTCCATTTTTCGTTAAGCATCTATGATGCGTTACAGGACCCGAAATAAACATCCGGGGGATGTTTTGAGGGCAAGGAGCGTAGCGACCCAGAAAGGGATTTTCGACGCATACAGCGGAGAAAATTGGCACGTTGAAGACGTGACATCCGTCCGAGCTATGCTCGGCTTTGGACGTAGTCCAAAGGCACGGAACCTTATCCTGTTTTTAAATTCTGCGGTTATCGGAGCGTAAGCGGAGATGGAGCAGCGTTTTACACTCGTTTATCAAGTGATTCTTGAGTGTAAAGCACCGTCGCAAAACCGTTACACTGAGTGTATTCTGTGTACTTTTGTGTATTTTTAGATTTGTGGGTATGTGGCACATTTGTTTGCACCGCACCGCAATACTCTCGGAAACCACCCTGTTGACTACGAGTGTATTTTCATGTGCCGTCCCTGCCGGGATATATTTTATGGACATCTGCACCGTAAATTGCACCCATGAAATGGGTGAGAACAGATGGACATATGGCAGGGCATAGGGACGAAAATCCAGCAATGCTGCCGGTTGTTTCGTTCCCTTCATTTCGGCTCAATTTACATCCTATATGGCACGGATTTCCGTACCCATGATGAAATATCTGGGTGCGTGATCGGGACATTAGGGTGTAAATATGAGAAGTGTCCGAGGGCACTTCCACCGAGGCAAAAAGAAGGACAAGCATGATGTGTTAGCATCGACAGCAAAGTTAGCCGCATTACATAGTAACAAGTCTTTCAATACAGTCCTGAAAACGTGTTGTTGTTCATATATTACTGTTTCTTTCTATCTATATATGATATAATTTGATAAATATTTTACAAAAATTCATGTAATTCTTCAAACATCGACACTACTATTTATAAATCATTATATTATAAAAATTGGAGGTTCTCATATGTGGAAAGATAGTGAAACAGAATTAGATTTTCTTGACTTTGATTATTTAATTCAAATTTTAAATGATACAGTCAATGACAAAAAATTATTGCCTTCGAGTATAGGACTCTATGGTGATTGGGGAAGTGGAAAATCCAGCTTAATGTACATGAGCAAAAAAAAGTTGGAAAATCAAAAAGACGGAACTATATGTCTACTCTTTAACGGATGGCTATATGAAGGATATGACGATGCTAAAGCAGCTATGCTTGGTGCAATTCTCGATGGAATAAAATCAAAAGCAAAGTTATCAGGAAAAGCAAAAATAGCATTAAAGAGCCTATACGATAGTGTTGACAAATTTAAACTTATAAGAAACGGGTTGAAATTTGGTATGGATATGGTATTAACTGGTGGTATTGGTTCAATTACCGATATTGCGATAAGAGGTGTTGCTGAAAAGGTAGCTAAGGAGACTACTGATTTTGAATATGATGACATAGTTTCTGATATTAAAGACTCCTTAGACTACAAGGAATTACGAGAAGATATTCGTGAATTTAGAGATAACTTTGCTAAATTATTAGAAGATGCAAAAATTGAAAAACTGGTTATCTTTGTTGATGAACTCGACCGTTGCAGCCCTGCGACTATATTAGATACCCTCGAAGCAATGAGATTATTTTTGTTTACTGGTAATGTTTCTTTCGTCATAGGTGCAGACGAACGTCATATTGCATATGCAATTAAAACTAAATTTAATGATATCGAAGGAATAAATATGGATATCGGTAAGGAGTATCAGGAAAAACTTATTCAATATCCTATTAGAATCCCTTCTCTCAGCGATTCAGAAACAGAATTTTATATACTTTGCCTATTGGCACAGGAACATTTAAATGAAACTGAATTTGATAAATTTATTTTTGAGATAAGCAAAATTAAGAAAAAAGATTTCCTAAAATTTGAATTATCACATTCAACAGTAAAAGAAATTGATGATACTATTGCTGATAAATTGAAAGATGATATTCTAGCGGCAAAACAACTATCACCAATTTTATCAAAAGGATTAACTGGAAACCCGCGGCAATGTAAACGCTTTCTTAATAGCGTAGATATGCGAAAAAAAATGGCTCAGTATAGAGGGGTTACTTTAAACACAAAAGTTCTAGCAAAAATTATGGAAGCTGAATATTTTAGAGCACCACTTTTTAGAAAAATGGCAAGTTTACTGAATGAAAATAAATTAGCAGATGAATTACAATGCTTTGAAAATAAAACCTATGATGCGCTTAAAGAATTGGCTTTATGGAAAGATGATTTGTGGGTTAGAACATGGATGCTGACTGAACCTATTTTATCAAATGAATCGCTAGAAGAATATTTTTATTTTATGCGAACGTCTTTGGATAATAAATCAATTACTAAGATTCAAAAAATGTCAGAACAAGCACAAAGAATATATGATGGTCTGATTAAGCATTCGGAATTGGTTTTGAAGACAGCCTTACAACAAATTGAAGAATTATCTGATTTTGATAGAATACAAATTTTGGATGGTCTTTATAATGATATGATTCAAGATGAATCCTTAAATAATACTAGAACTAAATTTTTCCTAACATGGGGAAGTAAAACCAAAGAATTACAGCTAAGCACAATTGAATATCTTGATGGAATAAGTGGTAGCAAGATAACTAAACCATTAATTCCACTACTACAGGGATTTTATATGGAATGTGAAGATAAAAGTAAAATCACTACTTTGATTGAAAAATGGAAAAAAGATGCCCCTGAGATAGCAGACAAATTGGATGAAATATTAAAGGAGAATTAACATGGGTACATCAAGTAGTTATGGAGGACAAAAAGATAAAAAGGGACTTCTGCCAGAAGATTATGATGATAATAATGAAGTAGTTCCCCCTTCCAGTTGGAAAGGAACCAAAACAGAATTTTCAAAACATATCAATGGTAATGGAGGAAGTGGGACTAAAAAAACAGTCGGTAATTTCGTAAGAGCATCTGGTGGCGCAAATAGATTAATACATAGCTCAAGTTCTGGAATTAGGGGCGCCGTAAATATTGGAACCTTATTTTCCAAAGTGGCTTCTCAAGGATTTTCCAAAACCTTCAACGAATTAGGAATTAAATATCGTGATAAGAGTGTTGAAGAAATATGTTCGTCACTAGTAAATTATATAGCAAAGGATTCCAATACAAAAGACGATGCCATCGCAAGAGAAGCGGCAACTAATGCATTAGTAGAAATTTATAGTTATATGGATGAAAATCAGATGACTTTTGAAACTCAAGATACAATACCAGATGCTTTAATGGATTGCGTTTTCTGCAAATATGTTGAAAATTATATTTGGGGTAAGATATTAAACGATCTGGAAATATGTCTCGAGAAGCACGCCAATGATATCAACAAAATATTACAAATTGAAAACGAAATGAAATTATATGTATCAAATACCGTTTCAACAGCGTTTAATTCCGAAAAAATGAGAGACAAGGTATTTGGAAAACAGCCTGCCGAAGCTGGAGTGCAAGAACTATACCTGCGCTGTTATAAAGAATTGGAGGAATACTAAATGAAATTATTATGCAAGATTGAATCTGATGAAATTATAGATATTCAAGATGCAAAAATAGTAAATATTAATGATAATAATAATTTTTCATATACTTTTTGGAATAAAATTAGAAATCTGAAAGAATTCTACTCAAATGAAGGGATAGATTTATTGTATCTATCTTTATTCGTATTTGCAGCAGACAGACTATTCTTGCGTGAGGATGCGAAGGATTGTTGGAGCCGAGAAATAGAATTGTTTGTACCCGTATTATCAATTGATAAATGGCTTGAGGTTAAAGATTTAACCGAAGAAATGCTGAGTTTTTTAAGTGGTGATAAATGGATTTTACATTTTAGAAAAAGGGAACTATCTAAACAAGAAGAAACATATAACGAGAGGTGTAAAAAACAAACAAAAGAAAAATCTTCCTTTGAGAAAATATGTATGTTATCTGGTGGGCTTGATTCCTTTATAGGTGCAATAAATTTATTAGAATCTAGCGAAAAAAGCAAAGTGTTGTTTGTTAGCCACTATGGTGGAGGAAAAGGAACTAAAGAATATCAAGATATTCTCAAAGCACAATTTATTGAAAAGTATGGCGTTGTCGAGCAACAATTCTATCAGAATTACGCTGCCGTCATATATGGTGTTGAAGATACAACACGGACGAGGTCATTTATGTTTTTTTCTCATGCAATTGCATATGCTACTGCGATGGCGAAGGATGTAATGTTATATATACCGGAAAATGGTTTAATCTCGTTGAATATCCCATTAACTCATACTCGACTTGGCACTAGTAGTACAAGAACTACGCATCCTCATTACATGAAAAAATTACAGTTACTTATGAATATGCTTGGTATCTCTGTATCAATATATAATCCATTTCAATTTAAAACTAAAGGGGAAATGATAGCGGAATGTGAAAATATTAATTTTTTACAGAATAATTTAATAAACACTATGTCTTGTTCTCATCCAGACGTAGGAAGATATAAAGGTAGGACAAAACCCCTTCATTGTGGATACTGTTTGCCTTGCACCATCAGAAAAGCCGCTATACTTCGTGGGGGACTGACGGATACAAGTGAATATTTATATAGCAATTATCATGAGATCAACGTAGCAAAGGAAAGCTTGAAAGTGTATAGACTTGCACTTGCTAGACTTGAACCTAAATTAGCTTTTTTGAAAATTCAAGAATCTGGACCGATTGAAAATAATATTATACAATATACTGACTTGTATAAACATGGTATGAATGAGTTAAAGGCATATTTGGAGGAATTTAATGTTTGATTATAAAATGGATGCACACATGCATTTTGATTTATATAATGACAGACAAGCTGTTATTGATTATATTACGGCTCAAAAATCTTATACTATTGCAGTTACAAATTTACCAGATATCTATAAAAGATACATTGGAAAATATGATAACAACCCTTATCTAAGAATAGCATTAGGATTTCATCCAGAATTATGTACGAAATATGCAAATCAACTGTCTCTTTTCAAAGCACTTTGTGATACTACAAGGTACATAGGGGAAATAGGGTTAGACTATTCAAATACCTCTGACCACGATAAACAATTTCAAAAGCGGATATTCGACAGTATTTTAAACTATTGCACTGGAAATAATAAAATCCTTAGTATCCATAGCAGAAAAGCCGAAACGGATATTTTGAGTTCATTGAAAGACTTTGAAGGGAAGGTCATTTTACATTGGTATACAGGTAGTTTATCTAATATTGATATCAGTATTGACAGGGGTTATTATTTCTCTATAAATCATCAAATGATAAAAAGCAAAACAGGAAAAAAGATTATTGCCCAAATTCCAGTAAATCGTATTCTTTTAGAGAGTGATGCCCCCTTTACAGCCGGAATGCAAGAAAAATATAGCACTAATTTTACGGATTATATATACACCTATATATCTTCGATATATAATCAGGATACAGATACTGTAAAAAAACGTATCAAAGCTAATTTTATGGAGATACTGACCTAAGGTTCCTTTCGAAAATAGAACCCAACAGCGTTAGCTGATGGGTTCTATTTGGTGTTTATTTTATTATCTTCCTCGAACAACATCAAACGCCGGGGTTCTAATGATACAAAACATAAATAATAATCTTTCTCATACCTTTCTTATCCAATTGCATTTTTTACCGTCTGATAATCCCAGTAGAGTTTTCCATCCGCTCGATAGTATACGGTAGACCATGA
>LDAQ01000020.1 GCA_001028025.1 Faecalicatena fissicatena | reverse complement strand
TCTAAAAGCAGAAAATATCATAAACCCAGAGTGTCACTTTACATTGAATTATAAGATTTCATGGTAAGGTGGCATTCATATTTGCTATCTTAATGACATTGGTCCGGTGCCTGGCGGGGCAATAATAACCGACAGAGGATCAATGACTGCCTTGGCAATCCTGTTGAGATTGAAATTAGTGTTAGGTGAGGGGGACAGATACCGCAAAGGCGGAATGACAGGTATCATTGTAGGTGGTCTATAGATAGATTAAAAAAGTCTGAGATGGATTAAAATCCCTCTCTATTTTTTTCGATAATTTTTGGGAGTACATCCCATTATTTTTTGAAAAAGTTTACTAAAATAGCTGCTTGAACTAAAACCGCAGTTTTCACTTATAGTAATAATATTTTTATCGGTTTGGAGCAACATTTGCGCTGCCATACGAATCCTGTGTTCATTTAAATAATTAATCGGAGATATTTTAATACAGCGCTGAAAACATCTGCTGCATTCCCGGGTGCTGATATTAGTGGAAATAGCAATATCCCCGAGGGTTATTTTATCCGCATAATGCTCATGGATGAATTGCATCATTTTTTTTAGACGGTCGACATCAATGGTGTTCCTTTCAGTATTCTGCTTACGTAAATCTGCAGTTTCTTCAAGTAGCATACACCAAAAGTTACATAATTCCCTCCGGATTTCAAACTCAAATCCGAAAGGTTCCTGTTTATTCAATTCGATCATTCTTAAAAAAATTTGGATCATCCGAATTCTTCGATGAGAGTCTGAATGAATAAGATAAATTTGAAAATCCTGGTTTTTTATAATGGGAAGAAAATATTTTTGTTCAAACAGGCTATTATACGTTCCAGACAGAAAATGCATATCAAATAAATGGGCATAGATTTTACATCCGTACATTTTATCTTTTGCATGAACACTATGCATAACTCCAGAATTGATAAAAAAGACATCTTCCTTTTTCAAATTATATACGTTATCCGCTGTTCTGAGCTCTATTTCACCTTCCACGATATAGTCCAATTCGAAAAATGGATGCCAATGCCAAGGGAAGCATCGGTCAATACAATTATTTAATTCAGCATAATTACAAATGTATGGAAATTCCACAGGATCTACAGGAAGAATTTCTTCATGTTCCAGTGTTGACTGAAAATTTAAAGTGAAAATCATAAGAGCCTCCTTGCTGAAAAATGCTCGATATGTCATAAAATATCTAATTTTACAGAGGAAATTCAGTTATTAAATATATGGAGAAACAAAAATAAAAAGAAAAAGCAAAGAAATATAGATAAATTATACAAAAACATGTGAGGAAAAACAAGTCTTAATTATATCATTTTTAGTCTTGAATCATATTTTTCGAGAAGGATATAAGAAATATAATTGAAAATAAATAAAAGTAAACACTTCTCAAAATATATTTTAAGCCCGCTGATTTTAAATTTGAGAGGAAAAGTAAAGTCATCATTGGAAAAAGGGAATTAATTTAAGGAAGGGAAGGGTGAAAGGTGTCAGAGTATATATTGGAACTTAAAGGAATTACGAAGATATTTCCGGGAGTCAAAGCGCTTAATAACGTCAGATTTCAACTTAAAAAAGGTGAAGTACATGCACTGATGGGAGAAAACGGAGCAGGTAAGTCTACACTTATTAAAGTTATTACCGGGGTACATAGAGCAGAGGAAGGGGAGATGTTCCTTGACGGGAAAAAGGTTGAGTTCAAAAGGCCAAGGGATGCACAGGAGGCCGGGATAGCAGCGGTATATCAGCACCCAACATCATATCCGGATCTGTCTGTGGCCGAAAATATATTTAAGGGACACGAGATGTTGAAATATGGGATGATCCAGTGGAAAGAGATGAACCTTCAGGCAGCAAAGATTTTAAAAGAATTAAATACAGATTTTGCACCAACGGATGAAATGGGAACGCTTTCTGTAGCTCAGCAGCAAATGGTGGAGATAGCGAAAGCTCTGTCAACGAATGCGAGAATCATTATTTTGGATGAACCGACGGCTGCTCTGACGAAGAATGAGTCTGAAGAACTTTATACAATTGTAGACAGATTAAAAGAAAACGGAGTATCCATCATATTTATATCACACCGGTTTGAGGACATGTACCGTTTGGCAGACAGGATTACGGTTTTTAGGGATTCACAGTACATCAATACATATCTGGTTGATGGCATTACCAATGCAGAGCTGATCAAAGCGATGGTAGGAAGAGAGATAAAGGATCTTTTTCCAAAACCAAGTGTACAGATGGGGGAAGAGGTACTTAGAGTAGAGCGATTTACAAGAGCAGGATATTATAAAGATGTTTCTTTCAGCGTAAGAGCAGGAGAAATTATAGGAATTACCGGTCTGGTCGGGGCTGGAAGAACAGAAGTGGTAGAAAGCATATGCGGGGTTACCAAACCGGATTCGGGTAAATTATATCTAAATAAAAAAGAGGTGAAGATTAAAGAACCTGCAGATGCCATTAAAAACGGGATCATTCTGCTGCCCGAGGACAGGCAGAAGCAGGGGCTTATTCTGAATTGGGGGCTGGGTGACAATGTAACCCTTCCGATTATGCACAAACATGCAAAATGGGGATTTAATAACAATAAAGTAGAGCGTAAAATATCGAAGGAGTTACTGGAATCCGTTGATACGAAAGCAGTTACTATTTTTGATCAGGCTTCCTCTCTGTCAGGAGGCAATCAGCAGAAGGTCGTAGTTGCTAAGGCCTTGGGACAAGAGATGAAGGTTGTCATACTGGACGAACCGACAAAAGGTGTTGATGTTGGAGCAAAAGCCGAAATCTATCAGATAATGGGGGATCTGGCGGAGCAGGGATACGCCATTGTCATGATTTCTTCTGAGATGCCAGAAATACTCGGCATGAGCGACAGGATCGTGATCATGTGTAATGGAAAGGTGACTGGGGAGCTGAACGGACATGAAACGACACAGGAACGGATTCTGGAGCTGGCAATGGAAAAGTCATCAGATTTGCAGGAGGCGGAATATGAAAAAGAACAAATCAATTCTTAAGACGATTACGACATCCAGGGAAATAAGCCTGCTCGTGGTGCTGGTACTGCTCTGTGCAGCTATTACAATAAAAAGTCCATCATTTATGACTTATAAATCTATCATTGATATGTTAAGGAACAATACTGTAACAATGATTATGGCAGTTGGAATGCTGGGCATTTTGCTGATAGGCGGGATAGATATCTCGGTTGCATCTTCACTGGCCCTTTCAGGCATGACAGCAGGAATGCTGATGAAATATGGAGTGGTGAAGAATGTGTTTCTAATTTTTTTGATTGCAATGGCAATAGGCGGCCTTTGTGGTCTGATCAATGGACTTGTGATCTCCAGAGGCAAGGTACTGCCTATCATAGCGACGATGGGGGCTATGTATGTTTACCGCGGGCTCGCATATCTGGTTGCAAATAATGAATGGGTCAGTGCAGAGGATCTGGGGACGTTCAGCAGCTTTGCCCTGGATAAATTTTGGGGGATCAACTATGTGATCTGGGTTTTGATTGGCGTCTATGCGTTATTTTTCGTTATGATGAAATGGACCAGGCTTGGACGGAAGGTCTATGCAGTAGGCAGCAATAAAGAAGCCGCATCGATTTCTGGTATTAATATAAGCAATGTAGAACTGTTCGTGTATGTAATGATGGGTATTTTGGCAGGTATCTGCGGAACAATTGCAGTATCTGTGTATTCATCAGCACAGCCCAATATGCTCTACGGGAAAGAAATGGATATCATTGCAGCCTGCGTAATTGGCGGAGTAAGTATGTCCGGGGGCAGAGGAAGCGTTGCAGGGGCGCTGCTTGGCGGCCTGGTTCTGGCTGCTATTGCAAAGGCACTTCCTTTGGTGGGGATAGAGGCGATTGCACAGAATACAGTAAAGGGAGTGATCATCTTAGTGGTAATTATACTGAATGTAATTACGCAAAGAACAATTGACAGAAATAATCTGAAAGAAAGGGAGATTTAGCTATGGCTGGTAAATCAGGAAGAAGTATTGCCAATAAACCTGAAAAGGTTTGGCAAAAAAGAATTCTGAGTTGGGAAGGTATGCTGGTTGTGTTATTTATTGCTGTAAATATCTTTTGTATAAATATTTCCTCTATGTATCAGTTTTCAAATGTATTACGTGAGATGCCGAAATACCTGACGGAGGTGTTCATTCTCCTGCCAATGGCCTATATTTTGATCATGGGTGATATTGATATTTCAGTAGGTTCAATCGTATGCTTGTCAGCCACGATGGCTTGCACGGCATATAACAAAGGAATCCCCTTTATAGCAGTCGTGCTCATATGTCTGATGACCGGTATGGCTTGTGGCTTTGTAAATGGAATTATTCTTACCAGATTTACAGAGCTGCCTCCGATGATTGTAACTCTTGCGACCCAGATCATATTCAGAGGAATTGCGGAGATTACACTTGGCAGCGGCGGTTCTGTCTCTCTGACAAAGGCAGATGGATTCCGGATGATATCGGGAAAAGTGGGTAAGGTTCCTTATATCGTATTTCTTGTCATTATTCTTGCGGCAGGATTCACGGTCGTGCTTTGCGCCACTACATTTGGAAGAAGACTTTATGCAATTGGTTCCAATAAGCTGGCAGCTTACTATGCCGGCATACAGGTAGAAAGAACCAGACTGATTGTATATTCTGTTACTGGATTTATGTCAGGGCTTGCGGCATTATTACTTGTATCCGTTCTCTATGGGGCAAACACAACAACAGGAAACGGATTTGAAATGGATGCGATAGCAATGGCGGTATTCGGCGGCATCTCAACGAATGGCGGCAAAGGCAAATTGCAGGGAGGGATTATTGCAGCTTTTATTATTATTTGTCTGAGGATCGGGCTTGGGCTGATCAACCTTAATCCGCAGATCATCCTGATCATATTGGGAATTTTGCTTGTACTCTCCGTATTGCTGCCGAATATTTTCCGCGGAGTTAAATTGCAGAGTAAAAGTATAGAGATGAAATAAGATAAAAAGATACCAGGCACATTGCGTGCTTTGTATAGACGAGGAATTTAAAATAAGGAGGAAGAAAGTCATGAAGAAAAAAATGGTAGGTATGTTGTTGTGTGCGGCAATGGTTGTCAGTCTTATAGCTGGCTGCGGAAACAGCGGAGCGGACAAGGAAGGCTCAAAAGCTGAAGATGTAAAAAAAGCAGATGACAGCGGCAAGAAGGTCTACGCGCTTGTGACAAAATCAGCAGGAAATCCTTTTATGGATATCATTGCCGGTGGATTTACTGATGTGATTGAAGCAGCGGGTGGAGAAGTAATTGTCAGACATCCGGAGGCTGCTACGGCTGATGCCCAGGTATCTGTTATCCAGTCTCTGATCTCACAGGGAGTCGATTCTATCACCGTATCGGCAAATGACCAGAACGCGCTGCAGGCAGCGCTAGAAGAGGCGATGGATGCAGGTATTAAAATATCCGGATTAGATTCTGCTACAAATGCCGACAGCAGGCAGGTATTTGTAAATCAGGCCTCAGATGCGGAGATAGGAAAGACTTTAATGGAGGCAATCTATGATATTGCAGGCGGAGAAGGACAATGGGCAATTCTTTCTGCAACTTCACAGGCAACTAATCAGAATGCCTGGATCGCTGCTATGCAGGAAGCAATGAAGGATGATAAGTATTCAAAACTGGAGTTAACAGAGATCGCTTATGGTGATGATGAACCGCAAAAATCAACGGATCAGACACAGGCGCTACTTTCTAAATACCCGGATCTGAAAGTGATCTGCTCACCTACAACCGTTGGAATCAATGCGGCAGCAAAAGTTTTGCAGGACGATCATTCTTCTGTTAAGCTGACAGGACTTGGACTGCCTTCAGAGTTGGCAGAGTATATGGGAGACGGTGATGACAAATCCTGTCCGTATATGTATTTGTGGAATCCGATCGAGCTCGGGCAGCTCGGCGGTTATACGGCAATGGCACTGGTAAATGGTGAAATTACAGGTGCCGAAGGAGAGAGTTTTAAAGCCGGAGATTTGGGTGATTACGAGATTATTAAGGCAAAAGATGGCGGAACAGAAGTTGTTTTAGGGCCTTTGTTTAAGTTTGACTCTTCCAATATTAATGAGTGGAAAGATGTATTCTAAGATTTGGTATCTGTTTTAGAGGTATAAAAAATTGTCAAAGCCCCATAAAACTTAGACTTAAGGCTTTACAGAATAGGAACGGAAAATGGAGGGACAATCATGGATTCAAAAGAAAGAGTTTTAACATCATTAAACCACAGGCAGCCGGATAAGGTGGCAATCGACTTCGGAGCGCAGGCATGCTCAGGGATGCACGTCAGCTGTCTGAAAGATCTCAGGGAATATTTTGGTCTGAAAGGTCCGGTAAAATGTTCTGATCTGTTCGGCATGCTGGGGATTTTCGAAGACGATCTGAGAGATATCATAGGCATTGATGTGCAGGGCGTGGATTTTTACAAAAATTTATTTGCATGTCATACGGACAAATATAAAGAATGGGATTACTTTGGGCAGACCCTGCTCGTTCCGGAAGAATTCCAGGTTACGGATGACGGCAAAGGCGGCTATTATACCTATGTGGAAGGAGATACAAGTTCTCCGCCGTGTGCCCATCTGCCAAAGGGCGGGTACTATTTTGACAGTATCATACGTCAGCCGGAAATTGACGAGGATCATATGGATTTTCATGACAATGTGGAAGAATTTCAGCTTTTCTCAGAAGAAGAAAAGCAATTTTACCGCAGGCAGGCGGAGCTTTTGAAAGACTGCAGCAGGGCAGTGGTCATAGGAACCAGAAGTACGGCCCTGGGAGATATCGCAAACGTGCCGGCACCGTTTTTAAAATATCCAAAAGGAATAAGGGCAATTGATGACTGGTATATGGCTCCGTATTTATACCCGGATTACATCCATGAAGTTTTCGGCTGTCAGACGGAAATTGCACTGGAGACACTGAAAACATTATACGAGATCATGGGGGACACAGTGGATGTCATCTATGTCTGCGGAACAGATTTTGGTACGCAGAACAGTACATTTTTCCCGCTTGATAAATTTGATGAATTCTGGATGCCGCATTTTAAAAAGATCAATGGCTGGATTCATGATCATACGGACTGGAAGACTATTAAACACAGCTGCGGCGCCGTATTTGATTACATTCCCAAATTTATAGAGGCAGGATTCGATATATTAAACCCGGTACAATGCTCGGCCGCAGGCATGGATGCACAGAAACTGAAAGATACCTACGGAAAAGACATTACATTCTGGGGTGGAGGAGTTGATACGCAGAAGGTGCTGCCGTTCGGAACACCGGAAGATGTACGGAGGCAGGTACTGGAACGCTGTGAGATCTTTGGAAAAGACGGCGGTTTTATCTTCAATGCAATCCACAATGTGCAGCACGGAACTCCGCTGGAAAATATACTGGCAATGTTCAATGCGGTGAGGGAGTTCAATGGAGATACAAAACTTTAGAATAAAAAAGCGGCACATTTTCAAATAATACTGACCAGAAAATACAAAACAGAAATGGCAAAAAGGCATCATTACACAGATGAAGATATGCCCTGCAGGGATCCCTCCCGGCAGGGCATATCCGCGTTTTGAATAGACCGTGCGGCAACGCTGAAATATCATATGTTATCATATCAGAAAAAACCATTGTGCCTATCGTTCATTTTGCAGACGAAGATTGAAATTTTGCTGTAGTACTAAGCGTGCCTTTAGGAATTTTTACCAGCAGATATTGCACCGCCAGGCGCCGGACTCGCCTTGACATTAGTTTAATGTAAAAACGTTAAAAATATTAACAAATACTGTATAAGAATTGAAAATGTGGAAATGATAGAATATAATGGGGATAAATTAAGAATCGGGAGGGACTATGGTGGATAATGTTGTGCGTCTTATTTCTGTAGAGATATGTGATATTAAAAATGTTGTACATGGTAAGATTACACTTACTGATAGAGATAAGGGAAATATTCTCGGTTTATACGGGCAGAATGGATCGGGGAAAACGGTTGTGGCGGATAGTATGGTGCTGTTGAAATACCTGTTGAGTGGCTGGCGCATTCCGGCAGCGTTTTATTATTATATACGATCCGAAAGTGAAACGGCACGGGTTAAGTACTGTTTTAAAATTATGGATGATGGAAATGTATTTTATACTGAATATGAGATAGAGTTGTTAAAAAACGGTGAAGACTGTTTTTGTATCAGCCATGAAAATTTAAGTGTGAAACAGTTGGATGCGGATAAACCCACGAGGCTGTCACCTGTGTTTGATTATTCAAAGGGCAGGAAAGAGCTTTTCCATCCATTAAAGTATTATCACTATTTTAAGAAAGATATGAACCATCTGGTTTCGCTTGGAATAGCCCGGCAGTTCACGGAGGATTATAATGACGAAAAGCGGAGGCCGGAACCAGCATCTTTTTTGTTCTCAAAAAGGTCGCAGAATGTGTTTGCCCGGGCGGAGGGAGAGGCTGCAAAGATTTATAAGCTGAGTCATATTCTGCAGGTATTTGCTGCAGGCAGCCTGACTGTAGTTGAGAATTCACAGTATGGCTTATCGGCGCTTAATTTACGTGCACTGCCGGTCAATATTGAATGGCCAAAGATGAAGCAGGGACCGGGGGACTTTATGCTGAATCTGACAGATGTAAATGAAGCTGATAAAAATATATTTCCATATATTTCTGCTGCAATCGAACAGATAAACATTGTGTTAAAAGCATTGGTACCGGAAATTGAACTGAAGATCTATAACAAGTTCGATAAGTTAATGGAAAATGGGAAAGACGGCATTCGTTTTGAGGTCATAACTATACGCAATGGAGCCCGGATACCGCTTATGTATGAGTCTGCAGGAATTAAAAAAATTATTTCGATCTGCAGCAGCCTGGTGGCATGTTATAACCGGGAATCTTATTGTCTGGTGGTGGATGAGCTGGATTCCGGTGTGTATGAGTATTTGCTGGGAGAATTGCTTGATGCAATGCAGGACAAAGCTAAGGGTCAGCTGATTTTTACGTCTCATAATCTGCGTCCCCTGGAAGTGCTGGAAAATGATTCTTTGATGTATACAACTGTCAATCCAAAGGAACGGTATATTAAGACATCTTATATTAAAAATACGCAGAATAAGAGACTTTCTTATCTTAGAAGCATTAAGCTGGGCGGGCAGAAAGAGCGGCTGTATCATGAAACAAATATATATGAGATAGAGCTGGCCATGCGCAGAGCGGGAAAGGTTGAACCGGATGACTAAGAAAATTATTTTAATTATGGTTGAGGGTCCATCGGATGAGGATACGCTGGCATTGGTTTTTTCCAGGCTGATTGGGGAACAGGAAATTACCTTTGGAGTGGTTCACGGAGACATTACGGCGGGGGAAAATATGACGGCAAAATACATTGAAGAGGCCGTTCAGGAAAAAGTTGCTGCATATTTATATAAGAATCCATTTATTAAAATAAAAGATATTTTAAAAGTGGTACAAATTATTGACACGGACGGTGCATTTGTTTCCGGTTCCCAGATTGTGCAGTCGGATACGGAAAAGACGAAATACTTTGAGACCTATATTGAAGCAAAGGATAAAAACCGGCTTGTGCGAAGAAATATCAGCAAAAGAGCCGTTGTATTTCACTTAATGAAATTGGCAAAATTAAACATGACGAAATCGTTTCAAGCCTCAATACCTTATGAGATCTATTATTTTTCAAGAAATTTGGAACATGTACTCCATAATATCAGCACTGATTTAAGGAGTGATGAAAAAGAAGAGCTGGCTTATGAGTTTGCAGACTATTACAGCGGCCATCCGGAGGAATTTCTGAAGTTATTGTATGAAGGAGATTTCTATGTTGGGGGCGATTACGAAGAGACCTGGAAGTTTATTATGAATCATGGAAATTCTTTAAGACGCTATTGTAATTTAGCGGTATTTTTTGAAAAGCTTGGTGTAACTTTGGAAGGGTAATGCCATAAAGGGCCTATATACCGCGCCCATATGTCCATTCCGCTCAAAGGGGTCTGACCCCTTTGGGCGGACTTTTATATTAAATTCTTATTTGGTTAATACTTCGACTCCATCTTCGGTTATCATGACCATATATTCGATCTGTGCAGAAAGCCCGTCGTCAATGGTGTAAACGGTCCAGTCGTTTTCTTCGTCAATGAAGAAATCCGGGCTTCCTTCGTTAATCATAGGCTCAATTGTAAACATCATTCCCGGGACGAGGAGCATCTCGCTTCCCTTAGGAGTCACATAGCTGACAAATGGATCCTCGTGGAACTGCAGCCCGATGCCGTGACCGCCGATCTCCTCCACAACGGAATAGCCGTTTGCCTGAGCGTGTGTGTTGATTGCATCAGCGATATCGCCCAGATGTCCCCAGGGTTTGGCTTCTGCCAGGCCAAGCTCGACGCATTCTTCAGTTACTTTTATAATGCGCTCGGCGCGGTCAGATATTTTACCCATCTTAAACATGCGGGAAGCATCAGAAAAGTATCCATTTAATATAGTAGATACATCTACATTGATGATATCACCCTCTTCAAGAATGATATTTTTATCGGGAATTCCGTGGCATATCTCATTATTCAGCGACGTACACACGCTTTTCGGAAAACCCTGATAATGCAGGGGGGCCGGAATACCGCCGTTCTTTGTTGTTACATCATAGACGATTTTATCAATCTCTTCGGTACTCATCCCGATGTGAATCTGCTCTGCGACCGCATCCAGCACTGCTGTATTCAGGGCAGCACTTTCTTTGATCTTTTCAATCTGGAATGGAGTTTTTAACAGCTTACGGTCCGGGACGATCTCGCCTTTGTCCGCATGAAATTTCAACTTTTCTTCAATTGCCATGTGGCATTTTTTATATTTCTTTCCACTGCCGCACCAGCAAAGGTCATTTCTTTCCATTCATTACATCTCCTTTTTTATTCATGTGATGGAACTGTATCTGCAATCTATCGCAGCTGTACATGAACCTGAACAGCTGTAATCTATCTCTCGAACTGATGGATAAACAATCCGCTTCTGAGCTTTGGCTCAAACCAGGTAGACTTGGGCGGCATCAGCCTGTCTGCATCCGCTACATCGAGCAGTTCCTCCATAGAGGTCGGATACATGGCAAATGCAGCGCCATCGCCGCCCTCATCCACTGTCTGTGCAAGTGCGTCCAGCCCGCGTATTCCACCTACGAAGCTGATCCGTTTGTCTGTCTTGGGATCACGGATATTCAGCAGCGGACCCAGTACTACATTTTGCAATATAGATACGTCCAGCCTGTTAACAGGATCTTCCGACAGGAGGAATGGTTTTGCAGTCAGGCGGTACCAGCTGCCGTTTCCATAAAGTCCGATTTCGCCCTTGCAGGAAGGACGACAGACCTCGCTGCCCGGATCGGAGATCTCAAAACCGCTTCTGAGCATATCCAGAAAATCATCAAATGCATAACCATTCAGATCTGAAACAACCCGGTTATAATCATAGATGTGCAGCTCTTCTGCCGGGAACAGGACGGAAAGAAAATAGTTGAATTCCTCATTGCCGCTGAAGTCCGGATGTTCTTCGCGGCGCTTCAGCCCGGCCTTCACAGCGGAAGCTGCCCGGTGATGTCCGTCTGCTATATAGATATTATCAATTTCCTCAAAAATATGAGCAATCTGTGTAATATTTTCAGTGCTGCTGATTTTCCATACCTGATGTCTGACCGAATCTTCGCTTGTAAAATCATAGAGCGGTGCGGTCATCTTTACATCCGTCAGAATAGTGTTCATCTCAGGGCGGGCATGATATGCCAGAAAAATCGGCCCGGTCTGTGCACTCAGCGTGTCCACGTGGCGCGTCCGGTCCAGTTCCTTATCTTCCCTTGTGTTTTCATGTTTCTTAATTCTATTCTCCATATAATCATCAATCGAAGCACAGCCAACAAGTCCGGTCTGTGTCAGTCCATTCATGGTGAGAGCATAGATATAGTAACAGGGAGCCTCATCCCTGACAAAGGAGCCATCCTGAATCATCTCCTCCAGAGTGTCCCTTGCCCTGTCATACACAGGCTGTGAATACATATCCATATCCGGGGCAAACTGCGTTTCAGCCCTGTCTATTTTCAAAAAAGAAAGCGGGTTTTTGTCCACCACGTCTCTGGCTTCTTCCCGGTTATATACATCGTAAGGCAGTGCGGCGATAGACGAAGCCAGTTCTTTTGCGGGCCGCACGCCCTGAAAGGGTCGGATGACTGCCATAATTGTTCTCCTTTATATTTAATCAAAAATTTAGTATCTAAGGTTTGGCAAAGAGTGCCAAAACCCTCTTCATTCTAGCACAAACAAAAAAAATTTACTATAGGGAATTAGAGTGCGGCCGCAGCTGCGGCGCGAACGGAGGGATAGGGAGCCTTGGGAGAAGCGTAATGCCTCAATTCCATCCGGCGCACCGGTTCGTAAATATCCACTGCCTGAGAAGAACTTTCCTGCTGACTGGATGAACAACAGTGAAATCTCGCAGAAATAATCACTTGGAAATGAATTTTAGTTGTGGATTTATTTGAAAAAAGTTATGATAGATTATAGATAGGAAGTGAGGATTCCTAATTTTTTATCATCTAAGGAGGCGCTTATGAATTTTCTATATGCGGATTTTGTAAATGGCTTTATTCGTTTGGCTAATGATGGGTGGGAGCATAACTGGAATGAAAGACATGGTGGAAATCTTTCTTACAGGGTGAAGGCCGGCGAAGTTGAAAATGTAAGGGAAGAACTGCAGCCGGAGGAGTGGGAAGCGCTTGCTGTGTGTGTCCCGGAACTGGCGGAAGAGTTCATTCTGGTGTCGTGTGAAGGGATTAGTTTCAGGGACATTATGGATGCTCCAAGGGAAACGATCTGCATGATCGAACTGGATAAAGAGGGGAAGCGGTACCGTATAGTGTGGGGCGCTGAAAACGGGATGGAACCTACTCTGTCTTTACCCATTCATCTTTTATGTCATAAAGAAAGGAAGAACATGGGTGGGGACGCAAGAGTGGTCTATCATGCCCATCCCAGTAATCTGATTACGCTAACTTATTATCTCCCTTTAAAAAATGAAAAGTTTTCGGAAGAGCTGACTAAGATCAGCGCCGAATGTGAAAAGGTGATACAAAAAGGTGTGGCAATTATCCCCTGGAAGGTGACGGGGAAAGAAAACAGCAGCTTAACCACGGAATATATCCGGGATCATGATGTGGTGATCTGGGCGCATCATGGGGTTATTATGACCGGGAATGATTTTTCATCAGTGTTTGGTGCTATGCATGCACTTGAGAAGGCGGCGGAGATTCTGGTGAAACTGTTGATTCTGGAAACTGGAAAAAAAGAGATGGATTTAGGGAACGAGATTTAGGAGGGGGGACGCTTACCGGGAACCGGGACGGACTGTGAAAAACACCTGTCCTGTTGGAAATGCAGGCCGCTGCGCCAAGCAGCAGTAAGAGGAAATCCGCAAAATCAGCCTGAACCGAACGCATTCACCGTTTAATCTGATGATTAAACGCCTCAGGCGTTCTAAAAAGCAGCTTCGGAAGCAGCTTTTTTCAGGCTGATTTTGCGGATTTCCTCTAACTGCTGCTAGTGCTCGCTAAAAGCATTTCCAACAGGACAGGTGTTTTTCACAGTCCGTCCCGGCTCCCGGTAAGCTGGTTCATCCGGTCGGTAGGAACTCGTTCCCAGGTTGGCATCCCTGTCATTAAGCGTCCCCGTCCGTCAACGAGACTGAAAGCTCGTAACTATATCCCGACCCAGCCTTGTTTTTGATTGCTTTCAAAGATCTTCTGGCATAATATCATTTCATGCAGGCCGTCTTCGAAGGTGGCATGCTCATAGGAACCGGAAGGATCGGCGATGTGGCTGTAAATACTGCGGAAGCTTTGTTTGAATGCGTCCGGAAAACCTTCGGCATGCCCGAACGGATAGGCGATCAGCGGCCTGGTATCGGGATGTACGGTTGCGATTCCCTTTTCAATGGTTTCGTTGTAACTGTCGCGGTTGCCGATGGTGAGCTGATTGCAGCTCATACTGTGCCATTCGGCAGATTTTTTGTAGCCTCCGATCTGCAGATTGATATCTACCGATTTTCCGGCGATTACCTGTGAGAAGAAAGCGCTTCCTATTGCGCCATTGCTGAATTTGAAAAGCACATTTGCGTTATCTTCGGTATCGATATCAACCGGCTCGTAGTCCTTCTCGCTAAAGGTTTCTTTTGAGAATGCCAGTACAGTCTTTTTCGGCTTCTTTCTTTTTGCGTGGATGGTTGAGAAATCGGCATTGACGGCTACAATCTTCTGGCCTGTCACGTATTCCGCCAGATCCATCCAGTGGGATCCGATGTCGGCTACTGCACGGGTGTTCCCGGATTCTTTTGAGCTTAATCTCCAGCTGTAATCGGTATCAAATAGGAGCCAGTCCTGTGTGTAATTGCCTGTTATTGAAAAAATGCTGCCAAGCTCTCCATCCTGTATGATGTTTTTTAAATGATTGTTCATTGGATAGAAACGATTGTGGAAGTTGATCCCGCCTACCAGCCCTTTTTCGGCGGCCTTTGCCACGAGCGCTTTTGCTTCTTCGATAGTCGTGCACATTGGTTTCTCGCAGATGACGTTGATGCCGTGATCCATGGCGTACATTGCGATTTCGTAATGTGTGTTGTTCGGGGTGCAGATGTGGACTGTGTCCAGATCCATGGTATCGATCATCTTTTTATAGTCAGAAAAGAAAAACGGAACATTTAACTTCTCCGCGGTTTCTTTCGCATTGCATTTATCAGTTAATGCCACGACATCTACGTTTCCCAGTCTTCGAAGTGTTTCGATATGTACAGCACCTATAAAGCCGGTACCGATAATCCCTGCTCTGTAAATTTTCATAATAAAAGCCCTTCTTTCTTATAATAAAAAACTACCTTACAATAAAAACTATCTATAATAAAAAACTATTTTTGAATGCCAGATACTGTTTTTCCCATTCTTGTGCGTCGATTGGTGAATAGTTCTTAACAGCAAACGAATCGCTGATGAGTTTTCTTCCCTGCGCAATAGTATCTATTTTTTTGTGAGCCATTAATTGAACGATCATATTTCCAAGGGCTGTCGCCTCCGCTGGACCGGAAATAACGGGTAAATTCATTACGTTTGCCGTAAACTGGCACATGAGGCTGCTTTGCGAACCGCCGCCGATCATGTTTACGATTTCGAATTCAATACCAGTTAAGGTTGCTATTTTTTCGATGTTCCAGCGGTATTTCATGGCCAGGCTTTCATTCACGCAGCGGACCAGCTCACCAGGTGCAGAGGGGGCACTTCCATAGCGGCGCTTACAATACTGCTGTATCTTTTCTATCATCTGCCCGGGGGAATAAAATATTTCTTCATCTACATCGATGAGATAGGCAAAAGGAGATGCCGAAAGAGCGGCGGTCTCCATCTCTGCATAGGTGTATTCCGTACCCTGCAGTCTGTATTCTGCACGGATTTCCTGTAGCAGCCAGGTTCCCATCACATTTTTCAGTATCCGGTGATGATTTTTGACGCTGCCCTCGTTTGCGATATTATATTTGAATCCATAGTCATTGATTATGGGGGCGCTTATCTCCGTTCCCACGATTGCCCAGGTCCCGCAGCTGATAATGGCGGAATTCGGCAAACCTGATGAGGCAAGGAAAGCGGAGGAGGTATCATGTTCACAAACGGTTGCAGCTGGAAAGCCGGCTGTCCCAAGTTCCTGGTTAAATGTTCCGGCTGTTTTCCCAAGCAAGGTGCCGGGAGATGCAATTGGGGCAAAGATATCCCGTGGAATTGAAAACTTTTCTAAAATTTCCGGATTCCAGTCGTTTGTGGAAAAGTCGAACATCTGGCTGACAGATGCCAGCGTAAATTCTGTTTTTCTGATACCGGTCATGCAGTATAACAGGAGATCGGGCAGGAATAAGAGCGTATTATTGGGGAAAAGTGGTGTCTGATTCTGCAAAACCATTGTGCCGAGCTGCATCAGGCAGTTGAATGGCGCATTTTGGTTTCCGGTAGCCTGATATAATTCTTTTTCCGGCATAATCCGATAAAGCTCTTCCAGATGCCTGGTTGTCCGTTCATCTCTGTAACTGTGCATTTGTGTTACTAAACTTCCCTCCGGGGAAACCAGCGTAAAATCGTTGCAAAAAGAATCAATTCCAAAGGAGTCGATCTGATCGCCGGTCTCCTCAACTGCTTTCTTTAATCCTTTGCATAATTCCTGATATATCTTTATTACATCCCAGTATAATCCATTGTTTATTGAAACAGCGGCATGTTCAAAACGATGAAGTGTGCGAAGGGCGATGCTGCTTCCGGTAAATCTACCCAGGAACATTTTCCCTCCGCTGCCGCCTATATCAAAAGCTATTATATTCATAGGCAACCTCCATTATGGTGCAATGTGTATTTTGGCGGATTCGGAATCGCTTAAGCCCAGATAATCGTAATCGGCATCCTGTGTGGTGACTAAATAATCAATATTGGAATACTCACATAGGAAAATCTGACCGATTGGCTGGAATTTTTTTTCATCGGCTAATAGAAACACTTCTTTGGATGCTTCTATCAGAAACCGTTTAATATCGATTTCCTGCACTCCAGAGTCCGTAATACGGGATTTGGAGGCGATTCCGGTGCACGAGATAAAGGCCTTGTTCGGGTAATATTGTTTTGCGTTTTTCATGGTTATATTTCCGTAAAAAGACAAATTGGAATTTTTTAATATACCGCCTAAACAGACCACCGTATGATTCGGGTTCACTACCTTTGCGCATTCCGCTAAAAAGGAAATAGAATTTGTAATAATAGTAACCTGCATCTCAGGGGGGAGATTCTTATATAAGTAGACGCAGGTTGTACTGTTGTCTACGAATATGGTGTCCCCGTCATTGATAAATTTTGCCGCATACCTGCATATCGTCTCTTTGGCGGATGTGTTCTGTACGGTCCGGATACTGACAGGCGTCTCGGAAGCTGAAGCCGGGACCTGCTCCTGCCTGCTTAAAACAGCTCCGCCATGGGTACGCAGCAGCAGCCCGTTTTCACTTAAAATGTTTAAATCTCTTCGAATCGTTTCTTTAGAAACATGAAAAGTATCTGCAAGTTTTTTTACATCAATCCGTCCGGTTGATTGAAGAGTATTGATTATCCGTTCATGCCGCTCTTCTATATACATAAGAATACCTGCTTTTAAATTAAGGACTTTGCGATTGTGCAGAAAGCATCGCATTCGATTCTTTCTAACATACTATACGCGAGATAAATACTTGGACCGGACACGACCACCCCGTGTTTGGGCATAATCATTCCAATTGGTTTTTTCTCGGCAGTTTCTCTGTGGTCTTCAAAATACTGATATACATTGCGTGAAAGCTCTTCGGAATATGCTTTGGTCCATTCGATACAGCCAACCTCGCCGCGCCCCATGGTAGCCTCTGTAACATTGGGGATGGGTTTTGACTCTGCTACAAATGGCATGCAGTAGAATGGATGTGCATGAATGGTACACTCGATCTCTTTAAAATTGCTTAAGATAAGCACATGCATTAATCCCTCTCTGGAGAGTTTTCCTGTTCCCTCTAAGATGTTCTGATCGTAGTCGATTAATAAAAAGTCTTCCGGTTCCATTTCGCAGTGGTTTCTTTCGGACATAAGGGATGGAGAGATCAGGATTCTGTTTTCATCCACCCGGACTGCAAAATTTCCACCGGCTGCGTTGGTAAGCCTTTTGTCCCACATCATTTTTGCGACCTTACACATTTCCTTACGCATTTCGTAATAAGATAAGTTTGACATTTTTATTCCTTCTTTCTATAATTAATTCATTTTTGTGACTTTTACCTGTGCGGCTAATTCCTCTGATCTTTTCATATCAAAGCCGACGGAAAATCTGGATTCTGCGGTTGCGGCGGAGACGGCAGTGGCAAAGGTCAGCGTCTCTTCGATAGAATATTTCTTTTCAATGCCGTAAATCATGCCTGAAAGGAAGCAGTCGCCGCAGCCGATAGTATTGCAGACGGAAACCTCTGGCGGGATAACCCGATAGATGGTGTCATTATATTTAACAATGGATCCGTCACCGCCAAGGGAAACCGCGATGATTGGGATGTGGTAACTGGATAATGATTCAATAGCTGAAACGATATCCTCTTCTGTCTGCAGATCCCGCCTGCATAATTGAGAAAGCTCATCCTGGTTGGGTTTGATTAAAAAAGGTGATGCGTCCAGGCATTTTTCCAGGGTCGGGCCGCTTGCATCCAGGAATATCCGGATTCTTTTTTCCTTCAGTTTCTGAAGCATATAATTGTAGACGCAGGGATCGTAACAATTGCTGGTGTCACCCGACAAAATAAGAGAGTCTCCGGGTTCCAGTTCTTCTATAAGACAAGCAGTGATTTCGTCGATGATATTCTTATCGAGTAAAACACCGGGAGAAGCCAGGGTGGAACAATCGCCATTTTCTTCGATGATAATATAGTTGGTGCGGCTGTTTTTTTCGCTTTTCTGTAAAAAATGTACTTCAATACCGTACTGTTCGAGCATCTGTATGATTCTGGCGCCTGTATCGCCATATGCAACTCCGTATGCTTTGTTTTTGATCCCCATATTGTACAGATTCATTGAGACATGGGTTCCTTTTCCGCCCATAGAAGCATCATCACTATGTAAGCGATTGGTGATATTCTTTTTAAATTCGGGCAAAAACAGAAGTTTGTCAATGGCTGGATTAAGAGTAAGTGTATTAATCATGTTTTCTCCTTTCTACATACTAAAAAACAAGCATGCTGGGTTTTGTTTATGACTGAATGTTAACACTAAACGGGCACAAACGCAAGTTATAGTTTCAAATATGTGGAATACACACAAAAACAGAAGTTGGTTTTTGTGAATAACAGACAAAAAGAAATAAAAACGTGCAAATTTGTTGTAAAAATAGGACAAGTGTGTTAGTATTCGGTCATAAACAAAAACAAGAGGCCAAAGGAGGAGCAATTATAATGTCTTACAAAGAAACATTATTACAGCCAATTAAAATTGGAAACAGAGTTGCGCAGAACCGTTTTTTTATTCAGGCAATGGAGTGCAACAAAGAAGATGAAACAGGAAACCCTTCAGAAGAGACTATCCAGAGATACTGTGATCTTGCAAAAGGAGGTGCAGGGTTAATTTCATTAGAAGCAATCACGGTCACGAGGGAATGCAGGGCGAGAGATAATCAATTGACGATTATGCCGGACAATGAAAAACCGCTGACCGAATTTGTCAGAAGAGTACATGAGGCTAATCCGGAGACATTGTTTATCTTTCAGCTGACCCATTCCGGAGAGATCTCTAATCCGGAGTTCTCCAGAAGGGTAACTCCCAATCCATTGCCGGGATACGGCGGGGATCTGCTTACAGAAGAAGATGTAGAAAGAATTATGGATTCTTTTGTAACGGCAGCGGAGATTGCCTACAGAGCAGGGGCTGATGGAATTGATATGAAGCTGTCCCACGGATATCTCGGATGTCAGATGATCCGCCCGCATAACAGCAGGGACTGGAAATACGGAGGAAGCTGGGAAAACAGAAGCCGCTTTGCTTTTGAGTTAATCGAAAGAATCAGAAAAGCAGTTCCGGACCCGAATTTCCTGGTTGGATCCAAGATTTCTGCATGGGAAGGATTCCCGGGCGGGTTTGGTACAGAGGGACCTGATTCACCGATAATGGATCTTACAGAACCGATTCAGCTGATTCAGGGCCTGGAGGCCAGAGGGGCAAACTTCATCATCCAGTCTGCAGGAAGCCCGTCCATTACAGTTGGCTTAACACAGGTTGACAAACATGTTCCATATTATGCTTACCTGCATCAGTATTGGGCAAAAGAGTTCAGAAAAGCACTGAAACCGGAAACCGTAGTCATTGGTTCTAACTTCTCTCCATTCAGAAGCGGAAAGAATGATCTGTGTGCAACCACACCGGAGGAGAGCAATCTCTTAAACTACGGCGCATGGTGCATTGAGAACGGAGTGACAGATATGGTGGGACTTGGACGCCAGTCATTTGCAGATCCGTTCCTTCCTAAGAAACTGGCAGAAGGAAAAGAAGATGAGATTAAATACTGTCTGTTATGTGACAGCTGCCTGGAATTACTGATCCAGCAGAGCAAGGTTGGCTGTTGTATATATGATAAAACAGCGCATGAAGAACTTGTCAGAACAAGAAAAGAAAAAGGGAATCTTAGAGTTTCACATACATAAAAGGAGGTAGTGGAAATGAAAAAGAAAATCATATCAGCGTTATTAATCGCAGCAATGGCAGTTACAATGTGTATCGGGTGCGGCAGTGGAAAATCAGATGCTTCAGGAACTGACACGAAGAAGGAAGACAGCGCAGACAAAGCGGATGCGAAGGAAACAGACAGTAAAGGAACAGTGAATACGGAAGACGGGCTGATCGGAATTGCTCTTCCCGCAGCGGATCACGGATGGATGGCAGGCTGTATCTACTCTGCCCAGGAAGAAGTAAAGGAGCTGGGTCTGGAGGAAGGTTCCGGATATAAAATTATGACATCTGACAGCGTAAACGGCCAGGCAAATGATATTGAAGAATTAATTTCTCTGGGATGTACCTCCATTGTACTTCTGCCGCATAACGACGAAGTGTCTGTTGCAGCACAGAAAATTGTGGATGCAGGCATTAACTTAATCGTATTTGACAGAAAAGTAACCGGTGATTACACGGCATATCTGGCAGGGGACAATGCGGGTATCGGCCGTGAAGGCGCAAAATACTTAGGTGATGTTCTGGAGGGTAAAGGTACGATCGCGGTGATGTCAGCACCAAGTGTCGGCTCTGTAAGCGTGGAGAGAACAGAAGCATTTACAAGTGAAATGGAAAAGAGCTACCCGGACATCAAGCTGATCCAGGTAACGGCAGATGGATTCACACAGGAAGCAGGACTTAAAATGGCTACAGATATGCTGGTTGCAAACCCGGAGATTGATGCGGTATTCTCAATTGATGATGAGCCTTCACTTGGTATTTTGAAAGCAGTTCAGGAAGCTGGAAGATCAGATATCAAATACATCTCCGGAGGCGGCGGTGCGCAGTCATGGTATCAGAAAATCCAGACAGAAGATGCGATTAACTGCTTCACAGAAACATACAGCCCGACCATGATTGCGGATGCAATTGCACTTGCGCAGAAGATCCAGCAGGGCGAAGAATTTGAGAAAGATACAATACTTGAGCCGGAAACAGTAGATTCATCAAATGTTGCTGAATTTATAAATGCGGATTCACCATATTAAAATAAATAAAACGCCTGAGAGTAAGCTGCTCAGGCGTTTTTAGAACAGAGGTGATTAGAATGAGTGATTACGTTGTACAGATGAAGGGGATTGAAAAATCATATGGGAAAAATGAAGTACTCCATGGCGTGGATTTCCTGCTCGAAAAGGGAAGTATTCATGCACTTCTGGGCGAGAATGGTACAGGTAAAACGACCCTGATGAATATCCTCACAGGAATTATTCCCGGAAACAAAGGAGAGATTGCTGTAGACGGAAGAATCATGCAGGTAAATGGGTCTGCCGTGGAACAAAGTTCTGAGATTGCATTTATTCATCAGGAACTGGCACTGATAAATGACCTGAATGTTTTTGAAAATCTTTTTCTGGGGTGTGAAATAAAGAAGAGCGGGAAACTGGCAAAAAAGCCGATGTATGAAAAGGCAAAAGAGATTCTGGATATGATGGATATTAATCTGGATCCAAAGACCATGGTATCTGATCTGAATGCTTCCTATAAACAGGTCATCGAAATTGCAAGAGCTCTGATGAAAAAAGCAAAGGTAATTGTTATGGATGAACCGACCACGGCACTCACAAATGTAGAAATTGAGCATGTTTTTAAAATCATGAATAACCTGAGAGAACAGGGCGTCAGTATTATTTTTATTTCTCATAAATTGAATGAAGTAGTAGAAATCTGCGACAGCTATACGATTATGCGGGACGGATGCGTAGTGCAGGCCGGTAAAGTTGATGGGAATATTACAGAGGAAGATCTTGCGCGGTATATGGTGGGGAAAGACCTTAACTATGATGAATTGTATAAGGCCAGAACGATCGGCGAAGAGATATTGAGAACGGAAAATCTGTCACGTGATCGTGAATTTAAAGATATTAATATTTCAGTTGGAAAAGGCGAGATAGTTGGTATAACCGGGCTGCTTGGAGATGGCCGCTTTGAACTTATGAGCACGGTTTACGGGTGCAATAAGGACTATAACGGAAAGATTTATTTACATAATATGGAATGTAAAATGAATCATGTCCAGAAGGCTAAAAAAGCAAAAGTAGCATATCTGCCCAGGAACAGGAAGGAAAATGGGATCATAAAAGACTTGAGTGTCGGTGAAAATGCTACCATTTCTATTATTGATAAAATCAGGAAGGGCCTTTTTATCAGTCATAAAGAAGACAGAAAGCTGGTCGCAAATTATGTGCAGCAGTTAAATATTAAAGTAAAAGATACAGATGACCTGATCACGAGCCTTTCCGGAGGGAATCAGCAGAAAGTAATGTTGGCGCGGGCTCTCAGTTCAAATCCGGAACTGGTTATTTTAGATAACCCGACGCAGGGAGTTGATATCGGGGCGAAACTGGAGATTTACAGTATTATTATGAAGCTGGCAGAACAGGGAGTCAGTTTTGTTGTCCTTTCCAGTGAAGCGCATGAAGTATTAATGCTTTGTGACCGGATATACGTTATGTTCCATGGAGAGATGCGAAAAGAGTTTTCTCGTGAAGAGGCCAATGAAGAGGACATTATGATAGCCGCTACCGGCGGTACAATACAGGAAATGAGGTGAAAATATGAAGGCAAAAGTGAAAGACAGAGATTGGAAAAAATGGGCAGGAGACAACAGCGCATTGCTTGCATTTGCCGCATTATTTGTGCTGGCGGTGATTCTTCAGGGGAGAATGTTTTTATCGTTTAATAATATTATAAATATATTAAGAAACAATGCAGTGATTGGAATAATTGCATTGGGAATGACGCTGGTCATAATAACCGGCGGGATTGATCTTTCCGTAGGTTCACAGCTGGCATTTACCGGTGTCATAATTATACAGGTGTTTAATCAGACCCAGAGCATTGTGTTAACTCTGGCAGCAGGCGTTGTAATGGCACTCATTTTGGGAAGTGTTACGGGGCTGCTGGTTGCAAAATTTAGAATTCCTGCGTTTATTACCACGTTGGGAAGTATGAGCATCTATCGTTCCGTGGCGCAGTACTGGCTGAATGGCGGCGGTTTAACGGCAGCGGGGGATAAACTGGATTCGTATCTTTCTATTTCCAATTCAAAGCTGTTTGGTGTGATTCCAATGCCAATCGTTGTATGGATTGTGTGCGCGGTTATTGTTTATTTGTTTGCACAGCATACAGCAACAGGCAGACACATTTATGCAGTGGGAAGTAATCAAAAGGCAGCGGAGCTGGCAACCGTGCGTGTGGTCAAAGTAAAATGTTTTGCATACTCGATTTTATCATTATTGGTAGTGATTGCGGCGATTGTGGAAACATCCAGACTGGGAAGCGTGAATTCAGCGTCCTCGGGATCGAGCTATGAAATGGATGCCATCGCAGCAGCCGTTATTGGCGGTACAAGCATGGCCGGAGGAAAGGGAAAGATTGGATTTACCGTTCTGGGAACACTTACCCTTGGGATTATCAACAATATGATGAATCTGATGGGCGTAAATTCATTTCTTGTCGATGCAATTAAGGGTGCGATTATTATTGTAGCTGTACTTTTACAGATGGTTTTAAACGGTTCCGAAAAGTAATATTGTTTGTAACAGTTCAGGCTTGTCTGAACTGTTACCACTATTCAGCAAAGATGATATCGGTATGCGAGCGGTCGATGAAGTTGTGACTGTAAGAATCCACAATAGGGTCTGTAATAATGTGGTGGATATTTTCGATATTGGAAAGGAAAATCTGTCCGTTTTTGTTAAACTTCGTATGGTCGGATAAAAGGAAGACTTCCTTTGCCCTGTGAATCATTTCTTTTTTTATATCCACCTCATTGATGCTGGAATCGGTAATCTGCCTCTCTTCGGATATGCCGGTGCAGGACAAAAAAGCCTTGTTCGGATAGTAATCATGAGAGTTATGAAGCGCAATATTCCCGTATGTGGATAAATTGTTTGTATTCAATATCCCGCCAAGGCAAACAAAGGTGAGATTTGGATTATTCAGTTGTGAGGACTCGATCAGAAACGAGATGGAATTTGTAATAAAAGTAACCTGGATATTTTCCGGTACATATTGGGCCAGATATACTGTGGTTGAGCTGTTGTCTATGTATACATTATCCCCCTCTTTAATATAAGAAGCCGCCTTTTTGCACAGAGAATGTTTTAAATCATTATTAAAAGTGCCGCGGACGTCCACGGGGAGTTCCGGTGAAGAAGGAGATGGCGCTGTAAATGCTGTGGTTAATGGGACAGCACCGCCATGGGTCCTTGTTAATAATCCTTCACTTTCCATTTGACGCAGATCACGCCGGATTGTTTCTTTTGAAACATTAAAAGTAATAGCCAGAGAGTCCACGCTGACACTATGTTCATCCTGGAGTAATTTGAGAATTTTACTTTTGCGTTCAATATAATACATACTAATTATCTGCCTTTCTGTCCAAGGATTATGAATTGATAATAACAGATTTTTTGAAAATGGGCTATATTTTACTCAATAAAAGGAGGAAAAAAATGAAATTAGGATTTTTTACAGCAAATTTTAGTGAAAAACCACTTGAAGAAGTGGTAAAACTGGTGTCCCGGTATGGGTATGAAACTTTAGAAATACCTGCATATGAAGGAAACGGGCAGTTAGAAACGATCGATGTTATAAAGGGAAATACAGCAAAAAATATTAATAAAATGGTTGCTGGCTATGGCATGAGCATTCAGGCGCTGAGCAATCACGCAGATTCATTTTTAATCATGGGGCCGTCGGGAAAGGAAACGGACTTTATATATAAAGGGTCCGCAGAAGAAAAAATCAGACATGGTACAGAAAGCCTGATCCGGACAGCCCAGGCGGCAAATGCGCTGGAGGTCCCGATTGTTGTGGGTTATCCGGGCGTGGAAAACTGGGGAAGATTCTTCTTCTTTCCATATGGGGAGGGCTGGAGTGAGTACGAAGAGCAGTTTGCAGAGCGTTTCACCCCTGTTTTGGATAAGTTTCAGGAATATGGAGTCAAATTCGCAATTGAAATTCATCCCAACAGTTTTGTCTATGATATTCATACTGCGGAAAGGGCGCTGGAACTGGTAAACGATCACCCTGCACTCGGATATAATCTGGATCCTGCAAATATATTGTACCTGCTGATCGATCCCGCTGTTGCAGTTGACAGATTAAAAGACCGCATTTTTCATGTTCATGCCAAGGATGCCGAATTAGCAAAACAAAATATCGCATTAGGCGGAACCCTGATGCACGGCGATATGTCAGCGCTGGATCATACGTACAGATTCAGAATCCCAGGCTGGGGACAGGTGGAGTGGAAAAGGCTGATTACCGAATTGTCTATGGTAGGATTTGATGGTTCACTCAGTTATGAACATGAAGATGTGACGATGAGCCGCATGGATGGAGTGGAAAAGGTGGCTGAATTTATGAAGCCGCTCATCATTAAAAATCCATATGAGGGAAGACAGGACAAGCTGTTTAACAAGGAATGAAATAATTATCTTATCCGCAAGGGGGTCTGCACAATGGGGTCAGACCCCTTTGAATTAGAAAACAATTCTGACAATGGGACGCAAAGGGGACTGACCCCTTTGAAGTAATGGAGGAAATATGATATGAGTCGACCGATAACAATCGCATCAGGCCAATTTGGAGATCTAACTATAAGAGAATTAGCAGAATTTTGTGAAAATATAGGGTATGAGGGGATTGAACTTGCTACACATGCACATTTTGATGTGAGTCAGGCACTTGCTGATCCCTCTTACATTCCCTGTCTAAAAGAGGTTCTGGAAGAACATCATCTGAAATGTTTTGCTATATCTGCGCATTTGACGGGACAATGCATTGGCGATGAATGGGAGCCCCGTCTGGACAATTTTGTACCGGATCATTATAAAGGCAATCCGGAAAAAATCAGGGAATGGGCAATAGAGGAGATGAAGCGTACGGCAGAAGCGGCAGCACGGATGGGGGTAACTGTTGTAACAGGCTTTACGGGATCGCCTCTGTGGCCGTACTGGTATTCCTATCCGCAGACAACGGAACAGATGATTGAAGAGGGATATCAGAAAATTTACGATCTGTGGACGCCCATTTTTGATGTGTTTGATCAGTATGAAGTCAAGTTTGCGCTGGAAGTACATCCGGCGGAGATTGCTTTTGATTATTACTCAACTGAAGAATTGTTAAAACGTTTTGAGTACAGAAAAACACTGGGCATCAATTTTGATCCGAGTCATCTGGTCTGGCAGGGGATTGACGAGAAACAATTTTTACATGACTTTCGGGATCGGATTTATCATGTCCACATTAAAGATGTTATGGTAAATTTGAATGGGAGAAATGGGATACTGGGGTCATGCCTGCCGTTTGGAGATCTGCGCAGAGGGTGGAACTTTGTATCGGTGGGACATGGAGATGTGGATTTTGACGGTATTATCCGGGAGCTGAATGCAATGGGGTATGAAGGGCCTCTGTCTGTTGAGTGGGAGGACAGCGGAATGGAACGGGAATATGGGGCGGCTGAGTCTTTAAAATATATCAGGAAAATGAACTTTTCACCATCTAAGATTGCATTTGATTCGGCACTGCAGAGATAATCGGGACTTAATAAACAAACTTTATTCTCGGGAGATTAATCTCTTTGTTCCGTATAAAATACAAAATATCCTTGAGAAATTACAAGAAACAATTTCTATGCTGTCTTATGCTATTTACAGGAATTGCGATAGAAGCAGTTACTGATAATGTTTATGGATAGTGCCGAAAAGGTGGGCATGGTCCTGCATGGGCTTATAAATAGGAAGGTGGTTATTAGAAAATGTTGGATTTGGAATTGATAGAGTATGCGGAAAAACGGATTCACAGCGGGGAACTTTTGAGTAGGGCGCAGATTGTGCAGCTCCTCAGTATTGAGCCGGGAAGCGGGGCATGGGAAGCTTTGGGCCGGGCGGGGCACCGGGCAGCTATGGAGCTGTCAGGAGGACGGGCCTATCTTTGGGGAGCGATTGGGGTAGATTTTGCTCCCTGTTCTATGAATTGTGAATTTTGTTCTCTGGGAGAGAAGTGGGCAATTGTTGGGGAGCGTCGGGAGTATGATGCGGAGGAAACCGTCCGTCAGGTGCGGGAATACGCCGATAATGGCGTAAGGTGGATTGTTCTGCGTACTACGGAATTTTATTCTCAGGATCAATTGGGCGAGATGATCCGGCATATACGCACACAGGTGCCGGGGCCCTATGAAATCGGACTTAATATCGGTGAATTTGGGCTGGAGACGGCTAATTGGCTGGCGGAATGCGGGGTTGACTTTATTTATCATTCACTGCGTTTGGGAGAAGGGCGTGCAACCCGTTTCGAACCCCAGACCCGCATTGACACACTGCGGGCGGTTCAGGCATCACCCCTGAAGCTGGTCTTTCTTGTGGAACCTATTGGGGTGGAGCATACGAATGAGGAGATAGCAGACATCTGTCTTTTGGCTGCAGACTGCAAAGCTATTGTCTCGGGTGCTATGGCACGGATTCCCGTGCCGGGAACTCCTTTGGGCGTACATCCTCAGGTCAGCGATGAGCGTATGGCTCAGATTATCGCAGTGACCCGGCTGGCCTGCGGGTCCTGTGTACCCGATATCTGTATTCATCCGGGCACCCAGCTGGCCATGGAGTTCGGGGCAAATGTGACCGTTGTGGAGACGGGGGCCATTCCACGGGATACCTGCTGCTGCTCCGGAGGAAAATGGAACCAGTTTGATACTGTACGTGCCGGGGAACTGTTTGAGGCAGCGGGATATACGGTTCATCAGACGGCGTAAACAGACAAAAGATGTGAAGGAGAGGAACGAGAAAAATGAAAATCGGAAAAAAAGTTATTTCATTGGTTCTGATAGGAGTGCTTTTGGGCGGGCTGTGCACGGGGTGCGGTCAAACTAAAGAACAGCCAAAGGAACAGATTAAAGAACAGACAGCAGAACCATCGAAGGAACCGGTCAAGGCCGTTGTGGGCACCTGGAAGACAGCTCAGACTCTGACCCCATATTTTTATGAGGAGGCTCTGGGGGATGGTGCAGCCATTGAGGTAAAACCGTTCACTAATCCAGGAGACCAGAAGACGGCGCTCCTGGCAGGCAGCCTGGATATGACAGGCACTACCATTCCAACGGCTATCACCGCGGCATCCAAGGGGGAACCGGTCAAGGTGGTGGTGAGCCTGTGTAACAAGTGCTCTGCCCTGGTGGTTGGGGCTGATTCCGACATACAGACTGAAGCAGATCTGAAAGGAAAAACGATTGCCTATGTTCCTGGTACGATGCACCATGTTCTGCTGCTTGATGTGCTGAAGCGGGCGGGGCTGGATCCGGACAAGGACGTCACCCTGGTGCGGATCGACTTTTTTGACATGGGACAGGCACTTTCAGACGGCACTATTGATGCATTCCTGAGCGGGGAACCTTATCCGTCACAGGCGGTACAGGACGGTTACGGCCGTATCCTGAGCTATCCCTACTTTGACGACAGTATCGGAACCATCAACGCCGGAATGATCGTTACAGAGGATACCATCAAAAAGAATCCAGGTCTGGTTCAGAACCTGGTCAATGCCCATATCAAGGCCACTGAGATGATGAACAGCGATGCTGATATGTGGCTGGATAAGGCGGCTTCCTTTGGTACAGATAAGGCTCTGCTGGAGGTATCAGCTGAGAATATCGAGCTGTGCTGGGATATCGACGAGCAGTATATTCAAAACACAAAGAATCTGGCTCAGCAGATGCTGGAGCTGGGAATGATTGATTCTGTTCCGGATATTGATGCCATGTTTGACCTGAGTTTCCTCGAGCAGGCAAAAGAGGATCTGAAATGAAACGTGGACACCGCAGAGGACTCGATCCCGTAGGACTAATCCTTCCGGCTCTGATTCTGATCTTCTGGTTTGCGGCCACTACATGGGGCGGAATGCCTGAGTATAAGCTTCCTTCACCTCAAAAGCTGCTGTATGTGCTGGTGGATTTTGCCACCGGCCAGTTTGAGATCACACCTTATTCGGGAACCCTCTGGGGGCATCTGATTCACAGTCTGAAGCGGGTAGCCAGCGGATTTGGGCTGGCCGCCGTCTGCGGACTGATCCTGGGCTTTTTAAGCGGCGGGATCCCAATTGCGCGGCGGCTGGTGGATCCGCTGATCCACCTTGTACGCACCGTTCCTGGTATCGGCTGGCTGCCGGTTGCGATTGTGTGGTTCGGTATTGGGGAGGGCAATACCTTGTTTTTGATTGCGCTGGCTTCTTTTTTTCCCATCTACATCAATACTGTCCACGGAACATCCCAGGTGCCTGAGGTGACCTTACGTGCCGGGCGGATGTTGGGCGCGAAGGGGTTTGCCCTCTTTCGCACGGTCATTCTGCCTGCGGCATTTCCCGACGTGGCAGTTGGACTGCGTCTGGGGCTGGGAGTTGCATGGGCCTACCTTGTACTGGGCGAAGTCACAGGCGTAACCGAAGGCCTTGGTGCAGTTATGACGGATGGACGAATGCTGGGGCATGTGGATATCGTTCTGGCGACTATGATTGTTATCGCCTGCGCGGGAAAGCTGACGGATGTGCTGTTGATGACGGTTTGCCGTGCAGTCTGCCCGCAGATGCGAAAAGGAGGAAAAAGTAATGGATGACCGAGGGCTGGTCATAGACCGGATCTGTCAGAAATTTCAGAATGAGAACGGAACCTGCACTGAGGCATTGGATAACATTTCCCTGCAAATACGTCAGGGGGAGATCGTCTCTCTGCTGGGACCCAGCGGCAGCGGAAAAAGTTCACTGCTGAACATCATAGCCGGATTTGACGCGCCGGTATCGGGAAATGTTCTGCTGGACAAAGAGCTGATCACGGAACCTTCTGCCCAGCGGTGCGTCGTATTTCAGACTCCGGCCCTCTTCGAGTGGCTGACCGCCCGGGATAATGTGGAATTCGGCCTGAAACGCCGCAGGGTACCTGCTGCAAACCGGCGGAATGAAGCCGGTGAGATGCTGCGTCTGGTAGGACTGGAGGGCTTTGAGGAAAACTACCCCCACGAACTGTCCGGTGGAATGCAGCAAAGGGTTGCTCTGGCCCGGGCGTTTGTGCTCCATCCGGGTCTCCTGCTGATGGACGAGCCATTCGCAGCCCTGGATGCCCAGCTACGCAGTCAGATGCAGTCTCTGCTCCTGCACCTCTGGGAAAAGAGGCGCCAGACCATCCTGTTCGTAACCCACGACGTAGAAGAAGCGATCAGGATCTCCCACCGCGTAGTCATCCTGGAGCGTCGTCCCGGCCGGATCCGGGAGGAGATCGAAGTTCCCTTTTCTATGGATCAAAGAGAAGACCTGCTGGGCAATTCGAATTTTCAAGAACTAAGAACCCAGATTCAACAGCTAATATTCACACTCTAAACGATGGGAACTAGACCTTTTCACATAGAATGCGTCCCCTTCTCAGTTCCTAAACTGCATGTTCTGTAACAATCCGCACCCCATTAGACTGCAGTGTACTGCGGAATGTCTCTGGTATATCAGGATTTGTGATCAATGTAAACCCTTCCTTCAACTGAAACAACTGTACAAAAGTTTTCTGGCATATCTTACTGGAATCTGCTATTACAACGACATGTTTGGCAGATTCCACGATTGCATGAAATGTACCAGCCTCTATTAAATTATAGGTATAAACATATCCGTTTTCATCTATAGCGGCGGCTCCTATAAAAGCATAGTCGTAAGTGAAACTTCGGATCATCTTCTCTGCCAGATGCCCGACCGCATTGAGGGACGGGAATATCAGCTGTCCTCCGATCATGATGACGGTATAGCTTGGGTTGCTGGCCAGGGCCTGGGAGACATTTACATTATCCGTTACAACCGTAGCGTTGGTCAGCGGAAAACGGATCAGTGATGCCATGCAGTACAGGGTAGAACCGGAGGCCAGGAAAACAGAGTTGCAGGTGCCTGAATCGATAGCTTCTCTCAGCAGTTCTGCACCAAAGCTGCCCAGATCCATCTTCAGGGAGTGGTTCGTGAGAAGTCTTGTGTGGAGCGATTCAGCAGTGTATTGAGAGGTGGGTGCCTGAACCAATGTTGCGCCCCCGTGATGACGTATTAGTTTTTGAGCCTTCTCCAAGGCCTGCAGATCTCTTCGGATTGTCATGTCCGATACCTGGAAGTATTCGCAGAGTTCCGCTACACTGGCGGTCTCATTATGTTTTTGCATATAATCAATAATCAGTTCTTTTCTGTCCTCTTTCATCTCATCTATCCTCGATTCTTATTTGGAGTACTACCTGAGACATTGCTGAATCTGTCTTTGAGCGTCTCTGCCAATGCCCCACAAAGCCGGAGCAAACAATTTCCGGGAGTGCTCATATAAACCCATAGAGTTTATCTAATAACTTTGTTGTTATTATAATAGAAATAAACAAAAATTACAAGCAAAATATTCTCAAAATGTTTGAAACAACGAAAAACGAACATTTTATAATTGAAATAATATAAAAATGCACAAAATAAAAACGAAATGATTGAAAAATATGTTTAAATATACTTGACAAACAAGGAAAATGATGATTTAATGATTATACAAACAAGAAACGAACAGTAAAACAAACAAAATGAAGAGAGCTGAATTATATGAGAGAAAAGTACATATTGAGCATTGATATTGGAACTTCGAGCTGCAAGGTAATTTTGTTCAACAGCAGCGGCAGTATTATTCAAACATGTTCAAAGGAACACCGGACATTTTTTAAAAAGAATGGCGGTGTGGAACAGGATCCGGATGAGTGGTGGACAGGAATCTGCCATGCGGTTAAAGGAGTGATGGAATCCGTATCTGTCAGGGCTGGTGAGATTGAAGTGATCGGTGTAGACAGCCAGAGCAGTTCCATGATCCCCATGGATCGGGCGGGAAATGTTTTATACCCCTCGATGATATGGACGGACAGAAGAGCTTCTGAAGAAAAACGATGGGTGGATGACAACATCGGCCAGGAGACGATCACCAGAATCAATGGAAACCACAATGATGAGTCCAATGTGGCGCTTAAATTGATGTGGCTGAAGAAAAATGAACCGGATATTTACAAAAAGGCAGACGTGATTCTAAATGCGGCCGGATACCTGGTTTACCGGCTGACGGGACAGTTTACCTGCAATATTTCCGAGGGCGGACTGACTCAGATGTTTGACACAAAAAACGGGATATGGTCGGATGAATTGATCCGTGGCTGCGGACTGGACAGAGGGAAACTGCCGGATATCCTGCAGTGCTATGAGACGGCGGGCAGGCTGACAGGGGAAGCGGCATGCGGCCTGGGACTGGCGGAAGGTATACCGGTCACAGCGGGATCCATGGATGCTGTGGCATGTGCTCTGGGATGCGGTGTTGTAGAAAACGGGGATTCCTATATTACAGGGGGGACGGTTACTGCACTGGGAATCTGTTCGGACAGGCCTGTGGGAAATGATTCTGTACATGTTTATCATCATATTGTTCCGGGAACCTGGTGTAATATGGCAGGCGTGGATTTTGGAGGAGGCAACTTCAGATGGTACAGGGATCAGTTCATGCAGGGATATTCTGAAGCAGAGGTCTACGACCGGATGAACAGTCTGGCGGCCGCCGTTCCTGCGGGGGCGGATAAGCTTCTGTTTCTGCCGACACTGGTAGGGCAGAGATGTCCGCAGTGGGACAGCACAACCAGGGGTATGTATCTGGGGATTACACCGGAACACACCCAGGGACATTTTATCCGGGCGCTTATGGAAGGAAATGCCTTTGCGATCCGGGAGATCCTGGAGCTGGAAAAGGAGGCCGGGGCGGTCTGCAGTCAGATTGCAATTGCAGGTGGAATTGCACGAAGCGATCTGTGGATGCGTATTTTCAGCGATGTTTTGGGAATTCCGCTTTACAGGACAGAATGTGAGGAGGCAGCAGCCGTAGGAAATATGTATACTGCGGCATATGGTGTGGGTATGATTTCTTCTTTTAAAGAAGTAAAAGAAAGAATTGCAGCAAAAAAGATCGAACGGGATGAGAGTAACTCCCGTGTTTATGAAAAATTATATCCTGTATATAAGACTCTGTATCCGACAGCCACAAAGCAGTTTCAGATGCTGGCGGATTTGGATGTATAAATTTTTAGAGAGGAAAGGAAAAATGACACCAAGAGAGCGAGTTCAATGTATTTTGGAACACAGAAAACCAGACCGGGTGGCCGTCGATATCGGGTCAACAGCCGCCGGAATTACAAACGATACCTTCCGGAAAGTGAAGGAGTATCTGGGGGTGACGAGTGAGGATATTGTGGCGAGGCCGGATGAAAGCTCCGCGCTATATAACGATGATGTCCTCGAAAAACTGGGAAGTGATTTCCGGCATGTTTTCCTGCTTCCCCCGGACGGGTATGATCCATTTGCCGTGGAGGGCATGATTATAAATGAATTCGGCGTGGAAAAAAAGCTGCTCCAGGGAATGACACAGCTGAGCAGCACGCCGCTGGACGATGCGGAGATTGAGGATATCGACACGTATCCCTGGCCGGATCCGTATGCGCCGGGCAGGACGCGGGGCCTCAAAGAGCGTGCCAGGCATCTGTATTATGATACGGATTATGCGATTGCTTCAAGAGCAGTTTCCCACGGATTCTTCGAACTGTCATGGGAGCTGCGGGGAATGGAGAATATGCTGGTTGACATGCTGGTTGACAAAGAATTTGCCAATAAGCTTCTGGACAAAACGCTGGAGATACAGATGGGATTGTACGATGTACTGCTGAGCGAATGCGGGGAATATCTTCAGATCGTAGAGACCGCAGATGATTACGGCACACAAAAAGGGCCGATCATGTCGCCGGAACTGTTTGAGGAGATGATACTTCCGAGACGAAAAAAGCTGAATGACTTTATTAAAAGTAAAGCACCTCAGGTAAAGATATTCCATCATACGTGCGGTTCTGTGTACCGTCTGCTGGACGGGCTGATCGAGTCCGGGGTGGACATCCTGAATCCGGTGCAGCCAAGCGCGGATGATATGGATACATACAGGCTGCAGGAAGAGTTCGGGGACAGGCTGATTTTCCACGGAAGTATTGACGAACAGACGGCATTGATATTTTCGGGTGACCGAGTGCAGGATGAGATGAAGACACGTCTGGAATCCCTTGGAAAAGAGGGCGGTTACATCATGGCTCCCACCAGTAACTTCCAGGACGACATGCCTATGGAAAACATTATCAAGTTTGCCGAGTGGGCAAAAGAGCTCGGGCAGTATGACAACTAAATACCTTATATTTTTAATTTTATTGTGGAGGGAAATAAGATGAGGAAAAGATTTTTTAAAGTATTGGTAAGTGTATCTGTTTGTGCTGCAATGGCAGTGACTTCTCTGGCAGGATGCGGAAACAGCAAAAGTGAAGCGGAAGAATCTAAGAAAACAAGCGCTGATACAAAGGTGTCTGATATAAAAGTAGGTTTCTGCATGAAGACACAGGATTCTCCGTATTTCGTAAGCCTGGTCGAGTCCGTGAAAGAGCTGACAAAAGCAGAGGGGTGGGATTGCACCGTACTGGATGCGGGCGGAGATTCCACCAAAGAGGCGGAAAACATGGAAACGCTGATAACCCAGGGCGTAGATTTGATCTTTCTGGACAGCGTAGATCCGGATGCCTGTGTCCCGAGCATTGATGCAGCGGCAGAGGCCGACATCCCGGTCATCAACCTGGACAGCGGTGTAAGCGAGTGTAACCAGTGCACTACCATTTACTCAGACAATAAGCAGAATGGACGGCTTGTAGGTCTGGCATATGGTGAATTTGTAGAAAAAGATACGGAAATCGTGGCAGTTCTTCTGAGCGCATTGAAAGGAAACATTGCCTGCCTCGAAAGACGTCTGGGTCTGTACTGCGGAATTATAGAAGCCAGATCCGGTTGTACGGAAGAAGAAGCATGGGAAAAGGCACAGAAGATGGAAGACGATCTGGTGGCATCCGGAAAAGCAAGAAACGAAGAAGCCAACTTTACACTGCGCGGACAGGGGTGGGGCGCAGGAACCAGGGAAGAAGGGCTTGTTGCGGCAGAAGACCTGATCACGGCTAACAAGGACCTGACCTGTGTACTGGGTGAGAATGACCAGATGTTGTTTGGAGCTATGGACGCTCTTGAGAACGCCGGAATTGAAGGTGTGGACCTGGTAGCGGCGGCAGACGGTGCAAAAGAAGCATACGATCTGATCAAAGAAGGAAAATACTTCGGAACAGGAGAGAACTCTCCATTTAAAGTAGCTGAAAAAGGAATGGAAGTAGCAAAAGAAATTCTGATTGACGGAAAAGACTGGACAAGTTATGACGACGTCATTCTGACGGAAGCAGTTGCAGTTACGATTGACAATGTAGACGAACATTACGACTTTGGATTCTAGTGCATCGTTTAGCCAAAGGGGTCTGACCCTTCTGCAAGGGGGTCAGACCCCTTTGAGAAAATGGGAGGTAGGAATGTGGAAAACGAATATCGTCTGGAAATGAAGGGAATCTCGAAATCATTCGGCGGAGTAAAGGCGCTGACAGATGTGGATCTGTGTGTGAAAAAGGGCGAGGTCCATGCTCTGATCGGAGAAAACGGCGCCGGGAAATCGACTCTGATGAAGATCTTATCAGGCGCCTATCAGAAGGATGCTGGAGAGATCAGGATAGATGGGGAGCAGGTAAAGATTGAGGTGCCCAAGGATGCAAAGGATTTGGGCGTGGCGGTTATTTATCAGGAATTTATGCTGGCTCCGGATCTGACGGTTGCAGAAAATATATTTATCGACAGGCTCAGCCAGGGCCGGTTGATTAACTGGAAACAGCTTAATAAGAATGCGGAGGAAGAGCTGGTAAAACTGGGATTTGGGGATATAAAGCCGACGACACCAGTGAGAAACTTAAGTGTTGCTTACCAACAGGTGGTGGAGATCTGTAAATGTCTCAAGCGGAATGCGAAGATACTGGTTCTGGATGAACCGACGGCGGTGCTTACGTTTGCTGAGATTGAAAAGCTTTTTCAGATCATTGAACGTCTGAAAGAGCAGGGAACGAGCATCATCTATATCTCCCACAGGCTGGAAGAAATATTCCGGCTGAGCCAGCATATTACAGTGCTGAAAGACGGGACCTTTGTGGATACCGTTGCCACGGACACGATCGACAAGCAGAAGCTTGTGAATATGATGGTGGGACGGGATATGACACAGATGTTTCCAAAACGCAGCGCCAGGATCAAGGATGTAGTGCTGGAGGTAAAGAATTTAAGTGCAGGCAGTATGGTAAAGAATGTCAGCTTTCAGGTAAGCGCGGGTGAGGTGCTGGGATTTTCAGGCCTTGTAGGCTCGGGCAGGACAGAGACGATGCGGGCCATATTCGGGATAGACAGGAAAGAAAAGGGCGAGATCATCTACTTTGGAGAACACATTGACTTTAAGGATCCGAAAGAAGCGATTCAGCATGGCTTCGGCCTTCTGCCGGAGGACCGGAAGCAGCAGGGTCTTCTGCTGGAACAGAGTATAAGGGTGAATGCTACACTGACAATCCTGAATAAGATTACGAATAAATTTGGTGTGATCAATCATGCAAAAGAAAAGAAATACGTTCAGGAACTTCTGAAAAAGATATCTACAAAATATGGAAGCACCGAGGATAACGCGAACAGTTTAAGTGGTGGAAACCAGCAGAAGATTGCACTGGCAAAATGGATTGCGGCAGACTGTAAATGCGTCGTTTTTGATGAGCCGACCCGGGGCGTTGACGTAGGTGCAAAGACAGAAATATATCGTATTATTAATCAGCTTGCAGAAAAGGGTGTCGCAGTGATTATGATCTCTTCGGAAATGAACGAAGTAATCGGTATGTGCGACAGAGTGATCATCATGCGTCAGGGCGAGATCACCGGAGAGCTGAAACAGCACGAGCTGGCAGAACAGAATTTGATTAAATACGCAATGGGGGTAGAATGATGGAAGCTCAAAAGAAAAAGATAGATTTGAAGCGGTTGTTGATCCAGAATAATACATATATCATCTTATTGATTTTATTTATAGTCTGTTGTGTATTATCCAGTAACTTTCTGACCGTTATGAATATCAGAAATATCGCCCTGCAGCAGGCGGCTCCTGTCTGTGTTGCAGTGGGCATGCTGTTTGTAATCCTGACCGGTGGAATTGATCTTTCCGTCGGATCTATTATGGCGCTGGGGGCATGTGTCACTGCTACGATGATGGCGGAACATGGAATGAATATGTTTGTTGGGATCATCGCGGCTATGCTGATGGGATGTATCCTGGGAGGCATCACAGGATTTTTTGTGGCATACACAAAGATGCAGGGATTTGTGGCCTCTCTGGCAATGATGACAATGGCAAGAGGCGCTGCATTTATGCTGACAGACGGTATTCCGGTCAAACTGGAAAAAGGAACACTGGATGTTCTGGTTAAGAAAGAATACGGTTATCCGATCATATTATGCGCAGCTTTGATCGTTCTTTTATTCTGGTTCATCCAGAAATACACTTCTTACGGAAGAATTGTAATTGCACTGGGAAGCAACAGTACGGCAGTAGAACTGGCCGGTATCCGCGTGAAAAGATATCTGCTTTCTGTCTACGCAATCTCAGGATGCCTGGCGGCGCTGGCAGGAATCTTTATAGCTGCAAGATCTTCTACCGGAAGCCCAACCGTAGGGGATGGGCAGGAGCTGGATGCTATCACGGCCTGCGTCATCGGCGGTGCGAATCTGGCAGGCGGAAAAGGTACGGTAATCAAAACGTTGATGGGAGCTTTTGTGCTTGCACTGATCGGCAATATTATGAACCTGATGGCAGTGCCGTCCTATCCCCAGGATATTATCAAGGGATGTATTATCATTGCAGCGGTTCTGCTTCAGTTATTTACGGAAAAAAGTGAACAAACAGTATAAAGGAGAAAGAAAATGCCATTAGTTGATTCAAGGAAAATGCTGCAGGATGCCCGGCAGGGAGGCTATGCTGTGGGCGCGTTTAATGTGGAAAATATGGAGATGGTCAAGGCGGTAATCCAGGCGGCGGGTGAAATGGAGTCGCCGGTAATACTGCAGACAACGCCGTCCACAATACGTTATGGCGGCGCGGCAGTTTATGCGTCCATTGTCAGTGCGGAAGCGGCCAGGACTCCGGTTCCGGTTTGTCTGCACCTGGATCATGGAAGCAGTTATGAACTGGCGGAGGAATGTCTGGAGGCAGGGTACAGGTCTGTGATGATCGACGGTTCGGGGCTGCCCTTTGAGCAGAACATTGAGCTGGCGGCAAAGGTAACGGCCAAAGCCCGTGAATATAGTGTGCCGGTAGAGGCAGAGCTGGGAAAAGTCGGAGGAAAAGAAGACGATCATGAAGCCGAGAGCGATGGAAATACAGATCCTGCAGAGGCTGAGCAATATGTCAGAGAAACCGGAATTGACTCCCTTGCAGTAGCAATCGGTACTGCACACGGGTTCTACAAAGGCACCCCTGTACTGGACAAGGACAGACTGACAGAGATCAGAAGCCGGGTTGAAATTCCCCTTGTGCTGCACGGTGCATCGGGATTAAGCGATGCGGAAGTAGAAGCGTGTGTGGAGAGAGGAGTCTGTAAGGTAAACTTTGCGACAGAACTGCGGGTGGCGTACACAGAAGCGGTAAAAGAACTTCTGGCTGAGAAGCCCGAAGTGTTTGATCCGAAAGAGCTTGGAATTGCAGGTATGAAAGCCGTTACAGCCCTTGTCAAACATAAGATAGAAGTATGCAAAAGCGCAGGAAAAGGAATGATTGTACAAAAAGGTATTGAGGAGGTTTAGCAGAATGAAAGCTGGAGTTGTCCATGCAAAAAATGATATTCGTTATGAAGACATCAGCAAACCCGTTCCCAAGGAGGGTGAGGTTCTTATTCGGGTAAAATATACCGGAATATGCGGCTCGGATATCCCAAGAGTAAATGGGGATGCATGTCATTATTTTCCGAATGTTCTCGGACATGAATTCTCGGGAACCGTGGAGCAGACCGGCGAGGGTGTAGAAAGCCTGAAGGCCGGGGACCGCGTTGCCGGAGTGCCGCTGGTTCCCTGTATGAAATGCAGTGACTGCCAGCGAGGGGACTACTCTCTGTGCAAAAATTACAGTTTCATTGGATCCAGGGAATTTGGAAGTTTCGCCGAATACGTTGCAGTACCCGAAAAAAATGCGGTCAGATTTGGTGATGAGGTGACCTTTGAACAGGGGGCATTTTTCGAACCTGCTACGGTAGCACTTCACGGTGTCAGAAGACTGAACTACCGGGGAGGAAAGACAACAGCCATTCTCGGGGGAGGGACGATCGGGCTCTTTACAATGCAGTGGGCAAAGGCATTTGGTGCAGCGAAAGCGGTTGTTTTTGATATTGTGCCGGAGCGTCTGGAACTGGCCAGACGGCTGGGAGCCACCGAGGTAATTAATACATTAGACCAGGATTTTAAGGAAAAGGCCATGGCAGTAACCGGAGGTCGGGGATTTGATTATATATATGAGACTGCAGGAAATACGGCAACGATGAAGATGGCTTTTGAGCTTGCGGCGAATCATGCAGAAATATGTTACATAGGGACACCTGTCAGAGAGCTGGGATTCCAGGTACAGGAATGGGAAAATATGAACCGGAAGGAATTTACACTGACAGGTTCCTGGATGTCATACAGCGCGCCGTTCCCGGGGGATGAATGGACCCTGACGGCAGAATCCTTCCGAAATGGTGCACTGCGTTTTGATGATTCCCTTATATTTGAAAAAATACCGCTTGCCAAAATTGCAGATGCATTTGAAATGTACAAGGTTCCTGGAAAAGTAAAAGGGAAGATTCTTATTGACTGTGAGGTATAGGAACGGAGAATTCTATGACAGGCGAAAGACTGCGGCATATGTCCTGGCTGACAGGCCCGGGCAGAGCTGCAGAGCGGGCTTAAGGAGGCACGAAGATGATTTTGACAGTAACAATGAATGCGGCAATCGATAAACGGTATGTAGTAGCCGGGGCAAAGAACGGAGAAGTAAACAGAGTGCTTACCTGTACGCCCACTCCGGGCGGAAAAGGGCTCAATGTATCCAAACCGGCAGTCATTGCAGGAGCAGATGTGGCCGCCACAGGTCTTGCAGGGGGCCATGCCGGGGACTATATCATGGAAGGCCTGAAATCCCTGGGGATTCGGAACGAATTCTACCGACTTGAAAAAGAAAGCCGCACATGTATTAATATATGGGACAAAGACACCTGCGAGCAGACAGAATTCCTGGAACCAGGTTTTACGGTTAGCAGGGAAGAGTACGCGGGCTTTCTGGAAAAATACAGAAGCCTTGTATCAGAGGCAGACGTAGTAGCACTGTCAGGGAGCGTTCCTTCCGGTCTGGACGAGAACACCTACCCGGAACTGATACAGATTGCAAAAGCAGCCGGGAAAAAAGTGATTCTGGATACAAGCGGAAGGCTGCTTCAAAAAGGAATCAGCGCAAAACCAGATATGATAAAACCGAACATAGATGAAATCCGTTCTCTGACAGGAAAGGAATGTATGTCAGAAAAAGAACTTCTGGAGGCCGCCGCCGATATTCAAAAAGGTGGAGTTGAGACAGTCATCGTCTCTTTAGGAGCCGGCGGGGCCGTTGCCGTATGTAGCGAAGGCATTTACCGTGCCAGAGTTCCTAAAATAGAGGCTGTCAACTCCGTGGGCTGCGGAGACTCTATGATTGCTGGATTTGCGCTGGGATTCGAAAACTGGGTAAAAACAGGAAAGCGGAATATGGAAGAAATTCTGAGAGAAGCGAGCGCAATGTCCACTGCGGCAGCACTGAGAGAAGAAACGGGATACTTTCTTCAGAAAGATAAAAAGCGCATAGAAAAGGAGGTTATAATATCACGAGAGGGGTGAGGGCGGGCCGCGATTCCAGACATCTACACTCATCCGGCCGTTAGGAAAGATTCTTCCCCTTATTAGGGGATGTGTAGTATAATGTTAGTTATTATTAGCGCATGGATGCAGGAGCGGAAGGGCTGTATAAAACGAGTGAGGTACCTGTATTTGCACACACAGGTCTGATTGTTTGACTGTTTATGCCGGTATCTGGGGATTGCGGTATGCTAAATAGAAAGATTTGGAGGCAGGCAGAATGGGAGAAATAAAAGTACTGGAAGTAAATAATTTAGTCAAAAATTATCAGAAGTCTGCATCAATGGAGGAAAAGGACGAAATCAGGGTTCTGAAAGGCCTGGATTTTGAGGTCAGGGAAGGGGAGTTTGTTGGCATCATGGGTAAATCCGGATGCGGAAAGACAACACTTCTGAGAGTACTCGGGCTGATAGACAAACAGACGGACGGAACGCTCTTATTCGAAGGGAAAGACAGGGATAATCTGAACCCGGATGAACTGGCTGATATCCGAAGAAAGCAGGTTGGCTTCGTATTCCAGGACTATTATCTCATGGACAGCCTTTCCGTGAAAGAAAACATCATGCTTCCTATGATTCTCAGTAAAGAGCAGCCGGAAGTCATGGAGAAAAGGGCACTGGAGCTTGCCGAACAGTTCCAAATCGATCATTTGCTGGCAAAAGAGCCATATGAACTTTCTGGAGGCGAGAAGCAGAGGGTGGCACTCTGCCGTGCACTGATCAATGACCCGGAACTGGTTCTGGCCGATGAGCCAACGGGTAATCTGGATTCCAAATCGGGTAAAATTGTGATCGATGCTCTGACCAGGATCAATAAAGTGTACGGGAAAACCGTGGTAATGGTAACCCATGATCCGCAGATGGCGGGGTACTGTGGGAGAATCATACTGCTGAAAGATGGAGCCATACTTGAGACTTTGGAAAAGACAGGGGGAGAGGAAGAATTTTATCAATTGATATTAAAGAAGATGGGGGAGATATAGGTGTGGGCTGGTGTGTGGCCGCTGGTATATACAATCCCCCATCCCATCAGCCCTGTATAATATGAAACCTGACAACGAATGTACTCCCTCCCCCCGGAGTATCTTTTACGTCCAGTTCGAGTCCCTGCGCCTTTGCCAGTTCCGACGCAATCGAAAGGCCCAGCCCGAAGTGTTCTTTGTGGCTGCGGGATTTGTCACCCCGGTAAAAACGGTCAAATATCTGTTTCTTTTTCTCGTCAGGGATTCCCCTGCCATAGTCCGTCACAGAGATGTATACGGAGTTTCCCCGGCAGTCCGCTTTCAGCAGAATCTTACGGTTTCTGCTATTCTCCAGGCCATAGGCGGCCGCGTTTTCCAGGAGTATGGTAAATATCTGCAGGCAGAGCTGCGGGTCGGCATGAACTTGTGGCAGCGTCTCTGCGGGAAGCTCCAGCAAAAGTCTGGCATTTTTTGAGTGGAATACCGGTTCGTACAGTTCCAGCACGTGCAGAAGCAGTTCATCTATCTCCAGGCTCTGCGTCTGCAGAATCAGATTTTTGCTGTCTGCAGATGCAAGAAGCAGCAGGTTTTTAATGAGCGTACTCCCGCGTTCGCATTCACTTTGGATAACGCCCAGAAGCCGGGGGCTTTCATCGGGGGCATCTTTGACTGCGGCCGCATTTGCCTGGATGACAGCAAGGGGAGACCGGAGCTCGTGAGAGGCCGCGGAGACGAAGTCTCTCTGTTTTTGGTAAGTTTCTTCCAGAGGCTGTGTGGAACGGCGGACAAAACGGCGGCCGGTCAGGTACAGCAGGAAGATACCAATCAGATCCAGGAGCAGGTAAAGCAGGCCTGTTTTCAGAAGGTCTCTGCGGTGCTGCGTCTCATCTGATAAAAGGATCATTTTTTTATAGCCTGAGTCTGAGCGTGTGATCAGTACATTTCCAAGCCATGTATCATGATGATCTCCAGTGATACGTAAGACAGAACTTTTCAGCAGATTGGAGGACATGGGATGGGAATCTTCGTAGATCCCTTCTTTTTCAGCCCCGGCTGCAGCGCGCTCCAGCAGTATATCCCTGCCTCCCTCCGGCTCCCATGCGCCCGGGAAGAAGAGCTGATGCCCGTTCTCTTCTATATAGATAATCAGTCCGTTTTCCAGCTCCATCTGTGCCAGGTAGGCGTCTGTAAACCGGGAATCGGTCTGCAGTTTGGAGGTCAATGTAAACAAGTTGCTTTGAAATGCGGACTCCCGGCGGTTGCTCTGTGAGACTGCTGAAAACAGGAATGCCATAACAACGATTAGTGTCAGAATCAGCCCTGTGCTCAGAGTATATAAAAAGATAAGGTTTTGTTTGAATTTATGAAACATGAGGCGCCTCCAGGCGGTAGCCAAGGCCGTGTACGGTGGTGATGACACTCTGGCTGTGCAGCGTTTTCAGGTGTTTTCTTAGGAAATATATATAAGTATCCAGGTTGCCGTCCTCTACTGAGGCATCTGTGCCCCATACACGCACAAAAATCTGTTCCCGCGCAAGGACCTTCTCCGGGTTACGGAGAAAATATTCCATTAGCAGTGCCTCACGTCCAGATAACTGCACTTCTTTGTCTTTGCATTTGAGGGTGCGGCTGTCCGGTGTGAAACACAGGTCTAAAAAGGTCAGATCCTGATGCTCCAAAAGTACGCCGGGACGGCGGGAGAGTGCGCGGATACGCGCCATCAGCTCTTCAATTGCATAGGGCTTGACCAGATAATCATCTGCGCCGCAGTCCAGTCCGTCGATCCTGTCATTCACCGTATCCAGCGCAGTGGTCAGGATCACGGGCACGTTTATGTGGTTCTGCCGGATGGAGCGCAGGATAGAAAGCCCGTCGATCTCCGGAAGCATCCGGTCCAGCAGAATCAGGTCATAAGAATTACTCATCGCATAATATAAAGCTTCACTTCCTTTATAACAGCAGTCTGAAGTGTGATTTCTTGCCTTGAGCTGTAACTGCAGGGCAAGGCAAAGTTCTTTATCATCTTCCACGATTAATATATGCATAATGATACCTCTTTTCGTAACAGTTCAGGCTTGCGTGTACTGTTGCCTCTTTTTAAAACATTCCAATGTATTAAATATAGTATAACAGATAAATCTCAAAAAAATCTTTAAGAAATTATTCCAGGCTTTCAAGATTTTTTGAGATTTTGTCTGTATGATTAACTGTATCGACTTTGAAAGGGAGGGTTACTGTTCACACCCTCTGGGCGTGCACAGTAACGGCATCTGCCCATTTAAAGTCGCCTTCGGCGAGGGGTGCTGTGCGCCAGTGGCGCACGTTTAGCACGGACCGAAGCAGAGCGTAGACCAGATGCCCCGAGACCATCACTTTATTGGCTCCGATGCCGTGCAGCGAGGTGCACGGCACGGTCTGAACAGTAACAAAGGGAGGTACAACAGTGAAAAACAGAATAAAACGGACACTTGTATTTATGTTGGCACTGGCTCTGACAGCCGGTCTGCTGGCAGGATGCAGCAAAGGGAATACAAAGAATAATAACTCAGGAAAAGGACGCTACATCGAGAAGGATATCGAACTGCCTTTAAAGGACGGGGAGAGTGTGATCAGCCTTTCCAAATCCAAAGACGGGAATCCTCTTCTGTTTGCGGGCAGTGGTGCGGTAGTAAACAGATATGAATATAAAGATGGAAAATGGGAGGAATCCCCGGTTAAATGGATCGCAGAGTTATACCAGGACAATCCTCCGTATCTGGTTGATATGGAAGAGGCGGCAGACGGCACACAGGTAGTTTTGAGTGCAAATATGGAGACCCAGCAGTTTCAGCTGGCCCGCGGAAAAGAGGGGGGCGCCGGTGAAGCACTGGATGCAGCCTATCTCAAACAGGAGACGGAGTACGGTACCCCAGCGATAGCGGATCTGTTGGTTGACGATTCAGGAAATTACTGGCTGCAGGATATGTATCAGCAAAAAGTTGTGGTTCTTTCACCGGATACACTGGAAATGCTCAACGAAATTGAGACAGTTCAGGCTTTCAGCAACGCACAGAAGATGATGGCAAAGGGCAGTGACGGAATTGTGGCTGTGAACACAGAGGAAGGAGTCTACACCTTATATCAGAGCAGCAGTATGGCGAAGAAAGGGACACTGCAGCAGGATGATGGAGTGCAGGGACAGCTTTGCAGCGACGGCACCAACTGGTATTCCATTTCAGAGGACGGGATCAGCAGAAAACAGACTGGAAACGATATCAGTGAAATTCTGATGGAAGGAAGCATGGGAGCCATGGGGTCACCTGTAAACAGCCCGATTTCTGTGATCACGGGAAATGATGAAGACTTCTATGTATTGTACAGCCAGGATAAAGCGGGAACAAAAAGTCTGGAATATTATTCCTTTGATTCCAGCATACCTTCTGTTCCGGAAAAAACACTGAAAGTTTTTGGACTGTCAGAGAATGACACCGTACGCCAGGCAATTATTAGTTTCCAGAAAAAACATACCGACGTGAAAGTGGAATTTAATACTTCCGGTAAATCAGCGGGCGAGGTGAGCACAGATGATATTCGTACACTGAATACGGAGCTTCTTGGCGGAAACGGAGCAGATGTACTGCTGTTGGACGGCCTGCCAGTTGATTCCTATATCGAAAAGGGTATGCTGGAAGACCTCACAGACCTGGCAAATGAACTGATGGGGGAGAATACCTATCTGGAAGCGATTCTGAAGAATACTGCTCAGAAGGATGAGAAAATCTACGGGATGCCGGTGAAATTTAAAATACCGATTCTCTATGGGGACGACGAGGTTAAGACGGCACTGGAATCCATTGATACGCTGCAGGCATATATGGATGCCAACCCGGAAGCAACCGTATTTGGAGTTGCAGACTATGATTATATCAGCAATTTCCTGTTCCAGCTGTACCAGGAGGAAATTGTGGGTTTGGACGGAAAGATCGATCAGGATAAGCTGGCGCAGCTTCTGGAACTGGAGGCGAAAATCAGTGAGAATGCCCGGGCCGAGGAGTTCCAGGGAGAGGCATACAACACTTCCTATGAATATGTTCAGGGGTCGTTTAACAATATTGTGAGTGCAGGCATCATGAAATATCCAAACGCAGTGTCCACGGATGAGATATCCAGTGTGCAGAATATGATGCTCCCCTATGCTATGATGCGGGAGCTGAATGTAAAGCCGTCTGCAATTCAGAATATGTATGATCCGGTCGGTGTTGTGGGAATTAACGAGAGCAGTGAGGAAAAAGAACTTGCAGAAGAATTTGTTAAATATCTATTTTCAGAAGAAATACAGTCAGCACAGCTTGATGATGGATTCCCGGTAATGGAAAGCGCATTAGAGAGTATGGCTGCAGAGGCGGACAGCGAATATGCGAAAGCATTTTCCATGATGTCCAGTACGATGATCGGAGACGAGGTTGTGGAGATATCAGCCACATATCCGACGGTGGAGGAAGTAGAGCAATTAATGGAAATCAGCCACTCACTGACAAAGCCGGTAAATCAGGATCGGGTCGTATGGAATATTTACCAGGAAACAACGGACAAATATCTGGAGGGAAGTATTGATGCCACAAAAGCGGCGGAGACAATCGCGCAGAAGGTGGATACCTATCTCGCAGAATAGAAAAAAAGAAATAAGAACGGCATACCTGTTTCTGCTCCCAAGTCTTTTGGGAGTAGGAGGGTTTGTCTTCATACCGTTTCTGGATGTTATCCGGAGGTCGTTTCTGCAGGCATCCGGCCATGGCTTTGTGGGGCTTATGAATTATCAGGAGGTGCTTCAGAATGAGGCTTTTGGAAGGGCAGCGGGAAATACGGCGAAGTTCATGCTGATCTGTATCCCGCTGCTTCTTTTCTTATCTCTTGGGACTGCATTAATACTGCAGAACACCAGCGGGTTTCAGAAGGCGATGAAGACAGGTGTGCTGCTTCCCATGGCAATGCCGGTGGCGTCTGTAGCCGTCTGCTTTCAGATGATATTTGACAGGCATGGCTGGCTCAATCTCCTGCTTCAGAAATTCGGAGACGGAGGGCAGGACTGGCTGGCAACAAAACAGGCATTCTGGGTGCTGACAGCCTGCTATATATGGAAGAACCTGGGGTATGACATGGTGCTGTGGCTGGCAGGTTTAAGCGCTATACCGCGGGAACAGTATGAAGCCGCTCAGGTGCAGGGCGCGGGCCGGTGGAACTGTTTTCGGTATATCACGATGCCTCAGATGAAGGAGACGGTATTTGTGACGGCGCTTTTGTCCTTCATCAATGCGTTCCGTGTGTTCAGAGAAGCATATCTGATAGCGGGTGATTATCCCCATGACAGTATTTACATGCTGCAGCATCTGTTTAACAACTGGTTTACAAATCTGGATATCCAGAAAATGACGGCAGCGGCGGTACTGCTTGTACTGGGAATAGGAGGTGTCCTGGGCGGTGAGGAATTATGGAAAAATCACAGGGAAAAGCGGGAGAGAAAGCTTGGGCAGGCATAAAACAGCCGGCCTGGGCCAGGCGGCAGTCAGGGCGTGTCTGGTTCTTGGACTGGCGGTAATCATACTCCCGCTGTTCCTGCTGGTTTCCTATTCCTTCATGGGAGTACAGGAATTAAGGGAACTGTGCGGACCGGTTCTTTCCGGTCTGGAGGGAATGTCCGGATTCCGGCTGATCCCGGCTTATCCAACGCTGCGGGCATATGTACGGCTTCTTCTCGATTCGCCGGAGTTTTTTACGGCATTCTGGAATTCCTGTATGCAGACAGGGGGGATATTGGCAGGCCAGCTGCTTGCGGCAGTTCCGGCGGCCTGGGCATTCGCCAGATTCCGGTTCCCGGGAAAAGGTGTGCTTTGGTTCTTTTATATGCTTTTGATGATTCTCCCGTTTCAGGTGACTATGGTTTCAGGATATCTGGTACTGAGTGCGGTTCATCTGATGGATACACCGGCGGCAGTAATTCTGCCGGGGATGTTTTCCACATTGCCGGTATTCATATTAAGGAAGAGCTTTTCGGCAATTCCAGGTGAAATGATTGAGGCCGCCAAGGTGGATGGCGCGGGAAGTCTGAGAATCTTTTTTCATGTCGGCCTGCCCCTTGGGAAAGCCGGAATCTTTGCCATACTGATTCTGGGATTTCTGGAGAGCTGGAATGCAATTGAGCAGCCGATGACTTACCTGAAGACAAAGGTGTACTGGCCGCTTTCGCTGTATTTGCCGCAGATTACCGCATCAAAGGCAGCCCTTGCATTTGCAGCATCGATTATTATGCTGGCGCCGGCGCTTCTTTTGTTCTTTTTCGGACAGGATTATCTGGAACAGGGAATTGTTGCATCAGGAATTAAGGAGTAGATCATAGATGGATAAGAATAAGAAACGGGCCATACGGATTCTGGCAGTATTTCTGGCCGTGATGGCGCTATGCACAGTGGTTTCCAGAGCGGCGGCATCTTTGCTGGTAGCACAGGTGCAGGTGGGAGGAATAAAAAAAGGACGTCTTTCCTATACGTATGAAGGGAAAGGGCAGATCGTTCCGGCGCAGGAAACAAAGCTTTTTCTCTGGCCGGAGCAGCAGATTGAGAGTGTTGCCAAAGAAGGCAGTACGGTGAAAGCGGGAGAATGTCTGGTACAGTTCAGAGCGGAATATCTCCAGAAAGCCATTGACAAGAAGCAGGCTGAAGTGGAGCGGCTTCGACTGCAGCGGGATCAGCAGCAGGTTTCTGCACGCGGGAACGAAAGAGTGTCTTCGGCTGCGGGGGCGGCCCTGACGCTTGAGTCCGCACAGAACAGGCTGGCAGAAGCGGAACAAAAGGCAGCAGAGGCGCAGGCTGCATATGATGAGGCGGTATCCGCCGGACAGCCTGAGGAGGAAGAGAACGCGGGGATTCAGGCGCAGAAGCAGGAGCTTTACCAGGCACTGCAGAGTGCACAGGCAGAAGTACAGTCAGCGAATCAGGCTGTAGAAGACGCCCAAAATGCCTATAACCTGGCATGCCAGGAAGATGCGGCCCAGGAGGCCAATGATGCTAATGCCCGGGAGGCCGCCGAGCTGGGGGTGAAGGATCTGGATGTTCAGACAGAGCAGGCGGAGAGTGAGCTGAAAAAGCTTAAGGAGTATCAGGCCGCAGGAGGAAAAATCTGTGCAGAACAGGACTGCGTGGTGCTTCAATCAGGGGGAAAAGAGGGCGCTGTTACAACCGGTTCAGAGATTTTGGTACTGGGAAGCGGTGGATGGCGTCTCCGGGGAAGTGTCAGGGGGGAAGACAAAGAGGAAATATCGGCAGGGAAGGAAGTAGAGATTACGCTGCCGTCTTCCGAAAAACGTACCTTAAAAATAGAGTCTCTTGAAAATGCAGACAGCGGACAGGGTAAAGAGGACGGACAGGGACAGAGCGCAGGGCAATCCGGCGGCGATGCGTCAGACGAGGCGGGGGCATTCTGGTACGCACCCCTTCCCGAAAGAGTCGAGGGTGTTTATAACAAGGCTTTTACCTGGAAGGCAGAGGTGGAATCAGAGGAAGAATACGAGCAGAAAATTCCACTGAGTGCACTGCGAGAAGGCACTGATGGGACCTACTGTCTGATTCTCGCCGAAAGCTCCGGTATGCTGGGGACCATCCAGAGTGCTAAAAGAGTTCCGGTAAGCGTATTAGAAAAAGACAGCGAGAGTGCTGCAGTAATCGCTGAGCTGACCAGAGGAGACCAGATCATTGTTTCATCGGAAAAATATGTGGAAGAAGGTGACCAGGTACGGATAATGGAAAACGCAAACTGACATTTTATCTATTACTTGCTGGGGTGCTGATTCTGGCAGACCTATGGCTGCTGAGCCGCACGCAGGCGTCCGGGAACCATTCGGGTTATCTGTCCGTGCGATATGGGGAGGGGCAGATCTTAGAAGATTCCTTTGACCAGCTGGTAGACAGTGAGGAAGCAAAAAAACTTGCGTCAGCCGCAGTGTGGAAGGACAACGGCCGGGAGGAGATATCCGCAGAGCAGACCGGCAGAAAAGAAAAGGCAGACTGTTACAGTATGAAAGGCCAGCCGGAGGCAGTGTTTGGAAAGACACTGCGGTCCGGCAGATATTTTCTGAGCAGCGAAACAGGAGTCTGCCTGCTGGACGAAAAGACTGCCATCGCCCTGTTTGGGGTCAAAGATGCAACCGGAAATGAAGTCAAAACAGGGGGAAAGACATACCGTATAACCGGAATATTGTCGGGAGAAGATGCAGTCTGTATTATACCTGCAGAAAAGGGGAGTACATTTGATGGTGTTACTGTCCGGAGAAAATCGGATAACAAGTCTGTGCAGAGTGTTGTCAGCATACTGGAAGTATACATGGGAGGTTCTCACGGAGAAGTAATAGACGGACAGTTCTACTCGGCTACTGCAAAGATTGTATTTGCAGTTAACCTGGCAATGCTGTGCGCTTTACTTTGTACTGCTGCATCGGTAGTGGCCGGAAAAACTACGAAACCGGCTGTTCTGTCACGGAGCTTGTCCGGGGCAGGCTGGATCATGGCGCTGCTAATTATAATTCTTGGAATTGCCTTCTCCGGCCTGGGAAGAGACTATCTGCCCACATACTGGTCGGATTTTGAATTTTACAGCAACCTTTGGAAAACAAAAACGGAGGCAGTCAGGATGTTGGCAACTTTTCAGCAATTCTGGCCGGAACAGCAGATGTATAACAGCTGGAGGCAGGTTGTGGGAGCAGGAGCAGCGCTGGTGGGGATCGCCGCTTTGGGAACACTGTATAGGATCGTGGTCATACAACGGTGCAGACTTAAGCGCATTATTAAATAAAAATACACAAGGTATATCAACAGGGCTGAAATCCATTATTAAGGATGATTGCCCTGTTTTTTGAACTAATGAAACAAGGATTGTTATGTAGCTTTCGGAAAAGTGCATAAAGTGCATAAAGTCTGTTTCACTTGTATGCTTTTAGCAAACAAAAATTTAAAATTTATGATATAATAGATGCAGATTATAAAGTATATTTTTACCTAAATGAGACCAGAGAGAAGAGGAGTATGGAATATGAGTACAAAAGGCTATAAGTGCCCTTGCTGTGGGGGGAATCTTGTGTTCAGCAGTGAAATCCAGAAGCTTCGCTGTCCATCTTGTGGGAATGAGATTGATATGGACACAATCCGGCAATATGCGGAGATCGTAGAGTCAGTAGAAGAGCAGAAGGATACATTCGATTGGGAAGAAGACTCCCGGGGAAGCCAAGGGGAATGGAAGGCAAGAGAAAAAGACGGAAGGAAAGTTTACACCTGCCCTTCCTGTGGAGGAGATGTGGATGCGGATCAGACTACCGCAGCTACAAAGTGTCCCTATTGTGACAGTCCGGTAATCCTTCCGGGACAGGTGTCGGGAGAATTCCATCCGGATTTGATTATTCCGTTTCAGCTGGATCAGGATGCGGTAAAAGAGGTGTTTAAGGAGTACTGTAAAGGAAAGAAGCTTTTGCCGAGGGGCTTCTGGTCTGAGCATAATATAAAGGAAATAACAGGAGTCTATGCTCCGTTCTGGATGTTCAGCTGTCGGGCAAAGGGGGCTGTTATCTATGATGCGGAAAAAATAAAAAAATGGCGGGATGATTATTATGAATATACCCAAAGCGATTTATACCTTGTTACCAGAGAAGGGGATATGTTTTTCGAATACGTTCCTGTAGATGGTTCTGTTGAGCTGGATGATACCTATATGGAAGCCATTGAGCCTTTTGGGATGGAAATGGCGGAGAAGTTTGAAGAAGGTTATCTGTCAGGCTATGAAGCGTTTAAGTATGACGTGCCCAAGGAAAAATGCCGGCGACGGGCAGAGGAAAGGATAAAAAGCTCATTTGAAGATACCATAAATCAGTCGGTCAATAAAAACGAGTATCAAACTATAATACAGAAAAGTTCCAGGATTGACTGCAAGAACGGACGAGTGCAGTATGCCCTGCTTCCGGTATGGACATTCAATGTAAAATATAAAGACAAAACATACAGCTATGCAGTGAACGGACAAACAGGAAAGGTGGCAGGGAATCTGCCGGTTGACAGAGGCGTGTTCTGGAAATTTGCGCTGGGTGTATTTGCGGGAAGCAGTGTGATCATATATTTACTTATGATACTTTTGTTATTATAATCAATTGTGATTACGGTGCAATAGAAAGTGTTGAGACTATACATGATGGAAGAGGGATAGAGAATGAAAAAAATACGGTTTATGGCAGCGCTGCTTTGTCTGTTTCTGGTAAATGTGATACCGGTATCAGCCAGTGAAGAAGTGAGTCTGCCGAAAGTGGTCGATAATGCAGAACTTTTATCTGATGCGGAAGAGGCGGAGTTAACAAAGCTGACCAACGATATTGCCGCAGTATATCAGATCGATGTAGTACTGGTAACTGAAAATGAGAGACAGGAAGCGGATATTCAGGCTGAAGCAGATATGCTGTTTGATAGTAATGGATATGGTATTGGAGACAAGAAAGACGGAGTGCTGTTTGTACTGGATATGAAGAATAGGGAGTGGGCGATATCTACACACGGAGATGCCATTACACTGTTCTCAGACTACGATTTGAATTCACTGGGGCAAACTGCGGCACAGAGTTATTTTGCGAATGGTCAGTATCGTGACGGTTTTATTACCTATGTGGCAGGAATTGTACATATATGTGAAGAAAAACTGAATTCTCAGGTGGATGGCCAGAGTGCGGGTGATGAAAGTACAGAGGCAAATGCAGCGGACGGAAGTGCAGAGCCGAATGCAGCGGATAAGTTTGAGAAAAACCAGCCATCAAACAGTGGTACAGCAGGGGGAAATCAGACGCAGGAAAAGGTGAAAACGCCATCGGAGCCAAAGACACCTGTTGACTACATAGCGTCGGCTCTTGTATGCGGATTGATTATAACCATTATTTGCATGAAGGTTATGAAGTCGAGAATGAAAACGGCTTATAAGCAGATGAACGCAAATGTATACCAGAATAAAGACGCATCGCTGCAGATTCGTAAAAACGAGGTGTTCTTAACAAGTAGTATTACCAAAGTTCCTGTGAAGCAGAAGGATCCGGATCCGCCGAGACATCCGGATCCGCAAAGACACAGCAGGACAACAACGACAGTTCATACAAGTGATAACGGTGAAAGACACGGCGGTGCCAGCGGCAAGTTCTAAACTTAATATAAGTGCGTCAGGATGTACTTGAATTTAAATCAGGAGGTAGCTAGTTATGGGGTTATTAAAAGCAGGAATTGGAGCGGCATCAGGAGTGCTGGCAGACCAATGGAGAGAGTATTTTTATTGTGAGTCTCTGGATGACGGAGTCATCGCTGCCAAAGGAATGAAGCGGACATCCAAAAGAAGTTCCAATAAGCACGGAGACGAGAATATCATCAGCAACGGTTCCATAGTGGCGGTAAATGAAGGGCAGTGTATGATGATAGTCGATCAGGGAGAGATCGTAGCGTTCTCTTCAGAACCAGGGGAATTTGTATGGGAGAATTCTTCCGAGCCCTCTATATTCTGGAGCGGATATGATCAGGGAGTAGAAGAGGCCTTTCATACATTCAAAAAGCGTTTCTCAATGGGGGGAGATACCGGAAAGGATCAGCGGATCTATTATTTCAACACCAAAGAACTTATGGGAAATAAATATGGTACTCCAAATCCGGTGCCTTTTCGTGTAACAGACAAGAATATAGGTCTGGATATGGACATCTCAATCCGATGTTTCGGAGAATATTCATACCGTTTGAGCAATCCGATCTTGTTCTATAAAAATGTCTGCGGAAACATTGATTTCGAGTTTTCCGTTAAAGATCTGGAAAGCCAGTTAAAGAGCGAGCTGTTGAGTGCCCTGCAGCCTGCATTTGCGCGGATATCAGAAATGGGAATCCGCTACAGTGCGCTTCCCGGACATACAACGGAACTTACGGATGCGCTGAAAGACATCCTCTCCAATAAGTGGAACGATACGAGAGGAATCGAAATGGTATCCATCGCGATCAGCAGCATCCGGGCATCCGAAAAAGATGAAGCATACATAAAAGAACTGCAGAGGTCCGCGGTCTTCAAAGACCCTACCATGGCAGCTGCATATCTGACCGGTGCCCAGGCAGCAGCCATGCAGTCTGCGGCTAAGAACGAAGGTACAGGATCCGCCATGGCATTCATGGGAATGGGTATGGCAAACAATATGGGAGGTATGAACAGCCAGAACCTCTACCAGATGGGACAGCAGCAACAGATGAACCAGCAGCAGTCTGCACCAGCCGGGCAGACTCCGGAGGCGGGCGGCTGGAACTGCAGCTGTGGATTCACAGGAAACAAGGGAAAATTCTGTGCAGAGTGCGGGGCACCTAAGCCGGTACGGGAAGCGGGCTGGAGTTGTCCCTGCGGTGCAGTAAACAAAGGGAAATTCTGTCCTGAATGCGGTTCGAAGAAACCCGAAGGCGTCCCCCAGTACCGCTGTGACAAATGCGGCTGGGAGCCGGAAGACATGGCCCATCCGCCCAAATTCTGTCCCGAATGTGGAGATCCATTTGATGATGGAGATCTCGTATAAGTTTACAAAGAAACAAAAATGTGGATGAAAAAGAAAAATATGAATGTAAATTGTTAAAGGAAGAAAATACGACACTCTTTGTTAAAGGTAAAGGCTTCATAGATTTTTCGGATATTCATTTAATGTTTCCAACACTTTCACATGCATAGTTAGTTTAAGCCAAAAAAGGGGCTGTCACGAAACAGATAGCCACAAATAGGGGATGTGTGATTTATATGAATCACACATCCCCCTATCAATTTACAAAATTATGACTAACGACAAATATCCTTATATCGTATCCCCTCGTCGTATATACCCCGGTTTCTCCGGGGCTGCAATAAGTTCTTTTGCATGTATCAGGCTGGCCCCCTTATCCACAACCTGATTCTCAAGATAAACATCCTTTCCGATCACTGCCCCTGGCAGAAGAATGCAGTTTTTGACAACAGCTCCCTTATGGATAACACATCCCCGGCCCACAACGGAATTCTCGATGGTTCCCTCTATAAGACATCCATTAGACACAACGGAGGTTTTCACATCCGCGGTCTCATAGTACTGTGTGGGACAGGAATCGTTTGTCCTCGTATAGATGGGCCATTCATCGTCAAAAAGGTTCAGCGCATTCTTATAATCGATCAGTGACATATTTGCATCATAATAGCTCTTAAAGTCTGTAATGGAAGCAAAATACCCTCTGTGAGACACGCCCCGGATATCCAGCGTTTCACACTGGCTGTTTACAATTTGTGCAAGTGTGTACATAGAGGAGAGGTCTTTAGCCTTGTGGATCAGTTCGATAAACAGATCCTTCTTCATGATATAGGTATCCATAAAAATGTTTCTGCTCTTAGCGGTTCCGCGGTTCTTCTCTATAGAAAGCACGCCTTTCTGGCGGTTCAGGTTCAACAGATCGCAGTTCAGGAATGTTTCCTTTGCATTGTCTGTGGTGTGATACAACAGAGTAATATCAGCGTCTGAATTGATGTGTGTCTCCAAAAGCTGGTCATAGTTCTCTGTATAGACCATGTAGTTCGGTACAATGACAACATACGGATAGTGCATTCTTTCGATGCATTCCAGGTTCTCCAGGTAAGCGGCGATGTCGGTGTTGTAAATGTCATTGTCAGAACTGTTCTCTGCGAAAAGAACACGCAGTTTGCCGCGTTTGGAGTTGATGTTATAGTGCCGCCCTGTGCCAAGGTGTTCTACAAGGGAGCGGGGCATTCTGCGGGCATAGACCTGGATCTGGTCAATTCCGCTGTTGCTCATATTTGAGATCGGGAAGTCGATAACGCGGTATCTGCCGAGGAACGAAAATGCCCCGATGGTGCGGTATGACTGAAGTCCTTCTACTTTGATGTGATTTCCGGCAGGATTTACAATTCCAAATGCGTTGTTCATATTATTCTTCCCCCTTTACATTTTTAGAAACGAGTTCAATGTGCTCGCTTCCCGCGCTGCCAACAACAGCGTTCTTGCCGATCTTAACGCCATCGGCGATGAGCGCACGTGTAATGCATGCACCCTCTCCAACTTCAACACCCGGCATAAGCACACTGTCAATGATCCTGGCCCCGGTGCTGACTTTGGCGCCTGTGAAGAGGACAGAGTTTTTAATCTCCCCGTTGATCTTGCAGCCCTGGGTGATAAATGCCCGCTTGATATCTGCATCCGGTCCTGCATAATGCGGCAGGGTGTATCCGTCCTCCGTGTAAATCTTCCATGTAGGGTCATTCAAATCGAGGGCATTGTTCTTGTCCAGAAGATCCATATTGGCCTCCCACAGGGAATCAATGGTACCCACGTCTTTCCAGTATCCCTTGAATTTATATGCAAAAAGCTCTTTCTTGTCATTCAAAAGTGTAGGGATGATATCCTTTCCAAAGTCATGGCTGGAATCCGGATTCTTCATGTCTGCCAGAAGCATCCTGCGCAGCAGCTTCCAGTTAAATATGTAAATGCCCATGGAAGCCAGGTTGCTCTTTGGCTGTGGCGGTTTTTCTTCAAATTCTACAATACGGCCGTCCTCGGTGGTATTCATGATTCCGAAACGGCCCGCTTCTTTCATAGGTACTTCGATTACTGCGATAGTAGCATCTGCCTGGCATTCTTTATGATATGCCAGCATCTTTGCGTAGTTCATCTTATAGATGTGGTCACCTGACAGTATGAGGACATATTCCGGAGAGAAGGTATCGATAAAATCAATATTCTGGGAAATTGCATCTGCAGTTCCGCGGTACACGTCCAGGTTGGCATCCGCCTTTTCACGCGGAGGAAGGACATATACTCCACTGTTCTGGGCATCCAGTCCCCAGCGGCGTCCCGCAGCAACATAACTGTTTAGTAAAATGGATTCATACTGTGTCAGCACTCCGACAACATCAATGCCGCTGTTGGCACAGTTGCTCAAAGGAAAATCGACAATGCGGTATTTACCGCCATATGAAACTGCCGGTTTCGCCACCTTGTTGGTAAGTTCGTGAAGGCGTGAACCCCGGCCTCCGGCTAAAATCATTGCTAACATGTTATTCTGCTTCATAGTGTGTCCTCTCTTTCGTATTACTTGTTAATATTATACAAGTTTTTTGTAGAATTTACAATTCTTTTGTGCAAAAATGTGAGTTGTAGGCCGCTTTTTGTTCTAGTAGTGGAGGGAGACACCTCCCGTGGAACAGCAACTACTGTTTTGTGGAATTTGTCATTGAATCACGGTTGGTTAATCCAGGAGGAAAATAAAATCCAGGTATTTAAATGAAAAGAGAGTGTCAGTATACGGTCCGGTCTGTAATCAGTAACAGGTTTTCCATCAGTATCCGGAAATGAATATTTTCTTGTTACTTGAGTTTCCGCAAAAT
>LDAQ01000002.1 GCA_001028025.1 Faecalicatena fissicatena | reverse complement strand
AACAGGACAGGTGCTTTTCACAGTCCGTCCCGGCTCCCGGTAAGCTGGTTCATCCGGCCGGTAGGGAAGAACTCGTTATACTGATGGGATCCTGGACCGGGGGAGCGGATGGGATTGGATATGTGTATCTGGTGTCCCCCATCCGCTCCCGAGGCTAAAGCTCGTGAGCTTATTCACGTTTTAAGGGAAATGCCAGACTATGAATTGTAACAGGTGGAGGTATCTTTGTGAAAAAAGCAACTTTACAAGGGACTGAGATGAGGTGTATAATAGGCTGGAGTTTGTATGTAAAGAAATGGAAATATAGAATAAAACCGGTATAATGTAAGAAAAGGAGACGATCATGAGTTTATATATGGAAGAGGAAGGCGGGCCGAGTCTGCCTTTCGATACGGAAGAAACAGCAAATCTTGTGATTGAGGCCGCGCTGGAGTATGAAGGGTGTCCGTATGAGGCCGAGATCAATCTGCTGCTGACTTCGGATGAGGATATCAGGGATATGAACCAGATGTTCCGTCAGATTGACAAAGCAACGGACGTGCTGTCTTTTCCCATGCTTGAATATCAGGTTCCGGGAGATTTTTCTGCGATGGAAGAGCAAACCCAGGACTGTTTTAATCCGGAATCAGGGGAACTTATGCTGGGGGATATCGTCATATCAAAAAATAAGGTTCTTGCACAGGCTGAAGCTTATGGACATTCTCCGCGCAGAGAGTACGCTTTTCTGATTGCCCATAGTATGCTGCATTTATTTGGATATGACCATATGGAGGAAGAGGAACGCCTTCTCATGGAGCAGAAGCAGAATGATATTCTTGAAAATATTCAGATATTACGTTAGCAAAGTAAACGGAGGGAACTTATGGCTGAACCACATAAGCAAAGAAGAAAAAAAGATGATTTTCTAATGCAGGGTGCTATCCTCGCTATAGCCGGAGTTATTACGAAAATCATCGGTGTTGTATACAGAATTCCCCTGACGAATATTCTGGGAGACGAAGGAAATGGATTTTACAGTTATGCGTTTGAGGTCTATGCGCTGGCCCTGCTACTTTCTTCCTTAAGTCTTCCGACCGTAGTTTCAAAGCTTGTTTCCGCGAGGATGGCTATGAGGCAGAGGCGGAATGCGTTCCGCGTATTTATATGCTCCCTTGTATTTTCGGTTGCTATAGGGGCTATATTCGCCATCGTAATTTTCTTTGGCGCGGACCTGATCTCCACACATATCATGGAATCCCCGCTCAGCGCATATGCGCTGAAAGTTCTGGCACCCGGGATTTTTATTGTATCCATTCTGGGTGTACTTCGCGGATATTTTCAGGGACTTGGGACGATGGTGCCGACCGCCGTGTCGCAGGTCATTGAACAGATCGTCAATGCAGTAGTCAGTCTGGCAGGCGCAAGTATCCTGTTTGGAATCGGGATGAAAGCGGCAGAGAAGCAGAATAATGATCTGATGGGACCGGCTTACGGCGCTGCCGGAGGAACAATTGGTACGATTGCGGGAGCACTCTTTGCGCTATTTTTCCTGCTGTTTGCCCTTTTTGTTTATCGTGGAGTCATACGCCGGCAGGTGCGTACAGACAAGACGCGTCGGCAGGAAAGTTACGGACGGATCCTTAAGATTCTGCTTATGACACTTGTTCCCGTTATCTTCAGTACCGCGATTTACAATATTAATCAGCTGCTGGATATGACTATATTCAATAAAATTATGGCTGCACAGGGATTTACCGAAGAAAAATATATGGCACTTCTGGGTATTTATTCGGGAAAATATAATACACTGATCAGCGTCCCGCTTGCCATGGCCAATGGACTGGCAGCCTCTGTTATACCGAGCATGACTGGAGCGGTAGCCAGAAATGACCGCCCGCAGATTCATCACAAGATCAACCAGTCTATCCGTTATACTATGCTCATAGCAATTCCATGCTTTGTAGGCTTTGTTGTACTGGCATCGCCGATCATGGTTCTTCTTTTTGGAGATTCCAGCCGGACACCTGCGCTGCTTCTTGCTGTCGGTGCTATTACACTCGTGTTTTACTGTCTGTCAACAGTAACCAACTCCATTCTGCAGGGTCTGGATAAGATATCCGTACCGGCGAAGAACGCTGGGATCTCACTGGTAATACATATTGTTTCCCTGCTGATTATGCTGATTGTATTCAAATGGAACATCTATGCACTTGTAGGCAGCAACATTGTATTCGCACTGTGCATGTGCATCCTGAACCTCAGGGCAATCCACAAAGCGAACGGACACAGACAGGAAGTAGAAAAGACTTATGTGAAGCCGCTTCTTGCTGCGGTGATCATGGGAGTTGTAACCTATGCTGTGCATCTGGTTCTGGATCTGCTGATCGGCGGACGCATTCCGACGATACTTTCTATTTTAGTTGCAGTTGTTGTATATGCCGTCAGCATATTAAAGCTGGGTGCACTTTCGCCGGAAGATATCCGGGATCTGCCACAGGGACGAAAAATCCTTCGGGTATGCATGAGACTGCACCTGCTTCCAAACAGCGAGCGATAGATGAAAAAGCCAAAAGTCTGAAAAAATTTGAAAAGTGAAGGGAAAATTTTCGGAAAGCTGTATAGAACAATAAAAAAAGCCAATACTGTATGAAAAAAGGAGTCGGTCCTTATGAAAATGAAATACTGTATTGGCTTTTTTGCAGGAGTTTTTCTGCTTGTTTCCATGCTGGGGATTGGCTATCAGCTCAGCTACAAGTATATGCTGGACAAGCAGCAAGCCAAGGCTGAAATTCCGGAGCAGAAAACAGAAAGCATCACGACCAAGGGAAGTGCCACGAAAAACGAAGGGTATTATATATGCGAGCTTCACGGATATATTGTTGTATATCTCAATGATAAAACTACAATTTATGAAGTGACAAGCATCCCCCTTTCAAACTTGCCAGAAGATCTGCAGGATGAAGTTAAAGAAGGCAAATTAATTGAGACAGAGCAGGCGCTATACGGATTTTTAGAAAATTATTCAAGCTGACAAGTAGACGAAAGCTGTCAAATAGTGTAATATATACTTTGATCTGCGGCTAAGCCGCAGACCCGCCCGCAGGGCATGAATTACGGGGTGCCCTTTGGGTATAAACTGGTCTGCAAAAGGAGAAACAAATGGACGAACAAAAGATTAAGCGAATTAATGAATTATACAGAAAATCAAAGGCTGAGGGGCTCACGGAGTCTGAAAAAAAGGAGCAGAAAATACTGCGCCAGGAATATGTGGACTCTTTCAGACAGAATCTTCGAAGCCAGCTTGACAGAATTGATATTGAAGAAAAAGACGGAACTGTCGTGAATCTGGGTGAGAAATTTGGAAACAAAAAGGGAAATTAGGACAAGGATAAAAAAGGAACGGGCCGGGCTCCCTACTGAAGTGAGACAGGCCTGGAGTGATAAAATCTTTTCTGCCGTTGTTGAACACCCCTTATACATGCAGGCAGAGGAGATTTACTGTTATGTTTCTTTTGGGGAAGAAGTCGCCACAAACGCACTGGTGGAATACTCCCGGAAAATGGGGAAAAAGGTTGCGGTCCCGAAAATTCTTGTGGATAACTCACCAAAAAAACCGGAATCAGAGGGGCGGACGGGAACATTTCATGAAATGGAATTTTACTATATTGACAGCATGGATGAACTGGCAGAGGGATACTATGGCATTCTTGAGCCGCCTAAAGTGAGAAAAGCCTCCGGTAAGCATGTCCTGGTGATTATGCCGGGCGTGGCTTTTGACAGACATGGCGGCCGGATTGGTTACGGGAAAGGCTTTTATGACACCTATCTGAAAAAGCATCCCGGATACCGGCGTGTGGCACTTGCCTATGAAATGCAGTGCCTGGACATGGTTCCTTCCGAGGAGCATGACATCCGTCCGGAAATAATCATAACAGAAAAGGAGATCTATACATGCTGACAGGACTTCCGGGCGACCCGGTTATTTTGCTGAGCGTCATCAACACAAAACTCAGGGATTACTACAAATCACTGGATGAGCTATGTGATGATATGGCCATATCCGCAGAAGAGCTGGCCGGGAAGCTGAAAATAATAGATTATGAATATGATGCCGGGAGAAATCAGTTCGTCTGATTGACAATTATGCGGCACAAGTAAAGGAATTTTACATATGAAAACGATTGATTATTCAAAAATAGATTTATCGAAAGAACCGCCAGCCGGGGAGCCGGAAAGGCAGTATTACTATATAGCCAGGGCACGAGAATACGTCAGGGAGCAGGCCGAAAAAGCCGGACATCCGCTGACTTTTTGCGTTGTCACATTTGGGTGCCAGATGAATGCGAGGGACTCTGAGAAGCTCGTCGGTATACTGGAGCAGATTGGTTACCAGGAGGAGACGGACGAAGAAAAAGCAGATTTTGTGATTTACAATACCTGTACTGTCCGCGAAAATGCAAACCAGAGAGTCTATGGACGACTCGGCCAGCTGAACCGCGTTAAGAAAAAGAACCCCCATATGCTGATCGGCCTCTGCGGCTGTATGATGCAGGAGCCGGAAGTAGTGGAAAAGCTGAAGAAGAGCTATCGGTTCGTGGATCTGATTTTTGGCACACACAATATTTACAAATTTGCGGAGCTGATAACAACACGTCTGGAATCCGGGCGTATGGTCATTGATATATGGAAAGATACAGATAAGATTGTAGAGGATCTGCCTGCGGAAAGAAAATATGCCTTCAAATCCGGAGTTAATATCATGTTTGGATGCAATAATTTCTGCAGCTACTGTATTGTCCCCTATGTGAGAGGACGGGAACGAAGCCGTAATCCCCTGGATATCATCCGGGAGATTGAGGAACTGGTGGCCGATGGCGTTGTAGAAGTTATGCTTCTTGGACAGAATGTAAACTCTTACGGGAAGACTCTGGAGCAGCCCATGAGTTTTGCGCAGCTTCTCCAGGAGATTGAAAAAATAGAAGGCCTGAGACGGATCCGTTTTATGACCTCCCATCCGAAGGATCTTTCCGATGAGCTGATTGAAGTTATGGGGAGATCCGAAAAAATATGCAGGCATATCCATCTGCCGATCCAGTCCGGAAGCAGCCGGATTCTGGAGAAGATGAACCGCCGCTATACAAAAGAACATTATCTGGAGCTTGTCGGGAAAATACGCGCATCGGTGCCTGATATTTCCCTGACTACGGATATTATCGTGGGCTTTCCGGGTGAAACAGAAGAGGATTTCCAGGAGACACTGGATATTGTCAGAAAAGTGCGCTATGACAGTGCCTTTACCTTTATCTATTCCAAACGGACTGGAACACCGGCTGCGGTTATGGAAGATCAGGTGCCGGAGGATGTTGTGAAGGACCGCTTCGACCGCCTTTTAAAAGAAGTACAGAGTATATCAGGAGAAGTTTGCAGTGTATACACGGATACGACTCAGGATGTACTGGTTGAAACGATCAACGATCATGATCCGGCACTGGTAACAGGAAGAATGAGTAATAATCTTCTCGTTCATTTTCCTGGGGATGAGAGTCTGGTCGGGAAGATTGTAAGTGTACACCTCAAGGAATGTCGTGGATTTTATTATATCGGTGAGATGCTTTAGGCAAAAATCGGTGCCTGCAGGATCTGTGCCTGAGGCGGCTTCACTATGTGTCCCGCTATTAATACAGCAGTGCGCATTTTGCCTGAAAGATAAGAAATATATACCAACTATAATTCAATAAAAAACGTCCAGACTATATATGAATGGATATATAGGAGGACGTTTTTTCTGTGAAAAAAGTGAGCGAATACCTGGTGCTCTGGACACTGGGCGGAACAATTTATTATACATTTGAAATGCTATTCAGAGGCTTTTCCCACTGGTCCATGTTCATGCTGGGCGGACTGTGCCTTGTCTTCTTCGGCCAGCAGGGGCTCTGGGTAAAATGGCAGGATCCGCTTTGGATACAGCTGGTCCGCTGTGTGCTGTTTGTGACGGCAGGAGAATTTATAACCGGAATTATTGTCAATAAATGGTTGCACTGGAATGTGTGGGATTATTCGGATCAGCCATTTCAGCTGTTCGGTCAGATCTGTGCGCCTTTTACAATCCTGTTTTCCGGTCTGAGTGTCTTTGGTATTTTCCTTGCGGCATATTTACTGTACTGGTTATACGGAGAGGTGAAGCCGCATTTCCACGTGCTGTAATAATTTCACAATTATTGTTCAGACCGTGCCGTGCACCCCCGCAGGGGTGTGTACAGTAACATTTCACAAACCTGTGCCGGTTCTTTGAGAAAAATTCTCTTTCACAACTTTTTAAAAAATGGTATACTATAATGGAAATTTTGTAAGCGAAAGGAAGTAGAAACGTGCCAGAATTAACACCAATGATGCAGCAGTATATGGAGACAAAGAAACAATATCCGGACTGTATATTATTTTATAGATTAGGCGATTTTTATGAAATGTTTTTTGAGGATGCGATTACGGTATCCAGAGAACTGGAAATCACGCTGACAGGCAAGAGCTGCGGGCTGGAGGAGCGGGCACCCATGTGCGGTGTCCCTTATCACGCCGTAGACAATTACCTGAACAAACTGGTGGAACGCGGCTACAAGGTTGCGATCTGTGAACAGATGGAGGATCCGAAGCAGGCAAAAGGGCTGGTAAAGCGGGATGTCGTGCGCATTGTAACCCCGGGAACCAATCTGGCTCCACAGGCTCTGGATGAGACGAAGAACAATTATCTGATGTGCATCGTATACATAGCGGACCGGTACGGTTTATCCATCGCAGATATAACGACCGGCGATTATTTTGTGACCGAAATCCCCGACAGTATGAAATTGATGGATGAGCTTTATAAGTTTATGCCTTCTGAGATCATATGCAATGAATCTTTTTATATGAGCGGAATGGATCTGGATGACCTTAGAAACCGTCTGGGGATTGCCATATATTCTCTGGATGCCTGGTATTTTGACGATGCAATCTGCCGCCAGAAGCTGCTGGAGCATTTTCATGTATCGTCCTTTGCGGGACTCGGACTGGAAGACTATGACTGCGGCATTATCAGTGCCGGTGCTCTGCTTCAGTATCTGTTGGAAACCCAAAAAAACAACCTGTCCCACCTGACGCATATTACCCCGTATACAACCGGTAAGTATATGATGCTGGACAGTTCTACCAGAAGGAACCTGGAACTCTGTGAGACACTCCGTGAGAAGCAGAAGAGGGGGTCGCTGCTCTGGGTGCTGGACAAGACAAAGACGGCGATGGGAGCAAGAACGCTACGGAAGTATGTGGAGCAGCCTCTGATTGAAAAAGAGGAGATTCTGAGACGGCTGGATGCGGTGGAAGAACTGAAAGGCAACGCAATTTCACGTGAGGAGATCCGTGAATATCTGACTCCGGTCTATGATCTGGAACGCCTGATCACAAGGATCACTTACGGTTCTGCCAATCCAAGGGATTTAACGGCGCTGTGCAGCTCACTGGAGATGCTGCCGCATGTAAAATACATACTCGAAGAGATGCAGTCCCCGCTCCTTTGCGGAGTCCGGGACGATCTGGATACATTGGAAGATTTATGCACTTTAATCAAGGATGCGGTCATAGATGATCCGCCGCTTGCCATGAAAGAGGGAGGCATCATCCGGGACGGCTACAGTGAGGAAGTCGATACCCTGAGGCATGCCAAGTCAGACGGAAAACAGTGGCTTGCGAAGCTGGAAGAGGAGGAACGGGAAAAATCCGGTATTAAAAATCTCAAGATCAAATATAACAAAGTATTTGGCTACTATCTGGAAGTCACCAACTCCTACAAAGATCTTGTGCCGGATTATTATACAAGAAAACAGACGCTTGCCAATGCGGAGCGCTATATTACGCCGGAGCTCAAAGAGCTGGAAGATACCATTCTGGGCGCTGAGGACAAGCTCTATGCGCTGGAATATGAGCTGTACAGCACAGTTCGTGATACAATAGCAGGAGAAGTGGAGCGTATCCAGAAAACAGCCAAAGCCATTGCAGCGCTGGATGTATTTGCTTCCATAGCACTGGTAGCCGAGCGCAATAATTACGTGCGCCCTAAGATTAACGAAAAGGGAATCATCGATATTAAGGATGGCCGCCACCCGGTTGTTGAAAAGATGATCCCAAATGATATGTTTATTTCAAATGATACATATCTGGACGATAAAAAACAGAGGATTTCCATAATCACGGGACCGAATATGGCCGGAAAATCAACGTATATGCGGCAGGCCGCACTGATTGTCCTGATGGCGCAGCTGGGTTCTTATGTGCCTGCATCAAACGCCAATATCGGACTGGTGGACAGAATATTTACAAGGGTGGGTGCTTCCGACGACCTGGCTTCCGGGCAGAGTACCTTCATGGTAGAGATGACAGAGGTTGCCAATATTCTGCGCAATGCCACAAGCAAAAGTCTTCTCATCCTGGATGAGATCGGAAGAGGAACCAGCACATTTGATGGTCTTTCCATCGCCTGGGCGGTAGTAGAGTATATCTCCGACACACACCTGCTGGGAGCAAAAACACTGTTCGCAACCCATTACCATGAGCTGACTGAATTGGAAGGCAAGATTGAAAACGTAAACAATTATTGTATAGCAGTAAAAGAAAAGGGGGACGACATCGTCTTCCTGCGCAAGATCGTCAAGGGCGGAGCAGATAAGAGCTATGGAATCCAGGTGGCCAAACTCGCCGGAGTGCCGGATATCGTCATCGACAGGGCAAAAGAAATTGTTGAAGAACTCAGTGACGAGGACATCACTACGAGAGTCAGCGAAATTGCCGTCAAAGAACACGAGACAAAAAAGAAACCTAAAGTCAAAAAGTATGATGAAGTTGACATCGCACAGATGTCTCTGTTTGACACGGTGAAAGACGGGGACGTACTGGAGGAATTAAAAAACATCGATGTCGGGAATCTGACACCGATTGATGCACTGAATGCAATATACAGACTGCAGAACAAACTGAAAAACCGCTGGTAAAGGCAAAGGGGTCTGACCCTCTTGCAAAGGGGTCAGACCCCTTTGCAGAAGGGTCAGACCCCTATGGCGGAGAAGGAGAGAAACTATGCCACATATTCAGGTATTGGATCAGATTACAATTGATAAGATCGCTGCCGGGGAAGTGATTGAACGCCCGGCCTCTATTGTAAAGGAACTGGTGGAGAATGCCATTGATGCCCGGGCCACTGCTGTTGTGGTGGAGATTCAGGAGGGCGGCATTTCTTTTATCCGTATTACGGACAACGGCAGCGGGATAGTTCGGGAGGATGTTCCGAATGCTTTTCTCAGGCATTCTACGAGTAAGATCCGGGCTGTCGAAGACCTGTCACATATCGAATCACTGGGATTCCGCGGTGAGGCACTGTCAAGTATTGCTGCGGTTACGCAGGTGGAACTAATCACTAAGACAAGAGAGGATACTTTTGGAACCCGCTATCTGATCGAAGGGGGAAAGGAGCAGTCTCTGGAAGATACAGGGGCTCCGGACGGAACGACCTTCCTGATCCGTCAGCTGTTCTATAATGTTCCGGCCAGAAGAAAATTCCTGAAAACACCGATGACCGAGGCGGGGCATATCCAGGACCTGCTGATGCGCCTGGCGCTTTCCCATCCGGAAGTGTCTTTCCAGTTCATCAACAACGGGCAGGAAAAACTGAGAACATCCGGAAACGGACGCCTGAAGGATGTCATCTACAGCATCTATGGACGTGAAGTGGCCGCCAATCTGATTGATATGGATTACGAGAAGGGCGGGATCCGCATTACCGGTTATCTTGGAAAACCGACCATCAGCCGCGGCAACCGTAACTTTGAAAACTTTTTCATAAATGGGCGGTATGTGAAGAGTTCTATGATTTCAAAAGCCATCGAGGATGCATACCGTGACTTTGTCATGCAGCATAAATTTCCCTTTGTTGTATTACATTTCCATATTAATGGAGAAGATATAGATGTAAATGTCCATCCTACTAAGATGGAACTGCGTTTCCAGAAACAGCAGGAGGTCTACAACATGGTATATGAAGGCGTTCACAGAACACTTCTGGAACCGGAGCTGATCCCGGTTGTGGATGTTCCCGAACCTCCCGGTGAAAAGGAAGCCCCCCCGGCAGGAAGCCCGTTCCTGCTAAAACCCAGGGCCAAAGCCGGTGCAGAACCGATGAAAGAAGCCTCCGTACCCGCTATAAAGAATGAGACAGCAGAGGAAGAACCCCAGGAGAAAAACGAGGACTATTTCCTTAAAAAGATGCGCGAAAGGGTTCTTTCTTATCACAACCGCGCTTCTTCGGCGGAGGTCGCGGATGCCGGGCAGATCTACCGGCCGGATGAACAGACCGTACGGATCCGGGAAGCGGCAGAAAGCCGCAGAGCAGACGAACAGCCCAAGACCGGTTTGGAGGAGCGCCCTGCAGAAATGATCCGGGAATCCAAAACGGTTTTCGATCCTGCAAAAACTGAAGAAGCAAGTGAAAATCTCCGGAACATGTCAGTACCAGGTTTGCAGAATTATAATTCTATAGAAAAAGAAAACGCTGCCGCCTCAGCGGGAGAAGAAAATATATCCCCAGGCCTCTCCATCCCTTCCCGGCTTTCAGAAGACAAGGAAATATACGGGGATTCAAAAAATCCGGAAAATGACGCATCACTTTCAGAACTGGCAGGAAAGACTGAACAGCTGAATCTCTTTGATGAGAAGCTGCTGAAGCGTGAGGTAAAGGCGGAATACAAGCTCATCGGCCAGGTATTCGATACTTACTGGCTTGTCCAGTTTCAGGACAGCCTCTATATCATTGACCAGCATGCCGCCCATGAGAGGGTTCTGTATGAACGCACGCTCAAAGGCATGGAAAACAGGGAATTCACCTCCCAGTATCTGAGCCCGCCCATCATCCTGAGCCTGTCCATGCAGGAGACAGAGCTTCTGAATGAGCACATGGACCGTTTCCAGAGAATCGGATTTGAAATCGAGCCATTTGGCGGGGATGAATATGCTGTCCGCGCGATACCGGATAATCTGTTCGGCATTGCAAAGAAAGAATTGCTCCTGGAGATGCTGGACGGACTGACAGATGGAATCACTACTTCCATGACGCCGGAGCTGATCGATGAAAAGGTGGCATCCATGTCCTGCAAGGCCGCAGTAAAAGGCAACAACCGCCTGTCCGCCATGGAGGTCGACACGCTGATCGGGGAGCTTCTGGAGCTGGATAACCCCTATCACTGCCCGCATGGCCGGCCCACCATCATAGCCATGACAAAACGGGAACTGGAAAAGAAATTCAAGAGGATCATATAAATGAAACAGCCATTAATTATTCTGACCGGCCCCACTGCCGCAGGAAAAACAAAAGCGTCCATCGGACTTGCAAAAGCAGTGGGCGGGGAAATTATATCCGCCGACTCCATGCAGGTATACCGGCATATGGACATCGGATCCGCAAAAATCAAGCCTGATGAGATGGACGGTGTCCCGCATCATCTTGTGGATGTACTGGATCCGGAAGATGATTTTCATGTGGTGTGCTTCCAGCAGATGGCAAAAGAAGCCATGAAGGGAATCTATGAAAGAGGACATATCCCCATCATTGTAGGCGGCACTGGATTCTATATCCAGTCCGTGTTGTACGATATTGACTTCACAGAAAACGAACGGGATACCCGGTACAGAGAACATCTGGAACAGCTGGCCGATGAACAGGGCGCCGCCTGTCTGCACAAAATGCTCAGAGAGGCGGATCCCAAATCAGCAGATGAGATCCATGAAAACAACGTAAAACGTGTAATACGTGCCCTGGAATTCTATCAGCAGACCGGAAAACGGATTTCCGATCACAATGCAGAAGAGCGGAAAAAAGAATCCCCGTACAATTGTGTCTATTTTGTCCTATGCGATGACCGGGCGAAGCTGTATGGGCGGATTGACCGCCGGGTAGACCTGATGATGGAAGAAGGGCTTGTAGAAGAGGTAAAGGCGTTAAAATCCCATGGCCTCGGCCGGAACCAAGTCTCCATGCAGGGGCTTGGTTATAAAGAAATCATGGCATATCTGGATCACGAAATAACACTGGAAGAGGCGGTTTATAGGATCAAAAGAGATACCCGTCATTTTGCCAAGAGACAGATTACCTGGTTCAAAAGAGAACGGGATGTGATCTGGCTGAATAAACAGGACTTTGATTATGATGAAGAACGCCTTCTCGCGCAGATGCTGGAGGAGCTGGGTAAGCGGAATATATATAACAAAGAAGATAAATGAGGATAGCAGTATGAGTTTAGAAATGAATCAGATCTATAAAGAATTAGGAATCAAAAAAGAAGTTTATGAATTCGGACAGCGGGCAGAAGAGGAGCTTGCTTCCCGTTTCCGTGAATTTGAGAAAACCGCGGAATACAATCAACTGAAGGTTCTCCATGCAATGCAGGAAAACCGTGTCAATGAGGGCTGCTTCCAGTATGCCAGCGGATACGGATATAACGACCAGGGCAGGGATACCCTGGAAGCAGTATATGCCAGTGCTTTCCACACAGAAGCAGCGTTGGTGCGACCCCAGATCACCTGTGGGACCCATGCCCTGGCCCTGGCCCTGGCAGCCAACCTGCGTCCCGGTGATGAACTGCTTTCTCCCGTTGGAAAACCATATGATACGCTGGAAGAAGTGATTGGAATCCGTGAGTCCAAAGGATCTCTGGCAGAATATGGAATCACTTACCGTCAGGTCGAGCTTCTGGAAGATGGATACTTTGACTATCCTGCAATCAAAGAAGCGCTGAACGAAAAAACAAAGCTGGTTACCATACAGCGCTCCAAAGGCTATCAGACACGTCCCAGCTATTCCGTCGGCAAGATCGGAGAGCTGATCGCCTTCATAAAAAGTATCAGACCGGATGTGATCTGCATGGTGGACAACTGCTACGGAGAATTTGTAGAGACAGTGGAGCCCAGCGATGTGGGAGCAGACATGATAGTCGGTTCCCTGATCAAAAATCCTGGCGGCGGACTGGCCCCCATTGGCGGATACATCGCCGGAAAAGAGGAACTGATCGAAAACTGTGCCTATCGCCTGACATCTCCGGGGCTGGGCAAGGAAGTCGGCGCTTCCCTGGGCGTGATGCAGAGCTTTTACCAGGGCTTTTTCCTGGCGCCTACCGTAGTCTGCAGCGCCGTCAAAGGAGCCGTATTTGCGGCCAGCCTCTATGAAAAACTGGGCTTTGGCGTCGTACCGGACAGCCGGGAAAGCAGGCATGATATCATTCAGGCGGTAGAACTGGGCACTCCGGAGGGCGTAGTTGCGTTCTGCAAAGGCATCCAGGCTGCTGCGCCAGTTGACAGCTATGTTACCCCGGAGCCGTGGGCTATGCCCGGATATGACAGTGATGTCATCATGGCGGCAGGCGCTTTCGTTCAGGGTTCGTCCATCGAACTGAGCGCGGACGGCCCCATTAAGCCCCCCTATGCAGTCTATTTTCAGGGAGGGCTTACCTGGCCCCATGCCAAGCTAGGCATTCTGAAATCACTTCAGAGCATGGTCGACGCGGGTGTCATATCAATCGAATCATTGCTGTAACAGATGGCAGCAAAAATAAATACGTATAAAAAGAAGTTCGAAAAGGAGGAACATCCATGAATAAAGTTGCAGTAATCGGCGGGGGAGCATCCGGCCTGATGGCAGCCATAACTGCCGCGCGAAATGGCGCGCGGGTCTGCATTCTGGAACATAAGGACCGGATCGGTAAGAAAATCCTGTCCACGGGAAATGGCCGGTGCAATTTTACGAATCTGCATCAGGAGCCAATCTGTTACCACTCGGAAAATGTTCTCTTCCCCTGGAAGACAATCGAAAAATTCAGTGCACAGCAGACGATTGCCTTTTTTCTTGAACTGGGCATTTATTCTAAAAACAGGAACGGATATCTCTATCCCCAGTCTGATCAGGCCTCTGCGGTACTGGATGTTCTGCGCATGGAGGCGCGCCGCCTGGGTGTGGAGGTTCACACGGAGACAGAGTGCAGGGAAATTGTTCCGAATAAAAATGGATTCCTTTTGCGCACAAATACCAAAGATTACCGCGCTCAGAAGGTCATTCTGGCTGCCGGTTCCAAAGCGGCTCCATCCAGCGGTTCTGACGGTTCTGGCTATACGCTGGCAAAGCAGCTGGGCCACCGTCTGGTTCCGGTTCTGCCGTCCCTTGTACAGCTGAAATGCAGGGAGAACTTCTATAAAAGTGTCTCTGGGGTCCGTGTCGGAGGAAGTGTTTCTATTTATGTGGATGGTGAATGCCAGGCAAAGGATACAGGAGAGATTCAGCTTACCGGTTACGGTATATCAGGAATTCCGGTATTTCAGGTCAGTCGCTGCGCCGCCATCGGTCTCTATAAAAAAAAGACGGTGACTGCGGAACTGAATTTCATGCCGGATTTTACTGAAGAACAATTTCTCGCATTCCTTCAAAAGAGGATTGCTGCCCGTCCCATGAAGACGGCAGAGGAATTCTTTGTAGGACTGTTCCATAAAAAGCTCTCCGAGCTGTGGCTGAAACTTGCACATCTCGACCGCACCCGGCCGGTAGGGGAATGGACCAAAGAAGAAATCCAAAATCTCACTAATCTGATACAGCATTTTTTCACAGAAGTGACGGAAACCAACCCCTTTGATCAGGCCCAGGTCTGTCGGGGGGGCGTCAATACGGAGGAGGTCACGGACACTTTGGAATCCCGTTTTGTGCCGGGGCTGTATTTTGCAGGGGAAATCCTGGATGTGGACGGACTGTGCGGAGGATACAATCTGCAGTGGGCCTGGTCAAGCGGCTATGTTGCCGGAAAGGAGGCTGCCAATGCTTAGAGTCAGCCAGATAAAACTACACCCGGGACACACTTCGGAGGAACTGGAAAAGAAACTGCTGAGGGCATTGTCTGTCAAAAAGGCCGATCTGCTCGGCTGGCAGATTGCAAAGCAGTCCATTGATGCGCGGAAAAAGCCGGATGTGTTCTTTTCCTACACCGTGGATGCCGAGGTGAAGCACGAAAATCAGGTATTAAAGAGAGTCGGAAAACAGGTGCAGCAGATTCGCAGCACAAATTATCAGCAGCCTGCACCGGGCAGTATTTCACTGACCCGCAGACCGGTCATCGCCGGAAGCGGACCCGCCGGGATGTTCTGCGCCTATCTTCTTGCCCGAAACGGGTACCGCCCGCTGCTTCTGGAGCGTGGAAACTGCGTGGAGGAACGGCTCCAGGACGTAGAGGATTTCTGGAAAAACGGCCGTCTGAATCTGTCCTCCAATGTACAGTTCGGAGAAGGCGGGGCGGGAACTTTTTCCGATGGCAAACTGAATACACTGGTGAAAGATTCTGAGGGAAGAAATCATTTTGTGCTGGAAACATTCGCCGCACACGGTGCTCCAAAGAGTATTCTTTATGAACAAAAGCCGCATATCGGCACCGATATCCTGATTGATGTTGTAAGAAACATGCGCAAGAGTATTCTGGATATGGGCGGAGAAGTAAGATTCCACAGTCAGGTTACCGATATCCTGCTGGACAGAGATCCCTCCGGCGAAAGACAGAAAATAAAGCAGATTATTGTCAATGGCCAGGACGTGCTGGATACAGACCTCCTGATCCTGGCCGTAGGCCACAGTGCCCGGGATACGTTTGAGATGCTGTATGACAGAAAGATTCCCATACAGGCAAAAGCCTTTGCGGTCGGGGTCAGAATCGAGCACCCCCAGTCCATGATCAGCCAGTGCCAGTATGGTAGAACCGACTGTCCGGATCTCCCGGCAGCTTCGTATAAGCTGACGGCACAGCTTTCCAATGGAAGAGGAGCGTACACCTTCTGTATGTGCCCCGGGGGCTATGTAGTCAATGCTTCTTCAGAGGAGGGGCGGCTGGCGGTCAATGGGATGAGCTATCATGAAAGAGATGGTGTCAACGCCAACAGCGCAGTGATCGTCACCGTGACACCACAGGATTACGGAACAAACCATCCGCTTGCCGGTGTGGAATTCCAGCGGATGCTGGAGCAGCGTGCCTGGAAGGAAGGCGGGGGGAAAGTTCCGGTCCAGTGTCTCAAAGATTTCCGTGAGAACCGTCCAACAACCACACCTGGTGAAATCCTGCCGCAGATCAAAGGGGCCTGGACTTTTGCCAATGTCAGAAATATTTTTCCGGATGTTCTGGCAGATTCTCTGGAAGAAGGAATCTGCGCCATGGATCATAAAATCCACGGCTTTGCAAGAGAAGATTCAGTGCTTTCAGGCGTGGAAAGCCGCACCTCTTCTCCCGTCAGAATTGAAAGGGATGAGGACCTCGAAAGCCCTGCAGCTGTGGGCCTTTACCCCTGCGGGGAAGGTGCAGGATATGCGGGTGGAATCACCTCTGCAGCCATGGACGGAATCAAGACAGCAGAAGCGGTCATACGAAAATATACACCGGCATTTGAATTTGAATTCACAAAAAATTAAGAATAGCAGACCTATACATGAATTTTAATTTATGCTAAAATAAATAATTGTATTGTGCCATCCGCAGCAGGAAACTGTTTTATGAACGAGAACAATACAATGAAAGAGATGTTGGAAGAAGCGCGCCCTTATGAGAAATGCGCCAAATATGGAGCGAGTAATTTGACGAACATTGAATTACTGGCTGTTTTGCTGCGTACAGGGACAAGGGGCGAGAATTCGCTGCAGCTTGCGGAGAAGCTTCTGCATCCCGATTTTGCCCAGGAGGGGATTCTGAGCCTTCATCAATGGACACGGGAACAGTTGCTTTTGATCCGGGGAATCGGCAAGGTAAAGGCGGTTCAGATCTTATGTCTGTCCGAGCTTTCCAAAAGGCTTTCCAAGGCAACTGCAGAGTCCGGGCTGAATTTTTCAAGCCCTGCTTCTGTGGCACGTTATTATATGGAAGACATGCGTCACAACAGGCAGGAAACAATGAAGCTCCTGCTTCTGAACACAAAGACCCGCTTAATCGGGGAGACTGATATATCAAAAGGGACGGTCAACTCGGCAGTCATATCGCCCCGCGAGCTGTTTGTTGAAGCATTGCAGAAAAATGCAGTATCCATCGTTCTGCTTCACAATCACCCGAGCGGAGATCCTGCGCCAAGCAAAGATGATATCCTGGTAACCAGAAGGATAAAAGATGCCGGGGCGCTGATTGGAATTGAACTGCTGGACCACATAGTAATCGGGAACAACTGCTATATCAGTATGCGGGAAAAGGGACTTATATAAGGATAGGGGAAGGTTATAGAATGGCCAAAAATGTATATGGACTCGATTTGGGAACATATGAGATAAAAGTTTATGATAAGAAAAAAGACGAGATATGGAAAGCAAAGAATGTCATCGCCATGCAGGATAAAAAGTATATTTTCTCTGTAGGCGACGAAGCATATGAGATGTATGAGAAGGCACCGGACAATATCAAGGTGGTATTTCCCATGCACAATGGCGTAATCGCACACTTTGACGACATGCAGTATCTTTTGCAGAATCTGTTGAAAATGGATCGGCAGTTCTCGCGCGGCGCCGAATATGTGATTGCCGTCCCCACAGATGTAACCGAGGTGGAGAAACGGGCTTTTTATGATCTGGTTTTCCATTCCACGGCAAAAGCTAAATCCGTTCGGATTGTTGAACGCGGAATCGCAGATGCTCTGGGCATGGATATTGATATCTGGAATGAAAAGGGCATTTTCATAGCCAATATCGGGGGAGAGACAACAGAATTGTCGGTCATTGCCTCCGGGGGTATGGTCTTAAACCGTCTGATCAAGATCGGCGGTATTCATTTTGACAATGCTATTACAAATCTCGTCCGGCATAACCGTGATTTTCTGATCGGCCGCCTGACGGCAGAGACACTCAGACGGGAATTCGGGGTGTTCGAACAGGCCGCCGATGCTTCTCTGACCGTTGCCGGAAGGAATCTCATCACGGGTGTCCCTCAGCAGAAGAGCATTCCCATCGGACTTGTCAGGGCAGCCATGAAGGAGCCGCTGGCAGAATGCGTCCGCGCCATTAAATCCATGATAGACAGGACCCCTCCCGATGTACGCAGGGGGATTGATCAGAACGGGATCTGCCTGACCGGCGGCCTGGCGAATCTGAAAGGCCTGTCTACATATCTGGAGGAAAGCACCGGCTTAAGGGTGAGAACCGTACAGGAACCTGAGCTCTGCGCGGTAAACGGGCTAAAAAAGGTTATATTGAATAAAGATTATAGTAAGTTAACATATTCCATGTTAGATGAAGATTATAGGTGGCTGAGATAATATGAAAAAGAAAAATCAATCCTCTTCAACAAATAAATACTGGCTGGCCGGACTTTCACTGTTCTGCATCCTTTTGATGGTGCTGTCCATGTTTTCCGATAAAGCGGAAGGGCCTTTTAAAGGGATTGCAAGCGTTACTGTTATTCCTATGCAGAAGGGCATCAATCAGATCGGCACCTGGCTCGGCGACATTTGTGATAACTTTGATACGCTGCAGCAGGTCAGAAAGGAAAATGAAAAGCTTCAGGCAAAGGTAGACGATCTGATCACAGAGAACAACAACCTGCAGGAGGAAAAGTATGAGCTGGAACGGCTGCAGGCACTCTATAAACTGGATCAGAACTATGCGGAATATGAAAAAACGGGTGCCCATGTCATCGGAAATGATTCCGGCAACTGGTTCAGCACATTTACCATAGACAAGGGCAGCAATGACGGAATCAAGGAAGATATGAATGTCATAGCCGGTAGCGGCCTGGTCGGTATTGTCATCAAAGTCGGCCCCACATGGTCTACCGTGCGTTCCATCATCGATGACTCCAGCAACGTCAGCGCCATGTCGCTTTCCACACGGGATAAGTGTATGGTAAGAGGAGACCTTTCCCTGATTAACGACGGGAAGATCCGTTTCGAGCAGATGGAAAACAATGATAATAAAGTACAGGTGGGAGACCAGATCGTCACCTCCCACATCAGCCCCAAGTATCTTCAGGGAATCCTGATCGGTTATATCAGTGAGATCACCGTAGACTCCAATAACCTGACCCGTTCCGGATATATCACGCCTGTCGTGGATTTTAAAAATCTTCAGGAAGTGCTCGTCATCACCACAACAAAAGCGGATCTAACGGGCAAGAACGCCGAAGAATAAATAAAAGGCAATATATCCAAAGGGCACCCCGTAATCCATGACCTGCGGGCGGGTCCGCAGTAAACTGCAGAATAAAGTATTAAAAAAACAAAATCAGACAGGAAAGGAGTGCTGACAGATGAAAATGATGAAAGCAAAAAGGGCAGGCGTAACAGCGGTCATTCTGGTCGTATGTTATCTGCTGCAGTGTACGGTGTTCCCACACCTGGCCCTCGCCTCAATCAAACCGAACCTGTTGATCGTTATTACGGCCTCTTTCGGTTTTATGAGGGGATCAAAGGACGGGATGCTGGTGGGCTTCTTTTCCGGTCTGCTTATGGATATCCAGTTCGGCAATATCCTCGGTTTGTACGCTCTGATCTACCTGCTGCTGGGGTTTGCCAACGGCCTATTCCGGCAGGCGTACTACGATGAAGATATCAAGCTGCCACTGGTATTGATCGCGGCAAGCGAGTTTTTATACGGACTGATCGTATATCTTTTGATGTTTATGCTGCGGAGTGAATTTCATTTTATCTACTATCTCAGTCATAATATCATTCCGGAGCTCATATATACTATTGTAGTTGCTCTTGGATTATACCCGTTGATTTTATATTTTAACCACAAACTGGAAGCAGAAGAAAAAAGGAGTGCAAGTAAATTTGTTTGAACGTATAAAAGATACAATTTATCGGATCGTAAAATCACGGCTGTTTGTTTTAATCCTTGCATTCTGTATATTATTTGCAGTATTGATCAACCGTGTATTTTATCTTCAGATTGTTAAAGGACAGTATTATCTGGACAACTATAAGCTGCAAATCCGAAAAACCCGGGAGATTGCGGGCACAAGAGGCAATATCTATGACAGGAACGGAACCCCCCTTGCTTACAATGAGCTTGCGTATTCCGTTACAATAGAAGATAACATCACAGCCGATACAAGGAAAGAAAAGAACCGGATACTGAATGAGATACTGGATAATATCATTCATATCGTTGAGTCCAACGGAGATTCCGTGATCAGCGATTTCGGTGTAGTTCTGGATTCAGCCGGAAACTATGAGTTTTCACAGACAAACGAGACACTCAAACTGCGTTTCATCGCAGATGTCTATGGACTCAAAACAATCGATGAGCTCAAGGACAAGCAGCGTAATTCTTCTGCAGAAGATATCATCAATTACCTGTGTACGGACGAAACATACGGCTATGGTCTGGACGTCAAAACTCTGGACAAGGCCTATATACTGAAAATGGTAAATCTCCGTTATGCAATCAGCCTGAACAGTTTCCAGAAGTATATTCCCACGACGCTGGCCACCGATGTCAGCGATGAGACGGTGGCTGCCATCATGGAAAACCTGGATCATCTGGAGGGTGTAGATATCGCAGAAGATTCCATGCGCCGCTATACTGACAGCAAGTATTTTGCTTCTATTATCGGTTATACCGGCAAGATATCCCAGGAAGAATATAATTCCCTGGACGCCGACCAGAAAAAGAAGTATTCCCAGACAGACGTCATAGGAAAGTCAGGGCTTGAGCAGACTGTGGACGAAGTGCTTCAGGGGACAAAGGGCGAGACACAGTACTATGTGGACAGCGTGGGAAAGGTAACCGATACTGTCAGCAGCAAAGATCCGGAAGCAGGAAATGATGTTTATCTGACAATTGACAAAGACCTGCAGGAGCAGACTTATCAGCTGATCGAAGAAAAACTTGCGGGAATCGTACTGCTGAAGCTCAGAAATCAACTCACCTTCGATGCAAGCCTGACAACGGATGCATCTCAGATCATCATTCCAGTGGGGGATGCCTATAATGCATTTATAGGGAATGAGATTCTTGACGAGACACATTTTGGGGCGGAAGATGCCAAACAGGTAGAAAAACAGGTGTACGCCATCTTTTCAGACAGAAAAGCCTCGGCAACCCAGGAAATTATCGGAGAACTGAATAACAGCGGAGCTGCTGCCTATAAGGATCTCTCCGATGAGATGAAGGCTTATATGGACTATGTTTCCATAGATGTCCTGCAGGAAGCCACCGGGGTACTGATGCAGGATTCTATTGATACCAGCGATGAAGTATACAAGCAGTGGACAACAGATGAGACAATCAACCTGAACCAGTATCTGAATTATGCAATTTCCAAGAACTGGATTGACACTTCAAAGCTGTCAGATTACGTCTCCGCAGAGAAATATTCCGATTCTGCAGAAATTTATCAGGGAATTTTAGCTTTTTTACAAGATTATTTGGATTCAGATGTTAATTTCGACAAACTTCTCTACAAATATCTTATAAAATCAGGTAGTATCACTGGCGGCCAGATCTGCGCCATGGTATATGAGCAGGGTGTCCTGCCCATGGATGAGGGAACATATAACGGTCTGATCAGCGGCAGCGTAGATTCTTACGGATGGCTGTACCAGAAGATCCAGAGTCTGGAGATAACTCCCGGACAGCTTGCACTGGAACCCTGTACAGGATCTGCCGTAGTCAGTGACCCGAATACTGGAGAAGTGCTGGCATGCGTATCCTACCCGGGATATGATAATAACCGGCTGGCCAACACCATGGACTCCAAGTATTATAATCAGCTTGTAACCGGGCTTTCCCGTCCGTTTTACAATAATGCAACACAGGAACGTACTGCGCCGGGTTCCACCTACAAGATGCTTTCTGCTGTAGCAGGGCTTACAGAAGGTGTTATTGACGGCGGTACGTATATCAACTGCAGCGGTGAATTCGATAAGGTTACGCCAAGTCCACGGTGCTGGGTTTATCCCGGTGCCCATGGATCTCTTAGTGTTGTCGGAGCTCTTGAAGTCTCATGTAATGATTTCTTCTATGAAGTCGGTTACGATCTGGGACTGGATAAGGACGGCAATTACGACAGTGATAAAGGCGTGAAGGCTCTCGCAAAATATGCCGAGGAATTCGGACTGGGAGAGAAGTCTGGTATTGAAATACCAGAATCCGAGCCGCAGATTTCCGATGAATATTCCGTTCAGTCCGCAATCGGACAGGGCAACAACAACTATACGGTCAGCCAGCTGAACAGATATGTTTCAGCCGTTGCAAACAAAGGGACCGTATACAAACTGACGTTGCTGAACAAGACGACGGATGTCAACGGAAAGATCATCAAGCAGTATGAACCTGCTGTTACAAACAAGATTGAAAATGTAAGCAGTACAACATGGGATCTGGTTCATCAGGGAATGATAGCCATGATCGGCTATACATCCAGTTTTTCAGGGCTGGAGATCTCCATGGCGGGCAAGACAGGTACTGCACAGCAGAGCGATGTACATGCAGACCACGGTCTGTTCGTCGGATTTGCACCTGCGGAGTCTCCGGAGATTGCAATTTCGGTGCGTATCGCTAACGGTTACAGCTCATCCTACGCTGCCGAGATCGGCAGGGATATTGTCAGGGCAAACTTCGATCTTGCCGACAAGGAAGAATTGATCACTGGTTCTGCCGCACAGCTTGGCTCAACCATTGCAGGCGACTAGAAAAGGATGTGAAGAAATACATGGACAAGCTGGTAACAATTAAGAGCAACAGATATGGAATTGAGGTTCATCTGAACCCGGAAGTGCCATTTGAGGTTTTACTGGAAAGTGTGGCCTCCAAATTCAAAGACTCGGCGAAGTTTTTTGAGGGGGCCAAAATGGCAGTTACATTTCTGGACAGAAAACTCTCAGACCAGGAAGAACAGGCAATCCTTAATTTGATTGCCGAGATAACTGGGATTGATATTGTCTGCATTATAGACAAGGACGAGACCAATGAAATGACATACAAAAGCATTGTAGAAAACACCCTCACCAATATGCAGAAAAGGGAAGGGCAGTTCTACAGAGGTACTTTAAGCAAAAGACAGGTGCTGGAATCCGATTCGAGCATCATCATTCTTGGTGATGTTGAGCTGGGTGCTAAAGTAATTGCCAAAGGAAACGTTGTCATTGTTGGATCTCTGTCTGGTTCAGTCCATGCAGGAGCTGCCGGCAGCAGAGATGCGTTCGTCGTAGCTCTGACCATGCAGCCGAAACAACTTCGAATTGGCGATATCGAAGCAAAACGTCAGGTCATCTATCAGGAAAGCCTCAGTTTCCGGGGACCCAAAATAGCGGTGGTTGACGGACGCAGGATTTATGTAGATCCACTTGTGGAAGAATAGAAGTTGTAGGAGGAAGAAAACATGGGAGAAGTTATTGTCATCACATCAGGAAAAGGCGGAGTCGGTAAGACGACTACGACAGCAAATATCGGAATAGGTTTATCGCAGCTGGACAAGAAGGTTATCGTTATTGACACAGATCTCGGTCTGAGAAATCTGGATGTCGTTATGGGTCTGGAAAACCGGATCGTATATAATCTGGTGGATGTCATCGAAGGCAGCTGCAGGCTCAAACAGGCTTTGATTAAGGACAAGCGTTTTCCGGAGCTTTACCTTCTGCCGTCTGCACAGACCAAGGATAAGACTGCCGTTTCACCAGAACAGATGCGCAAACTGATAGCAGACATAAAAGATGAATTTGATTACATACTTCTGGACTGCCCGGCCGGTATTGAGCAGGGTTTTGAAAATGCCGTGGCAGGGGCCGACAGGGCCATTGTCGTAACAACGCCGGAAGTATCCGCCATACGGGATGCCGACCGGATTATCGGCCTTCTGGAAGCGCATGGTATTAAGAAAAATGACCTGATTATCAACCGGCTCCGGGTGGATATGGTAAAACGGGGGGATATGATGTCTGTTGAGGATGTAACAGAGATACTGGCTATCAATCTGCTGGGCGTGATTCCGGACGACGAACATGTTGTGATTGCGACCAATCAGGGAGAGCCGATCGTAGGCGCAGACTGTCTGTCAGGACATGCCTATACTAATGTATGCAGACGCATCCTGGGAGAAGAACTTCCAATTGAAGATTTCAACAAACCGGAAGGCATTTTTGCAAGATTTTCCAGCCTATTTAAGAAGAATTAGGAGGGAATATTATGAGTGTACCATCTGTTCACGTTGCAAAAGAAAGATTGAAAACCCTGCTTATGGCAGACAGGATGCAGTGTACACCCGAAACAGCGGAAAAATTTTCTTCAGATATATATCATACCGTTTCCAAATATCTGGAAGTAAAACCCGAAAATTTTCACATAAAGATAACACAATCAGATATACATATTAAGATTACAGGAGAAAACTATTGAAATTTAATTTTCTGAATATTAAGCAAAGGTATAACTTAAAAGACTATAAATTCAGCCTTGTTGCACTTGTAACCGCGATTTCCATTATCGGAATCTTTGTGGTGGGAAGTGCACAGGCATCCGTACAGGGAAAACAGATTGCCGGTGTCGTGCTGGGAACCGTTGCCATGATCGTCATTTCGCTGATCGATTATGAATGGGTTCTGAATATGTACTGGCTCTTATATGGCGTCAATATTGTCCTGCTTCTGGCGGTGCTGTTTTTCGGTGAAAATATCAATGGAGCAACCAGATGGCTGAATCTTGGATTCGTTCAGTTTCAGCCGTCTGACCTGACTAAGATTATAACGATTCTGTTCTTTTCAAAGTTTATAATGGAGCGGGAACAGGCGATTAATAATAAAAAAACGATTATCCAGGCGGCTGCGCTCATACTGCCTTCTCTTATTCTCATTTACAAGCAGCCAAACCTTTCAAACACGATCTGTCTGGCAACAGTGTTCTGTGTCATGTTATACATGGGTGGTCTGAGCTATAAGTTTATCGGAACGGTTCTTGCAATTACCATACCGACCGCGGCGCTCTTTCTGACCATTGTTGTACAGCCTAACCAGCCGTTTCTAAAAGATTACCAGCAGGCTAGAATCCTGGCCTGGCTGGAACCGGAAAAATATGCCACTGATGAGGCCTATCAGCAAATCAATTCTGTTATGGCCATTGGCTCCGGACAACTGACCGGAAAGGGGTATAACAGTAATACGACGACCTCCGTGAAGAACGGAAATTTTATTTCCGAGCCTCAGACCGACTTTATTTTTGCAATTATTGGAGAAGAATTAGGATTTGTGGGTTGTTGTGTGGTCATAATTTTGTTATTATTAATAGTAATAGTGTGTATTTTGATAGGAGTAAAAGCAAAAGACACAGGAGGGCGGCTAATCTGCGGAGGGGTCGCCACACTGATAGGCGTACAGAGCTTTATCAATATCAGTGTGGCGACGCAGATATTCCCGAATACAGGAATTTCCCTGCCCTTTGTGAGTTACGGGATGACTTCTGTCGTATGTTTTTATATGGGGATCGGATTTGTACTGAATGTCGGTCTGCAGCCTAATAAATATCAGTAGAGGAGATAAAAGAACATGAACATAGGATTAGTAGCACACGATGCAAAAAAGAAATTAATGCAGAACTTCTGCATAGCTTACAGGGGGATTTTGAGCAAGCATCATCTGTTTGCTACGGAGACAACAGGGGTTCTGGTGGAGAGCGTCACGAACCTGAGTATCCACAAGTATCTCGCAGGACATTTGGGCGGAAAGCAGCAGATCGGTTCTCAGATTGAGCACAACGAGATGGATCTTCTCATCTTTTTCCGCGATCCGCTGACACCGCGCTCACATGAGCCAGATGTCAACGATATTGTAAAACTCTGCGATATGTACAATATTCCGATTGCAACCAATATAGCAACAGCAGAGGCTTTAATTTTAGCATTAGACAGAGGAGATCTTGACTGGCGTGAGATGTATAAGTAAAAAAGTAATGATTGCTCTCTTTCTGTTCCTGACTGTATTCACCACCGGATGCAGCCAGAAGGATCCAAAAACAGATGTGTATGAGCAGGAACATTTTAACAGTTCTTTATATAGAGGAGCCCCTTTTGCAGCGGATCTCTGTGTAACAGATACCAATGTTGCACTTGACGGCTACAGCGCCGATCCGGGCCTGCACGCCGCGGGGCTCTTTGATTTGAAAAATGAAAAGGTACTGTACGCCGACAAGATCCACGACAGGCTCTATCCGGCCAGTACCACGAAGGTAATGACGGCATATGTAACGCTGAAATACGGCAATCTGGATGATATCGTAACCGTTGGTCCCAATGCAACTCAGTTTGCGGCAGATGAGCAGATATGCGGCCTTCAGACGGGCGATACAGCAACACTGTACGATCTTCTCAACGGTCTTGTGCTATATTCCGGCAATGACTGTGCCGTAGCCATAGCAGAACATCTGGCCGGCAGCGTGGAGGCCTTTGCGGACATGATGAACACAGAAGCCGCTGCCCTGGGGGCAACCAACACCCACTTTGTCAATCCACATGGGCTGCAGGATGATAATCACTATACCACGGCCTACGATTTGTATCTTATGTTTAACGCCTGCGTAAAGGATCAGCGTTTCCTGGACATCATTTCACAGGATTCTTATACTGGAACACTAACCGGGGCTGACGGAACCGTACGCAGTGAAGTCTGGCATCCTACTAATTTTTATTCTCAGAATCTGGTTCCGGCACCCGAAGGAATCAATGTCTTTGGAGGCAAAACGGGAACTACCGACGAAGCAGGTTCCTGCGTAATCCTCTATAGTCAGGATCCTCAGGCCAACCCGTATATATCTATTGTGATGGGGGCAGAGACAAAGGATCTTCTGTACAGCCAGATGAGCGCTTTAATGTCTGCAGGTGAGACTCCGGCTGCCGAAGCAGAGGCAGATTAAGAATAGTAGTATCTACATATACCTGTGAATTTCATTAGATTCATACAAATAACAGAGAACCCGATGGAAGGACACGCCGCAAACCGGCATGCCCTTCCATCGGGTTCCTTGTTGTTCTCGCTTCCTGGAAGCGACCTTTATCCATCTACTCTGACATATTTTTGATTCTGCCGAACAAGCTGATAAGGTAAAGACCACACAGGCCGACAATCGTATAAATTATTCTGGAAAGCCAGCTTAAATTTCCAAAGAGAAAGGCTACTAAATCGAATCGAAAAATGCCAACCAGAAGCCAGTTGACCGCTCCAATAATCACAAGAGTCAGAGCAGTGTTATCAAACCACTTCATATTATTTCCTCCTTTTCAATATCAATGCTTTTATTATTACCACAAAAACTGGAAATATACATTTAAAAATGTTATACTGGTAAAGTTATCAGAAGAACAGAACTATTCTGAGGATTGATTTACGACACAGGAGGAAGATCAGTTTGGCATCACGGAAGAACAATTCCATCAGCATCAACAAGTATAAAAGAAAACGCGAGATGAATATCGGCATCTTCATTTTTGCGATTGTATTTATCTATCTTATTGTTACTATTATCATGTATGCTACTACAAAAAAAATTTCTGTATACGAAGTGAGAGAGGGCAGTATTCTGACGGACAACTCCTATACAGGGCTTATTCTCAGGGAAGAGATTGTGGTTAATGCAGAGAACTCAGGATATATTAATTATTATCAGAATGAAAACAGTAAGATAAAATCCGGCGCAAATGTCTATGCAATAACATCGCAGAAGTTATCCTATCCGGAAGAGACCGCAACAGACGCGTCTCTAAGTACAGAAGAGCAGAACGCTCTGGCAGTAAAAACACAGAGCTTTAATGAGAATTTTAACCCGCAGAAATTCTCCTCTGTATACTCTCTAAAGAATGAAATCGCCAACACATTGCAGAACGCTTCGAATCAGACTAAAACAGCACAGATGGATGCTGTGCTCTCACAGAATGGCAGCAGCGCAGATATTTACCAGACTCCCCAGGACGGGATTATGGTTCTGGATTTTGACGGCTGTGAATCTTTAACTGCGGATTCCTTTAAAAAAGAGGATTTTGACAGGAGCAGCTACAAAAAAGAAAGCCTGGAAGACAATATGCAGGTCAAGAAAGGCGCACCCGCCTATAAGCTCGTCACAAACGAAAACTGGTCTGTCATAATTGAACTGGACAAGGACATGGCAGGAAAGCTGGCTGATACCACCTACGTAAAGACCCGAATTGATAAGGACAGTGAATCAATCTGGGCTGATTTCTCTATTATAAAGAAAGACGGCGAATTCTATGGCCGGCTGGATTATGACAATTCCATGATCCGTTACTCGGGAGACAGATTTTTAAATGTAGAACTTATCCTGGAGGATGAGAGCGGACTGAAGATTCCAAAGAGCAGTATTGTAGAAAAGGATTTTTATGCAGTGCCCAAAGAATATATAACCACAGGCGGCAACAGCTCTTCTTCCGGGGTTATGGTCCAGAAGCGCGGCGGCAATGCAGCTTTCCAGCCCGTTGATATTTACAAATCAACGGAGGAAGGCAATGTATATCTCAGCACTTCCTCATTGAAAAGGGGAACCGTACTGGTGAAGCCTGAGTCTTCCGAGACAATGGCATTGTCAGAGACACAGCCTCTGAAGGGAGTATTCAATATCAATAAAGGCTATGCCGTATTCCGCCAGGTTACGATTCTTGCAGAAAGTGACGAATATTATATTGTCCAGGAGGGGGACTCTTACGGTTTGTATAATTACGACCACATTGTCCAGGAAGGCGATTCAGTTGATGAAGATGAGGTCGTCTACTAAACAGCAGAAAGCCGTAAAAGGCCTGCCATTGTATTTAAATATCTAATTGAATATACAATTGGTTATATTTATGAAACACAGTTGATTTTATCAGGAACAGCATCAGAACCATATTTTAAGTAAGGAGTGTCATTTATGTTGAAAGAGCAGTTGGAAGAAGTGGAACAGAAGATTCAGGCCGCCTGTGACCGGGCAGGAAGAAAACGTGAGGAAGTCACCCTGATAGCGGTCAGCAAAACCAAGCCCATTGCAGTACTTCAGGAGGCTTATGATGCGGGAGTCAGAATATTTGGAGAAAATAAGGTCCAGGAGCTTACGGATAAGTACGATGCCCTTCCGGATGATATTCACTGGCATATGATAGGACATCTGCAGACCAATAAGGTAAAATACATTGTAGACAAGGCTGAGCTGATCCATTCCGTGGACTCACTCAAGCTTGCGCAGGTCATAGAGAAAGAAGCTGAGAAGAAAAACTGTACCGCAAGAATCCTGATCGAAGTCAACGTAGCAGGGGAAGAAAGCAAGTTTGGCCTTAATGTTGATGAAGTAATTCCATTTATAGAAAAAATTGCATCATTTAAACATATTCGTGTATGCGGTCTGATGACAATTGCTCCATTTGTTGAAAATCCCGAGGAAAATCGCCCGATTTTCGAGAATTTACATAAATTATCTGTTGACATTAAGAACAAAAACATTGATAATGTTAATGTGAGCATACTTTCAATGGGGATGACCAATGATTACGAAGTCGCGATAGAAGAGGGTGCGACTATGGTTCGTGTAGGAACCGGTATCTTTGGTGCCAGAGATTATACCAGCAGGGCATAGGAATCTGGAACAGAAAGTATCTTTCAAAATAAATTTATGCATTTAAGAGGGCATAAGATAGGAGTGTAAACATGGGTGTGTTTGACAAATTTTTGGACATCATGAAATTGAATGATGATGAATATGATGATGATGATTTCTATGATGACGAATTTGAAGATGATGATTTTGACGAAAAACCACGCCGTTCTCTTTTTAATAAGAAAAGCAAAGAGGAATACGACGATTTTGATATCCAGGAGGATAAGAAATATGCTCCTGCAAACAGCAGCAGTAACAAAGTAACACCAATGCGCCAGCCGGCTTCCAGACGAGGTGCCAACATGGAGGTCTGTGTTGTAAAACCTACATCAGTAGACGATTCCCGGGAGATTACCGAGACACTGCTGGCAGGACGTACGGTTATCCTGAACCTGGAGGGCATGGATCTGGAGATTGCGCAGCGCATCATCGATTTCATTTCCGGAGCAACATTCGCAATCAGCGGAAACCTGCAGAAGATTTCCAACTATATATTCCTTGTAACACCGACGAATGTAGATATATCAGGTGATCTTCAGGATCTGCTGGGCGGTTCTATGGAGACGGCGAACGTAAGAGGAAGATATTAATTCTGATATGGAAAAAGAAGAACAGTTATTGGAAAAGCGGCTGATTGAGCTGTCGATGACAGCGTATCACCGTGATATCATTACATATTCGGATTTTCTGAATCTGAATGAATTGAATATTTTGCATTCTTTGCCGAAAGACAGGCTGTATACACGCTATGTGACTTTCGGCGGATACGGCACAGCAGAGCGTCAGATGGCAGCATTCCTACCTGATGCTCTTTATTTGCGTGGCATCACGGATATGGAAGCCCTAGGCTTTCCATTCTCCGTGCTCAGTATCGAACCTCTTAATGAAAAGTATGCCGAAGAGCTGACACACAGAGATTATCTCGGAGCTGCCCTGAATCTTGGTATAGAGCGTTCCAGACTGGGCGATATTCTGATTGACGGGAAAAAGGCTATACTGTTCGTAGAGAAAGGCTTAAGTGCCTGGCTGCAGGAGGAACTGGCCCGCGTACGGCACACAAGCGTGATGCTTCGCGAAGAAAGTCTGCAGGATTTTCATTACACGCCCCGCTTTGAGGAAATCAAAGGCACCGTGGCTTCCGTCAGGCTGGACAGTCTTTTGTCCCTCGCCTTTTCTTCATCCAGGACACGTTTAAGCGGACTTATTGAGGGCGGCAAAGTATTTGTCAATGGTAAGCTTATGACAACCAACAGCTGTCAGGTGAAGGAAGAAGACATCATTTCCGTCAGGGGGATGGGCAAATTCCAGTATAAAGGCGTCCTGTCCCGTACAAAGAAGAATAGAATTTTCGTAATTATCCATAAATATATATAGCCTCTGCATTTTCGCATGCCATATATCACCTTTAATCGAGAAAAGGAATCACTATGAAAGATAAGAGTACAAAATCCATACAAAGCTATCTGCTGGCCGCCGCCGGCTGTATTATCCTGACAATCCTGGACCAGCTTACCAAATGGCTGGCCGTCGTACATTTAAAAGATCAGGAGCCTTTCGTTATATGGAAGGGAGTATTTAAGCTCGAATATCTGGAGAACCGGGGGGCAGCCTTCGGCATTATGCAGGACAGGCAGATCCTGTTCGCCGTCGGAGCCGTCATTATTGTATGCCTGATCGGATTCATTTACGGCAGAATGCCCCATACATCCCGCTTTTACCTGCTCCGCATCTGTGCAGTCATGATCTGCGCCGGAGCTTGTGGCAATCTGATTGACAGGCTGCGGCTGAATTATGTGGTAGATTTTTTCTATTTTGAGCTGATTGATTTTCCTATTTTTAACGTGGCGGACTGTTATGTAGTCATCGCCTGCATCTTATTTGCCTTTGCCATCCTCTTTTACTATAAAGAGGACGAGCTGAGCTGCTTTTCACTGAAGAAAGGATAGGTGCAGATGGAGGAATTATATTTCACTGCCGGAACTGCCGGCATACGAATTGATAAATTTCTTGCAGAAGCCATTCCTGATGTTTCCAGATCCCATATACAAAAGCTCATTTCCACGGGTCTGGTAACAGTCGGACAAAAGGCCGTCAAAGCCAATTATAAAACAGCCTTGAACGATGAGATAGCAGTACGCATCCCGGAACCGGAAATACCGGATATACAGCCGGAGGATATTCCCCTGGACATTCTGTATGAGGATAACGATATTCTGATTGTGAATAAGCCTAAGGGAATGGTCGTGCACCCCGCCCCGGGGCATTACAGCAATACACTTGTCAATGCAGTCATGTATCACTGCCGGGATAATCTTTCGGGCATTAATGGAGTGGCAAGACCGGGCATTGTCCATCGGATTGACATGAATACTACCGGTTCCCTGATTATCTGTAAAAATGATACCGCCCATCAGGCCCTGGCAGAACAGCTGAAGGAGCATCACATTACCAGAAAATATCATGCTGTCGTGCACGGCAATTTAAAAGAGGACAGCCAAACTGTAGATGCGCCCATCGGCAGACATCCCGTTGACAGAAAGAAGATGAGTACCCGTGCTCCACACGGCCGCCAGGCTGTGACACATTATAAAGTGCTGGAACGCTTCGGAGAATACACCTATATTGAGTGCGAGCTGGAAACCGGCCGTACACATCAGATCCGGGTGCACATGGCAAGCATCGGGCATCCAATTGTGGGGGATACCGTCTATGGACCGGCAAAATGTCCATTTAAACTGCAGGGACAGACCCTCCATGCAAAGATTCTTGGCATAACACACCCTTCAACAGGAGAGTACATGGAGTTTGATGCACCGCTTCCGGAATATTTTCTGGAACTCCTGAATAAGTTAAGAGACAGGTAATTATGGGTTACTGTTTACCGGCTTGCCTGTGATCAGAAAAAAAATTATGGAAAATGCACAATAAACCCGATTTATATTGTAAAAATGTGCGTCATATTGTATAATGCTTTTATGTAAAAGTTATTCCAAAAAAGAACAACATATGCCTGGTTTGACGTAAAGGAGAGTGACTGATATGAAAACAAACACAATAATTACAATCGGCAGACAGTTCGGCAGTGCAGGGCGCGAGATCGGCTACAAGGTGGCAGAACATCTCGGAATCAAGCTTTATGACAAAGAGATGCTGGCAAGAGCAGCCAAAGAAAGCGGAATCTGCGAAGAAATCTTTGAGTCCCACGATGAGAAGCCAACAAACAGCTTCCTGTATTCACTGGTGATGGATACGTATTCCATGGGGTATTCCGGGAGCACATATTCTGATATGCCTATCAACCACAAGGTGTTCCTGGCTCAGTTTGATGCAATCAAAAAGATTGCAGATGAAGGCCCATGTATCCTCGTGGGACGGTGTGCGGATTATGCACTGGAGTCTTATGAGAATGTAGTCAGCATATTTATCCATGCAGATCTGGATGCACGAATCCGCCGAATTGCACGGGTTTATGATATTACGGATGCCAAGGCTAAGGAGATGATCATTAAGACAGACAAAAAGAGGGCCAGCTACTATAACTATTATACGAATAAAAAGTGGTCCGATTCTGAAAGCTATGAATTATGCCTGAGCAGCTCGAACCTCGGAGTGGAAGGAACCGCGCAGGCAATCGAACAGTACGTAGCTCTTAAAGAGGGCATTCCCTCAGCAAAGAGAAAGCTTTAGTGATATTCCTGCAGATACTGCAAGTTAACAAATGCCCGATAACGAACCTTGTATCGTTATCGGGCATTTGTCTGGACTTTTATCTGTCATATTCTTTATCTGATATGAGGAACTCTGTCCGGCCATCCCTGGATATTCCCGTTTAGGATGGCACGGAACATCCTTTCCCTTGCACCGGGATGTTCTGTATTGAGCTGCCTCACCAGTTCCTTGGCATACTGCCTTTTTGTATATCCGTCCACAGGGCATTTACTGCCCACAACAGGCAGATTATACTTGTTCTTAAACCCGATTACATCCGCCTCATCAATAAACATAATCGGGCGGATCACTGTCAGATCCATACGGTCCAGATATGTCTTTGGCGAGAAAGAGTGAAATCTGCCTTCAAAAATCAGTGAGAGCAGCATTGTTTCAATGATATCATCTTTGTGATGGGCATAGGCAACCTTATTGCATCCCATCTCCTTTATCGCATCATTGAGCGCTCCTTTGCGCATCTTGGCACAGAGGGAACATGGATTCGTTTCTTTTCGCACGTCGAACAGGATATGATAGATCTCAGAATCTACGATACGGTACGGAACCTCCAGTTCTTTACACAGCGCCTGTATCGGGGACAGATCGAAGTTTTCAAACCCCAGGTTCACTGTTATGGCACTCAGTTCAAAATGTTTAGGATAAAACCGTTTCAGGCCGTGCAGTGCATAGAGGAGTGTAAGGCTGTCCTTACCACCGGATATTCCCACTGCAATGTGATCGCCCTCCTGGATCATATCATATTCATCAACCGCTTTTCTTGTAAAACTCAATAATCTCTGTAATTGCATCTATTCTCAAAATCCTTTCATTCTTCTTTTGGTAAAAACTCAGACTATCTTATTATAGAATGCCTTTTGATGAAATACAAGGAAAATAAGAAATCGTTACATTCACAGGAAAACCAGTAAACAGCAGCGCCAGCTGCCAATTCTTAATTCTTAATGCCGGGGGCAAAAAAAATCACTATATTTTAAAATTTGTGTTATAATATGGACGGGCATAGAAATGGTAAAATTTAACTGCCAGTTCTATGTACTAAAATACATATAAAAGAAAAGAGATGAACAAAAGTAAAGGAGCAGGAAATGAAGGTAAACTTTAAATTGATCGGAGATGAAGTCTGGTCTGGACATATGCATTGGAAACTGGATTCCTTTGAAAGTGAATCGTTAATTTACGATTTAATGACAGGAATGATTGTAGATGAATATAAGAGGCTGCTTAAGAATGGGGAAGACAGAATTTTTCAAAATGAGTGTGCTGATGGAACACGCTGTGAGTTTCTTATTGATGAGAACGAAAGAATCATCGAGAAACTTTGTAAAGACCTGCATGTTAAAAAAGATGTCGGTATAATGTCAGTGTTTATGGAGTCTTTCTATCGTCTTCTGCGTCTTGCCACTATAACCAGCTACCATACAGCTTTGAATAATATAAGCCAGAGCAAGACGGATAAGTACCTGGAAAAATGCAGGGTATACAGCTATGAAATGCTGACTGCCGGCAATAGAATCCGAAAAGAGCTTAAAAACAGCAATTCCAAGAATATTGATGTCATTTTGAAAAATATGCAGGAAATTTTATCTGTTTTTATGGAGAAAGCAGCAAAATACGGGCAGCATTTTAAAGCTTATAAGAGATCGGCTGTATAAGCTTACAAAAGATAAATATAAAAAAGGACATCCGCGTCAGTAAAAGCAATCTTTTTTGACGCGGATGTCCTTTTCATAATTTTCAGAGTCAAGGCGAGTGTTATATGCACGAAAAACCTGTCCGCCGGAAAGCATGTTATGATAAGATATACTCAAAGGAGGTACGAAAGATATGCGCGTTTTAATCATAGAAGATGAAGCCGGGCTGGCGGATGTAATTAAAGCTGAGTTTGAAGATGAGAATTATGAAGCAGATATATCGGGTGACGGAGAGGACGGATATTATCAGGGACTGACGGACATTTATGACGTAGTGGTTCTGGATGGCATGCTGCCGTCTATGGACGGATATGATGTCCTGAGAAAATGGCGTGCGGAAGGAATAGAAACCCCGGTTATTATGCTGACAGCAAGGTCTGAACTTTCTGATAAATTAAAAGGGCTGGATACCGGTGCAGATGATTATCTGACAAAACCCTTTGAGATGGAAGAGCTTCTGGCACGGGCAAGGGTAATCACAAGACGCCAGGGAAAAATGGAAACCGAACGGCCTGGGTTTGGGGATATTTCACTGGATCTTCGCACCTGTATTTTGTATAACAAGGACTCGGGCGCCGAAGTTCAGCTGGGGAAAAAAGAGTTTCAGATTCTGGAGTATCTGATAAAGAACAGCAGTCAGATTGTCACAAGAGAACAGATTGTACAGAAGCTTTGGGGATATGACTGTAATGCAGAGTACAATAACGTAGAAGTGTACATTTCATTTACCAGAAGAAAGATGAAATTTATTGAATGCCAGGCCCGTATCAAGGCGGTCAGAGGAATCGGGTACAGATTGGAGATGGCAGATGGTTAAAAAACTGAAGAAGCGAATTATGTTTACATTGACTGGAATCCTGACTTTGATTATGTTTGGCATACAGTTGTTCCAGTACCTGAGCAATTATTATTACTATGCTGAGTACCAGAAAGCGGTTATGGAAGATCTTGCTGACGGGATTACCTATGCCGGCACTGCTGAACCCGATCCCTCTTATATGACTGATGAGATCACTTACTGGTATCTTCCCGTCTGGGTATTTGAAATTGAAAATGGGGATGTGCTGAACCTGACACAGAAAAATGCGCACACTACATATACCGACGAAGAGGCAGAAGGAAAAGCGGAAGAAATCCTGGCGCTTGATAAAAGAGATGGGATCTACAGAAATATGTGGTATCTGCATAAGGATAATATCCTGGTCATGATTGACGATAAAGAAACCCTGAACTACTATAAAAATCAGGCCATGTTTTTCTTAATCAGCGGGATTGCAGGCTTTCTCATAATTCTGGGTTGTTCACTGCTGCTTACAAAATGGCTGGTGAAACCGGCAGAACAGGCATTTCTGCAGCAGAACCAGTTTATATCTGATGCAAGCCATGAACTGAAAACCCCACTGGCAGTCGTAGGGGCTAATGCCCAGCGCCTGCGGGGAGAAATCGGGGCCAATAAGTGGCTTGATTATATTCTGGAAGAAAATAATCGGATGGGGAAACTTCTGAAGGAACTTCTGACGCTTGCCAAAATAGAAGGAAGTTCAGGAAAAGACACGATCCAGACCGTAAATATAAGCAGAGTTGTCACAGGAGCTCTTCTTCCTTATGAGAGCATTGCATTTGAAAAAGGCGTTAAATTGTGGATGGATATTCAGGATGGCCTGTCTGTTATTGGGGAAGAAGAACATTTAAAACAGGCTGTAATTATCCTGACTGACAATGCATTCAGTCATGTTTCGGAACACGGGGAGATAAAAGTAAAACTCCGCAGGAAAGGAAAGAAAACAGAGATATCCGTATCCAATACCGGGGATGCAATACCTGCGGAGGAACAAACGAAAATATTCCAGCGCTTTTACCGGGTTGATAAAGGCCGAAGCCGGGCAGAAAACCGATATGGACTTGGACTTGCCATTGCATCAGGCATCACCAAACGGCACAATGGAAAGATAGAAGTGGAGTGTGAAGGCGGATGGACCACATTTACAATTTCTCTGTCAGGGAAAAAAACATACACCAGCAGCACCCTTTAATTCATATCCTGCCATATTTAAAATTTTAAAACAATTTCAATATTCTTTCAATAAAACTGTTTTATGATAGCTTCATGAAGAAGAATCAAAGTGAATGGAGGATATTGAATATATGAACATCAGGAAGATAACACTGAAAAATAAAAAGAAATGGATTGCAGGAGGATGTGCTGCAGGACTTCTTGTGCTTGCGGCTGTGGGCTGGAATGTCTTTGCAAAAGGAAAGGGAGATGGAGATGTCCCTTCTTTGATCTCCGCGCAGGTATCCAAATCAAATCTGAGTAAAAGCATCCAGGGCACGGGCGTTCTGACTCCGGAAAACAGTGTAAACATCAATGTTCCAACGGGTATCAGGATCACAGAGGTCAGAGCAAAGCTGGGGGATGTTGTAAAAGCCGGTGATGTACTGGCACTGACAGACGGCAATACTGTCGCCGCAGAACTGCTGGCAGCCAGAGAGAAACTGGCCGAGACCGACAAAAAATTCAAACAGGCTGACAGCAAAAAAGCCGCTTATTACACTCTTGCAAAAGAAAAGCAGAATCTGGAAGAGAAAATCAGTATTCTGGGAAAAATAGCTGAAACCAACAGTATCGTGGCATCTGCAGATGGGACCGTAACAGCGGTAAACGGTCAGGCCGGAGAAGTAAATAAAACAGAACCCAAGGAAAACGGAGGCAATAATAAGCCGAAAAACAACCCTCAAAATAATCCGTCAGACGGAAACAGCAACGCCAATCTGCAGAACATGAATCTAAACACTTCGGATTCTGCATTCACCCGGCTCAATGACGCAGAAAAAAACAACACGCAGCCTAACGAGCCTGTCCCGATTGAATTTCCGGATCTAAAGCTGAATATCCCCGTAACAGGGCAGCCGCAGATTAAAGAAATTCAAGAAACAGAAAGTTATACCGGGAAAATCGAATGGAACAAACCGGCAGATGTATTTGCAGGCGGGACGGTATACGCAGCAAGGATTACTTTAGCCGCAAAGCCCGGATATTGTTTCGCACCAGAAACGGCACCCAAGATCGAAGGTGCAGCGGTCTCCGATGTAAAATATCAAGGGGAAGAGTACATACAGGGGATTGAATTTACCGCAATTTATCCAGAAACCGAAGCAGAAGATCCGGAGGAAGAAGACAACTCAACGGGAGATAATATTCAGAAGCCTTCTGACCAGGATAAACCAGGGGATTCCGGAAATTCAGAGAACAATCCGCCAGGGGACGGTACGGAGAGCGGTGGGGGATCAGAGAGCGGCGCAGGTTCAGAAAGCGGGCAGACAGCAGGCGGCTGGGCAGGCAGTGCAGCTTCCGGCGGCACTGATTCCTCCTCCGGATCGGGGGACAATAAAGAGGTAAACACAGAGCTGGTATCTGTATTTTCCATATCCTCAGGAAATAAGATGAAAGTCAGCATTCAGGTGGATGAACTGGATATTCTGTCTGTATCAGTTGGACAAAAGGCTGATATCACGCTGAACGCCCTGCCTGGACAGGTGTTTGAAGGAAAGATCACACATATCAATAAAGTAGGGACAGCCAGCAATGGCGTAACGAAATACCCCGTAGAAATCACTGCCGATAAGAATGATAAAATGCTCTCCGGTATGAATGTTTCCGCCTCTGTAATTACAGAAGAGAAAAAGGACGTTTTAACAGTTCCCGGGGCGGCTATAACAGAAGAGGGCGGAAAATCCTATGTCTATACATCTGCTGATGAAAAGACCGGCAGTCTTGGCGGAAAAAAAGAAGTAACGACAGGACTGACAGACGGCACAGACATCGAAATTGTAAAAGGTGTGAAAGAGGGAGAGACCATCTTCTATCAGGCACCTTTGTCATCACCGTCCGAAGGAAACATGGATGAAACTGCCGTCACAGGCGAACAGGCCATAATGTAGGAGGCAGGACTATGATATCTCTAAAAAATGTATCTAAAATATATCATATGGGCGGCGAAGATGTTTATGCTTTAAGAGATGCGTCACTTAGCGTAAGAGACGGTGAGTTTGTCAGTATCATTGGTCCGTCAGGAAGCGGTAAATCTACGATGATGAATATCATCGGATGTCTGGATACCGCTGATGAGGGTGATTATCTGCTGGATGGAGAACATATCCATAACTATTCCCAGAAGGAACTGGCAAAAGTAAGAAACCGCAAAATCGGATTTGTTTTTCAGAATTTTAATCTCCTGTCAAAAATGACAGCATATGAGAATGTGGAACTTCCTTTAATCTATCAGAAGCTTCCCTCATCAGAGCGAAGTGAAAGAGTAAAGTGGGCACTTGATCAGGTAAAACTGTACGATCGGAAAGGACACCGCCCCACGGAACTTTCAGGAGGACAGCAGCAGAGGGTCGCAATCGCAAGAGCACTGGCATCCAGACCATCTTTATTTCTTGCAGATGAGCCAACCGGAGCCCTGGATTCGAGGACCAGCACGGAGATTATGGGAATATTTCAGAACCTTTATGAACAGGGGAACACGATTATCATTATTACCCATGATGAAGCCGTTGCAGATCAGGCAGAACGTAAAGTAAGAATCCGCGATGGATATGTAAGTGAGGTGGCAGTATGATGATACAATCCTTTAAAATGGCATGCAGTGCTATTTTATCTAATAAAATGCGGTCTTTTCTGACCATGCTCGGAATCATTATCGGAGTGACATCGCTTGTAGTACTTGTATCTCTTGTAAACGGAGCAGTGGCATCTGTGAATGAGGACATCTCTTCTGCCGGAAACAGTAAAATGACGGTTACCATCAATAATAACAAAGGTAAACCTCTGACTCTGGATGAAGTTCTGGCGATGGGACAGGAAAGTGAGATCAAAGAAATTGCTCCAGTGGGGGAGGAAAGCGGCACGGCAAAGAGCGATAAAACCAGTGGCGATGTAAGCATAACCGGTACTACTCCCGGGTATTTTAAAATCCAGAAGCTCAATCTTGCAAGTGGAAGGATACTGAAAAAAGCAGATGTGGACAGCAGCAGCTATACCGCCGTTATTAATCACTATATGGCACAGCAGCTCTTCGGAACAGAGAACGTAACAGGCAGGACAGTAATAATAGCCGGAAGGCAGTACAAAATTGCAGGTGTTCTGCAGAAAAACAAAGATAACGGGTGGAATATGGACAGAATGGAGGCCTATGTTCCTTATTCAACCTTAATGCGGAGCTCAGAAACTGTAAAATATGTAAATAGCTTTGTAGTTCTGGCAGACAATGAGAAGGCCATGAAGGCCGTGGAAAGCAAAATTACAGATAAACTTCTGGAAAGATTTCAGAATGATACTAAGGCATTCCGTGTTGACAATGAAATGGAATTTCTAAAAATGATGGAATCCACTAACAGAACCATGGTAATGATGTTGGGAGGAATTGCTGGTATATCCCTGATAGTCGGAGGCATCGGGATTATGAATATCATGTTGGTTTCCGTGACGGAAAGAACGCGTGAAATTGGAATCCGCAAGGCAATTGGGGCGGATTACGCAAATATCATGGTACAGTTTCTCGTAGAGGCAGTTGTTATCAGCCTGATGGGATGCCTAATCGGTATTTTACTTTCCTGGGGGATTGTATCTGCAGTGGATCAGGTGATGAGCCGGTATCATTTTAAACTCTCCCCCAATGTGATCTGGCTGTCCGTTGCATTTTCTGCAACGATCGGAGTTGCCTTTGGCAGCTATCCGGCCAATAAAGCTGCAAAGAAAAAACCGATAGAGGCTTTACGCTTTTCTTAAATTATTTTCGGCAGTGCCCACTAAAAAGAAATCTCTATAAAGCAAGTTTCCGGTTTTATTGACAATAAGCAACTATCTGCTTACAATATATGCAGATAGCTGCTTATTTTACAGAGAGGAATGGAGTAATGGGAAAAGAAAATATAATAGACAGAGAAGATATGCTGGCATTAACCAGACGCATGACGCTGGCAAGAACATCCATGACAAGGATTGCCGGAAGTTATATGGATGCAGAAGGATACATAGACGGGACTTTTAATACTAATTTTTTAAAATTATCGCCTGTAGAAAAGGGGAAAAAACTTACCATTGCAAAAGAAATCCCTTTTTCCAGTACAAATGAAAAATTAAAAAGATACAAATTCCCTGAGGCTTCTACGAAACAGGGAAGCATGCGGCAGCTTCTGCTGGGGATCAAATCCTGCGGGCTTAAGAATGATGCATTGCTGGAAACATTCTATGAATTGATCGGTGAGTCCTATCACTCGGATCATGATTATGCAGTTTTTATATTTCATGACCGATATGATATTCCTGCAAAAGCGGCAGACCACGAAAGATTAGGGGAGTCCGAAGATATATTTGAATATATCATCTGTGCCATTTGTCCTTTGATAGAAGATTACGAGCCAGGAAAGCCGGAGTGCGGGTTCCTGTTTCCGGCCTATTCTGACAGATGCGCAGTATTGAACCACATTGATGTATTTCAGTCAGACCCCGGGCATCCCCACTCGGAAATTCTGGAAATATTGGGTTTATAACCCGTATAAGACGAAGCAGATGTGAATTTAAGTCTTGTAAATAATTTATTAATTTGATATACTCCATATTAATATCGGGTGAGCACCTACCGTATGTGAGGCTATTTTCTTACATGCGGTATTTTTTATCTTGAAGGACAGTCCGTTTATAAGATAAAAAGCCCTTCAGGCGTGAGTTTCACAAGCGAAACTCTATTTTTACTTTAGGAGTAATTACAAATGTACAATGAAAAAAATAAAACAGACAACATAGCACTTACACTAATAAAATTCTGCACACCACTTATTTTAAGCGGTATCTTACAACAGCTATATAATTGGGCAGATGCATTTATAGTTGGAAATATAGCAGGGGAAAATGCGCTGGCGGCAATTGGTTCGACCAGTACGGTCATTAATCTGTTTCTCACAGCAATTACAGGCTTTACACTTGGGCTTTCTATTTTATTTGCACAAAAATACGGTGCCGGAAAAACATCGCATATCGCAAAAATATTATCAGTATTCTCAGTTGTGGCCGGCAGCGCTTTTCTGATTGCCGCAGTAATAGGTATTATAGGTACGTATCCATTACTTCATATGTTGAACACTACATCGGATACGATTCAAATGGCAAAGGAATATCTGCAGATCATCCTGATTGGAATACCGATTCTTGCTGTATATAACGTTTATGCTTCTGCGCTTCGAGGAATTGGAAACAGCCGTGCTCCTTTTGTGTCTGTATTGTGCTCGTCAGTTATTAATGTGATATTGGATATCATTTTTGTTGGTGTCCTGCATTGGGGCGTTGCAGGTGCGGCAATCGCAACTGTAATTTCCCAGGCCGTTATGACTATATTTATCATCTTATACAGCGTGAAGAAATACTCCTGCCTCTGTTTCTCTATGAAAAGATGGGCTCTGGATCTTTCTGTTCTGAAAGAGGGGCTACATCTTGGTATACCGCCTATGATCCAGGCCTGTATTGGTTCATTAGGAGGCCTTATACTGCAAAATTTCATGAATGGATTCGGAACACAGACAGTTGCAGCAATTACCACGGCGTATCGTGTGGATACAATGATACTTCTGCCAATTATCAATCTTGGATCCGGAATATCTACAATCGTTGCACAGAATTATGGGGCAGGAAATAGAAAACAGATTACAAAGATCGTATATGTTGGAACAGCTATGATGCTTTCTATATCTTTATTGCTGACGTGGCTGGTAGTGGAAACCGGCGGACATCTCATTGCCATGTTTGGAGTAAGCCCGGAGGCGACTGAGATTGGAAGAAATTTTTTCCGGAGAATTGCAGCTTTTTATGCTGTTTATGGTATTGCAATGTCTATCCGGGGGTACATAGAAGGGATCGGAGACGTACTGTTTTCAAGCATTGCCGGGATTATTTCTTTGATTTCGCGTATCCTCTTCTCATATGCTTTTGTCAGTCTGTGTGGAAATATGATTATTGCATATGCAGAAGCCGGATCCTGGGGAGTTCTGTTGACACTGTATCTGCTTCGGATCCTGTGGAAGAAACATTTATTGAACCAAAAAGCAACAGAATTATGATACAATATATCTGGTAGAGATATAGAATTTTTTTGTATAAAAGCTATAGATCTACAAATTATATTAAGAATGATTCTGATTAATAAACCCAAATTGAACTCAATGCGAAAGTGAGAAAAAAGATGAAAAAAATTCTTGAATTTGATGCGGTTCTTATAAAAAAAGCTGATATGGATGCCGCATATATAGAGGTGCCTTTTGATATAAAAGATATCTTCGGAAAGTCACGTCTGCTGGTACATGCAACCTTTGACGGAGAGCCTTATGACGGACAGGTTGTAAAAATGGGTACCCCATGCCATATTATCGGCGTCAGGAAGGACATCCGCGCAAAGATCGGAAAATGCCCAGGCGATACGGTACATGTGACACTGAAAGAACGTGAAAATCCAAAGCCTGTTTATTCTTCTGTAGATGAATACGTTGCAAGTTACAGCGGAGATATACGGCTGCGAATGGAAACATTGCGGAAGATTATTTTAGACTGTTCGCCGGAGATATCCGAAAAGATTTCCTGGGGAATGGCTACATTTGTACTTAATGGTAATCTTGTCCATTTCTCAGGGGAAAAGAAACATATAGGCTTTCATCCGGCTCCGAGCGCAATTGAAGCATTCAAAGACAGATTGACAGATTATAAATATTCTAAAGGAACAATACAACTGCCGTACGATAAACCGATGCCATATGAGCTGCTTCGTGAGATTGTGGTATTCAGGGTACAGGAACAGACAAAAAATGAAAAAACCTGAAAGCGGCAAAACAGGTGGCGTCTAAGCAGATTGATCCGGAACATTACGCATAAATTTGCCATCCGTTTCCCAAAGTGACGGATCTCTCACCGAAAAGTCACAGAGATGTAAGCAGATGGTTCTATTATATGGGTAGACTATGAAAAAGGAGGCTCACATAATGGAGTTTTTAAAAATTGAAGATTTATGTAAGGTCTACGGCAAAGGCGAAAATCAGGTGACTGCACTTGACCATGTTTCACTTACATTCGAAAAGGGGGAGTTTACCGCAATCATTGGTTCTTCCGGCTCGGGTAAATCTACCTTGCTTCATATTATCGCGGGCGTTGATGTGCCCACAGGCGGCAATGTATATTTGGACGGACAGGATGTATATGCCCAGAACAATGAGAAACTGGCCATATTCCGCAGGCGGCAGGTGGGCTTGATTTATCAGTTCCATAACCTGATCCCCACGCTGAATGTGGTCGAAAATATTACGCTTCCGATTTTAATGGATAAAAGACGAGTCAATAAAAAACGGCTGAATGACCTGCTGGATCTACTTGGGCTTCAGGAGCGTAAAACCCATCTGCCAAACCAGCTTTCGGGAGGCCAGCAGCAGCGCGTTGCCATCGGACGCGCTCTGATGAACGCGCCGGCAGTCATGCTGGCCGATGAACCAACGGGCAGTCTGGACAGCCGTAATGGGCATGAGATCATCAAACTACTGAAAGAAAGTAATAAAAAATATGGACAGACTCTGCTTCTTGTCACTCATGACGAAAACATTGCCCTGCTGGCCGACCGTATTATTACGATCGCAGATGGGAAAGTGGTACGGGATGAGAGGCAGGTGGAGCGGTTATGAACATTTTCAATAAAGTTGCTTTCCAGAGTCTGAAAAAGAGCCGGACCCGAACGCTTGTAACAATCATAGGAGTTATTCTGTCAGCCGCAATGATTACGGCAGTCGCCACCTTTGGCATCTCTCTGCTGAACTACATGACAGAGGGGGCGGCCAGTAAATACGGCGGCTGGCAGGCGGCATTTCTGGATGTTGATTCTTCTTTTGCACAGGAACGAATGTCCGACAAGGAAGTGGCAGATTCTGCGGTCTTTGAAAATATCGGATATGCAGAACTTAGCGGCGTAAAAGATTCGAACAAGCCGTATCTTTTTATCGCCGGCTTTTATGAGGAGACATTCCACGCCCTGCCTGTAAACCTGCTTTCAGGAAGACTTCCTGAAAACAGTGGAGAAATTCTTGTTTCAGGAAAAATCCCGGCAAATGGCAACGCGTCCTATGCAGTGGGAGATACGCTTTCCCTTGCTGTGGGAACCCGCACGAATGGAACGGAAAAACTTGGTCAGACTGATCCGTACACAGACAATGAAGCTCTCTTACCGAAAGGGGAGAGAACCTACACAATCGTAGGTGTCTGCCAGACTCCCTCCTTTGAGGAAGATAATGCTCCGGGTTACACCCTAATTACAAGAACCGATGCGTCAGACACGGCGGATGATCTTAGTATATTTATCACGCTGAAAAATCCACGCAGGGTTCATGCATACGTGAAGACTGCAGCAGATGGCCATGCCTGTATCTTAAATCATAATGTGCTTCGATTCATGGGGCTCTCGGATTCCCCATCCGATAAAATATTCAATGCACTGCTGTACTCAGTCGGCATCATTGTAATCGTCATCATCATGATCGGCTCAATCTTTCTGATCTATAACGCCTTTAGCATTTCGCTGAACGAACGCATCCAGCAGATAGGGATCCTGGCCTCCGTGGGAGCTACGGCCAAGCAGCTGCGCAATTCCGTGCTCTTTGAGGGGCTTTGTATCGGTGCAGCCGGCATCCCCATAGGGATTCTGGTGGGTACTGGAAGTATTGGACTTGTGATTTCCGTCGTCTCTAAGAATTTCGGAAACATTCTCTATGCAGATGTGCCATTGACCATGCATGTATCTGCCCTGGCAATTGCCGGTGCAGCCGCTGTCAGTCTGCTTACGATTATAATCTCGGCCTACATTCCGGCCAGAAAGGCCGCCGCCATGCCGGTGATGGAATGTATCCGTCAGTCGAATGAAGTAAAAGTAGAATCTAAAGCCATGAAAACTTCAAAACTTGCACAACGCATATACGGCCTGGAGGGAGTACTTGCACTGAAGAATTTCAAAAGAAACAAGAAACGTTATCGCAGCATCGTACTGTCACTTGTTTTAAGTATTGTACTGTTCGTATCAACCAGTGCCTTTGTCGCGAGTTTGAAAAAAGCAGCGGAACAGGCAAAAATGGTTACCAGCTATGACATCGGCTTTGGCACGCAGGATATGAATGACAGTGAAATGCTTGAGCTTTACGACAGACTGAAGAATGTTGGGGGTGTTTATGAGAGCTCCTATCAGGTATTTATGGATTATTCATGTGCCGTCCCGGCAGACACACTTTCAGATGATTACTGGAAATCCGCGGAAGGACGTACCACAGAGCAAACGTTGAATCTGCCAATAGAAATCCAGTTTCTTGACGACAGCACCTATATGAACATCGTCCAGGAACTGGGATTGCCGGCTGAGGAATATGCCGTGCAGAGCGGGAAAATAATCGCCGTTGCAAAAATGCAGAGTGGCCAGGTGGATGAGGTCAGTCAGCTTCCTGATCTGTTCACCAAATCCTCACTGAATGTTTCCGTCACTCCCAAAACAGAGGGCGGAGAAAACATGGAGCAGGGACAAACCATAAATCTTACGTTTGTCTCAACCGTGCCGCCGGATACGCCTCCGATTAATGATACCTACGAATCGCAGCCTTATTTTTTCCAGATAATGGCTCCATGGTCAATGAAGGAGAGGCTTGTACCCCAAGACGGCTCTGCAGAGATCAGGGTCAAAGGCCTCACATTTCAGTCGGAGAATCCTTCGCAGTCGACAGCCGAGATGCAGGCCGTGATTCAGGGTAAAGGAATTACATCCTCGTATATCCTGCTGAATACATCCAAGTCATTTGAAGAAAGCCGTAATTATATCTTTATAGCCAACGTTTTCTCCTATACGTTTATCATTATGATCTCGCTGATTGCGGTTGCCAATGTGTTCAACACTATTTCCACGAATATTAAGCTGCGGCGGCAGGAACTTGCCATGCTTCGTTCCGTGGGGATGTCTGACCGGGATTTCAACAGAATGATGCGGTTCGAGTGTGCGTTCTATGGCTTGAGGGCATTGCTCATCGGTCTTCCCTTAGCGGTGGTTGCCTCCTGGCTGATTCATGAAGGAATCTTTATGGGGGATGTCGATTTTATTCTTCCATGGAGCAGCATTGGGATCAGTGTGTTCAGTGTGCTTCTTGTTATATTTGTTACGATGATGTATGCCGTAAGCAAACTCAAAAGAGAGAATATCATAGATGCTCTCCGGGATGACATGACTTAAAATACCATAGGCTCCGGTAATTAGAGTGAGAAATATGGGATAAAGTGAAAAATGAAATCATTCGTATTCTTTCGATTGACAATAATGAGGTACCTATTATAATTAATAGATACCTCATTATTTTACTAATCCTTGCGGTATTCGGTATCAAAGGGAAGGGGAAAAAGTAAGTCCTGGAGGCATACTTTTTATGGAGTTGGTATTTGAAAAGGAGATAAAATATCCACAAAACATATTGACATTTTTGAATATGAAGCATATACTATGATATATCGAAATAAATGAATGTGAGGTGATTGAGATGAGAGAGCATACGAAAGATGCCATGGTTTTTAAAGCCTTTTGTGATGTGAACCGTTTGCAGATATTGGAGATGCTGCGTACTGGTGAGAAGTGTGCCTGCAAATTGTTGGAGGAATTGAATATCAGCCAGTCCACGTTATCCCACCACATGAAGATACTTTGTGAATCGGGTATTGTTACTGGCCGAAAGGAAGGGAAATGGACCCATTATTCCATTCAGCCACAGGGAGCGGAGTATGCAGGTGAATTGCTTAAGATACTGACATCAACGAATCATGTTGCGGAAAACACAGATTGTTGTAAAGGATAAATAAGCCATCGGAGGATGGCTTTTTATAAGATAGACACATCGAAAAAAATAAATGTATTTGTCCGACTAAAAAAGGGAGGGTTTGCTATGCAGGTGTTAGAGAATATCTGGCTGTTTTTCCAGGACCAGATTTTGGGGATGAAGTGGATGAATGTCCTGATTGGCAATGGATTAAGTGCCGTAGGGATTGATATGGAGTCTAAAGTAGGTGGCATGCTCCAGTTTTTTATTTATGATACGATTAAGATTTTCATCCTGCTGTCTGTTTTGATCTTTCTTATTTCTTATATCCAAAGTTTCTTTCCACCGGAAAGAAGTAAACGGATACTGGGGAGGTTTCATGGAATCTGGGCGAATATTTTAGGCGCGCTGTTGGGAACGGTCACGCCGTTCTGCTCCTGTTCTTCGATACCGATTTTTATGGGATTTACCAGTGCGGGGTTGCCGCTTGGTGTTACTTTTTCTTTTTTGATTTCGTCTCCTATGGTGGACCTTGGTTCATTGGTTCTGTTGATGAGTATATTTGGCGGTAAGATTGCTGTTGCTTACGTGATTGTAGGATTAGTGATTGCCGTTGTTGGCGGTACGATGATTGAAAAGTTCCATATGGAGGACCAGGTACAGGATTTTATCCGTCAGGCAGGCAATGTGGATTCGGATTCGCCGGAATTGACAGTAAGAGATCGGATGAATTTTGGGAAGGAGCAGGTGGTTTCCACAGTTAAAAAGGTTGCGCCCTATATTTTTGTAGGTGTAGGTATTGGGGCGGCTATTCATAATTTGATTCCGGAAGCATGGATTCAGAGTGTTTTAGGCGGGGATAATTTTTATTCGGTTCCTCTTGCAACAATTGTAGGTGTTCCTATGTATGCCGATATTTTTGGAACAATTCCGGTTGCGGAAAGTTTGCTGGCGAAGGGGGCAGGGCTTGGAACAATTCTGTCATTTATGATGGCCGTTACTACATTGTCCCTTCCATCTATGATTATGCTTGGTAAGGCCGTGAAGCCGAAGCTAATGGCAACTTTCGTGGGAATCGTTACGGTTGGTATCATTGTTGTTGGTTACTTGTTTAATGCATTTGCATTTTTATTTATATAAACGGAACGAAGGAGGAATGAAAAATGGCAGCGGTGCAAGGCAACAGATTCTACGCTTTTAGAGGCGGTGAAGGAACTGACTCCGGTTTTGGAGACTCTGGGATTTCGGATCTCTGTTGAGATGAAATAATCAGGGTACAGGGGTAATATTTGGAAAATGACATTGGAAATAAAAAAATGAAGAGGAGATTATGAGATGGGACTATTTGGTAAGAAGAAAGAGAAGACAGAAGGGTGCTGCTGTGGAGGAAACTGTGATGCACAGAGCATGGCGAAGGCAAAGGAGGCACAGCAAGAGGGTGCGTCTGTCAAAGTTTTAGGAACTGGATGTGCCAAATGTAATGAGCTGGAAACCAACGTAAAAGCTGCTTTGGAGGAACTGGGGATGGATTCCACGATTGACCATGTTATGGATTTTACGCAGATTGCAGCATATGGGGTGATGTCAACACCGGCCCTTGTTGTGGATGGAAAAGTCGTTGCTTATGGTAAAGTGTTAAAAAAGGAGGAGGTTGTTAAGCTCCTGCAGAAAGTAAGGGGCTGATGTCGGCAAAGGTATTGTAAATTTCTTCAAAAGCCATCGGAAGGTGGCTTTTGAAAAGGGCAGGTGAAAATGATGGGTAGTAAAAAGGGGATGATAGTAGGAAGATGGAGGTTTCGGTATGAGCAAAGGATGGTATCCGGTCATTGATTTTGATAAGTGTGTAGGGTGTATGGCATGTAATGATATGTGCAGGCATGGGGTATATAAACCGGACCCTGAGATGGGAAAGCCGAAGGTTGTTTATGGGAATGGCTGTGTCAATGGCTGTCATGGCTGTGAGAGGGAATGTCCTGTGGGTGCAATCCATTATTTGGGGGATGACGGGACTCTGGATATTGACTATGATTATGAAAGTTACAGGCCGGAGATTTTATGTGAGGGGAAGCCTAAAGTTGCTTTTATCTGCGTGCATAATTCCTGCCGGAGTCAGATTGCAGAGGCTTTGGGTAAGAAGATGGCTTCGGATGTATTTGAGAGCTTTTCTGCAGGGACGGAATTGAAGGACCATATCAATCCTGATGCAGTACGGCTGGTGAAAGAAGTTTATGGAATTGATATGGAGAAGGAGCAATGTAATAAGCTGATTTCTGATATTCCGCAGCCGGATGTGGTGGTTTTTATGGGGTGTAATGTAAGCTGTCCGAATATTCCGTCTCAATATACCGAGAACTGGGGGCTTGATGATCCGTCCGGAAAAGGCGATGAGGATTTTCTGGTGACGATTCATTTGATTGAAGAAAACATCTTGAAACTAAGGCAAAAATTAATACGTTAATGACTGGGCTTAAGGAACAATCTGGAGATAGATTGTTCCTTTTTTGTACAGGAAAATAGGAATAAGACAAAATGGCCCCAATAAAACTGCCACAGCCTGCAGGATTGGCAGCGGTACAGAACAAATGCAGTGCAGCGGATTTAAAATAATCCTGCAGTATATTAATCTGCTTCCGGTATAAAGAGAACGGATGCTTCATGTATATTCAAAGATACAAGATACTTTGCCACCAGTTCTGTCTCTGCAATCTGCATCCGTTCCAGCTCTTTTGCAAATCCTGCCGAATCGGCACAGCGCAGATAATTTTGCAGATTCTCAAGATAAGGCAGATAATAAGCATTGGCCGCAACCTGATCTCCATGCAGATTCTGGAGCGGAAATCCCCAAAAAAACTGTTTTGATAATGCGCCATATACGGATTGGATTGCCGAATAAGGTGCATTGAGCGAAATTTGCTCATAGCAGCAGTACAATAGATCTAAATAAAAGCCTGACCGTTTTATGCCTTCCATCTTTTTAAGCCAGTCACATATCATATCCTGCGTCATGGATTCGATTGTACACTGAGCACACGCCCGGCATGATAAGGAAAGGATGTGAAGGCTGTGCAGAAAATCCAGCAGCCTCTTTCGGATTGTAACATTAGTAAAATCACAATTCTCTGCGCTGTCCTGACGCAACAGAACTTTCGTACCAACACCATTGACAGACTGGACGGCACCGAGATGATTGAGCAAAGAAATTGTCCGTCGCACAGTTGTAAGTCCGACCTCTTTCTCAGAGGCAAGTTTGGAAAGAGATGGAAGGCAGCTCCCTGCTGTATAACGTCCCTGACGAATCTCAATTAATAATTCTAAACAAAGAGAGTAGCAAATCTGAGAAGTCTTTTTATAAATATTCCAGTCAAAATCAACCTGCTCTTCCTTATCATTGTCCGGGATTTCATAATCATCGAAAAATTGATATAAAGCGTCCAGGCGCTGTTTTTCATAGTCATCAAACGCCTGTTGGAGCATCGTCCAATTTTTGTCGCGGCACAGGTTAATCATATTAAGAAGCGGGTCATTGCCGGTTTTAAAATATAATATATTCTGAAACACACTTAAAAAAGGCCCCTGGAAAAAAGTAAACATCTGCCATATGAGGCGGATAAACAGCTCATTGCCCATTTTACCGTAAATGAGCATGAGCTGCCGGGACATCCTGTAGGGTGGACAAATGTCCTGATTCAGGCAAATGCGTTCTAATTCGTCAAGTGTTTCTACGGATATATTTTTCCATGCCATCCATTGTGCATATCCGAACAGTGGATGTGCAGACCGGGCAAAAGCGAGCAGTGTGCTCTTACGGAGTGAAAAATAGCTTTTAATGTGCTGCCGTATTTCATCGTCACTATACTGTACCTTTACGGTTGCCCCCACACCGGTGCTGAGGTAGATATAACCCTCGTGCTTCAGACGGACATAAACAAGCCGAACGGTATCGGCTGAAGCTAAAAAATAGCTGCTGGCGTCCTTAATTGTGGGGAGCGGGTCACCATAACGGTGTACTCCAAACTTAATGAGTGTTTCTATAAGTTCGTAAATAACCTGCTGTAAACCCATCTCATTCTGCAAAGTGTATTCACCCCCAGTGCATTCAAAAAACACGAAACTTTTTTATCCCTCAAATTATATCATAAATAAATATGATATCCAACAAGTCTCCTAAATATGGTTGCCTTATAAAGCTAATTTTGCTATACTTTATTGGTAAGTGAACAAGGTATAAGAGTCATCAATTTCAAACCGAAAAAGAGATTTTGAACAGGTTATGAATTTATTTCATACTCAATAAAATAAGGAGATAAATACCATGAAACAGTTAGTTGAGGATAAATACGATTGTGAACTAATCGGCGCTGATGTGGCTGAGGATTATGAACTGCTGATGAACTCCATGGAGGTCAGCGTCAGCAAACATCTGCTTGATGAGCATTTTACTGCGGTTTGGAGTAACGATTTCTATTACCAGCTTATTCGCTATCCCAAAGAGGAATATGAGATACTGTTCCAAAACCGTCCTGATCTGTATTATCCGTATCATCACTATGAAGACGAACTGCAGAAGATTACCGATGTAGTTATGGATGCGGTAAATAACGGGAAAACAAAATATAGTCTGATTACCCGGATGCCTGTTAAGGGGGGAGGGCATGTCTGGGTAAAACTGAATGGAATTATTACACAGAACAGGTTCCAGGGCTGTCCCATTGCCTACGTGGTAATGACAAATGTAGATGACCTTGTTAAGATGCAGAAGGCGCAGACAATCACCTATGACAACATTTCTGGTTTTGTAGCAAAATATCTCGTCAGGGACTATCAGCATATTAAGCTTCTGGAGGCTAACAAACAATTTGAAGAATTCTTCGGCAGCACGGAAAGCTGGGATTCCCCGGATTCTTTTTTCTGGAAGAATGTAGAGGCAAACAAGGAACAGATTCTCCCTCAGATCGATCGGACAAAAAGCGGTGAACATGTCCGCTTTTTGTGCAGACTGCAGAATCGGGAGGGTAAAAATATATGGATGCAGGCTAACGGAGACTGCGTGGACTGGATTGATGGCTATCCAGTATATTTGCTCGTCTATGTTGATGTAACTGATCTGACAGAACTCCGGGAGATGCAGGAAAAACTGGAAGAACAGAAGAGGCTTCTGCAGGATGCCCTCGTAAGTGCTCAGAGAGCCAATGCCGCTAAACGAGAATTTCTCTCCCGCATGTCCCATGAAATCCGCACACCTATGAATGCCATCATCGGTATGACAACCATAGCCACGGTACATAGAGGTGACAGTGCACGCATTGAAGATTGTCTGGGAAAGATTAGTTATTCATCCAGGCATCTGCTCGCATTGATCAATGATATTCTCGATATGTCCAAAATTGAAGACGGGAAGCTGTCACTCAGCCATGAACCTTTTTACCTCCAGCAGGCCTTAAGTGCAGTCACCAATATCATCTATCCACAGGCAGCCGCACGGGGAGTGGACTTTAAAGTATCACTGCTGGAAGTTCCGGAAGAAGAACTTCTGGGCGATGCAATGCGGATTAACCAGATTCTTATTAACCTCCTCTCAAACGCGGTGAAGTTTACACCAGAGCACGGAAAAGTTCGGTTGGATATCAGTTGTCTCAGGCAACCGGGGCATGAAACAAGGCTTCAGTTTATAGTAAGCGACACCGGGTGTGGAATGAGTGAGGAATTTTTAAAACGGATTTATGAACCCTTTGAGCAGGAAGACACCATTGGTGGTACGGGGCTTGGAATGCCGATCACAAAAAATCTGGTTGCCCTTCTGAATGGCACCATATCTGTAACAAGTACAGTCGGTAAGGGCACTGTATTTACTGTAGAATTCCCTATTGAGTTTTCCGAAAGCCAGTCACCCCTGCGTTATCCGGTTATGGAAACGCTGAAAGTCCTGGTGAGTGACAATGATCCCGATGACTGCGCATACACATCATTGCTGCTGGAGAAGTTTGGTATAAAAGCCGATCGGGTGCTGAGCGGATATGAAGCTGTAGAAAAAATCCAGCAGAGCTATGATGCCGGAGAGAGCTACGATGTCTGCCTCATAGACTGGCAGATGCCGGAGATGGACGGAATCGAAACGACACGGCAGATTCGGCAGATTGTTGGCTCTTATCCTCTTATCATTATTATCACAGCATATGATTACAGCGAGATTGAGACTGAAGCCCGGACAGCGGGTGCAAATCTTCTGCTGTCGAAACCATTATTTGCCTCGTCACTTTATAATACACTGATTAACGTAACCGAAAAGGAATGTTCGATTCTCCGGCCTTGTACCCTGGAAAAGTCATCGATACTTAACGGTAAGAATATTCTTATCGTTGAAGATAACGAACTAAATATGGAAATAGCTGTGGAACTCTTAAAAATGACAAGTGCAAATGTGAGCTGTGCGTATAACGGCCAGGAAGCCGTGGATTGGTTTCTCAGCACAAAGGGCAGGAACTGCGATGCTATTCTAATGGATGTTCAGATGCCCGTGATGGACGGATATTCGGCAACAAAAGTAATTCGCAGCTCAGAATGTCCTAACGCCAGCAGTATACCCATCATTGCCATGACCGCCAATGCCTTTCATGAAGATGTAGCCGCATCGCTGGAAGCTGGAATGAACGCTCATATTTCCAAACCTATTGACGTGGGAGAATTGCGTCGGACATTAAGTACTGCCTTAGGTATGGTGAATGAAACATAGTCGGATTATTACTCCGATTTTAGACATTATAAAGATAATGTCTAAAATCGGAGTTTTTTCTTTAAAAGGGAATAATAATAATAAAGAAGATTACAAATTGTATTTGACTTTCCTAACTGTAATCAGTATAATTACAGTTAAGAGGTAAGAATATAACAAAAAAGGCGGTGGAAATGTGGACAAAAAAGTGACTCATAAACATATGGCTGCGAAGAGGGCGTCTTCTTATAGCAAAAATCACGCAGGTCATTTTACTGACGGATATATCGGGACATATTATTCAGAGGGGAGCAGAGGAATATATCGTTTTTCTTTTGATGAAGAGAGCGGGGAGATGACAGCACCGGAACTTTTTTATGAGGCAAAGAATTCCAAATGGGTATCTTTATGCGATAACTGGATGGTCATTCCTGATGAAAAGGAAGGAAGGGCCGGAACCTGTTTTCTTGAGCTATCTCACGGAACAATAAAGAAATGCGCTGGAGAAGTGCTCATGGAAAACCAGACGCCTTGTTACATCAAACAGGATGGAAACTTTGTCTATACAGCCAATTACCATGAAGGGACGGTTATGGTCTATCATATAGCAGAAGGAAAACCTTCGGTTGTGAAAAGGATTGAGAATGGGGAAGGAGCCGGCTGCCACCAGATCCTGCTGCATGACTCCTGGGTAATGGTGCCATGTCTTACCCAGGACCGAATCCGGCTGTTCAGCAAAGAGCAGAAATTTATTCCGGCGGGGGAGATCCATTTTCCAAAGGGCAGCGGTCCAAGACATGGTGTTTTCAATCGGGCACACACAAGACTTTATGTAGTGAGCGAATGGAGCAATGAACTTTTTATATTTAAGGTTCGCGGCAGAGAGTTTCTGCTTGAGCAGACAATCTCTGTTCTTCCAGGAGAAGAGAAGATGGGGGGCTATTCTGAAAAGGCTGCAGCAGCGGCAATCCGGCTGACTAAGGATGAACGATTTCTATATATCTCTGTGCGCGAAAGAGATCTGCTGGCTGTAATAGATGTAAGTCATGACAAAGCAGCTGTCATCCAGCTTGCATCCTGCGAAGGAAAGCATCCGCGTGACTTTATTTTAAGCAAAAATGAAAAGTTCCTGGTTGTGGCAAACCGCCGGGAAGGTGGAATTGTAAGTATCGGGCGGGACAGTGAAACAGGAAAACTAAAAGAGGTGCAAAGCCGTATAAAGATGCCGGAAGCGGTAGCGCTTGTACTGGCATAACAACGATAACTTAAAGGAGGTATTTCGATGAAGAGAACAGAAATAGGGGTCATTGGACTTGCAGTTATGGGGAGAAGCCTTGCTCTGAATATGGCTGACCATGGGTTTATGGTAGGGGGATACAACCGGAGCCGGGAAGTGACGGAGGAACTTCTCAGGGAGCATCCTCATGAGAATTTTATTCCCTTTTACGATATGAAAGAGCTTGTGGAATCACAGGAACGACCGAGAAAATTTCTGATCATGGTAAAGGCTGGGAAACCTGTAGATATGGTGATCGAACAGCTTCTTCCGTTTCTTGAGGAAGGAGATATGATTCTGGATGGCGGAAACTCTTTCTTTGAAGATACAAGAGGGCGTGAAAAAAGCCTGAGGGAAAAAGGAATCTTTTATTTTGGAACAGGTGTTTCCGGAGGAGAGAAGGGAGCTCGTTTTGGTCCTGCTATCATGCCGGGAGGGGACAGGGAAGCGTACCGCCATATCGCACCGATTCTGGAAGCAATTGCAGCAAAAGCACAGGGTGAACCATGCTGTGCCTACATGGGGCCGGACGGAGCGGGACATTATGTAAAAATGGTACACAATGGGATTGAATATGCGGATATGCAGCTGATTGCGGAATCTTATCTGCTCCTTAAATACGCAGGCGGATTTACAAATGAGGAGCTGGCAGATACATTTGAAGAGTGGAACAAAGGCGAACTGAGGAGTTATCTGATTGAAATAACAGCAGGTATCTTCCGCGAAAAAGATGATATTACAGATGGAGAACTGGTAGATTATATTCTGGACAGTGCGGGACAGAAAGGAACCGGGCGCTGGACCAGCCTGGAATCTTTGAAACAGGGAGTCAATGTTTCGATGATTACAGCAGCATGCAATGCCAGAATTATGTCCAACCACATTGATGAGAGAAAGACGGCCAAAGAGCTGTTTGAGAGTCCAGAACCAACGCTTGCTCCAGACAAAGCAGTATTTAAAGAAAATGTGAGAGAAGGACTTTACACAGCCAAAATTGCAGCATATGCACAGGGATTTGACCTGCTTTCCCATGCATCCAAAGAATATGGATGGGATCTGGATTATGGCAGGATTGCAGCGATTTTCCGCGCCGGCTGCATCATACAGGCGCAATTTCTGGATGATATTACAAGAGCATTTGAGAAAAATGGAGAGCTTAAGAATCTGATGATGGATTCTTTCTTCATGGAAGGCGTAAACCGTGGCCAGAAGAGTCTCAGAGATATCATGAGCATGGGAATTCAGAACGGAATTCCACTTCCTGCAATGAGCCAGGCGGTGTCATATATCGACGCATTCAGAGGAATGCCTGTCGGAGCCAACCTTATTCAGGCACAGAGGGACTGCTTTGGGGCACATACCTACGAGCGGACAGACAGGGGAGGAATCTTCCATCACGATTGGAGGTTTTAATATGTGTAAAGAACAGATTTTTACGATCTTTGGAGGTACTGGAGATTTGACATTCCGGAAACTGATACCGGCATTTTACAATATGGAAGCTTCCAAAAATGAAGCCTTCTGCACACGGATTATCATTATCGGAAGACGAGAGTACACGAACGGAGAATATCGGGAGATGGCCCGCGGATGGGTAGAAAAATTCGCGAGACTCGGATATAAAGAAGAGATTTACGACAGACTTGCTGAGAAAATCATTTACTACCGCATGGATTTCACCGATGAGTTGGCATATGCGGGTCTGGATGCATTTTACCGTAGTATAGGTGATATGGAGCTGGAGCATATTTTTTATTTTGCAGTAGCTCCCCGGTTCTTTGAAAATATTGTAAAGGGCCTTCAGATGGTATCCGGCGCCGAGACCGGCAAGGTCGTGATCGAGAAACCTTTTGGGGAAAATCTCGTGGCAGCGGCAAGTTTAAATGATACGATGGAGAAATTTTTCAAACCGGACCATATCTATAGAATTGACCATTACCTAGGAAAAGAGATGGTCAGAAATATTCAGACCATCCGCTTTGCAAATCCCATCTTCAGTAATGTATGGGATGCACGCCACATAGACTGCATTCAGATTTCCGCGCTGGAAGAGGTGGGTGTAGAAACAAGAGGCGGATATTATGATCACAGCGGAGCACTGAAGGATATGATGCAGAATCATCTCTTCCAGATACTCACCATTGTAGCAATGGAGCGGCCGGAGGGATCTGCCGTGGAGGATATGCACAGGGAGCAGATGAAAGTTCTGAAGGCCCTCCGCATGCCCGAAGAAGTGAGAGAAAACGTTGTTCTTGGGCAGTATGACGGGTACCGCGGTGAACCCGCTATTGACGAAAACTCAGTCACCGAGACATACGCAGCAGTCCGGCTGATGGTCGAAAATGAGAGATGGAAAGGAATGCCATTCTATGTCCGCACAGGAAAAAAGCTTGGAAAACGGGAGATGCAGGTCGCAGTCGTCTTCAAAAGCCCTGTGCCGGAAGTGGAACCTGATATATTGAACATCAAAATACAGCCGACAGAAGGGGTATATCTCCAGTTTAATATAAAGAAACCCGGAGAGTCAGAAGAAGTGGTTCAGGCAAAAATGGATTTCTGTCAGAATTGTTCCTTTATCAATCAGATGAATACTCCTGAGGCATATGAGCGGCTGATTGGCGCATGTATCCGTGGTGAGCGTGCCTGGTTCTCACAGTGGGATCAGATTGAAACAAGCTGGAAGTATGTGGATACTATCAGGGACCAGTATCACCAGAATGGACTACCGGTTCATTCATACCGCCAGGGAAGCACGGGGCCGGAAGCGGCAGATCAGCTGCTTGGCGAACATGGACACGTATGGTTTGAATAAAGTGATACCTTTCCAGGCAGAAAGAAGTCTAAGTTTCCCGCAGCTTCACAGCCCCCGCTGCCTGCCTGCGCCGGTTCTCATCAATAGCCGCATAATGTTTCTTCGTGGTATTAACATCCTTATGGCCTAAAACATCTGCCACAAGATAAATATCCCCGGTTTCCTTGTAGAGGGCGGTACCATAGGTACTGCGAAGCTTATGCGGTGTAATTTTCTTGTTCGGCGTAATCTGGCGTGCATACTTTTTCACCATATTCTCAACCGCCTGCACGCCAATCCGTTTGCGCTGGGTTGAAAGAAATAATGCATTTTCATGGCCGGGCAGGGGAGCAGTAGACTTCCTTGTTGTATACAGATACATCTTTAAGGCATTCTCAACCTCTTCACCAAAGTAAACAACCATTTCATTCCCGCCTTTTCGAGTAACTTTAACTCCATTATTCTTAAAGTCCACGTCCTGAATATCCAGCCCCACACATTCAGATACTCGAATACCTGTTCCCAAAAGCAATGTTAAGATTGCCAGATCCCTGTTTTTAGTTTTTTCAAAGTATACTTTACGCTGACCGGTCAGGTCATCGCCGCCGTGTTCAACGTATTCCAGAAGACTGGCCACTTCATCCGTGTCCAGGCGTATAATCGCTTTATCATGAAGCTTGGGCATATCTACGAGTAATGTTGGATTTTTCTCAATTACCTGATGTTTAAAGAAATAGGCATAGAAGCTCCGCAGAGCAGACATCTTGCGCGCCAGGCCTTTTTCTGTATTCGTTATCTGTTTATCCTCAGAACCTTTGTAAACCTTCAGATATTCCTGATATTCCTCAATATCAACCGGCTCGATCCGTTCCAGATCCTTCACGGTAAACTGATCCACTGTATAGTTCTTATAAACCGGATTATTTTCCATTAAAAAATGAAAGAAAATCCGGATATCATAGGCATAAGAAATACGCGTTTTAGCAGAACTTTTAGGTTCAATTGCGCGGAAATAATCCTTTGCAAAAGGCGGCATCGTCTTTAGGATTTCTCTGAGGCGCAATGTATTATCAATGTAAGTCTGTTCATGATATGTTTTAGGATCCTTTGCGGACATTTAAGAATTCCCCCTTAATAAATATATGTAAAAGGCCCGAAAAGCCTTGCAGTTGAGCTAATTATAGCATATCTGAATTACTCTGTCCATATCTATTGGAAAAATCGGTATTTGTCGTATAGATCTATTTCTCTTATCCAATTCTCCTGTCCGCGACGGGCGATTGGTTTTCGTTCATGGTATGAGATAAATAAGCGAGACAGTCTGCGGGGTGTTCTGCAGACTGTCTCTGGGTGAGTTTATATATCAATACATAGGGATGTATATTGATACCTTTATCTATATAACAGTAAATAGTAAATTGATCCTTCTATAATAACTTCTGTCACTCAGCTTTGTTTATCCAGCGGCCTGTCAGACTTTCTTTCACCAGTCTGTTTATTCCTGGCTATTGAACTCCGTGTCGTTATAGGCAATCATCAGATTCTGGCCCGCCTGAATATCATCTGTGCTGAGTGAGTTCATCTCTTTTAATACCATGACGTATTCTGTAACTGATTTGTAGTCTTCTGTAATATATTCTTCAGCGATATCCCATAAAGTATCTCCCGGCTGAATCTCAATACTCTTAAAATACTTAAAGTTAACAGGTTCCTCTGTACGGCTGCCGTGTGCTGAAATCAAAAGATTTCCGAACAAAGTGCATGCTCCAAATATAAAAAATACTGCTGTGATACATAATACCAGGATTCTCTTATGATCTACCGTGCGCTTCTCAGTTACACATACCATTGAACGATTTCTTTCTCTCCTCATCTGCGGCTCCCCCCGTTATAACTCTCTTTTGATTAATTTAATCCCTCTCGTTATGCTGTATCGAACATTTGTTCTTTATGTCTTAAATTATATAACACGAACAAATGTTTGTCAATACCGTTTTGCTGTTTTTCGAACATATTTTCGCAACAAGTGTTTGCTTTTTAATTTTAACTATGGTACTATGTTTATAGAATGAGTTGAGCTGTCGGGTTTAACGGATTAAGGAGGGTTATATGTCACAGGGTAAGATCAGCAAAAAGCAGCTGGAGATATTAGAATACATAAAATCACAGATATTAGAACGGGGATTCCCCCCTGCTGTACGCGAGATTTGTGAGGCTGTTAATTTAAAGTCTACTTCATCCGTACATTCTCATCTTGAGACATTGGAGAAGAACGGATATATAAGGCGTGATCCAACGAAGCCCAGAGCCATAGAGATATTAGATGATACATTCAACCTGACCAGACGCGAGGTGGTGAATGTTCCGCTTGTCGGCCGTGTAGCCGCAGGGGAGCCGCTGCTGGCCCAGGAGAACATTGAGAACTACTTCCCGATCCCCATGGAATTCATGCCGAACAAGCAGACCTTTATGCTGACTGTAAAGGGCGAAAGTATGATCAACGCAGGAATTCTGGACGGCGACATGGTACTCGTAGAACAGGAACATACCGCATCCAACGGTGATATGGTAGTTGCACTTGTAGAAGACGGGGCCACCGTCAAGACCTTCTACAAAGAAGAAGGCGTATACCGTCTCCAGCCTGAAAACGACTACATGGAGCCTATCATAGTAAAAGAAGTCTCAATTCTTGGAAAGGTTATCGGAGTCTTCCGCTTTTTCTAAAAGCATATCCTGAGCGGGGATATCTTTATAACGCCAGACTAATTAAACAAAGGCAATATCAAATAAAGACACGCAGCCTCATGGCTGCATGTCTTTATCACTTTTCTGCTCAATTATTGCACGCTTGTGTTTCTAATGACTATAATCCTAACTGCATTCCGTCGGGATCCCTTTTCGGTCTTTTCTGATCTGTTCCAAAATATATTCGCTTATCTGAGGTGGCTCCGTATATGGACGTGCCAGATAATATCCCTGCATATAATCAACGCCCAGTTCCATCGCCTTATGCATCTCCTGTTCCATCTCTATTCCTTCTGCAATGACTTTGATATTCCGCTCTTTTGCATAGGAAATTGTATTTTCCACAATCTTCTGCTTATCGATATTAAGGTGAATGCCGGATATAATCTCTCTGTCAATTTTAATATACTTAGGGGCAAGTTCAATAAGGATTCTTTCGCCATTATACCCGCTTCCATAGTCATCCAGTGCAAAATCGGTATTCCATCGGTTCACAAGAACCCGTTTTACATCCATGGCTTCTTTATCCGTCTCTGCATACTCGGTAATTTCAAATACAAAATGATCCAGATACCCTTTGCACTCGGATTCGATAAACTCAATCATCCGGTTGCTCAGCCTGTAATCCGCCAGCGAATTAATAAATACTTTGCAATCCGGTTTGATCCGTTTATTTCTAACATGCTGAACAAATGTGGAAGTTGCCATTTTCCATGTCAGTTCTTCTACTTTGTCCAGTTTATGTTCTTCCCTTGCCAGTACCAGGATTTCTGCCGGATTGCGTAATGTCGGCATTGTTCCCCTCATAAGGGCCTCATAGGCATATATCTCTCCGGTATGCGCATCTACGATGGGCTGGAAATAATACTCTACTTTTTCACGTTCCAGAAGCTCTGTCAGCTCCCTGCGGTTCTGTGATATATATTCTTCGCTGTGATAAGCACCCAGGTCAAAATCGCTGATTTCACCTTTAGTAGAGTGTTTCACCTGATACATTGCAAAATCAGAATACTGCAGGAGCTGCCCGTAATGGCGGGAATCTCTTGGATACCAGGAAATACCTCCGGACATTTTTAATTTCAGCCGCTGCATGGGCGGAAGCAGGATATATTCCTGATCAATCCCCTTTTTCAGCCCCGAAAGAATCCGAGTGATCTCCTCCTCCGTATCGTATCCATAAAAGAAAATATAGAACTCATCCCCTGAATTACGCGATATAATCGTGTTGGAAGGTGTATATTTGCGGAAACTGTCCGCAGCAGCCTGGATATATTTATCACCGTAATCATGCCCGAACTTGTCATTGATCTGCTTCAGATTATCCAAATCCATCATAACCAGCGCCGCCTTTTTCAGACATGTCTCGCCTTTCTCAAAGAGCTGCTGCATAATCCGCTGGAATGCCCTCCTGTTTTTCAGGCCTGTAAGAAGATCATGGTCGCGTTCGTGTTCAATCAGCTGCTTCTCCTGTATGGTTTTTGTAATATCCTCCACAATCCCAATTACTCTTTTGTCTTCCAGGCTGGAATAACTGAGCCTGATATAAATTTCCTTTTCCCTGTATGGCATTTTATACAGTACATAGTCTTCGGCTTCCTCCTCTTTATAGACTTCCAGCGCTTTCATCTCTCTGATGAATGACTCCACATCCATATTCCTGGCAGAAACAATCTCTTTGCCAAATATATGAAAAAAGCCATCCGTCATAAAGAGGGTTTTACTATTCATATCAATCTCAAATCCTGCTATCCGTATACTTGCTTTGTTCAGGATCTGTGTAAACTTCGTTGCAGAATCTATCACATCACGGCTCAACTTTTCAATAGACTCTTCCAACTGATCAAACTCATAAATGTTCGTCCTTGGGAGCCTTATTTTTCTCTTCGTGTCCATCCGCTGTATATTTTTTGAAACCAGGTGGATCGGCCGGGATATCATAAAACTTACAAGCACGCTGCCAGCTATCCCCATAATGATTGTTAGAATAATTGCAACGATAATATAGGACATAATATGACTGGAAAACTCAGTCAGATCGTGCTCCTTAACTGCTCCTGCAAGTCCCCACTGGTCGGATTCGAAGGGGCCGTTGGAATCATAAAGCTGCAGATATTCCATATCCATATTATAGCGTTCATTATCAGTCCCGGTGAAATAAAGCTCTCCGTTATTTGTACTTGACACATCCAGGATTTCCATATTTGGTACAATACTATCGTCGGATGAAAAAACAGTCATATAATCTCCTGTTTTCGCATCTTTTACAATAAGCAGATAGGAAGAAGGCTTATCTTTCATTAGTTCTTCGGATGGAAGCATCGTAGCAAGATAATCCAGAGTGATTTCCATCCCCAGAGTACCATAGACTTTACCTGTTGAAGTAATCAGAGGTACAGTGTAGGATATCATTATCTTATCATCGTCCGTGAGCGTATGCGGCTTCCCCCAGTAACCCAGTTCTGTCAGCGAAGCTGCTTCAGGGTTCTTATAGCCCTGTTCCTGGGGATTCAGTAATAAGTCGTAAGTCTCCTCATTTTCCGCTTTAAATATAAACTGCGGCTTCCATGCACTGTCCGTAGCAATGTCCAGGCTATGTACAAGGTCAACGGAACCTCTCTCGATCAGCAGATCGCTGTTGCGGACAGAAGCGCTTGTATCGGGATCCAGATCCCGGAAATAGACGCCCGGCCGCGAAAATGACTTCTGCTTCCTCAGCATTTCCGGATCATCTGTATTAAAAACAACAAATGCTCCGGTCACTTTATTGGAACGAAGCATTTCGATCAGATTTCCGGAAATCTCTGAGACAAGCGGGAAACAGGCATCAGAGTTTTTCCCTATATTATCAAGGTCGATCGTACCGTCCTGGTCAAGTTTTTCCGCCGTCTCATTGATAACCTGAATTGTATAAGAGACATTGGACCAGCTGTTGATCATCTCATTCTGCAGGTAACTTGTACGATTTGATACCTTTCCCTGTACAATGCCTTTGGCATTCTCATCGAGCTCCTGGATTGCTCCCCCGAATATAAAAGTTCCCGAAAGAAGCATCACTTCAGTTAAAGTAAGGAGGACCATGGGAATCAGCATTCTTCTCAGTATAGGCTGTGCCTTTCGTCTGTTAATACGCATTCCGCTATGCCCTCCTCTCTTCAATCTGCCATACGTTTTATGCAGAACCGGATTTTATTTATTGTCCACCAATTTTTCCAGAGAAGCCAGCGTCTCCTCATACCAGCTTTCAAAGTTCTCATCTGTATCAAACTTGCTGACAGCCTCTTCTCTGGACACGCCGCCTTGTATTGCGGTTTCTACCGCTTCTCTGTCCGCGCTTGCTTTGTCTGACAATGAATACTCCAGTACATTACGTGCATCAGTGCCATTTTCAAAGGCACGGGTCGTATATAATGTAGTTTCTTCAATCTGTGTCAGAGAGGCATCCAGAACCTGAATAACGCTGTCATCCGTGCTGTCAATACTTTTATTAATGAGCTCTTTGTCATTGGCCTCTTTTTTAACAGGCAGATATCCGGACGTTACCGCAAACTTTATATTGCGGTCCGTATCTGTAAACCATTTCAGGAATTCCACGGAAGCTTCTATCTCCGCCTTATCTTCCTTTTCCATGACAACCATACCGGCACCCTGCTGTACAGAATACTTTTCGCCGTCTTCAAAGCGCGGACACTCAAAAGCCTGCATCTCTATCGGATATGTATTTTCATCATCCAGGGTTACCTGATCCGGGAAAAATGTTGCTCCGGCTGAAGAGCCGACAAATGCCAGTATATTTCCAGTCTTTATATCGTCACTGCGGAACTTTCCGGAGGAAGCAAAATAACCATTGATATAGGGCACGTAATAATTATCCCAAAGCATTCGTACAATATCCTTATCAAAATTCAGGGCCGGCTTACCGTCCTTGACAGAGAAAATCTCTGTACCCAGCTGGCGTGCCCCTATGATAAAGTAATTGGCCATGGCGTCTCTGCCAAAGAAAGCAATCCCGTCATCCGGCTTATCTGTTATGCTGTCTGTCCATTCATAATACGCCTTTGATGTAGCTGTAATTCCTTCAATTGTGGAGATATCCTCAAGAGAAGCACCTGTAGCATCAGCAAACTTATCCCAGTCTGTCTTATTCAGCATAAAAACTTCTGTTGCTTTGGCAATCGGGAATATCTTCAGGGTGTCCTCTGAAGAAAATTTACCTTCATCAATATAGCTGTTCATATATTCACTGATCTCATCCTCAGTCATATATCCCATCAAATCCACAGCCATGCCTTTCTGATCTACCGCATAGGCCGTGTCTGCATAAGCCGCAAATACATTCGGGATATCCTTGGCTCCCACTTTTCCGTCGATGGAGGCCAGAACATTCTCTTCCAGGTCAGCCACATTTCCAAGACTGGATGCCTTCACCTTAATCCCCAGTTCTTTTCCCCGGCTCTCATTGAACGCTGCCACCAGCTCGTTAAATGCATCCTGCTGTGCACCATTATAATAGTGCCAGACCTCAATTGATACCGGCTTCTTCGGATCCAGCAGGCTCTCTTTTTCTTTTGTTTTTTCTTCTGCAGAAGAACACCCGGCTGTCAGGCAAAGAATGGCAGCTGTCATTAAGCAGACTGCAGCTTTATATACGCGCTTCATCATTGTATCTCCTTCATCCGCTTACCTGTTACAGCGCCTCGATATCTACATCCACCCCGTCACGCCAGATGCGTTCCAGATCATAAAACAGTCGGTTCTCCTTATCGAAAATGTGCACGATAATATCGCCGAAGTCGAGCAGCACCCAGCTTGCAGTTCCATAGCCTTCACGCTGTTTCAGTACGAAGCCCGCTTTATGGAGGCATTCTTCAACATTGTCAACCAGAGCCCTCACCTGGCTTTCATTACTGCCGTTGGCTATTATGAAATAATCCGCAAGCACGGAGACACCGGCAATGTCTATCACCTTAATGTCCTCCCCCTTCTTTTCATCCAGCGCTTTACAGGCGATACGCGCCATTTTTCTTGCCTGTTCCATACATTAATCTCCTTTACCTTCTTAATTTGTGTGATAAAATTCATAAGTTCTGACAGTCGCCGGGTCAATCTCCCTGCCCACATTCTGCAAATATGAAATAGTAGAACCGGCACTGAGCGCCACCGCCCTGTTCAGATTTGAAAATGCTGCACTTCTCACTTCACTCAGAACAGGAATCTCCTGCCTGCCCGGCTCGATATAGTCGGCGATGTAAATGATCTTCTCAAGCAGCGACATCTCCGGCTTTCCCGTGGTGTGATAAGTGATAGCGCCCAGGATATCAGAATCCTTAATATTATATTCATGTTCCGCAAGATATGCCCCCAGCTTTGCATGTATCAGGGCAGGCATCTTTCTCTCAGACTCAGTCAGCGTAATATTGAATTCCCTGCATAATCTGATCTGTTCCTTGCCGGAGCAGTACTTTCCGCAGTCATGAAGCAGCCCAGCCAGCATAGCTTTGCTTATATCCGCGTCATGACACATGGCAAGCGAAGCTGCGGTATACATGACTCCCAGCGTATGCTCATAGCGTTCGGGTTTTAATCTTTTCTCCAGTTTTTTTTGAATTCCAGTAATATCCGTCATGACTCCACTTCCCTGTATAAATGATGTTCTTTTATATATTCAGCCACTGCGTCAGGCACAAAATAATGTACCGTCAGTCCCTTCGCAGCCCTCTCCCGGATCGTCGTTGAAGAAATCTCAAGAAGTGGTGCCCGGAGCAGTTTAATATCGGCCCCATACGTCTCTTTCAGATATACAATCTGTTTCTTCATATCTCCCACATCCTTGTCGTCTCTCATGGCAGCGAGTATCGTACAGGTAGGAAATATCTCTTTGAAATACTTCCACTGTTCAATGGAAAACAGAGAATCTGCTCCCAGTATAAAATAAAATTCGTTGCCCGGATACTGTTCATGGAACTCCAGCATCGTCCGGTAAGTGTAGGAATGAACCCCTACCCTGGCCTCGTGCAGGGACAGCTTAAAGTGCGGAGAACCGCTGATCGCTGCCCTTACCATCTCAATCCTGTGAGTGAGCAGGGTGTCCATCTCTTCTGTATCTTTGTGAGGTGGATTACCATTCGGTAAAAACCATACTTCGTCCAGCTTAAACTCTTCAAAGGCAAATTCACCCAAAAGCAAATGCCCTATATGGATCGGGTCAAATGTGCCTCCCATGATGCCGATTCTCATAAAATCCTCCTACGGAAGTACGATCTTTTTCTTGTCGTCTTTTCCTTCCCTGTATAATACAATCTTCTTGCCGATAACCTGTACAACCTGGGAACGTGTCCGTCCTGCAACCAGTTCTGCCAGTTCTCTCGGATCATCTGCGCAGTTCTGCAGGACGCTGATCTTAATCAGCTCTCTGGCTTCCAGGGCTTCTGAAATTGCTTCGGTAAGTCCCGGAGTAATACTGGACTTACCGATCTGAAAGATCGGGTCCATTGTCATGGCAAGGCTTTTTAAATAAGCTCTCTGTTTTGTTGTCATTCTATTTTATCTCCTGTTTATTTATAATAGTCAAACTGTAAACCGTACATCTTAACCGTTTCACCCTCCTGGATGCCCGCCTGTTCCAGGTCTTTCAGGATGCCGGAATCTTTTAAGAACTTCTGGAAGAACGCAAAGCCCTTCTCAGAATCCAGGTTCGTGTAACCAAGCATCTTTTCGATCTTCGGACCTTCCACGACATACAGTTCGCCTTCTTTCTCCACTGTATAAGGCAGATCTTCATAGATCAGCTCATCCTCAGGGAAGTATTCCTGCTCAAACACAACAGGCTTTACATCCATATTCTGGAGCTGTCCGCTCACATAATATAAAAGCTCTGAGATTCCCTGGCCGGATACTCCTGAAATAGGGAATACTTTCATTCCTTTTGGCTCAAATTCCGCCCTCAGCCTGTCCACAGGATCTTCATCTTCGCTGTATATCAGGTCTGTCTTGTTGGCGGCAATCACCTGCGGACGCTTTGCAATCTCTGGATTATAGGCTGTCAGTTCTGCATTGATTTTATAGATATCATCCACCGGGTCACGGCCCTCCGTGCCCGCCGCATCGACCACATGGATCATCATCTTTGTCCGTTCGATATGGCGCAGGAATTCATGTCCGAGTCCGACGCCTTCGGAAGCTCCTTCAATCAGTCCTGGAATATCTGCCATAACAAATCCCTTGGCGCCTTCCAGATCTACCACTCCAAGATTCGGATTCAATGTTGTAAAGTGATAATTGGCTATCTTCGGATCGGCATTCGTAACCCGGGAAAGCAGCGTTGACTTTCCGACATTCGGAAATCCAATCAGACCAACGTCTGCGATGACCTTCAGCTCCAGGTTTACCTCCAGTTCCATGGCCGGCTGTCCGGGCTGTGCATACTTCGGCACCTGCATGGTGGAGGTTGCAAAATGCTGATTGCCAAGTCCTCCTCTGCCGCCTTTTAAAACGATCTGGCGTCGGTTATCCCCGGACATATCTGCAATGACTTTTCCTGTTCTCGATTCTTTGAGTACGGTTCCTTCCGGTACTTTCAATACAAGATCTTTACCATCTTTTCCGTGGCAGCGGCGCTTACCGCCTTCCTCGCCGTCGCTGGCCGCGTATTTTCTTTTATGACGGAAGTCTACCAGCGTATTCAGGCCCTCATCTATTTCAAAAATCAGGTCGCCGCCTTTTCCCCCATCGCCACCGTCCGGTCCGCCGTTTGGAACATAAAGTTCCCTCCGAAAGCTGCAGTGCCCGTCCCCGCCTTTTCCGGATCTTATGAAAATTTTCGCTCTATCTGCAAACATATTATATATCCTTTTCTATTATCTATTTTTTTTCCAATTCAATATCTTTCTTATTATATCACAACATAATTCCTTTTACTATTCATAATTCCCTGATTTCACATATCCTATGTAACAGTTCAGGCAAGCCTGAACTGTTGATATTTCTCAGAATAAAATAGAGTTTCGCTTGCGAAACTCGCGCCTGCGGCGGTCGCATCGCGACATCTACATCTTACGCCGCAGTGCGCATCCCGCCGGGAGGGCTTTATTATCTTATAGGCGAACTTTCCTATAAGATAATAAACAGGCCTCAGACTGTTAGGTCTGAGGCCGTGTGTGCTAAACTAATTATTCAGCTACTGGATAGATAGAAACCTGTTTCTTATCTCTTCCTTTTCTCTCGTATCTGACAACACCATCTACTAAAGCAAACAGTGTGTCATCTCCGCCGCGTCCTACATTCACGCCTGGATGAATTCTTGTTCCACGCTGTCTGTAAAGGATATTGCCGGCTTTAACGAACTGTCCGTCAGCTCTTTTGGCACCTAATCTTTTAGACTCAGAGTCACGGCCGTTCTTGGAAGAACCAACTCCCTTTTTATGAGCAAAATACTGAAGGTTCAACTTCATCATGGTTATTACACCTCCTCGAAGATAATATCAATGTATGGTTCATATTCGCTGTCATCTTCTATTTCTCCCAACCCAAGAATCATAGTCTTTAACAGCAGATCAGCATCATGTGTAGGCTTCTCACCGGTAAATCTGAACTGAATCAGCCCCTGTGCATCTTCCGAGTCATCTGTCACAACAGAGGTCTCATCAGATGTATATCTCTCAATCGCATTTATCGTATTGATAATCAGCGCTGAGGCCGCTGCACATACAATGTCCATACCCTCATCAGAGTATCCGGCATGTCCCTGTGCATCAAAACCTACATATTCATGCTTGTCAGTCTTATAAATCGTTACTTTAATCATTCTGTCACCGGGTTATGCGTTGATCTTGTCAATCTTAACTGCAGTATACTGCTGTCTGTGACCATTTTTCTTATGGTATCCAGATTTTCTCTTATACTTGTAAACGACAACTTTTTTAGCTTTGCCGTCGCCAATTACAGAAGCTGTAACTGTTACACCTTCGACTGTCGGATTTCCAACAACAAGATTGTCGTTGTTCACTGCAAGTACCTGGTCAAATGTATAAGTCTCGCCAGCCTCTACCCCAAGTTTTTCTACTTTAATGATATCGCCTTCGGCTACTCTGTACTGTTTACCACCTGTTGCTATAATTGCGTACATATGGCACCTCCTATTATCATTACTCGCCAATTACGGTGTCTGTCAGAACGACAGAACTTATAAACCTCATTGCGCGGCATACCGTTGTAGTATAGCACACGAAAATTTATTAAGTCAATAGTTTTCTGGCATTTTCGTCAAAAATCCTGTTTTTCTCCGTCTCTGTGAACGGAAGCCTGTTCATGTATTCTGCAGATTCTGCCTGCCCGGTCCATGGAGAATCTGTAGCAAATAAAATCTTGTCCGTGCCATGATTCCTGCAGATGCGCACGAACTGTCCGTCATCAATCTCACCAAATACTACAGCCGTATCCAGATAAACCTGCTTTCCCACGATACAGCGTTCAACATCATCCCAGCACTTAAAACCTCCCATATGAGCAATTACCAGCTTTTCCGGCTGCACTTCATCAATCACTTCAGCAGCCATCTGCGGCGCACAGTAAATACAGTCCGGATATCCCGGGTCATAGCCGCCGTGCACTGTAATAATAAACCCCAGCTCTGATGCATAAGAAACAATTCGTTTGTAGCGGATATCGTTAAACATGGTCTCCTGATATGCAGGATGCAGCTTAATCCCCTTAAACCCCATATCTTTCAGAGTACGCAGCTCGCTCCTGTAGTCACTGCTGTCAGGATGGAGTCCGCCGAACGAGATAATCTCCCCCTCCTGAAACTGTGCTGCAAAGCGGTTAATACTTTCGAACTGGGCCGGTTTTGTAACCACCGGGAGGGCTATGGAAATATCCATGCCAGCTTTCTGCCCGGAAGCTTTTAAACCATCGGCCGTTCCGTCTGTAAAGGGAACGGTTCTGCATCTGGCGCTCAAAAACCCCAATGTTTTGCCGGCAATTTTATCTGGGAAAATGTGTGTATGAAAATCAATCATATTATTTTGCCTCTACTTATCGCAATCATTCAGCTTATCATAACAGTACTCTATAATGCTTCTGCGGGTGATAATACCGATAAATTTATTCTGGTCATCCACAACGGGCACAAAATTCTGGTTCATAGCCGTCTTTACAAGATCTTCCATGTCCGCATCGGCAGGAACCACATCAAAGTTTGCCTTGCGCGGGAAATCACGAATAAAAATAGTCTCAGCACTTTTGATATCCAGATTTTTATAAGACTTGATCCCCCAGAGCAGATCGCCTTCTGTGACCGTCCCCACAAATTCGCCCTCCCGGTTCAGCATCGGAATGGATGCGTACTTGTGGTACTCCATTGTCTCCAGCACCTGACGCAGCGTACAGTCATTATAGATATACGCAACTTCATTTTTCGGTTTTAAAAAGAACAGAATGTTCATAACTAAATCCGTTACCTTTCCTTAGATTTGTGTTAATACAAAAATTTCATACAGGGCTCTAATGGCATTTTTAAAATCATCATGTCTGACACCTACGATAATATTCAGCTCACTGGATCCCTGGTCAATCATTTTAACATTAATATGCGCATGGGCAAGGGCTGAGAAAATCCTGCCCGCTGTTCCGCGGGTAGCACGCATTCCCCGGCCTACAATAGCAATCAGTGCAAGATCTGATTCCAGTTCGATATGGTCAGGAGCCACCTCCTTGTGGATTCCCGCAAGTACCTGCTGTTCTTTCTCCTCGAATTCATCCTTATGGACAAATATCGTCATCGTATCAATTCCGGACGGCATATGCTCAATAGAAATATCGTTTGCCTCAAATACCTGAAGCACTTTACGGCAGAAGCCAATCTCGGAGTTCATCATCGCCTTTTCAACTGTGATGGAAGCGAAACCATCTGTACCAGCAATACCGGTAATGGTATACTTTGGCTGTCTGCAAGTTCCTTCTACAATTAATGTTCCTTTATCCTGCGGCGCATTGGTATTGCGGATGTTAATCGGTATTCCGGCTTTTCTTACCGGAAAGATGGCATCCTCGTGAAGCACGCTTGCCCCCATGTAGGAAAGCTCCCGCAGTTCTTTATATGTAATCGTCTCTATAGATTTTGGGTTTTTGACAATCCGGGGGTCTGCAATCAGAAAGCCTGAAACATCTGTCCAGTTTTCATATAAATCCGCTGAAACGGCCAGTGCAACAAGTGAACCTGTGACGTCAGAACCTCCTCTTGAGAATGTTGCAACCGTTCCATCCTCTTTTGCACCGTAAAATCCCGGAATTACGGCGTGCGTAACATCCTTGAGACGGGCAGCGAGCAGATCGTTTGTCACCTTATCATTGAAAGTTCCGTCTTCATTAAAACGGATCACCTCCGCCGCATCTACAAACTCGAATCCAAGATATGCTGCAGCCACCTTGCCGTTCAGGTATTCGCCTCTGGATGCAGCATAATCTCTTCCGGCCTTCTTGCCGAAATTTTCGCGGATCATCTCAAAATCTTCATCCAGGGAAAGAGTCAGATTCAATCCTTCTATAATTTCATTATATCTGTCTTGAATTTCAGATAGCAAATCTGTAAAGTTCTTTTCCTTGATTGCTGTTCCGTAACAGCTGTAGAGCATATCAGTCACCTTCGTGTCGCCTGAAAACCGCTTTCCGGGTGCAGACGGTACAACATATCGTCTGGATTCATCAGAACGTATGATATCCCCAACCTTTTTAAACTGCTCGGCACTGGCCAAAGAACTTCCGCCAAATTTTACTACTTTTTTCATTCCTCATTTCCTCCAATATACATAGAAAGGTATCCCTTATCCTGCATCATTCCTCCGTGTAAAGCCAGATGCTGCATGACAGTAAAAACCTTTTCAAAATTTCTGCGCTCTCGGTAAACTATTATAACGCAGTCATTCCCGCTTGTAAATCTATTATTTCTTATTTTTTTGCATTTTCAGACAAAAAATCCTGCATTTTTATTCATAAATCTAATCCCAAACTCCATTTTCTGCAAATTCAGTAAATAACATCTGCATACTCTGCACCTGCGGCCCTTTTCAGATCACCGGGGGCCAGCTTCAGCTGCATGCCCAGTTTTCCTCCGCTGACATATAGATAATCCAGCCCCTGTGCAGTTTCATTTATTATAGTAGGAAAAGACTTTTTCATCCCGATTGCAGTACATCCGCCCCTAACATATCCTGTCACAGGAGTGATCTCTTTTACAGGCAGCATTTCCAGTGATTTTTCTCCTGCTGACCGGGCTGCTTTTTTCATGTCCAGTTCTGCCTCAATGGGAATCACGAACACATAGTGCATTCCGCTTTTTCCGGTTGTTACAAGCGTCTTATATACTCTGTCATGAGGCAGGCCCGCCTTGTCGGCAGTTGTAATTCCATCCACGAATTCATCGCATTCGTAAGTCTGATATTCATAAGATATCTTATATCTGTCCAATATGCGCATGGCATTTGTCTTCAATTCCTTTTTACTCATGGTCTCCTCCTGGTTCGTATTCTTTTCATAAATCAAACAGGCTGAGCTGTTCTAACTGATATGGCCGTTTATAACTCGATATGATATCCTGCATCTGGTACAGAATTCCCGCGTCCTGGCACTCTTTTGTAAAAACCTTCCACAACTGCCGTGACCGCGGGCTTCTGCATTCATAGGAATACCCAAATTTCTTCTGATATTTTTCCGCAATCTGCTCTCCCGGAAACAGATGATTCAGCCTGTCAAAGTACCATTCCCTCTGGTTTTCACGCAGCGTCACTCCAAAAGCAGGATAAATAAACTTTGCCCCCGCTTCACCTGCCATGTGTACAATTCTTCGGATATTTTCATCGGAATCTTCAAGAAAAGGAAGGACGGGCATCAAAAGAACACCCGCGTATATTCCATGTTCTGTCAGTTCACGGATTAATGCAAAGCGTTCCGAAGACGGCGGTACACCTGGTTCTATCTTTTTTGCCAGGGCATCGTCAGAAGTCGTGATTGTAACTTTGCACAGTACCGGTGAATGCTCTTTAATATCTTCAAGAACATCAATATCTCTTGCCAGCAGCCTGCTCTTCGTGGCAACCGCGATCCCGAACTCAAATGCATTGCATAGCTCCAATGCATGCCGCGTAAGTTCCAGTTCCTTTTCAAATGGATTATAAGGATCGCTCATGGCCCCGGTAGAAATTACGCCCCGTTTTGTTTTTCTACGCAGTTCATCACGTATAATTGTCAGGGCGTTTTCTTTTGCCCTGACCGTATCAAATGAAGTGATGCCATAACAATCCGAACGACTGTCACAGTATATACATCCATGACAGCACCCTTTATAAATATTCATATTATACTCTGTTCCAAACCAATATTCCGGTTTTTTAGAGCGTGTGATTATCGTTTTAGCTGGAATGTACTCCATAATTAACAGCCCTTTTCCTGATCTCCTGACTTTACAGGTCCTTATTAGTGCGCTTTCGGCATGATTTCAGATTGTATTTTTGTATACAATTACTTTTCCTGTTTATATTTTATGCGGTAGCCATTCATCAAACTTGTTTTAGAATTGTATACATGAATACTATGTTTTTTTACTTACACTTCTTCTTGCTTATTATCCTTGTTTTACTTTTTGAAAGTTGTATACAATTATACAATTCTAAAAACGTAAAAAAATTATTCTGCAATGCTCTCATAAAGAGGCCTGCGGACTTTTTTTCGGGTCAATTCAACAAGCTGTAATTCAGTTACATCCACCAGCGTTGCCTGAATCGGATCTTTGGAGAGATGCTGGCGGAAGGTTTTTAAAAGTTCTCTGGTAGCATCTGCATCATCCAGGTTAATAAAATCCACGATAATAATTCCGGAAAGATTCCGCAGGCGCATCTGCTTTGCAACTTCTCTTGCAGCCTCCAGATTGATTTTCAGGTAAGTTTCCAGAGGGTTCTTTTTTGCATTGCATTTTCCCGAGTTTACATCAATCACGGTCAGTGCTTCTGTATACTGGATTACCAAATATGCACCAGTTTTAAGCCATACCCGTTCACTCAGTGCCCGTTCCAGGACAGTATGGGTATTGTACAGTTTTGCAAGAGAAAGCTGCCCGTCATGGTACAATCTGAGCTTGTCCAGTTCGAAGGGCTGTTCCTTTTTATAATATTCCCTGACCTGTCCGTAAAGCTCTTCATCCTCAATTATAATTTCAGTCAGACCTTCGGTATACACATTTTTCAGGTCGGATATATAAGCCGGGGGAGCCTGATGCAGACATGTAAAGCAAGTCCTTGTCCCGGCCGTTTTCTTCAGAACACTGTAGTTTTGTTCCAGACTTTTAATTTCTTCTAGAATCTGGTCAAATTCAGCATCGCCGGCATTGGTGCGGATAATAAGTCCATATTCTTCATTTTTATACGGCAGAAGCCGTTCTTTTAATTCTTCGCGCTGTGCTTTCGGTAGTTTGCCGGAAGTTCCGATTCTTGTATTTCCAGTTGTAAGGATTGCATATCTGCCGGTAAAGCTCAGATTGCTGCTGACAGTCGGTGCTTTTGTTTTCACCGCCTCCTTGCTGATCTGGACAACCAGTTCGTCCCCGATACACAGAGGTTTCCTGCCCGCTTTATGCGTAAACAGGGCATTCGCGGCCTGGCTCATGTCATAATAACATTCCACGCCGCTTTCTATCTCTATAAAAGCCGCTCCGATATTCGGGACAATATTTTTTACTCTGCCGACATAGATATTGCCGAGCACATGCCTTTCTGCTCCGGCGGCATCTGCTTTGTCACAGTGTATCTCCACAATTTCATCGTCCTCCAGAAGAAATATCCAGGCCTTTTCATCCTCTTTCATCATAAGAACTTTTCTTGAAGTCATGCTGTCTCCATCTCCATTTCACATCCCAGTTCTTCCAGTGTTATAAGATCTCTTACACCGCCTTGTCCCATATCCGCATACATTTCAAGTCTGTGATGTAAGAAATTGCCTTCCTCAAACTCCACTCCCAGAAAACGGCAGAACGCCTCCATGACAAGTCCCGGCTTCAGATTCTGGACACTTCCGGCAGCCACCTGCATACTGACAGCATCGCCGCCCGCTTCCAGCCGATAGATCATGGGCTTAATATCCACTTCGTTTTCACTGCGTTTTGTCTGCTTCACAATCCGTATTTCAGGCTGTGCCATAAATTCGGTCAGCTTTTCCTGCCAGTTTTCAGGAAAAACCTCGTTTTTCACTGTAGTGCGGTAGTCAGCTGCCGCAACAATTGCCATACCTGTCATTTTCTTTTCTTCCGCAATCTGCCGGAAGCTGACAACTTCGATTCCTTCCACCATAGCCGCATTCAGCCGGCTGACAGCATCTTTGCTGGAGATATACTCTCTCAGCTCAATATCAAAATATTCCCCGTCACTGGAAAGACCGATTCCCAGTGGGTTAGCAAACGACATAATCATATGGGGACTGTACCCGCCGGTAAAAGCGATCGGGATATCCGCCCGTCTCATAGCTTTTTGAAAAAAACGCATTACATCCAGGTGTCCGATAAATCTCAGAGCACCATACTTTCTGAACTTAATTCTTACCTTCATAGCAGACACCTCCTCCAAATTGTGCCGCACCGCATCCGGAGCACTGCATCTTACAATTCGGTGTGACAACGCCTTCCAGCGCTCTCTCCCATTCTTTTTTCATAAAACTCTTGCTGACCCCGATATCAATAAAATCCCAGGGCAGCAATTCATCCAGATCTCTTTCCCGGGTCGTATAAAATGCAATATCAATCCCTGTATTTTGAAATGCCTGTATCCATTTTTCATTGCAGAATGTCTCTGTCCATGCATCAAAGAGGCAGCCAAGTCTGTATGCCTCCTCAATCACCTTTCCTACTCTTCTGTCGCCGCGTGCAAATACACCCTCCAGAACAGTTACCTCCGCATCATGCCAGTTATATTTCATGCTCTTTCTGTTCAACTGTTCCTGAAATTCATGTTTCACAACAGAAGCTCTGTGCATATACTCCTCGCTGGTGCACATTGGCGACCATTGGAACGGTGTAAACGGCTTCGGTACAAAGAAGGATGTACTCGCTGTAATCTGGCATTTCCCATGACGCTCTTCCTTTGGAATCTCATAGTATCTCCTGGCAATCCGGTCGGAAAGCCTTGCGATCTCCTTCATATCCTCCTCTGTCTCAGTAGGAAGTCCCAGCATAAAGTACAGCTTCACCTTGGACCAGCCCCCCTCGAAGGCCTGTCCGGCCCCTTCCAGAATCATTTCTTCCGTGAGACCTTTATTAATTACATTCCTCATCCTTTGTGAACCCGCCTCGGGTGCAAATGTCAGGCTGCTTTTACGGATATCCTGCACCTGCTGCATCACATCCAGCGAAAAGGCATCGATCCGCAGGGACGGCAGGGAAATGTTTATACTTTTATCCTTAAATTCTTCTATTAAAAAGTTCACCAGTTCCTTCAGTTCAGAATAGTCACTGGAACTCAGAGAGCTCAGAGATATTTCTTCGTGTCCTGTATTCTTCAGCATGACACGGGCATATTCCTTCAGCGTCTCCACATCGCGCTCCCGTGTGGGACGGTACAGCATCCCGGCCTGGCAGAATCTGCAGCCGCGGATACAGCCACGCTGAATCTCCAGCACAACCCGGTCCTGGGTTGCCTTGATAAAAGGTACAACAGGCTTCATCGGATAGAGCGCTTTTGTCACATCCATTACAATCTGTTTTTTTACTGTGACAGGAATTCCCGGCTCTGTCGGTGAAAAAGATTTCAACGTACCGTCTTCGTGATATTCTGCTTCGTAGAAAATCGGGACATAGATACCCTCAATCCCCGCCGCCTTCCTCAGAAACTCCATGCGGCTGTAATTACTGCTCCGGCAGGACTTATACAGATCCAGCAGTTCATCATAGACCGTCTCCCCTTCTCCTATATAAAACAGATCAAAGAACTCCGCCAGGGGCTCGGGATTATAGGTACAGGGGCCGCCTCCTATTACAATCGGATCCTCCCAGGTGCGGTCTGCACTGTGAAGCGGAATCTGGCTCAGATCCAATATCTGCAGTATGTTGGTATAACACATCTCATACTGGATCGTAATGCCCAGGAAGTCAAAGTTCTTAACCGGATCCTGAGATTCCAGAGTAAACAGCGGTATGCTCTGCTCACGCAACACTTTATCCAGATCGATCCATGGAGAATATACCCTTTCACACCATACATCCCCGCGCCGGTTAAAAAGATCGTACAAAATCTGGATCCCCAGATGGGACATTCCAATCTCCAGAACGTCCGGAAAAGATAAGGCAAATCGAATGTCTACCTTTTCCGGGTCTTTCATTACCGAATTCACCTCATTGCCGATATACCGGGCAGGTTTTTCAATATTTAATAATATTTCGTCACTTAACGCTAATTTTCTCATTATTTCTCCTTGTTATTATGTGAATGAAGCAAGAAAATTCCTGCTTGTACACTGTTTAATCCTTATGCAGACATCGTGCATGCCTGCTTAATTATACGCATTCTCAGAAAGAACTTCAAGTAGATATTTTATTATCGTTTTCTAACCCGTAAGAACGTCCAATACGCACTTATTCCTTCTCTTTCTGAATATCCTTATAAAAACAAATTTGCTGTTTCCCCTTTGCTTTTGCCGCATACATAGCCTGGTCAGCGGCATGGAACAGTTCTGCAAAATTCTTTCCATCAGCCGGAAACTGTGCGGCTCCGATACTGACTGTAAAAGAAGGCATTCCCGATTCTGAACGGGACTCCAGATACTTTTCCAGCTGTTCAGCCTTTTTTCTGGCACTTTCGCTGTTTTCTATCCCTTCCATATAAATAAGCAGTTCATCGCCGCCGATCCTGGCCAGAACATCATCCCCCCGATAGGTCTGTCTGATACATTCCCCTAAAAATCGAAGTGCCCTGTCTCCCACTGCATGTCCGTAAACGTCATTAATCTGCTTGAATCCATCTGCGTCAATGATAAATAAGGTACCCTTTCTGCCTTCCGCCAGCCGTCTTTCCACCTCTTTTTCAGCGGCTCCTTTGTTCATCAGCCCGGTCAGCCCGTCTGTCTCAGATATCCGGCGCAGATAATCTTCATGCTCCATATGCTCATTAATATCTGTAATCTTGCCAATCGTAGAAATGGGGGTTTTCTTTTCATATAAGTACTGGTACTGCACCAGACTCCAGAAGTAATCGTCCGTCTCCGGGCGCATCAGCCTGACCCTGATTTTACCCGAATCTCCGCCGCGCTCTCCGCTCAGTATCTGTCGCACCTGAGCCTGGTCATCCGCATGGACATAAATCTCATTCAGGTGCTGTAAAAAATCTTTCTGCGTTAGCTTATGTATCCTCAGGAACTTCGATGCATTGGAGGTAAAACGGATTGTATCCAGCCGGCAGTCATAATCAAACAGCACAGTATCCGAAAACCGCTCAAGCAGTAAATAGCGCTGTTCATCCAGAGAAAACTTTTTCTGCATTCTTCTTACTACAAGCAACATGATAATCGAGGCCAAAATAACTGCGATAATCAGGCCGATAATACTGTACGTTGTGTTATTTAAAATATGCTGAAAATGCTCGGATGCAGTTTCAGCCTTCAGACATACAACCAGATGCCAGTTATTGTATTTCAGCCCGGTCAGTGAGAGGTAATACGGGCTGCCTTCAAAGATTCCAAGACGCACGCTGCATGCCTGGGAATTCCCCGGAACGTATACAGCGCGAAGCTCTTCAATGACATCTTCTTCTATACCATTTCTTTCCAGATGTTCCAGCAGACTTTCCCCTACGCCTCTCTCATTCGCGTCCCGGATCGGCAGGATGACGCTGTCCCCGTCAGTGAGAAAAGCCGCACTTATTTCCCCCTGGGCAGGATCATAGACATCGGTTGAGACCAGGGATTCTGCATTGATAATTCCGCGGACTGCCCCTATGAATTTCCCGTCCCTTACAACCGGTACCCCAACACCAATACAATATATATTCCCCATACGTTCTGAAAAGGTGAGATCAGTCACCACCGTTTCCCCTTGTTTTAAGCGTTCAATGACTTTCATATCTTTTGCCAATACTGTTCTCTGTTTTAGGGCATCCCGATACTCCTCTTCAGAAAGGTACATGTATTTTACTTCAGGGCTGTCTTCATTAAGCGCAGCCAGATAAGGATCAATAAAATCGAAATCGTCCTGGCTCTCAATCAGCACCGCAAGCGACTGCAGGGTTTTAGCGGTACCGTCTATTTCTGTAAGCGTATTCTCTCTCTGCCCGGTCGTGTAGGCATTCAGAGTCTCCAGTACCATTCGTGTATACTCCTCATGGGTCTTATTTCGGTTCAAAGTGAGGACAATAGTAATACAGATGCCTAAAAACAGGGCGCAGCAGATAATAGCATATAGATAATACCTGCGGTTCCCCCTGTTTACATTGTGGATCTCCGCTTCACTTTCCTGCTCTGCATCAGCATGTACAGATATTTCACTATTATTTAGATCCATATGTTTTCCCCCCTTTTAGAGGCCGTTTACCACTGCCGGGCCAATCCCTTCATCTTAGATAGATTATTTTTATCATTTTATCACTAAATAGCCGGACTTTCTATAGCTTTGCTGCATGCTTCCTTCTTTTTTCTTATGTTTTCCCCTTTTTCTGCCCCAAATAATACTGCGGAGTCTTACTCTATTCATCCATAATATGGTATACTTGTCTTAAATTGCAAAAAGGGGGAAGCTACATTGAAAAAACAAAAATATGCACTCCGGATATCCGCCTGTATATTCACCATACTGCTGCTGTTCGGAAGTCTGACAGTCAGCGCTACGGAACCCGGTACAAAACCGGCAGCAGCCAGCAGTACCGTCACTATTTATCACACAAACGATATGCACGGCGCACTTACCGCCATTGATAATAACGGTACGGACTCCGGGAATAATACAATCGGTATCGCCAGAGCGGCTACGCTAAAAAAGAACACTCCCAACTCTCTCCTTGTAGATGCGGGGGATGCCACTCAGGGACTGCCTCTTGCATCTTTGACCCAAGGCGCGGATATTATAAAGTTAATGAATCTGGCCGGATATGATCTTATGGCCGCCGGAAATCACGAATTTGACTACGGAAGCGAACAGGCACTGACAAATGCTGACAATGCTGCGTTTCCTCTGCTTGCCGCGAATGTTGAAAAAGACGGCCGCCCTCTGTTTGAAGGCCATAACGCAGAGAACAATGGCTGTCACAAAGTCATTACCGTCAATGGAATTACGATTGGATTTTTCGGGCTGACAACATGTGAAACCAAATCCGCCACCAATCCCGAAGGAATTGCCGGCATTGAATTTCATGATGAGGTTAAAACCGCCAAAAGAGAAATCAAGGAATTAGAAGAAGCGGATGCAGATGTTATTATCGCAGTCTCCCATCTTGGGGAATATGAGAATGTTCCTGTACCGGCCAGGGCACTTGCAGGCGCCATGACTGGTGAATACCAGGGACGGCTTGACGCTATTATCGACGGCCACAGCCATACCGAGGAAAATTTTACTGAGAATGGGGTCCTGATCGCCCAGACCGGAACCGGACTTAAGAAGCTCGGAAAGATGGAGATCACCCCTGAGGCAGACGGAAGCTATGCTCTGACCGAAACACTGCTTACCTGGTCAGATACTGCAGATGTTACTCCGGATCCTGACGTGGCCGACGCCCTTGAAACGATCACCTCAGGCCAGGAAGAACAACTGGCCAACAGAGTCTGTGAGACCACCAATACACTGTGGGGCGGTTATATAAACAATATATCTGTTGCAAGGATTACGGAAACGAATCTGGGGGATCTGGTGACAGACGCTTTCCGGGATGCTGCTACAGATTTCATTGCAGGATCACAGTCACAGGATCTGATTCCCTATAAAGATGTGCCTGTAGCTGCTGTAGAAAACGGCGGTGGAATCCGTTCCTCTATACCAAACGGCACCACCACAAAAAAAGAACTGGTAACCGCCTTTCCCTTTTCCAATACGTTAATGCTGAAGGCTGTTACCCCGCAGATTCTTTTTCAGGTAATGGAACACTCCTTATCAAATGTAACCGCTCAGGATGAAGAAACCGGAATGCTCTCAGGTGTATACGGCGGAGGATTTCTCCAGGTCAGCGGAATTCAGGTACGGTACAATCCAAATGCACCAGAGGATGCCAAAATTCTGGAAATGAAACTGGACGATGGTACCGTCTTATCCCGCGATGACACGGATACGCCAATGATACTGGTATCCAACAATTACATCATGAGCGGCGGAAATGACTATGACATGCTAAAAGATCTGGATCTGCTTGGTGAAATCGGCGGGGAACTGGAAACCATTGAAAGCTATATTAACGGCCTTACCAATCATGGTGCAGATCCGCTTTCGCTGCCCTGTACATATGACAGAATTATTCCCCAGAGCAGTTATTCCGGAAACGAATATACGGCCTCTGTCAGAATGTTCCTGCCAACAGGTGATGCAGCGCCAAATAAAGCAGTGTCCGTCTGTATCGACAATAAGACCACGAAGACACTTTATACCGACAAATCCGGGATTCTTAAGATTACTGTTCCCGCCGGGCCTCACGGAGTCCAGATCGACAACAGCCAGGAACAGCTATATATTAATAATTATACTGGTTCCGGAATCATAGAGGATGGACAATCTTCCTATCCTTCTGCGTTTTGTGACGGGCAGACCGATGATACGATCCAGATTACTGCTCCGTCAGCTGCAGAGACTACTATTTCTTCCGGGCGCAGCTTTTACGTGAAAGGTACTTTCGAGAATATCGGACGGATACCAGAAAACAGCACTGTTTCCGTCAGGCTTACCGATACTGCCGGAGATACTGTGCGGGAAACCTCCACTCAGATAAAAGATAATAAAACATTAAAAGAAGATCTGATTACTTTTAAGACCGATGAAACTATCATATGTGACACTGGTATGCCGGATCTGATCTGGGACGGAGCAGACGAAGCTTCCGTCAGGAACGGAGACAGCAAATGCTATTACAATGACAGCGGCTTTACGGCATTGATACCCGGCGGCAAAACGGCTGATTCCATTGACGATAAACTTGGACTTACAGATAAAAATGGCAATGCCTATAAACCTTTATCTAATGGCGGCTATCTTCTGGAAGTCAGCGTTCTTTCCCCCGGTGGGGAAACGCTTGGTTACCGTTCCGTGGATCTCAGCATTGGGAGCACAGCAGACAAAATACTGACCCGTTTTTCAGGCGATGACCATATCCGTAAATTCCAGGCTTTTGCAGCTGCAAATGGCTACCGGATATACAACGATGCATTTCCGGGGTACTGGTCCATGTCCGATGGCCGCTTCTGCGAAAATGCACCCCAATGGCGGGCAGCAGACGCAACTGAATATACCACCGGAACCGTACATTTCATAATATATAATGTCAAAAAATCCAGTACCACCTACAGTGTGGAACTGGGGCTTCTGCAGAGCATGGGTGATATCGACAGACGGCTTGTAAGCTATTACTATTCCACCGGGGAACCCGGAATGATCGCTGGAATAGACAGTCAGATTACACCATTCTCAAATGGAGACAAGCTGCAGCTTGTACGCGCCGAACTGAGCACCGAGAAGCAGAAAGATGGCATTTATATAGAACAGCAGGCAAAAAAGCCGCAGTATGATATGGATATATCCGACGGCATTACAGCAAAGGCCGGGCAGAACCTGTCTCTTTACGGGGTAACTGCCCTAATACAGGCTGACAGCTCTGACATCCGGCTAAACAATGATAATACATATACGGTAAACAATAAAATTCAGACTTTAAAATATAAGATAGCAGGAAACGGCAAAGAGCAGACCTTTGAAAAAGAAGTTATTCTGGAGCGGCAGAACGGCAGCCAGACAAACTCATCTGAACTGGAGTTTAAACACGTATTTCCAATCAGCGATGATATGGCCGGCAAGGACTACACCGTCAGCCTGGAGGGCTATGACGCACACGGCCGGGCAGTCGCAGGATCCAAAGAAAGCTTCCGCCTGACCGTTGCCAAAGGCAGCGCTTTGAACCCGCCAGCCAGTCATCCGGCAGATAACGCAGGCAGTGCATCTTCCAACGTGAAAACAGGAGATAACAGCCGATTCATAGTACTTTTCTGGCTCATGGGCATGTCCTTTGCCGCCGGAATCATCGTTATCAAAAGAAAACATAAATCTCTTTAAAAAATAAGGGAGACACACCTTACCGGTGTATCTCCCTTATGAAGCCTCTGATATCCTTCTGGTCCTTAACCATTCACTGAGCTGTGAACCTGCAGACTGCAGCAGCCTGTCAATAACAAAACAGTACAGAGAACCAAATACATTTGCGGCAATCCTGAGAAACAATGCTGCTTCCAGGCCAAACATATTCGCAGCAATCGCCAGGGCGCCAAACGTATTAAATACAGTCTGCCACGCATATCCTGCAGAATATCCCACACCGATGCCTCCAATCAGCCCAATATACGGATACATACTCTCCGGCAGGATCAGATAAAGCACGAGAAATATTGCACATCCCAGTATATTAAAAGGAGCCCGTCTCCTCACACGGTATTCTGAATCTTTTGCAAAAGGCAGCATAACGGACATACAGGCAATTCCGACCCACATCACCCTCGGCATATGTACAGCAGACGCCAGGAACATGGCAGACGACACTCCCAGAGAAAGCCTGATATACCACTGCGTTCTTGAAGTGTAGATATCGAATTCACGGAACAAATCGGTAAATGTCCGTTTGTAAATCCTGTCTTTGTGGTTAATATAAAATACTGCCGCACAGATAACCATTCCCGCAGCCAGTCCGATGCACCTTAATATGTAGGTGTGTCCTGTCACATCGTATCCCTGCAGAAGCAGATAGCCCAATACAAAGGTGGACTGGTTGGACATAACAATATTATGGCAGCCTAATACCATGATACCCAGAATACAGACTGCATTAATCAGAAAGGCATACCCGGGGCTTACCATATTGGAAACTCTCGGCCCTACGGCCAGAATACAGAAAATCATACAGACAACGCCGATGCCATGGGATGTCTTGATTCCAAAATCCACCTGCCTCAAGACCAAAAGTGCCAGCAGGACCACCACTCCTGCAACACTGTTATCTGCCCCAAATATCACACTGTAAACAGTAACGCTCAAGAAACAGAATATCAATACCAGATACACCTTGATATTATAAATAAGTATATGCCTGCGTTTTTCCCTTTTGTCTGAAGTTTTTTGAATTAATTCCTTGGATCCCCCAGAACTTAATTGTAATTCCTGATAAAATGTCAAATAAATTCCTCCTTATTCTTACTCTGCTTTTTTGCCATATAAAGATTCACTTTCCGCACAAGTCCAATAAACTGCTGAAACTCTGCCTCATCCAGCGCCTCCCGCATTCCGTAAACCGGCTCCAGATAATAATGGTACATACTGTCTAATTCATCTTTTCCCTCACTGGTAATTCTAAGGGAATAGCTTCGTTTATCCTGACGGTCATACAGTTTCTCAATCAGTCCGTTTTCCGTCAGTCCGTCAATCAGTCTGCTGACAGTGGTCTTGCTGATCCCCATGTCATGGCTTAATTCTCCGGGTACAATTGGATTTTTGGCCAGTGCAACACGAAATAGCATATCCACTTCCTGAGCTGTTGCTGCTGCACCCTTGCGGGCTTTTTTTAGTATGAGGCTGCTCAGCAGCCGTATTTCACTCAAGTCTTCCATTAAAAGCATCCAGTTTTTTTCTTCCATAACGGTTCTTTTATAGTGCAGGTGCACTATTCCTCTCACCTTCTTAGTTCATAATTTTATTTACATGCCAATTTAGTTTACATTGTAAACCTTTTATGAATCATACACCTTTTTCTATTTTCTGTCAAGACATCGTAATCGAAATAGAGAGCCTGATACCGTCAGCAGAAAACTATACCCAAATAGCCTGCAGATAGGCCAGCAGGCAGGGATTTCCGGAATCGGTGTAAACGCTGTTCTTTTCATCACCGTATGAAGTGTTTCTGCCCTGCAGCTAGGAATATACTCCTGTTCCAGTAAAAAAATAAAAGGACTGCGCACTGTCAGTCCCTTTTATTTTTATACTATAGATTCCCTGATATTTTTGCAATCTCAAGGTTACACCTGAGTACATTCACTCTCTCATGCCCGTAAACTCCAAGTACTTTCCCTTCTGTATTATCTTCAACAATACCTCTCAATTCCTCCTCGCTTAATCCGGTTGCCTCAGCAATAGCAGGTATCTGGATCTCTGCAGATTCCGGCGTGATATGCGGATCCATTCCCGAGCCGGAAGCTGTCAGTAAATCTGCGGGAATGTCTCCTTTTTTAACCTCCGGATTTTCTTTTAAGAACTGTTCCACAGACTCTTCTACTCTCTGCTTAAGTTCTTCATTCGAAGGCGCCAGATTGGAACCCCCTGAGGATACGCCCCCGTAGGTACCGTCCGCCTTTTCTTCTGCTGTATAAGTATTATAATTTACCCCTGATACACGGCACTGAAAGTAGCCCTGATCTCCAGAGAAATCCTGTCCTACGATAGCAGATCCCACTGCCTTTTCCGGATCTGAAGTCTTCTCACCTTCAGCTGTAATCATGCTCCCGTTTGCCTGATGCGGGAAGATCAGCTGTCCAAGTCCTGTCATTGCCGCAGGATAAGCAAAACCACAGATTACCAGCATGAAAACAGTAAGGACCGCTGCACTTCTCAAATATTTCAAAAATGATTTCATAATAATCACTCCTCCCTACATACCCAGCACTGCCAAAAGCGGTGCAACCAGGCAGTCAATAATTTTAATTCCGGCAAACGGTACGATAATACCGCCCACCCCGTAGATGCCCATATTCTTCAGCAGCATACGCTCTGCACTCATCGGTTTATATTTAACACCACGCATTGCAATTGGAATCAGGCACGGTATAATAATTGCATTAAATATTAAAGCCGACAGAATGGCCGACATCGGTGTGGCTAATTTCATAATATTCAGCATCTGCATCTGCGGAATCACCAGCGTGAACATGGCAGGTATGATTGCAAAATATTTGGCCACATCATTTGCAATACTGAAGGTAGTCAGCGAACCTCTTGTTATCAGAAGCTGCTTGCCAATCTCAACCACCTCAAGTATTTTGGTCGGGTCAGAATCCAGATCCACCATATTGGCCGCTTCCTTGGCGGCCGCTGTACCTGAATTCATTGCCAGCCCCACATCCGCCTGGGCAAGCGCAGGTGCATCGTTCGTTCCGTCACCGGTCATAGCTACCAGCTTGCCTTCCGCCTGCTCCTTTTTGATCGCCAATATCTTATCTTCCGGTCTGCACTCCGCGATAAATCCGTCCACGCCTGCCTCTTTGGCGATTGTGGCTGCGGTCAGCGGGTTGTCGCCGGTACACATGATCGTTTTGATCCCGATTTCCCTCAGGCGCTGGAAACGTTCAACCAGTCCGGGCTTAACTGTATCTTTCAGATATATAACCCCGCAGATCACCTCTTCTGCTGCAACTACCAGTGGTGTACCGCCAAGCCCGGCGATTTTCTCAACAATACCGTCCAGATCTGTGGGAATGCTGCCTCCCTTTTCTTTTACCATCTTTTTGATGGCATCAGCCGCCCCTTTCCTTAGGGTCGTTCCATCCGGCAGATTGACGCCTGACATCTTGGACTGTGCCGTAAATTCAACGAACTCCATCTGGTCAGCCACCTCACTGTTCATCCGGCTTCCCATCTTCCGTGCCAGTTCCAGCGTTGACTTTCCTTCCGGCGTCGGATCACATAGCGAAGTGAGTGCCGCGTAGTCGATTAACTCTTCTTTGCTCTTTCCTTTTACAGGATAGAACTCCGCTGCAAGGCGGTTTCCGAAGGTAATGGTCCCGGTCTTGTCGAGAATCATCGTATCCACATCTCCGCAGGCCTCCACCGCTTTTCCCGACATGGCAATGACATTAAATCTGGTCACCCGGTCCATCCCGGCAATCCCAATGGCAGACAACAGTCCGCCAATGGTTGTAGGAATCAGGCATACAAGCAGTGCGATCATCGTAGATATCGGTATCTGCACACCTGAATATGTTGAAAACGGATACAGACATACAACCACAATCATAAAAATAATCGTCAAACCAACAAGGAGCGTATTCAGTGCGATCTCATTCGGGGTTTTCTGACGTGACGCACCTTCTACCAGCGCAATCATTTTATCCAGAAAGGACTCTCCCGACTGCGATGTGATCTGAACCTTCAGCCAGTCACTGACAACCGTTGTTCCTCCGGTTACAGAAGAAAAATCTGTTCCTGCCTCACGTGTAACGGGTGCGGATTCTCCGGTAATTGCTGATTCGTCCACCGAAGCAATCCCTTCAATGACTTCCCCGTCATTGGGAATCACTTCTCCCGCTTCTACAAGAACAATATCCCCCTTTTTTAATTCGGATGCATTTACCATCCGATCTGTCCCATCCTCACAGATCAGATGAGCCTTTGTATCCTGCTTTGTTTTTTTCAGAGAAGCCGCCTGTGCTTTTCCGCGTCCCTCGGCAACAGATTCTGCAAAATTTGCAAATAATATAGTAATAAATAATATGACGCAGACAATTCCATTATAGGTTCTTAAGTACCCAACGGAAGCATCATCCCCAAATATAGACGGAAAAAACGTCATGATCAGCGTCAGCACACAGCCGGCCTCCACTACGAACATAACCGGATTTTTAATCATATATTTCGGGTTCAGCTTCTGGAGGGCTCCGATAACGGAGCTCTTCAGAATGTCCTTTGTCACGAACTTCGTTGTTTGTTGTTTCTTAGACATTGCTTTACATCCCTTTCTTAAATTTTATGAAAACCACAGGGTCAGATGTTCCGCGATCGGCCCCAGTGCCAACGCAGGGAAAAATGTTAATGCGGCAAATATATATACGATAAATATAAGTAATATTGCAAATACTGCGTTATCCGTTCGCAGTGTACCAATGGACGCTTTCACCCGTTTTTTAGCAAGCAGCGAACCTGCGATTGCCAACTGTGCGATAATGGCTATATAACGCCCAAAGAACATCGCAAGTCCTGTAGTAATATTCCAGAACCAGGTATTGTCTGACAGCCCTTCAAAACCGGAACCGTTGTTAGCCGCAGAAGAAGAATACTCATACAATACCTGTGACAGTCCGTGGAAGCCAGGATTCGTAATTCCGTCCAGCCCTGCCTGTGTGGAAACCGCCAGCGCTGAGAACCCAAGGATGAGAAGCGGATGTACAATCAGTACCAGTGCGACCAGCTTCATTTCCTTTCCTTCTATTTTTTTGCCCAGATATTCCGGGGTACGTCCCACCATCAGGCCGCATATAAATACGGTCAGAATTGCATACATGAGCATATTCATCAACCCCACACCCTTACCTCCGAATACGCAGTTCAGCATCATATGTAAGAGCGGCACCATTCCGCCCAGAGGCGTCAGTGTATCGTGCATGTTATTAACGGTACCTGTGGTAAAAGAAGTTGTAACCGTGGTAAACAGAGCCGACTGATCGACGCCAAAACGGACCTCTTTTCCTTCCATACTTCCCATTGCCTGACTTACCCCTGCATCTGCAAGAACCGGGCTGCCGGCCTTTTCGGAGAAGAAACAGAGCGTCAGACCGATCAGGAATATCACCGACATGGCTGCAAATATAGTTCTGCCCTGTTTTCCGAATATGGGCTCTTTTACCTGAGCCTCTTCCTTTTTCCTGTCCCTGCACATCTTTCCGAATGTCAGTACACAGGCGCCCGGAAGAATCATCATGGAGATCAGCTCTACTATATTCGTTATAATAGTTGGATTCTCGAAAGGTGTGGACGAGTTAGCCCCAAGGAATCCTCCGCCGTTTGTTCCCAGATGTTTGATGATTTCCAGCGCTGCGACCGGACCTGTTGCAAAATCCTGCAGCTTGCCCTGAATTGTCTCAACAGTAATATTTGCACCGAAAGTCTGAGGGCATCCCTGCCAGATCAGTACCAGGCCGAAAATCAAAGACCATGGAATCAGAATCCGGGTCGTAATGCGAACCATATCTTCATAAAAGTTCCCCAGATCTTTGCTTCTGCCTGCAAATCCCCGGCAAAACGCCATACATGCCGCATACCCGGATGCTGCAGAGGTGAACATCATAAATATAATAACCAGCATCTGGCTTAAATAAGATAAACCGGACTCGCCTGAGTAATGCTGCAGGTTTGTATTTGTCATAAAACTGATAATTGTATTAAATGACAGGGTTGGCTCCATCCCGGCGATCCCATTGGGATTCAGAAACAAAACACTCTGCAGCCTCAGAACCAGATATCCCGCCAGTACCATGACCGCATTGGTCATCAGAAGGCTTAACGCATAAGTCTTCCAGTTCATTCCCTTTCTGTCGATCCGGCAGATTTTATATATCCCATTATCCACCCGGTCAAATAAGGGATCCGCGAAAGTTTTCTTATTTACTGCAATATGATACATATATCTCCCCATCGGGATCACAGCAAGCACGAAAATCGCTAAAGTCAGTACGATCTGTAACATAACTTTCTTTTCCTCCTCTTTTTACTCAATAAGTTTATTTATAACTTTTCCGGATGCACCAGGGCGTAAAACAAATATGCCGCCAGCAGCAAAATAATAATTCCAAGCAGTATCATTTTCATTTTCCTTCTTTCCATTTGTTGTGCTTAACTCTTTGTTAATCTTCTTTCCTTTGATGTTCCTGGCCCTTTTACTAATCTTCTCTCCCGATATCCGCATCGATCTGCCGGCTGCACCAATCGGCAAAAAGCTTCATTAGACCAAAGCAGGCCAGCAGAACAGCTGCCATAACTATATCCATCATGATGGCTTCCTCCTTCTTTCAAAGAATGATTAGATGATAGCACGGGTCATCTTAAAACTGCGCAAAAAAGCAGGAGGCTGTATTAAAGCCGTATTAAAATGCAGAAGATTGAATTTGTGCATCCCGGTTCACCCCCAAAAAGAGAATCTAAAAAACAAAGAACGCGATGCAGCTTTTCAATTGCATCGCGTTCTTTATTTTCGTTTTTTATAAATACTTGTTCTCCATCGCGGCCATCGTTTTCCAAAAAACGGCCGGGTCTGCAGCACTGCTGTAATCAGTAATTCCGGCCCCTTCGTTGGGATATTTTACGGAATACACCTGATCAGCCGTAAATATACAGATCAGCACCACACAAGCAATCATCAGCGTCCGAACCGGAACCCGCCGGATCAGATCATCCAGGACAGGCGCCAGAATATATACAATCAACATTCCTCCCACCCCGAAAGTGAGGAGACCTTCCGCACAGATTCTTCCTTGCAGGTTCAGAAAGTACCCGCTGTAATCCCACCACTTTTTACCGTTATGAGCTATTTCCAGATAATATGCGGTGAAATATTCCACGATTCCGCATACAACGATCGTCATCAGAAACTCAGCTGCCGGCCTTTTTCGGAACTTATTAAGCAGAAGAAGGATCAGCAAGCAGCCGCTCCCGTAAATCGGCAGCCAAGGCCCATGTAAAACCCCTCTGTTAACAAATACTCCATCTGAAAGCAAATGCAGTCCGACCTCCCATAACCATCCGATGAAGGACATAACAAAAAACAACATAATCATAGACCAGACCGAGTAATTACGGATATAGCTGATATTGCCTGTCCACCGCTTCTTCATTCTTTCAGGTTCCGGAGAAAGCCTTGTCGGATATACACTGCCCTCCAGTGCGTCTTTATCATAACCCAGATAAACCATCGACGCCTGGCTCTCTTCAAAAGCCCTTGATTTCTCATCATTCCTGACAGTCAGTCCAAATACATCCGAAAGGAACTTGCGGATTCCCGTCAGGCTTGTCAGTCCTGCCAGCTGCTTCTCGCTCTCTTTCGCAACATCTCTATAAACATCAGCAAGTTCTTCTTTCCCGGCATTTTCGAACAGATACTTATCATTCAGCAGGTCTGCATACGGGAGATTCTTTTCTTTCCCCGTCATGCGAAGCCCCGCATAATATTCACTGAATGCCGCAATCTTGTAAGGATTTGTATAGAAGATATCCAAAATCCCCATTGTCAGCAGCCCCAGCAGTTCCCACCCTATAAAGGATAATTCAAAAACAAAGCACTCCCACTTATGTCCCTTCATCATATGACGGGACAGCGTGACCGCTTCCTTCGAATTCAGCCCGGGATTCTCTGCCACTATATAAGGCACCAGATAATAAGAATAATACTTGATAATTCCACCCACAATGGTAACCGACCACAGCAGCTGATACACCGACGCCACAAAAAGTGTAATACTGGCTCTGCACCACTTATGTATTTTTAAAAGAAACAGCGCCCTGGACATATGAATCTTATCATACCGCCTGCCCTCCAAAAACATCCGCCTCATAATAACCTGATACACATTGGTTACAAATATCAGGACCAGGAACCACAAAAGCAGAACCGTAGCAATCAAAATCATAACAGCCATACTGTCTGACCCAATAATAGACTTCAGGCCAACCGCCAGATAAGCAAAAAACTTTCCGGAAGTAATACCGTTCACGACCATAGAGAACACGCCCCTGCTTCTCCCCATTACAGCCCCGGGGTTCGCTTCTGATTGTTCACTTTCTTCCCGGTCCACATCATCCGCAATCCTCAGCCCCGTCTCATCATCTCCCGAAGCAATATGGTAAACAATCTCACTAAACTTCTCATTCACTTCCAGCGACCCTTTCCTGGACCCGCCAGTTTCAGCCTCCGCTGCCTCATCTCCGCCGCTTTTCGCCACAGACAGCGAAGAACTAAACTCCGTCCCCAAAACCGCCGCCAGCAGACAAAGCATCACAAAAATCCAATAATGCCTCTTAAATACCCTTCGCGCTTCCCGCTTCATCGCTCTTCTCGTTAGCATACAACTCTCTCACTTCATTATTTTTTTCAGTTATTCAGTCCCTATTATAAAATGCCCTGAAAACAAATACAAGCAAAACTATCCGCCTCCCCGTCCAAAATCCCACCGTAAAATCTCCCGCCCGGATGAACCAAGCCTGCCGAGGAACGGGACAGGGTGCAGACGTAAGCATATATCTGTCTGGAAAGCATAAAACGAGCTTAGCAGCAGTTAGAGGAAACACGCAAAATCAGCCGGACAAAAGTTGATCTCCAAATCAACTTTTGAGTACGCCTGAGCCGTCTAAGCATCAGCTTAGGCGGTGAATGCGTATGATTCCGGCTGATTTTGCGTGTTTTCTCTTACTGCTGCTTAGCGCAGTGTCCGCATTCCAGACAGATATATGCTTACGTCCGCACCCTGTCCCGTTCCTCGGCAGGCGCCCCTCCCCCCCATTCTACAATTTCTTCCACACAGCCTGCAGGTCTTTTAAATCCATCTGTTTTTCAATCTGATTCACGATTTTATCGCTGCTTACGTTTGCCACATTCACCTTCCCGTAATCAATCCAGACATAGCACACAAAGCACAGTACTCCCAGGGTCAGCCGAAAGAAAAAGCTGCTTTTTGGTCTTGCTTCGGCCCCATCATCATATAGATCATGATAGATATGTCCATATCTGGGATGTACCGCGGGAATAAAACTATCTTCATTGTAAAGCCTTCTGGTCTGCCTGAGAAGCTGCCGGCGTCTTTCTTCTGATTCGTTCATAATCTATGTACCTCCTTTGAGATTTCCCGTCAAAAAACAGGATACAGAACCGTTTAAACTGAAAAGAGCATATGATATGTCTACCATATCATATGCCCTGACAAAAACAGTTAGAACTCTCTGTCCCATAGTGTTATTTTTCTATTTCTTTTATTATCTGTCCGCAAGCTCGTTCGTAATATCTTCCCAGGTAATTCCCCGTTCTACCATCAGTACCATTGCATGGTACAGAAAATCTGACATTTCGTATTTGATCTCTTCCGGATTCGGATTCTTTGCAGCTATCACAATCTCCGTTGCCTCTTCGCCTACTTTTTTCAGGATCTTATCAATCCCCTTGTCGAAAAGGTAATTTGTATAAGAACCTTCCTTCGGATTCTGCTTTCTGTCAACAATCGTCGAATAGATGGATTCAAATACCTGCAGGGGATTCTTTCCGTCATAATCACTGCCCACAATCGGCTGGAAGAAGCAGGTGTGGTTTCCCGTATGGCAGGCCGCCCCGACCTGTTCCACCTTCGCCAGCAGTGTATCCTTATCACAGTCGATTGTCATGGTTTTTACATACTGGAAATGTCCGGATGTCTCGCCCTTAATCCACTGCTCTTTCCTGCTTCTGCTGTAATATGTCATTCTTCCCGACTTCACCGTGTGGTCAAAGGCTTCTTCATCCATATATGCCATCATCAGTACTTCGTTTGTCTTATAATCCTGCACAACAACGGGCAGTAAACCGTCCGAATTCAGTTTAAACTCGGAAAAATCCATCATACTTTCAAAGGATGTCATCCGGATTCCTTCTGCGGCGCAGACATTTTTAAACGCATTAAAATCCATATCCACCTGGCTGATGAACAGGCCGGATACCCCTTTCACACCATCGCATTTCAATATCTTAAGGATCTCTTCCTGCTCCATCGTATCCGTTACGACAACACATGGAATCTGCGTAACATTCATGACCGAATTCAGATCCAGCCTGTGCATGAATATCATCTCTGTACTGTATTCTTCAATCAGGTGCTGCTGCTTAAACAGCGAGTCAAAATCATTCAGGGACACAGCGATCCGTTCCTTGCCGAAACGTTTGGACACATCCTCGATCAGGTCGATGGACAGGTGTTTGGAAAAATTCAGCATGGCGCGCTTTGCACCCGCATACAGAATCTTCTTTACATCCTCCTGCCTGCGGATATTGCCGCCGGCAACCATCGGAATACTGATGACGCGGTTGATCCGTTTCATCAGATCAATGGACTCCTCATGCTCTTCATCGGAATTTGACAGATCAAATATAATCAGCTCATCTGCCCCCATATCTCCGTAATACTTCGCAAGCGCTACCACATCTTCCGCAATCACTTCTCTGTCGTCAAACCATTTAACAGCTTTCCCTCCATCAATGAAAATGCAGGGGGTCAATCTCTTATAACTCATTTATCTTCTCTCCTTTACAGGCTGCCCTTCGTAGACCAAACCTCTTTCATTCTCGGCTCTTCCATGGTAGCCGCATCCAGTGCTTTTCCAAATGCTTTAAACAGGGCCTCGGCCATATGATGATTATTGCCTCCGTCCAGAATCTTCAGATGCAGGTTCATAGCTGCACTGTATGAAACCGCATAGAAAAATTCCTTTACCATCTCTGTATCCAACCCGCCTATTTTCTCCACTGTAAATTCCGCCTGATAGTTCAGATACGGGCGGCCTGAAAGATCTACCGCACATAATGCAAGCGTCTCATCCATGGGAAGCATAAAACTGCCGTACCGTTTGATTCCCGCTTTGTCACCAAGGGCACTGGCAATTGCCTGCCCCAGCACGATACCGGTGTCCTCCACCGTATGATGGCAGTCCACATCCAGATCACCCTTCACCTCTGCCTCCAGGTCAAACAGACCGTGCCTTGCGAATCCGTCCAGCATATGGTCGAAAAAGGCAATCCCTGTATCAATCCTGTTGCGTCCGTTTCCGTCCAGACAAATTTTCAGACTGATCTCTGTTTCTTTTGTTTTCCTTTTACAGCTGCCTGTCCTGTCCATCATACATCCCTCCCATTTGCATCAGATGCTGCCCTGGCACCCCCTTATGGTGTGCCCTTTGGGTATCATTCATTTTCTATATGTTACACTCTGCTGTTTTTATGCAGATCTTTTCTCTAATTTATGATTCTTCAAAACGCACCTTAATAGAGTTCGCGTGTGCTGTCAGCTGTTCAGCCTCCGCAAAACGCTCAATATCCAGGTGTACCGCTTCCAGCGCTTCCTTTGAATAAGAAATAATACTGGACTTCTTCAGGAAATCATCCACAGACAGCGGTGAAAAGAACTTCGCCGTTCCATTTGTCGGCAGGACATGGTTTGGCCCTGCAAAATAGTCTCCCAGCGGCTCACTGCTGTATTCCCCTATAAAAATTGCACCCGCATTGCGGATCCTGGTCATTACATCAAACGGATCTGCAGTCACAATCTCCAGATGCTCTGAAGCGATCTCATTTGCCGCATCTATGGCATCATCCAGCGTCTCCGCCACCAGAATATGCCCGTAATTATCAAGGGATTTCTGTATAATCTCTCCCCTGGACAATTCTCTCACAAACCCGTCAATCTGTAAAGAGACGTTTTCTGCCAGTTCCCTGCTGGTTGTCACAAGAATAGCGGATGCAAGTTCGTCATGCTCTGCCTGGGACAGAAGGTCTGCAGCCACATATCTCGGATTTGCCGTCTCATCTGCAAGCACGAGGATCTCACTCGGTCCCGCGATGGAATCAATATTTACATACCCATAAACCGCTTTTTTAGCAAGCGCTACATATATATTTCCAGGTCCCACAATCTTATCCACTTTGGGAATGCTGTCTGTACCATAGGCCAGTGCCGCAATTGCCTGGGCCCCGCCCACCTTATACACGGCAGTTGCACCTGCTTCTTTAGCTGCAACGAGCGTGGTCGGATTCACCTTTCCATCTTTTCCGGGAGGTGTGGTCATGATAATCTCATCCACTCCAGCCACCTTGGCCGGCATAATGTTCATCAGCACGGAAGACGGATAGACTGCCTTCCCGCCTGGAACATAGACACCCACTCTCTGGAGAGCCGTTACTTTCTGGCCAAGCATCGTTCCGTCCGGTTTGCTGTCAAACCAGCTGTACTGCATCTGCTTAGCATGGTAGGATTCAATATTCTTTAAAGATTTGCGTATGATCTCAAGCAGAGAATCCTCCACCTGGGCATAGGCCTCTTCTACCTCCGCCTCTGTGACAAGCACATTCTCCGGATTGATCTCTGCGCCGTCAAACTTCTTCGTATATGAAAATACCGCCTTGTCCCCTTTTTCCTTCACCGTATCCAGAATCTCCCGGACACTCGCCTCATACTTTCCATAATTGTTTGGGCTGCGTTTTAAAAGGTCTTCCAGCAGATTCTTTTTCGTGCTTTCATCTAATTTTTCTATCCGCATTTTTATCCCTCCTGTAAGAGCTTCCTGAGATTCACAATCAGCTCTTTGATCCTGTCATTTTCCATGCGCATACTGACCGGATTCACGATCATTCTGGCAGAAAGAGGACATACCTCCTCCAGTACCACGAGTCCGTTCTCTTTCAGCGTGGAGCCCGTCTCCACTATATCCACAATTACTTCTGAGAGACCGACAATGGGCGCCAGTTCAATGGAACCATTCATCTTAATAATCTCAACAGTTTGATGCTTTTTATTATAAAAATAGTCTTTCGCTATATTCGGATACTTTGTAGCCACACGGATCAGTTCGTGATGCCGGAGCAGTTCGCGGGCCTCCTCCAGCCCGCACACGCACATTCTGCACTTTCCAAATCCAAGATCCAGAACCTCGTGTACTTTGCGTCCTTCCTCCACGATCGTATCCTTGCCGACAACACCGATATCAGCAGCCCCGTATTCCACATAAGTGGGGACATCCGGGCCCTTTGCGAGGAAAAACTTCAGTTTCAGCTCTTCATTCACAAAAATCAGCTTTCTTGAACTTTTATCCTTCATCTCCTCGCACGTAATACCGAGCCGTTCCAGCATTTCCAGCGTTTTACTTGCCAAACGCCCTTTTGTAAGGGCAAAAGTTAAATATCTCATGTCTGCTCCTCTATCTCTTTTTCCCAGCATTTATCAGCTTCTCATCCCCTGTCTGAAGATTCACCATCTCAATCGTCAGGTCATCCTTCAGATAAAGCATGCTCACGGCCTGTGTCCGCTTCCCATACTCTGCATACATTTCTTTGCTGCCCTGTTTATCCCGCTTATGCATCTCCACACATTTGCCCTTGGCACGGAAATTCTTTGCAAGCGAAATGGCCCACTTCTGCGTTGCCTCGGTGTAGACAATCAGATTCATATGTCTGGTCTCCACCGGGATCTTCTGGCGGCTCAGCGCACTCATTAATTCATCTATTATGATAGCAAATCCGATAGACGGTATATTCTCCCCGAATTTCTCCAGGAGATGGTCGTACCGTCCGCCTCTGACAATGGCATCTCCGGTACCGTATGTATACGCACGGAAAATAATGCCGGTGTAATACCCGTAGCTTCCGCTCATACTCAGGTCAAACGTAATATGATCCTCTACACCGTAGAGGGTCAGCAGCTTATACAGCTTCTGCAGGTAGGATACGGCAAGCCCGGCGCTGATATTCGGTGCAATTCCCATGGCCTTATCCAGAATCTCCACGTCTCCCATAAGTTCCGACAATCCCTGGAACGCAGCTTTTATGTTATCATCTACATTCTGATTATCCAGAATCTCTTCCACACCAAAATAATTCCGGTTTGTAATCAGGTGATGGATCTCTGTCTTTTCATCTTCTTCCAGCCCTGTCGCATCCATCAAGCTCTGAATAAAGTCCACATGGCCTATATTGACCTGAAATTCCTTTAATCCAACCTTTTTCAGCCCATCCACAACCATAGCAAGCATCTCTGCATCCGCCTCAATCGAATCCATCCCGATCAGCTCAGCTCCCATCTGGGTGTTTTCCTTCAGACGGCCCTGATAACTGGAATGATTGATAAAGGTATTGCCCATATAGCAGAGGCGGACAGGATATTCTTCTGTCTCAAACAGTGTCGCGGCAGCCCGTGCTATTGACGGTGTAATATCCGGGCGCAGTGCCAGCGTATTGCCGTCTCTGTCGAAAAATTTATATAGTTCTCTGGAAGAAATCGTTCCGATCTCTTTTCTGAACACATCGAAGTACTCGAAGGTAGGTGTCTGAATATCCTGATATCCATATGCGTGCAGGACATCGTGGAGCTTCTCCTGTGTTGTAAGCTTCTTTCTGCATTCTGTATTGTATATATCCCTGACGCCTTCAGGTGTATGTAATTTCTGTTCCATATTTCCTGCCTTTCACTTTATCATGCTAATTCGTTAAATCACCCTGTAAATTATACGCAGTTTCTCAGAAAATGTCAATCCCTGGTATCCAAATCCTTCTGTATGTAGTCCAGATACGGGACAAAACTATTGTTTTTCAACTCCATAAAATAGGCCGGATCCAACTCCTCATAGCGAAAGCTTTTCCTTCCGCCACCGCCGGCCCTCTCCCAGAATTTCTTTATTTCTTTGAAACGCATATAATAAAGTTCGTTATTGCTGCTATAATAAATAATCAAAAAAGAGATACCGCCCTGCTTCTCAAACTTCTCCATAAAGTTCATCTGATGTTCATGCACGTTCTGCAGCGGAAAGGTATCCACGCTGCACTCCTTTGCGTCAAAACAGATCGGTATTCCCTGGACCGCCCCGATATAATCGACCGTACTTATTTTTTCAAAATATGCCAGCGTAATATGCCGGTGTTCCTTGTCTATCTTTACCGGAGTGATGGGGGTCGGTATCTTCTGGATCAGCGCAAGTCCCATCTCCTCGTAGCGCTCGTTGGTCCGGTTAATCAGGTCCTCCAGCGTGGAGCCCCGAAGTCCCCTTGAATTCCAGGTTGCCATCTATAAAACACCCTTTTCCTTTGCTATTTTTTGAAACTCTGCTGGGAGCGGAGCCAGAAATTCTCTGCCCGACAGACCAGCAAGCGGCCCTTCCAGCGCCGGAAATGTAATCCTGTAAGCGTGAAGCAGCTGATGTTTCAGCCCATATGCACTCCTGCATCTGTCATTGAGTCTCCTGTCGCCATATTTGTAGTCCCCCAGAATGGGATGCCCCACAGACGCCAGATGTGCGCGGATCTGGTGGGTCTTCCCGGTAATCAGATGTACCTCCAGAAGCGTTACATCATTTCCTGACTTGAGGGGACGGAATTCTGTTTCAATTGCCGTACTTCCCTCTTCCTGTCCGGCTGTTATGTGCACCTGATTGTTCTCTGCATCTTTTTTTAGAAACCCATGTATATGGGACGTCTCATTTACTTCTCCTTTCACAAGGCAGTGATAATACTTGCCCAGTGTCCTGTCCTTAAAAAGGCGGCTCAGTTCCTGCAGGCCCTGCAGGCTTTTCCCTGCCGCCACCATGCCGCTTGTATTCCTGTCAAGCCGGTTGCACACGGAAGGGCGGAATGTTCTCATCTCGTCCTCTGTCAGCGCCCCGCTTCTAAGCAGGTAAGCAGTCAGATGCTCCACCAGCGAGACATCTGTATCCGCCGCCTTCTGTGAGAGCATCCCCGCCGGCTTATTAATCAGAATAATATGGCTGTCCTCATATATAATATTCAGGCTTTCCCCGTAAGAAAGCCTATTTAACATTCCATTCTCCGCATGCGGCTTTGCATCCCCGGCGAATTTGGCAATCGTCTCATCCGCAAGGAACAATTTTATTTCGTCACCTCTCAGGAGCTTCTCATTTCCAGAAGCCTTTTTCCCGTTCAGAGTTATATTCTTTTTCCGCAGCATCTTATATAAAAAACTCTTCGGGGCCTCTCTCAGATACTTAGCCAGAAGCTTATCCAGCCTCTGCCCCGCTTCATTGTCACCAACTGTTATCTGCTGCATAAACTGTACCCTTTCTACATGGATATATTTAAGATTACCTGTTTGATCCGTTCTTCCATTTCCTTTGTATCCCTCTTTTCCACGGCCGCTATGGAATTAAGTCCCTCAGCCCTTGCCAGAAAAGCGGTATAGTTGTTCAGGATCTTTACCGAAACATCAGGAAACTGGTTTTGGTTCAATATCCCTTTTATGTGTGTGGCCGCATATTTTAAATCTACTTTTTCGCTGTTTGTATATCCGAAGATTGTGTTTCCGGAAATCACAATGCAGTCCACCGGCATCACTTTTTCCCGGGATGTAATGATCATATCATAGACCGCCGTAATATTGCCGGTCTTGCCTTTGATTTCATCTGCCCGTATAACTGCAATAGACGGATAGGGAAAACGGGTAATCACACCTACCAGCGATTTGGAAGCCGGCAGGCATCCAAGTACGGCAACAACGGTCATCATATTCAGTCTTGTGTGTGCCTGGCTGTAGCCCAGAAAGAAAACAGCAGCTACAAGCACGAAATAAATAACTGTACGGATGATCTCCACCTTTTTCTTATAATCCAGATATCCCGGATTTCCTTTTATCACCTTATTCATGTCGTACATCTCCTCAGTTTTTTGCCATAATCTCTACTTTTACTATCAGGTTGTGGGGCAGAATCTTAGCACCCAGGTCTGCTGCTTTCATAGCCATTCCATAGACTGAAACCGGCTTTTTCTTTCTGGAATCTTTCAATGCCTGATGCACAACCTTCTCCGGCGGCACCATGACTGCGTCTTTCCATTTGTTCGGAAATTTACCGGACACATCAAAGAACTCTGTGTCTACCGGTCCCGGACATACTGCTGTCACATAGATTCCCTCTTTTTCCAGCTCTGCTCCCAGGCCCCGGGAAAAGCTGACTACATAGGACTTCGTTGCCGCATATACCGCAAAAAAAGGCTGCGGGCAAAAGGCCGCCGCGGATGCCAGATTCACGATTCGGCTGCCCCGGGTAAGATACGGCAGACAGGTAATCGTAAGGCGCGTAAGCGCCCTGCAGTTCAGGTCTATCATCTCCGGCTGTAATCCCGGTTCCTTTCCGGCAATCTGAGTAACCGTACCCATCTTTCCAAAACCGGCGGCATTGACCAGCATGCGCACATCCGGTTTCTCCGACTCCAGCTCCTCCTGTATATCACTGTAAATACTGTCTTCAAGCAGACTTCCCGCAAAGATTCTGCAGGGAATCATACACTCATCAGACAGAGAGAGAAGCCGCTCTCTTCTTCGGGCTATCATCCAGATCTCATCCAGCTGCCGGTAGAACCATGGCAGCTGTTTCACAAACTCACGTCCCATTCCTGATGAAGCACCGCTTACAATTGCTATTCTCAATCGTTACACCTTCTTTTTGTTCATTCATGATTTTGGGGTTCTCTTCTTATGGACATTTCTGATTGCTTTTTTCTTCTTAACCTGTGCTTTATTTCTTCCGTTCTCCTTAGCAGAGGATTTTTCTTTCGAAAACTTCCGCGGCCTGATCAGACATTTCTCGCCAAAGCCCACAAGATCCATCCGGCCGGCCTTTTTCAGTGCTTCCATGACAAGTTCATAGTTATCCGGATTGCGGTACTGAATCAAAGCGCGCTGAAGTGCTTTCTCGTGCGGATTCCTGGGGACATAGACCGGTTTCATGCTTCTCGGATCCAGACCGGTATAGTACATACAGGTAGATATGGTAGACGGTGTGGGATAAAAGTCCTGCACCTGCTCCGGCATATATCCCAGATCCCGGCAGTACTCGGCCAGCTTTACCGCCGACTTCATGTCCGAACCCGGATGGGAGGACATGAGATAAGGCACAAGAAACTGCTTTTTATTAAGCTTCTGATTCATATCCCGAAATGTCCGGGTGAATTCCTCATATACGTTGTGTTCCGGCTTTCCCATCTTTTCGAGTACTTCATCCGCTACATGTTCCGGAGCGACTTTCAGCTGCCCGCTCACATGATTTTCGCAGAGCTCTCTCAAAAATGTCCGATCCTTATCCGCAAGCAGATAATCAAACCGGATGCCCGAACGGATAAACACCTTTTTCACCTTCGGGATATTTCTTAGTTTTCTCAGCAGCTCCACATAATCCCTGTGGTCTGCCCGCAGGTTTTTACAGGGATGCGGGAACAGACACTGCCGGTCTCTGCAGACGCCGTACTGAAGCTGCTTTTTGCAGGAAGGCTGCCTGAAGTTGGCTGTGGGTCCGCCCACATCATGGATATATCCCTTAAAATCGGGCTGCTCCGTCAAAATTTGTGCTTCTTTTATCAAGGATTCATGGCTCCTTGCCTGTATAATTCTTCCCTGATGGAATGTCAGTGCACAGAAATTGCAGCCTCCAAAACATCCCCGGCTGCTCGTGAGGCTGAATTTAATCTCCGAGATTGCGGGAACGCCTCCGGCCTTCTCATAGGAGGGATGCCAGGTTCTCATATAGGGAAGAGCATAGATATCATCCATCTCCGTCTGACCAAGCGGCTTTGAAGGGGGATTCTGCACGATGTACAGCTTCTCACCGTAAGGCTCTATGAGCCGCTTTCCGGAGAATGGATCTGTATTCTGGTACTGTGTATAAAAACTCCGGGCATAGGCCTCTTTTTTTTCAGAGATTTCCTGAAAAGAAGGAAGGGTGACCGCATCATATACCGAGTCCAGATCTCTTGCCTTGACCACCGTTCCGTCTATATAGGTCAGGTCCGACACAGCGATCCCCGCATCAAGAGCTTCAGCAATTTCCAGAACAGAACGCTCACCCATCCCATAGGAGATGATATCCGCGCCTGAATCCAGCAGGACGGAGCGTTTCACTTTGTCCGACCAGTAATCATAATGCCCCAGTCTACGCAGGCTGGCTTCAATGCCGCCCAGAATGACAGGAGTATGTTTGTACGTCTGCCGGATCAGGTTGCCATAGACCACCGCCGCATAATCCGGCCGCTTCCCCATCTCCCCGCCCGGTGTATATGCGTCCTGGCGGCGCCGCTTTTTTGAAACAGAATAATGGTTGACCATGGAATCCATATTGCCGGCGGACACCAGAAATCCAAGCCTCGGCTCCCCATATTCAGTAATGCTCTCCGGATTCTTCCAGTCCGGCTGGGAGATGAAGGCCACCCGGAAGCCGTGTGCCTCCAGCATCCGGCTTATAATAGCCGGCCCGAAAGACGGGTGGTCCACATAGGCATCTCCGGTCACATAGACAAAATCCGCCCGGTCCCACCCTCTTTCCTGCATATCTTTTCTACATAACGGTAAAAAAAAATGATTCATCATTTATACTCCACATATTTCATAGGTATGATTCTTAATATCATAATAATCGCGGATAAAATAATCCGCCAGCTTCTTTTTTTCTGCCTCGTCCGGCCTGGAGAACTTGTCATCCACGGCACAGACCGACATGCCCGCGTTCTTCCCCGCCTCAATTCCCTTCGGGACATCTTCGAATACAAGACATGACGCCGGCTTTACGCACAGATCCTCAGCCACCTTCAGATAAACGTCCGGCGCCGGCTTTCCGGCCGACACTTCGCAGGAAGTGCGCACCGATGAAAAGTACTGTTCTATGCGCAGCGCCTTCAGCGTGGCATCAACCAGTTCTCTTGCATTGCTCGTGGCAATCCCCATCTGTATGCCGCGTGAGCGCAGGTGTTCCAGAAATTCCCCTGCTCCCGGTTTCAAAGGTACCTTTGTCGTATACAGACCGAACGTCATCTCCATCCATTCACGCCGCACATCATCCACAGTGCAGGTAAGCGCAGGAAATGTGTCCAGAAAGTACTGGGCCGTCTCTGTATAACTTTTTCCCTCAATCGCCTTCTGAAAATTTTCAGGGACCGTAAGATTATATTTATCCATATACTGCACGTCCACCTCCGGCCAGATCCACATGGAATCTACCAGAGAGCCGTCCAGGTCAAAAATAACCGCTTTTTTATTCTCTAACATAATTTATCAATCTCTTCCTTTGTCAATTCCCTGTATGCTCCTGTGCACAGGTTCTCATCCAGTTTCAGGCCGCCCATCTGCAGCCGTTTCAGATATATCACTTCTTTCCCCACTGCCTGGAACATCCTCTTCACCTGATGAAAACGGCCCTCCTGAATGGTCACCCGGATCTCTGATATCTCTCCCGAATCCAGTATGTTCAGGCCTGCAGGCAGCGTTCTCTTCTCATCTCCAATATCAAGTCCCCGGGCAAATGCATCCGCATCCGCATCTGTAACCCGGCCCTGTATCCGCGCATAATAAACCTTGTCCACATGCTTTTTTGGCGAAAGCAGCCTGTGTGCCAGCGCACCGTCATTCGTAATCAAAAGCAGCCCTTCCGTATCCTTGTCCAGGCGTCCCACAGGAAACAAATCGTCTCTTCGGCGGCTTTCAATCAGATCAATGACGGTCCGCTCTTTGCGGTCCTCCGTGGCAGAAATAACCCCTGCAGGCTTATTCAGCATGTAATACTCATATTCGGTGTAACCGACAGGCTCTCCCTGATGCAGGATCTCATCCGCCTCCGTGTCCACCTTGCACTCCGGCTTTTTTACAACTGCTCCGTTCACTTGCACCAGGCCTTTTATAATCGCCTTTTTCACTTCACTGCGGGTTCCCAGTCCCATGTCAGCAAGATACTTATCTAATCTTAATCTCATAAAAACTTCCTTTTAAGACATCCACCGCCAGCCCGGCAGGTATTTATTCTTCAGTGTCTGATTCGCCAGCTTGCCGAATCCCAGCGGATAGCCGTCCACACAGATCAGGTACCAGCCCTTCTCTTTCGCTGCCGACATATCCTCCACATCCAGCGTATCGCCTTTCAGATACTTAATCACCCGGTCATCTGACAGAGGAAAATCCAGCACCTTTTTATACTCCTGCTTTTTCAGGCACATAGCCAGCGCCTGGCTGGGCTCAAACCGGTTTTTCTTCAGTTCCCCCAGAAGAAGTCCGGACCGCAGGAACCTGACCCCTCTCATCGTGGGAAGCCCGGACGGCATATAGTATATCCGTTCCCCGTGGATATCCAGCCGGGAAACATCCAGATCCCACTGGGTGTCTTTCAGAAATTCCGCCAGTTCCTCTGGCATCTTCTTACTTTTCCCCGCTCCACCGGTGCTTTTCTGTTTTTTCTTTTCTTCCCGTAACTCCGGTGCACAGCCCTTTTTCAGCAACGCAAGATAATGCCCTTCGCCCTGCATCCTGTGCGGAAATATCCGCACCGTTTCTGCAAGCCCGGGATCTCTGCCTTCAGTCAGTTCCGGCATGCCCTGTACAAAGCCGTCATAGGGTTCAATCGGACAAATCGTAAATTCCGGATACTGAGAGCGAAGGTATTCTATCGTCTGCTCATTCTCCGAGGCATCGAATGTACAGGTGGAATACAACAGCATTCCGCCAGGCTTCAGCATGGCGGCCGCCTGCGTAATAATACTCCGCTGAAGCCTGGAAAAGAATTCGGGCCCATGTTCCTCCCAGGCCTTCACCATCTTCTTGTCCTTGCGGAACATCCCTTCACCCGAGCAGGGAGCGTCTATCAGAATTTTATCAAAATATTCTGAAAAATATTCAATCAGTTTTCCGGGCTCCTCGCTCAGCACCAGCATATTGCCGATACCAAACAGCTCCAGGTTCTTCAAAAGCCCCTTTGCCCTGGAATTGCTAATGTCGTTGGCAATCAAAACCCCCTCGCCCTGCAGCCTGGCTCCCAGCTCCGTAGCCTTCCCCCCCGGCGCTGCGCAGACATCCAGCACCCGGTCTCCCGGCTCCACCGGCAGGCGGCTGGCAGGCGTCATGGCGCTTGGTTCCTGGAGATAATACAGTCCCGCAAAATAATACGGATGTTTAGCCGGCTGTACATTCTCCCCATCATAATAAAATCCGTTGGAAATCCACGGAATCGGTTCAAGGGGCCAGGGCGCAATCTTCAGAAATTCCTCCACGCTGATTTTATTCGTATTCACACGCAGCCCATAGTGGCGCGGTTCTTCATAGCACTCCAGGTAAGATCCATACTCGTCTCCCAGAAGGGCTTTCATTTTATCTTCAAATGCTTTCGGTAAGTTCATATCATTTCCTCCACATGGAAATGATTATATCATAAATCCCTTCTCAGGACTAGAGCGTATTAATACGATCATTAGGCAGTTACTGAAACTTTTATGTTCCACCAGGCGAATTCACACGCTGCCGCTGTTCGCAGCGTCCCCCTTAATCCGCAAAACTAAACCTAACTCCAATCTTCTGATCCTCCAGATATCGAAGCACCCAATACGGATTGACGCTGATTTCTTCCTCATTGTGGAACAGATAGATCCCCACGTGCAGATGAACCGGGAAATTTCCTGTGGTGCCTTCCGTCTTACTGTATCCGGTATCCCCCATATAGCCCAGCAGATCCCCTGCCTGCACGGTATCTCCCTCCTCAATGTCCGCGTAGGAATCCAGATGTGCATAATAAAAGTAAGTGCCACCCGGTGCCACAATGCCCAGGCGCCAGCCGCCCTGCTCCAGCCATCCCTTGTGGCGCACGACCCCGTCCGTCATACTGACAACCGGATAGAGGCCTCTCTCATTCTTATCCGCCATAATATCTGTCCCCTCGTGTCCCCGCTTCCCACCGTAATTGCGATCATACATCCAGGAGTCTACAAAAGAAACTCCCGCCTCTGTTTTTCCCGAAGGCTGCGGCACCGGAAAGTATTTCACATCATCCCAGATTCCCTTACACTGTAAGACATATTCTTCCCATCCTTGGCGGCCTGCCCACTTATTCTCCAGATCTTTGAATAATTCCGGCTTCAACTTTTTCGTCAGAGGTTCTGTCCCAAAATCCGTCTCCAACCAATAAAGACCCAGGTTCTCTCCCGGGTCTTTCGTATTCTGTATGTAATTCAGCACTTCCTCATTCAGGGACTGCCTTCTGAAACCGTCTCCCGCAACCGTGTTTCCATTCAGACGGGCAAAACCTCCCTGTATGAGAAGCTCATGTATACCGACCGACAGAAACAGTGCCATCAGAAGGTTCAGAAGGACATAATTATGAATTTTCTTTCTTTTCAACGCTTCAGCTGTTCCTCTGCAAACTGTATTCTCTTTAATATATGTGCAGAAGAATGTCCTATTTGCATTCTTTCAATATTTCTTTGATAATATTCCACATCCTCCAGGTTGAGGCAATATCCAGCCGTTCATTGACCGAGTGGATATCAAACATCTTAGGCCCGAAAGATACGCAGTCCAGCTCCGGCTTCTTACCTGACAGAAGGCCGCACTCCAGTCCTGCGTGTATGGTTGCAATCTCCGGTTTCTTTCCATAGACCTTCTCGAACACCTCTGCCACGATTGGGCGGATTTTGGAATCATCTTTATACATCCATGCGGGATAGGCTCCTGAAAGCTCATAGGTTCCCCCCAGAAATTCCGACCAGCTGATGTAAGCCTCCTTGAGTTCCTCCAGCCTGGAGGATACGGAGCTTCGGATCAGCAGTATAAAGGAAACCCGGCTCTCTTCGGAAATAACCACGCCCAGGTTGTCAGATGTCTCCACCAGGCCCTGAAGAGAACGGCTGAAACCGTACACTCCGTTCTGGCAGTTATTCAGAAAGAAAATCACCTTGTTCTTATCTGTATCAGAAAGGACGGATTTTTCCGTGTGTTCTGTCTTGAAAATCGTGATGTCCAGACCCGGCTCATCTGCGCCGAACTCCAGTCTCCAGGTGTTCAGCATGTTCTCAATAATCATCTCCGCTTTTACACTATCCTGCACGACGATGGTAAACTTGCTGACAGAGGTGATGACATTGTCTTTCGCACCGCCCCGGATGTCTGCCAGCGCAATCTCCATATTCTGGTTCAGTCTGTTGAGGAGCCGTCCCGCCAGCTTGTTGGCATTGCCGCGCTGCTGGTCGATCTCCACTCCGGAATGTCCGCCTTTGAGTCCGTGTATGGTAACCTCCAGGCAGCTGCCTGCGGTCATTTTCCTTCCAACAGGCAGGTTCAGGCGGAAGCTTAATCCTCCTGCACAGCCTGCAATGATTGTATCTTCATCCTCTGAATCCAGGTTCAGAAGCATCTTTCCCTTTAGCGGTGTGAGATCGATCCCCTCTGCTCCGCCCATTCCAACTTCCTCATCCACTGTAAACACCGCTTCCAGAGGCGGATGCGGTATGTCACTGCTGTCTAACAGTGCAAGTGCGATAGCCACAGCAATCCCGTCGTCTGCCCCCAATGTGGTGTCCCGCGCCTTTACAAAACCGTCCTCTACATAAAGATCCAGCGGATCTTTTGTGAAATCATGATCAGAATTCTCCGTCTTCTCGCATACCATATCCAGGTGTCCCTGAATAATCACCGGTTCGCTCTCCTCGTACCCCTCGGTGCCCGGCTTTTTAATAATGACATTGTTAAGTTCGTCCTGTATAACCTCCAGCCCTCTCTCCGCTGCAAATGACACGCAATAATCACTGACAGCCTTTGTGTTAAATGTCCCTCTAGGTATGCGGCTCAGCTCCTCAAAATAGTGAAACACCTCTACTGGCTCAAGTTCTTCTAAAATTGGCATAATTCCATTCCCCTTCCTGTATCGTTACTGTTTTCATTTTGTCACAGGGGGCATAAAAAATCAACCAGTTTCATATATCTTTAATAACATTTATGTAGTACATCGTAAGGAGAACACCTTATGAAACATAATCTGGCCGGAATCGGAATTGTGATCCTTTTCGCGCTCATGCTCATCTCTCCGAAAGCGGTGTTTAACGGTGCCAGCGAAGGGCTTCTTCTTTGGTTTCAGATCATTCTGCCGACTCTTTTCCCCTTTATTATTATCACCAATCTCCTGCTGTACACCGACAGTATCCATTACATATCCAGGGCATTCGGCAGGGTCCTGTGCCGCATATTCAAAGTTTCTGAGAGCGGAAGTTTTGCTATTATTGTCGGATTTCTCTGTGGATACCCTATGGGAGCAAAAGTGACGTCCGACCTGATTACAACCGGCTATGTTACCGAAGACGAGGGGAGGTACCTGTTGTCATTCTGCAACAATACCAGCCCGGCTTTCATCCTGAACTTCATTGTCTGGAAGACACTGGGCCGGGAGGAATATCTTCTGCCATCGCTCCTGATACTTCTGGGCACACCGATGCTAATGAGCATTGTCTTCAGAAGATTGTATCTGCACGGCCAGAAAGCATTTCCTGAATTAAAAAAGACCGGACGGGGTAAAACGGACTGGAACTTCCGTATTGTAGATACCTGCATTATGGACAGCTTTGAAACCATCACAAAAGTAGGCGGATACATTATTCTCTTTTCTGTAATACTGGCCCTGATTCAGTCTGCCCCCTGGCAGCCAGTTCTGATCCAGACGGTTCTGCCGACACTGGAAGTCACGAATGGAATCGCACTGATCGGGAAATCTGCTCTCCCCTTTTCCATACAGTATCCGGCGATTCTTGCACTGACCTCCTTCGGAGGCTTCTGCGCTGCTGCACAGACTCAGTGTATGATACAGAAAACTTCGCTTTCCATTGTTCCCTACACATTAGAAAAGCTGGCCACCGCAGGGGTGACCAGCCTGATCGCTGTTCTTTATTTACAGATCATCTAAACCATCCTGGGGAATATACTCGCTGTCCCCATCGTCCGGCACTTCCAGTTCTGCACGGTTGGTACGCACCACATCATAGCACTCCTGGAGGGAATTGATCAGTCCGTCGTATTTGGTCGTGTAGCTGTCCAGTGTATGTCCGATAATACTCTCTGCATTGGCCAGCAGATCGTCCGTATACTGGATGGCTCCGATACGGATTGCATTGGCATCCTCAGTAGCATTGTCTATAATCTCCTGGGCCTGAGCGGTTGCCTGTGTGACAATCTCATTTGCCTGGGAGTAGGCCTGCTGCATAATCTCATGCTCGCTGACCAGCTCTGTTGTCTGTACCTGTGCTTCTTCAATCATAGCATCCGCCTTAGCCTGGGCATCTGCCAGGATTGCATCACGGTTGCTGATAATCTTCTGATATCTTTTAATCTCATCTGGTGTCTTCATTCTGAGTTCGCGCAATAACTCGTCCAGATGTTCCTTATTTACGATAATCTTCGTAGTAGACAATGGCTGGAATTTACAATCCCTGTCAATGTACTCTTCGATCTCTTCAATAATCTGCTCAATGCGGCTGCTCATAGTTACACTCTCCTTTTTGCTTTCATCTTTTTCTCCAGTTCCTCCGACACAGCTTCCGGCACAAATTGTGATATGTCTCCCCCAAAAGCCGCGATCTCTTTCACGGTGGTGGAACTCAGGTAAGAATATTCAATACTCGTCGTCAGGAACATCGTCTCGACGCTCGGTTCCAGCTTATGATTCGTCTGGGACATCTGTAACTCATATTCAAAATCGGTTATCGCCCGTAATCCTCGGATTACGAGATCTGCCCCCTGTTGTCTTGCAAAATCAATCAAAAGTCCCTGAAACAGGACAATTTTCACATTTGTCAAGTCTTTTGTTACTTCCTCTAACATTTTAACACGTTCTTCTGCAGAAAACAACGGCATTTTCGCATTATTATTCAGCACTCCGACAATTAACTCATCTACGATTTTACAGGATCTTTTGATGACATCCAGGTGCCCGTATGTAACCGGGTCAAAGCTCCCGGGGTATATAGCTCTTAACATATTTCTTCCTTTCCGGCCTTTTCAATGAAGACATGTTTGTTCGTTTTATATACCTTTTCTTTGATCATAGAAAAGCCCATATCCTCCAGCCAGGAAAAATCAGTTTCCCGTGAGGCCTCTACAATGATAACGGTATCCTCATATACCAGCTGTGACCCCGAGAGATATTCCAACGCCCGTTTCTCCAGCTCTCTGTCGTAAGGCGGATCCATAAAAATAAAATCAAATACCTTCTCACCTTCCAGCTGATAAAGAGCTGCCATCACTTCCCTTGTCAGTGTAAGTGCCTTTGCCTCCAGCTTTGTGTACTTCAGATTTTCCTTGACGCACGCCATGGCCTTTGGATTATTCTCAACGAAAACGGCTTCTCTGGCACCGCGGCTCAAAGCCTCTATGCCAATCCCTCCGCTTCCGGCGAACAAATCCAGAAATACACTGCCATAGACAGACGGCGCTATCATATTAAACAGTGTCTCCTTAATCCTGTCGGTTGTCGGCCTCGTATCCAGGCCGTCCAATGTCTTTAATTGTAATCTCTTCGCGCTTCCTGCGATAACTCTCATAGATATCACCCTCATTCTTCTAACTATGCTGAATTTTAGCAGAAAAAAGCACTTAGGTCAATCCTAAGTGCTTTTTCTTACGAAATTTTACTTATTTACCAGCCATCTGTCTTTCCTGCTGTTCGATCATTTTCTTAACCATATAACCGCCAACAGATCCGTTCTGCTTTGAAGTTAAATCTCCGTTGTAACCATCGCTGAGCGGTACTCCCAGCTCGCTAGCTACCTCATATTTGAATTTGTCCAGTGCACTTTTAGCCTCTGGTACGGCTGCTCGATTAGATGAACGACTTGCCATGATAATTTCCTCCTTCTCGTAACTTCTGTTACTTTTTCAGATTTTTTTATAACACTGTTGTGTGTTACAACCATAGTATATGGAGGATTTTATCTTTTACACTGGAAGTTCCTGCCTTCTTTGACGTTTTTTGTAAATCACTCAAAAAGTAGCGGTTTTACAGGGCTAGAGGGTGGTTTCCAGCATCACTTCCGACATATAATTGTTTAAATATGCCTTCATTTTTGCATGATTTTCATCAGTAAGCTCAGGGTCTTTTTCCAAAAGCTCCAGGGCAGCCTCATTTGCCTTCTGAAGAATTTTTGAATCCTGGAACACATCTCCCAGAGAAAAATCTAATAGCCCGCTCTGACGGATTCCAAACAGATCGCCTGGTCCTCTGAGCCGCAGATCCTCAGATGCTATAAAGAATCCGTCATTGGATTTATTCAGAATCTCCAGTCTTTCTTTTGTTTCTTTTGATTTTGATGCGCTCATAAATATGCAGTAGGACTGATATTTTCCCCGCCCCACGCGCCCACGCAGCTGGTGGAGCTGGGCAAGCCCAAACCGCTCCGCATTTTCAATCAGCATAACCGTTGCATTCGGCACATCGATCCCGACCTCGATAACTGTCGTGGAAACAAGGATCTGAATCTCATTTTTTCCGAATGCTTCCATAATCTCATCCTTCTCGGCCTGCTTCATCTTTCCGTGCAGATAAGAGATCCCGAACCTTTCCCCCAGAGCTTCTTTCAGCAGCTGCGTATAGTCCATGACATTTTCTGCCTCCAGATGCTCACTGTCTTCTACCATGGGGCAGATCACATAACACTGACGGCCTTCTTCCACCTGTTTCTGCATAAAACGGTAAGCCGTATTGCGGTAGCCGGTATCCACCACGCAGTTTTTAATCGGAAGCCGGTTGCTGGGCAGTTCATCAATCACAGAAATGTCCAGATCTCCATACAGGATGATCGCCAGCGTTCTGGGAATCGGTGTCGCACTCATGACGAGTATATGCGGCATCTGGCCCTTGCCCGCCAGTGTTTCCCTCTGCTTCACGCCAAAACGATGCTGCTCATCCGTCACTACAAGCGCAAGATTGCGGTAAACAGCCTTCTCCTGTATCAGCGCATGGGTTCCCACAATGATATCAGCCGTCCCCGATGAGATCCGCTCGTAGGCTTCTCTTTTTTCTTTTGCGCTCATAGAGCCGGTCAGCAGCTCCGTCTTCAGTGGGATGCCGTATTTTTCGAACATGGATATAATATTTTCATAATGCTGCTTTGCCAGAACCTCCGTGGGTGCCATCATTGCACCCTGAAATCCGTTTAGCCCGGCATACATCAGTCCCAGCAGGGCCACGATTGTCTTACCAGAGCCAACATCTCCCTGGACGAGCCGCGACATGACATGGGGGCCGGACATGTCCCGCTTCATTTCATTCCAGACCTTTTTTTGTGCATTTGTCAGTTCATATGGAAGAGACACCAGAAACTTGTCTATCTCAGGGCGTTCTACAAACTTAAAACAGTTCTCCGTCTTGTCTTCTCGTGTTTTCAGCTTTCTCAAAGATAATATGAAGATCAGAAATTCTTCGAAGACAAGACGTTCCCTTGCATGGTAAAATTCTTCTTTTGTCTCCGGAAAATGAATTCCGCGTACTGCATAGTTATATTCCGCAAGATGATATCTCATACGGATCTCTTCCGGTAGAAACTCCTGCTTCAGATCCAGATATTCCATGGCCTGCATCATGGCTTTCTTCACGGCATTGTTTGTAAGACCTGCCGTCAGCGGATAAACCGGCTGAAGGGTATTTCGTTTTTCCTCATATTTGGCACTCGGATAAAAGATCTCGGGGTGTTCCATGACAAGGCCGTCTCTTTTTCTGACAATCCTGCCGCGAAGCGTGATAATTCCGCCCCTGGCCAAAGTATTTTTAAGAAATGGCATCCGAAACCAGATTACTTTTAAGGTGCCGGTCAGATCTTTGACATAAAGTGTCGTCACCTGCATATTCCTGCTACCGCCAAGCTGGACTCTTCCAAAAATGGCGCCTGTCACGGTGGCCGTCTTACCTTCTACTGCTTCTCCAACCAGAACCGGGTCATCGTAGACATCATATCCCCGGGGATAGTAGCGCAGAAGATCCCCGATGGTACGCACGCCGGCCTTTTCAAACAAAGCCTGTGTCTTCTCCCCAATTCCTTTTAATGTGCTTATTTTAGAATTTTCATTCATAAGGCATTTTATTCTCCTGCTGTATCGATATCTGATGCTGTATATAAAACAATGCTGTTCACAGGGCAGTCTGTAAAATTGAAAACTGCACTTATTTTGAAACGGGTCAGCCTCCCCGTCTGGGAAGCTGGCCCGTCTTGTCTGCTGTTATCTGTTCTACTCTACGGATAATACATAGTAATATATCGGCTGTCCGCCAAAATGTGCATCCACATCCGCGTCCGGATACAGTTCCTCAACTTCCTGTGCAAAGCGTACCGCATCCTCTTCCAGGACATCCTGCCCATAATAGAGGCTGATCAGTTCTGTATCCTCGTCAACCAGTGAAGTTAACATCTCTTTTGCTACACCCTCTACAGACTGTCCTACCGCAAGAATCCCTGCATCGCCGATCCCCATAATATCGCCTTCGTGAATCTCCTTATCATCAATGTGGGTATCCCGCACTGCATAAGTAACCTGTCCGGTCTTTACATTTTTAATTTCTTCATTCATGTTCTCGGCATTTGTATCTATGTCGGCCTCCGGCATATAATTGATCACTGCCGTAATTCCCTGCGGCACTGTCTTCGTCGGTATTACAATGATATCTTTGTCCTTTGTAAGGGACTGTGCCTGATTCGCTGCCAGAATAATGTTCTTATTGTTCGGAAGGATGAAGATATGGTCTGCATTGACCGCATCAATGGCCGTCAGCATATCCTCCGTACTTGGGTTCATCGTCTGTCCGCCTTCAATGATATAATCTACTCCGAGTTCTCGGAAGATCTCGTTCATCCCTTCACCAATGGAAACTGCAATAAATCCGACTTCTTTTCTCGGTTCAGCCTTCTTTGCCGCTTTCTTTTGTTCTGCAGCCTGCTTTTCGGCTTCCTTGATCAGCTTTTCCTGATGTTCCTCGCGCATGTTATCAATCTTCATGCGTGACAGCTGCCCGAATGTAAGAGCCTTCTGAATTGCCAGCCCAGGATCATTGGTGTGAACATGTATCTTTACAATATCGTCATCTGCGACACATACGATGGAATCACCAATGGACTCCAGATAAGCCTTGAAATCATTTTCGTTCTCCTCAGAGAATTTCTTCTCCGTCATAATGATAAACTCGGTGCAGTAGCCGAACTTAATGTCCGCTTCAGCCTGTGCGCCCGGTCTTACCATACTTGTACCGGAACTTGCCTCAATGGCACTGTAATCAATCTCTTTTCCCTGGAAAGCGTCGTATGCACCATTCAGCACTTCCAGCAGACCCTGTCCACCGGAATCTACCACGCCTGCTTCCTTCAATACCGGAAGCATCTCCGGAGTCTTGGAAAGCACATATTCTGCATGTTTGAGTACTTCTGGAATGAAGATCTCAAGATCATCTGTCGTCTCTGCCATCTCGGCCGCCTTCTGCGCAACTCCTTTGGCTACAGTGAGGATCGTCCCCTCTTTTGGCTTCATAACCGCTTTGTACGCCGTTGCACGGGCGCGGTCACATGCCTGGGCAAGAACCTGCACGTCGATCTCTTTGTACTCACGTATCACTTTTGTAAAACCTCTGAGAAGCTGTGACAGGATAACTCCTGAGTTTCCTCTGGCCCCGCGGAGGGAGCCTGAGGAGATCGCCTTTGACACCGACAGCATATCCGGCTGTTCCAGTGCCCCAACCTCTTTTGCTGCCGACATAATTGTAAGTGTCATATTCGTCCCCGTGTCCCCATCAGGAACCGGAAATACATTCAGTTCATTAATAAATTCCTTTTTAGCCTCCAGATTCGCTGCTCCGGCCAGAAACATCCTGGTAAGCAGCTCTGTATTTATCGTTTTTGTTGCCACGACAAGTATCCTCCTTAATCAATCACTCTGACACCTTCGACGAAGATGTTTATTTTATCTACAGTCATACCGGTAAATTCCTCTACCTTATACTTTACATTGTTCATCAGATTGTCAGAAACTGAAAGAATGTTCACTCCATATGCAACAATCACGTGAAAATCTAATTCCAGTACGTTCTCATCAGAAAGCTCCACGCGAATCCCGTGAGTCAGGCTTTCCTTTTTCAAAAGCCTTACGAAGCCGTCTTTCATATTAACTGCAGCCATGCCGACGATACCGAAACATTCTACCGCCACAGAGCCTGCATACTTGGCAATTACATCGGGATTGACCGTAATAATTCCAAGATCTGTACTCATGCTACCCTTCATCATATATTACCTCCAGTTCTCGAATGGATTTTTCGCATAATCAACACAGGTATTATACTCTCTTTGCAGCAAATTTACAATATAGATTCATAAAGTGCTGCCAAAACATCCAGAATCTGCCCTTCCTGAATGCTTCCGCTGTTCAGGCAGATATCATATTGAGTCATATCTTCCCACTTTTTGTCTGTAAAGTAGTTATAATAGTACCTGCGCTGTTTGTCAATCTTTTTTACAAGAGCCGATGCCTCACGCTCGTCAATAGAGGCCCGCTCCATAATTCTCTCTACCCGTTTATCAAAAGGCGCATGTATAAAAACGCTTCTGCACCCTTCTGTACCTTTTAGAATATCATCGGCGCATCTTCCCACGATGATACAGTCTTCCTTCGAAGCCAGCCCCTTAATGATCTCGGCCTGTGTATAAAAAAGAACATCATTCATCGGCTCAAAACGGAACTGCCTTTCCATCTGCACTTCATCCTCCACAGGATATCTCCATGGATTCGCCCTCTTCTCATCGACCTTAAGCAGTTCTTCATAGGAAATATTCTTCCGTTCCCCTGCGATCTTAATCAATTCTTTATCATAATAATGAATTCCGAGCCTCTCAGATAATTTTTTTGCAATGTCATGTCCGTTGCTCCCATACTGCCGTCCAATTGTAATCACCCGTCTGCCCATAGTATTCCCCACTTTCCGCCCGGTTTGCAGGCTGCTTTTTTATATATAAATTATAAGTCAATTTTATCATGAATTGGAAATTATGGGAACCAAAAAAGCAAAACACCCCTCTTTTTTCATTTTACTTCCAGAAATTCAAAAAAATGCTTGCATTAAGAAATCCTTTCTGCTAAAATAACAGTGTTGTGAGTCTGTAAGGACTATTTCAGATTGTTAGGAGGTGCAATGATGGCTAAATGTGCTATTTGTGAAAAGGGTGCTCACTTTGGAAACAACGTAAGTCACTCTCATAGAAAATCACCAAAGATGTGGAAATCAAATGTAAAATCCGTTAGAGTTAAAACAGAAGGCGGATCTAAAAAAATGTACGTTTGTACTTCCTGCTTAAAATCAGGACGCGTAGAACGTGCTTAATCTGGACATCATACGACACGGGGGTACTCACTAAGGTGAGTACTTTTTTTGCGGTTTTTTGGCTGTGGGGGGAGGTCCGCCTGCGGAAGGATGGGAAGATGCGGCGGGGCGGAAAACAGGAAATGCTCTTTCTGGAAGCATAAAATGCGCGCTAGAACGGCTTAATGGAAAACCTGCTGTATTTTGAGGCTGAAATCGGCTCACAAAGCCGATTTCAAGGAGACCTGAGCTGCATAATCATCAAGATTATGCAGTGAATGTCTCCGATGCCTCAAAATACAGCAGGTTTTCCATTTAGCCGTTCTTAGCAAATGGCCCGCTTCCAGAAAGAGCATTTCCTGTTTTCCGCCCCACCGCATCTTCCCATCCTTCCGCAGGCTGCGTTCATCCGGGCGGTAAAAAAATCGAAAAGGGGGAGGTACTTCGGGAGCAGCGGATTGGGCTGGCATCGCGGAGATGGTTGGCTGTTGGAGGTTGGCAAGAAGTTCTTAGGCAACAACATCCCGCGCCGCCGGGCAAATACGCCGCCCCCGTCCTCCCGGCCGGATGCGCCCAGCTGATGGGGAGGCGAGTCTGGTTTCCGCC
>LDAQ01000019.1 GCA_001028025.1 Faecalicatena fissicatena | reverse complement strand
CCCCGCCGGCGCCGTATTCTCTATCAAGGGCAGGCGTCCACCCCCTAACTCAGCATCAGCGTCTCCTGTCCTCTAAGCTGTATAATCGGCCCCCCAGTCCCTTCGATATATTGTCTTGTAATCGTTACCTGCCCGATGTTATCATCCTTCGGTATCTCATACATAATATCCAGCATGAACTCCTCAATAATTGCACGCAGAGCTCTTGCGCCGGTATTCTTTTTCATCGCTTTTTCGGCAATCGCTTCCAGTGCCCCTTCATCGAACTCCAGGTTCACTTCATCCAGGGCCAGCAATTTCTTATACTGCTTCAAAATTGCGTTTCTTGGTTCTTTCAGAATCTGGACAAGCATCTCTTTGTCCAGCCCCTTCAGTGTAAAGATGATCGGAAGACGGCCGATAAACTCAGGGATCATACCGAATGTCCTAAGATCCTCCATTGTAACCTTGGATAAAATGTCCTTATCCTTCTCGTATTTATCTTTTAATTCTGCGTTAAATCCCATGGATGTCTTATGGGACAGTCTCTCCTTGATGATATCTTCCAGATCCGGGAAGGCTCCTCCGCAGATGAACAGGATATTCTTTGTATTCACCGTGGCAAGGGGCACCATGGCATTCTTGCTGTTAGCCCCTACCGGCACTTCGACCTCACTGCCTTCAAGGAGTTTCAGCAGGCCCTGCTGTACAGACTCGCCGCTTACATCTCTCTGGCTGGAATTTCTCTTCTTTGCAATCTTATCTATCTCATCGATAAAGATGATTCCACGCTCTGCTCTCTCTACTTCATTGTCCGCAGCAGCAAGCAGTTTGGATACAACGCTTTCAATATCATCGCCTATGTAGCCGGCCTCTGTAAGAGAGGTGGCGTCTGTGATCGCCAGCGGCACATCCAGGAGCCTTGCAAGCGTCTTTACCAGATACGTCTTTCCGCTTCCGGTTGGCCCGATCATCAGCATATTGGATTTTTCGATCTCGATCTCGTCCATGCTGTCTGTAGCAACTCTTTTGTAATGATTATATACAGCCACTGACATTGCTTTTTTAGCATATTCCTGGCCAACCACATACTCGTCCAGCTGAGCTTTGATCTTGTGCGGCGCCGGAATGTCCTTAATATCAAGCTTTTGTGGTTCCTTCGGCTTATCTTTTTTCTTTTTTATCTTCTGGTTCTTTGGAATCTTATCTTCCAGGTCGGACATCTTCATAAACTGTACGCCCGGCATATTCATCAGCCTGCTGTAGTCAATAGCGCCATTGGTCATGGCATCAAAACTTTTCTGCATACAGTCCTTGCATACTGTGATATGGTTCGGAAGTTCAATCATCTTCCCTGCAGCACTCTCCGGACGGTGACACATCAGACAGTACTTTTCGTACTCCTCATCATCGCTTCCGTCCTCTTCCTGAGCAGCTACGGCTGTTTCCTTCTTTTCTTCCACAATGTCCGTTCTATCTTCTCTGTGCTCTTCTTCATCTATAATGATAAAATCTTTATCTGACATAGCTCTCCCTTCTTTCGCATACGGATTTCTCAGTTGTAGGGAATGCTTATCTAAGCATTGTGCTTTCCCACATCCCTACTAAATGATTATAACGCAGTTCTATATGATATACAAATGAACTTTTTCTAAACCATCCCCCATTATCCAAGCATTTTCAGGAATTCTTCCTCCGATATGATCGGGATTTCCAGATCCCTTGCTTTTTTATTTTTAGAAGAAGCTGACTGCACATCATTGTTAATCAGATAATTAGTTTTTGATGTGACGGATCCGGTTACCTTACCGCCCCGGGATTCGATTAACTCTTTCACCTCATTCCGGTTAGCAAAATGTTCCACGCTGCCCGTTATTACAAAATTCATATTTTCAAATATCTGAGCCTCCGCCTGTACTTCTTCTACGGGGATTTCTACTTCTTCCAGAAGCCTGGCGAACAGTTCTCTGTGTCCGGGATCTGCAAAATAATCTACGAAAGTCTTTGCTATGACGCCTCCCACTCCCGAGATTTCGCTCAGTTCCTCTACAGTAGCCTCCGTAAGTTTTTGCGGATCATTTCCAAGCGCCCGGCAGATCATTTTTGCGTTCGCCAGCCCGATATTGGCAATTCCCAGACTGTACACCAGTTTTGGCAGCGTCGTATTCCTGGAGTTTTCCACACTGTTGATCAGATTTACATAGGATTTTTCACCAAATCCATCCATTGTTTTGATTTCTTCCTCGTATCTGTCCAGATGGAAAATATCTATATAGTCTTTTATAAATCCTCTTGCAATGAACTTTTCCAGTGTGGCCTCGGACAGGCCTTCCATATTCAGGGCGTCCCTGCTGACAAAAAGAGCAAAAGATTTGATCTGTTTTGCCTGGCACTGAGGATTGGTGCAGTACAGTGTCTTCGTGTCGTTTTCCATAGATATCCTGGTATCATGTCCGCACACAGGACAGGCGGAGGGTATGTCCTTCACGCCGCTGCGGGTCAGATTCTCTGCAATCTGCGGGATAATCATATTGGCTTTGTACACCTGGATCTCATCCCCAACCCCCAGCTCCAGTTCTTCCATAATACTGAGATTATGCACACTGGCACGGCTGACCGTGGTTCCTTCCAATTCCACCGGCTCGAAGATGGCAACCGGATTGATCAGTCCAGTCCTGGATGGACTCCACTCGATCTCCAGAAGCGTGGTGTCACGAATCTCGTCTGCCCACTTAAATGCATAAGAGTCCCTTGGAAACTTTGCGGTTGAACCCAAAGACTGCCCGTAGGCAATATCATCGTACACAAGCACCAGACCGTCCGATGGAAAATCATTTTCCGCAATCTCTCCTGCGAACCACTCGACCTGCCCTTCAATGGTGTCCGCAGTAACCAGATGATGTTCCACTACCTCAAATCCCTGCTTCTCCAGCCAGTCAAATTGTTCGGTTCTGGAGTTCTTAAAATCCACCCCCGCCGCACTCACCAGGCTGAATGCAAAAAAGCGGACATTCCTTTTCGCCGTAATCTCATTGTTCAGCTGGCGCACAGAACCGCTGCAGAGATTTCGGGGATTTTTGTATTTTGCATCCACGTCCTCGATCTCTGCATTGATCTTCTCAAAGTCTTTATATCCGATCACCGCCTCCCCTCTGAGGATCAGCTCGCCGTCAAAAGGAATATGCATGGGGAGATTCTTGAAAACCTTCGCATTATTTGTAATAACTTCCCCAACTTCTCCATTGCCTCTTGTAACCGCTTTGACCAGTGTTTTATCCCGATAGGTCAGCACGATTGTCAGGCCGTCCAGCTTCCAGGAGATCACGGCTTCCTTATCCCCGAGAAATGTCTTCAGCTGCTCCACATCCTTCGTCTTATCCAGTGACAGCATTGGCCGCTCATGCCTTTCCTTGGGAAGCTCGCTAAGCACCTCATACCCTACATTAATGGTAGGACTGGATGCAAGAGTTGTTCCCAATTCCTGTTCCAGTCCCAGAAGTTCATCGTACAATTTATCGTATTCGTAATTACTCATGATCTCCGTGTCTTCCTGCTCATAAGAGCGGCGCGCACGGTTCAGAAGCTCCACCAGCTCCTGCATTCTATTCTTCTTGTCTGCCATACATACTCTCCTGCCTGTCCTTACAATATTATGCGCTCTCCCGCATGCGGGCAGCGTCTTCTGACTGATCACTTTTTCTTTCAAAATCGTTACTTATGAAATATTATCATTTCTTTTGACCAGTCACTGTATCATTAGAAGAATCTTTAATCTGCTCATAGAGACAGTCCAGCTCTTTGTCCGTCAGTTTTCGGTATTCCCCTTCTTTTAGCTTTCCCAGTTCTATATTCATAATTCTGGTTCTCACCAGATCTTTTACTTCATATCCAAGAACCTCGCACATCCTGCGTATCTGCCTGTTCAGCCCCTGAGTAAGAATGATGGTAAATGTATACTTTCCGATCTTCTGCACCCTGCAGGGCCTCGTGACCGTACCCAGGATTGCCACACCCGATGACATCTTTTCCAGAAACTCCGGCGTCAGGGCTTTGTCCACTGTCACTTTGTATTCCTTTTCATGGCGGTTTCCAGCACGCATCATTTTATTAATAATATCGCCGTTGTTTGTCATAAGAAGCAGGCCCCTGGAATCTTTATCCAGACGCCCCACATAGGTAACCCTCAAGGGGTAATTTAAAAAACGTACAATACTTTTTCGTTCTCTCGTCTCCTCCGTGCAGACGATCCCCGCCGGCTTGTTCACCGCCAGCACAATCATCTCCTCACTGCGGGAAACGATCTTCCGGCCGATTCGCACCTCCTGGCCGGGCGATACCTTCATGCCCATGCCGGCAGCTTTTCCATCAACCTTTACCTTGCCGCTCTCAATCAGGCGGTCGGCTTCCCGTCTGGAACAGACTCCGGCCTCACTCAGATATTTATTGAGTCTGACCGGTTCCTTCTTCCGTACAAATTCCTGTTTTATTCTATTACTCACTGCTCAATACTCCACTTATATTATTATCCTGAAAAAATGTATTCCCACTGTAGAGAAACAGTACATCCGTAATCTGATATGTTTCCATAACGTCCTGGATATTTCCGGTGTAATACCTTGGATCAATCATGACAATTTCCCGGAAATACGGTGTCAGAAACGGAACAAAACAGTTGGCATAAGAATCCTTGATTACCAGTAGCCTGTCCCTGTTTTGCGCCATGGTTCTGATATCGATCACCGATGTATTGCCGCCCAGAAAAACAGCATACTTGTCTCTGGTCTTCAGCTGCTCCTCCTCATACAGTGAGGTCGTTTTTTTCTGCTCATCCACATAATTCACTGTCACATCGTTATCTGCATCTTTGGGCACATAGATGTCTATCTCTTCTTTTACGTTCATACGACACCCGCTTTTTGCCGCCAGAGTTCCATTAAAATCTGTGGCCACGGGATATGTTGCATACACACTGGATACATCTGATGTGATGCCGAGCGGCCCCGCGGCTTCCTGGAACGCATAAAATGCTCCCAGTGTCGTCCAGTGATGGTCTGTCTTATAGTATATCTTTTCATCTTTATGTTTATTCAGCGCCTTAACCGCATCCACCCACTGGACAGAATCCCCCAGTTCCTTTTTCACAAGACCGATGCTGGTGCTCTGATCCGCAACTGTTGCAAGGGATGGAAGGCTGCTGCTGAGTACATTGGCCGCATCCGGCACAAGCAGCATGCTGACCGGTATATCGCTGTAGCGTTCTGAAAAAGCCTTGATCGCCGCCACATTGCTGTTTAATGTATCGTTATCCGGCACTGCAATGTCTTCCAGAAGCTGATTATTCTTTCCGATAAATACACCGTTCTCCTCTTTGCTTCCTCCGAAGCGGTTCAGCGTAACCTTCAGCTTTCTCCACAGATTACGCCCGATAAACTGGTCGGACTGATAGTTTTCATACTGTTCCATATAACTGCCCGAAGTCAGCGCACCCACTGTCAGCTTTGGCTTTTCTGAGAGCATGCGGTTCTCCTCGTCCGACTTCTTTTTATTCGGAACAAGCAGGTTTCCAATAATTAATATCAGCAGACAGATGATGAACGCTTTTCCAATAAAGGCATCAACCCATCTCTTCTTTTTCCTTCTGTTATTCTTCATATTCCCACCTAGAATCTAAAATATAAAAATGGATTAAATGACTCCGTCACCAGATATGCGATGGAAATCAAAAACATTCCAATATAAACCACTCCTGCTGCAGCCCTCTTTGCCCTGTTGTTATCAAAGCTTCCGACGATCCGGCGGATCAGTGAATAGCCGACCGCAGAGGATCCAATCACAGCAAGCAGATACAACAGCCAGTGGGTCAGTATGTAGTACAGCGCCTGCTTATCTGCAAATGCACTTGCCCCTGCACCAAACATGGCACCCAGATATTTCATCGCATAGCCCAGGCTCGGGCTGAAGAAAAAGACCCAGCCAATCAATACAAGCACCATAGAATAAATATGCCTTACAACAGACGGCAGCCTCTCCAGCGCTTGACCCCAGACATACTTCTCAAGTACAAGCAGGATTCCATAATACAGTCCCCAGAACAGGAAGTTCCATGCCGCCCCGTGCCAGAGCCCGGTCAGCATCCACACAACCAGCAGGTTCATAATATGCCTGGACTGTGTGCAGCGGTTCCCGCCAAGCGGGATATAAACATATTCTCTGAACCAGGTGCTTAAGGATATATGCCACCGTCTCCAGAATTCCGTGATACTGGAAGATGTGTAGGGATAGTCAAAGTTTCTGCGGAATTCAAAGCCGAACATCTTGCCCAGCCCCACCGCCATATCCGAATAACCGCTGAAATCAAAATATATCTGGAAGGCATAGGAAATACATCCGACCCATGCCGTCAGGACCGAAAAACTTCCCAGCTGAAGTCCCGCGATCTGGTCAAAGACCTGTCCCACGGAATTCGCCAGAATCACCTTTTTTGCCAGGCCGATCATAAAGTATTCTGCCCCCTGCCCAAACTTACGCATGGTAACCGTGCGATTCTTGAGCTGTTCTTCTATATCAATATATCGTACGATAGGCCCGGCAATCAGCTGAGGGAACATGCAGATGTACATCGCAAAATACAGGATATTTTTCTGCGGCCTGACCTCTTTTCGATAGACATCCATGATATAAGACAGCGCCTGAAATGTATAAAATGATATACCGATCGGCAGCGGCAGCTCGCGGTAAGGAATATCCACCGGCAGCACTGCATTCAGGCTGTCCAGGAGAAAACCATAGTACTTGAAGAATCCCAGCAGCAGCAAATTGGCCACAATCGCAAAAATCAGGCTTCTGTGCGCTTTCTGCGGATCATCCTCCTTTTGGCATATATCCAGCCCGCAGACATAATTCAAAAATATGGAAAGAAGCATCAGTATAATATAAACGGGCTCCCCCCACGCATAAAAGATCAGGCTGGCAATCAGCATGATAATATTCCGGAACTTATGAGGCACCACAAAGTACAGTACCAGCGTTACCGGCAGAAATATAAACAAAAATGTAATACTGCTGAATAACATTTTTTTGCTTCCTCTCCCCGTATTTTACAGACTTTTTGCAAAGGTATCTTTATACTCCGCCGCCCTGGGTGCTATGGCCAGAAAAAGGAACTTTCCCCTTACCGTCAGCTGCGACTGTTCCAGCAGCTGGACCTCCTTTGGCGCATAGCCCTCGAAATCGTTCTTTCTGTTCGCAAGCCTCTTCTCTACCGCTTCCTTTACCCTTTTCATCTGTCCTTCATTCTTTACCTTTATCAAAAGTACTTCTTCCGCGGACATGCTGCTCTCCGAAGTATACAGCATCACGCCCTCATAGTCGGCACTGTTGAGTCCATAGTAGCGCTTCAGTCCCTGTCCCTCCGCTTTTTTCAGATTGTCCGTATCCAGGACTGACTCCACTGCCTTTTCTATCTCATTAAAAGATCTGGTACTTCCGCTCGCATAAATCATAAGCAGTACAATATAAACAATAATTACGGCCATCACCACGTACTTGGCAACCTCTGCAATCCCCGGGCGGTTCATGCGTCCTGCGGCTCTCCTGCTCCCCGTGCCGTTCAGCTCTCTATCCATCATAATGAAGCCACCTCCGCCATCCTGTTCAGCCAGAAGGGATAGAAAGATGCCTTAAAATGCACACCATCCTCCTCATAATAACTGTCTGATACAAGATCTGTATTATCGATGAAGGCGATCTGCCTTTTATCACACAAAGTATGCAGTGCCTCGTTATACTGGTCCAGATTCTCAAAGACCGGTTCCCTTTCAATCTCCTGTTCCTGCACCGGGAAGATGGAATTCACAAAGATCTTCGCATCCGGCAGCTTCTCCTGAAGCTTCTTAAACAGTCCATCGTACTGTTTTACAAACTCATCCGTATCTCCTCTGGTCGCAATAATATCGTTCATTCCATAGGCGAGAAAAATAACCTGGGGATTAATCTTTTCCACACTGGCAATCTGCTCATCCAACTGATCCAGTTCTACACCGATCTTGGCCACAACACTGGACGCATTCAGAAGATCGTATTCCGTAAATGCCTCTGAAATAGAATCCCCCATAATTACGGCATTTGCAAATACAGACTTATAATTTCTGTTTTTAATCTCCTCCTGCACTTCCTGGTTCTCTCTGTCCTTCTCCTCCAGCTTATCCATCTTATTCTCAATACTGGTCACATCCGTGGATGACGCCTGCTGTATAATCTTCAGACCGTCAGAGGTATCTACTTTATTCCTGCTCAGGCTGCTCAAGCCCTCCGCTGCCAGAATCACAATAAGAAGCACCCCGATCACTGCGCAGCAATATATAACAGACTTTCGTCTTTTCATTTTCATCATATGTCTCTAAGACCTTTCACTTTATCCTCTTTACGTATCTTTTATAATACTTTTTTTGCCCCTAAAAGTCAATCATTCAGCCCCATTCGCCTTATTTTTCTGCTACCCGCCGCCCATATTTTATGGTACAATAGTCAAAGACCCCTGAGCGACGCGGAGTATTCAACCCCCGCGGCAGCCTACGGGGTCAGGTAAGCCTGACTCCGGCTCACTGCCTCAGAGAATAAACAGGCTTCATTTGATTATCATTGCGGAGGAAAAAACATATGATCGCACTGCGTCTGACCAGCATCAAAGACTGTATGTCACACCTGCTATTATCCGAGACATTCGACAACTTCCAGTTCATCGAAGGAGAAATAGTAACCTTCAACACATTCACAATAGACGGTTACATCCAGAAATCCTTTTACCCCGAAGAAGAAGAGCTCCCCGAATACTCCCTCTGGAAGTCCCTGAGAGAGTACTGCTTCACCCTGATCAAAGGCAAAAAAACGCCCTTAAGCTTCAAATTCATCTTCAGCCTGTCCCCCGAAAACACAGCCCGCCTCATAACCCAAAACCACCTGGATTTCCACCCCGACCAGATCCAGGGCCTCTACCTGAACATCCGCTACGACGGCACCACCCTCCAATGCATAACAGGCACCTCCCTAAAAACCTTCACCATGGACAAATCCCTTGAACACTCCTGGGACACCATGGTCCAAAAATTCTTCACCCAAAAACAAATCGTCTACGACCTTGAATAACCTTTGCTGACTTGTCTCTTACATGGGGTACAAATCTGTCCGCCCATCCCCGCCCCCCTCTCGTCTTCCAACTGCCTTCCCCACAAGTAAGAGCCATCCCATTTGATGCAAGCAGCCATTCCCGTCCGGCAGAGGGGCTTTTGCGGGACAATTGGATTCGGAGCGTAGATTTACTTAATGAAAAAAGAACCATGACTGGGGTCAAAACTGTGATTCCGAATCACAGTTTTGCCTGGACCCGCAGTGTGAAATTCATCAGAATTTCACATTGCGTGTCCAGGTTGCCCCAGTCATGGTTCTTTTTTCATTTAGTAAATCAAGCTCCAAATCCCGTCCCGCAAAAGCCCCTCTGCCGGACGGGAATGGCGTACCTTCTTCTCCAATCGCCCTTACTTAGTAAGCAGCATCATGATCTCATTACTACGCTGTACGAATGCCGTCATTTCCGCCGGACTCAATGGTTTATGTGCCAGCATTGCAAGATCGTAAAGCTGTCTGCAAATAATCGGCACGCTCTTACTGCGCTTATGCTCCAGAACGAACTGTACAAGAGGATGGCTGGCATTCAGAATCAGCGTTGCCTGGCTTCCGAACATCCCTGCATCCATTCCGCCCATATTGTACATCTTCATCATCTCTTCCATACGTCTGGACTGTTCCGGAAGCACTGCCATGGAAGCCACGTTGTCATCTTTGAGTTTTTCAACCTTTACATCCAGCTTGTCATTGTTCAGCTCTTTGCGGAAGATCTCAATCAGGTTATCTGTTGTTTTCTTAAATTCTTCTTTCTCTTCCTCAGAAACCTCATCCTTCAGAGAGTCATGTACTTCTGCGTCGATTCTCTGGAATCTCACCTTCGGATTGCGCTGCTCCAGATAGGTAATAAAAGCAGAATCAATATTGTGTGTCAGCAGAATTGCATCCTGGTCATGTTCTTTGAACATATTGATATACTGGCTCTGCTGCTGTTCATTTGTTACATAATAAATGTCGGTCTTAATCTCTTCTACTTCATTTTCATCCGTATTCTCTGCTGCATTCTCGTCTGCACTGTCTTCCGATTCTTCTTCCTTGTCATTCGGAGTAACGACTGAACCGCCGTTTGCCTCAATGCATTCTTCCAGTGTCATATACTTGTGATCCAGATTTTTAAAGAGAATAGAATCTTTGATCTTCTCACCGAATTTTTCATCTTTCAGGCAGCCGAACTTGATAAACGGGCAGATATCATCCCAGTATTTTTCATAATTTTCTTTGTCGGTCTTAAACATTCCGTTGAGTTTGTCTGCAACCTTCTTGGAAATATAATCAGCTACTTTATTCACAAATCCATCATTCTGCAGAGCACTTCTGGAAACATTCAGCGGAAGGTCCGGGCAATCGATCACGCCTTTTAATACCATCAGGAATTCCGGAATAACCTCTTTGATGTTATCTGCGATGAATACCTGATTGTTGTACAGTTTGATAGTTCCTTCGATAGAATCGTATTCTGTATTGATTTTCGGGAAATAGAGAATTCCTTTCAGGTTGAACGGATAATCCATGTTCAGGTGAATCCAGAATAATGGTTCCTTATAATCCATAAATACCTTGCGGTAGAAATCAATATACTCTTCTTTTGTGCACTCGCTCGGATTCTTTGCCCAGAGCGGATGAATATCGCTGATGGAAACCGGGCGCTTCACAATCTTGGCCTTTTTCTTTGGTTCCCCTTCATCGCCTTCTTTTGGTTCTTCTGTGATATGTTCTACTACTTCGTCTGTATCCAGCACATCATCTTCATCTATTGTCTCATATTCAGGTTCTGCATTTGCCTTGGAAAGGAAAATCTCTACCGGCATGAAGGAGCAGTATTTTTCCAGTACTTCTCTTGCTCTGTATTCATTTGCAAACTGAAGGCTGTCCTCATTCAGATACAGGGTTATCTCAGTTCCCACTTCTGTCCTGCTTCCGTCCTGCATCTCATATTCTGTACCGCCATCACTTACCCAATGTACCGGTACCGCGCCGTCCTGGTAGGACAGTGTGTCAATATGCACCTCATCCGCCACCATAAATGAAGAATAGAATCCCAGTCCGAAATGGCCGATCATCTCATCTTCTGTTGTCTTGTCCTTATACTTCTCCAGGAACTGGGTTGCTCCGGAAAATGCGATCTGTGTGATATATTCTTCCACTTCACCGGCGGTCATTCCCAAACCATTATCGATAAATTTTAATGTCTTCTCCTCCGGATTCACAATGACCTGAATCTTTGCCTTATAGTCATCCGGCAGTTCATATTCCCCCATCATGTCCAGCTTTTTCAGCTTTGTGATGGCATCACAGCCATTAGATACAAGTTCCCGCATAAAAATATCATGGTCAGAATATACCCATTTCTTTATGATTGGAAATATATTCTCGCTGTCAATGGATAAGTTACCTCTTTTTGTTTCCATGTATAACACTCCTTTTCAATTTAATAGCTGTTTTGTGATCCATAATTATCATCTAGAAGATATTCTAATACACTGGTTTTCAAAAGTCAATAAGAAATTAGCACTCTTTAAAGTTGAGTGCTAATAAAATTATTAAAAAAATTAAATCTTTATAAAATCTTGCCGATTTCGTTTATATTAAAAACCACATCATTCTCTTACATATTCAATATCATTCTACTATTTTCCAATTCCCATAATAGTGGTATACTTAATTCCGTACCCATCGGTCATAGCGTAACACACGCCCTGGCGTATGGGTACGCAGTGAACTGCAGAATAAGGTATACCCAGAGGGCACACCGTAACTCATGCCCGGCGGGCGGGTCTGCGGCTGTGCCGCAGAATAAGGTATACCCGAAGGGCACCCCGTAATACATGCCCCGCGGGCGGATCTGCACTTATGCTGTAGACTAACGTTTTAGGATACAGGGAAATCTCAGGGAAAAGGAGTATGATTATGACTGACACATTTGAAACGCTCAAAGTAGACAATGACCATCAGATTCAAGAAGTCGCTGAACTGGCCGAGATTATCTGGCACGAACATTTTACCCCAATCATCGGAACCGTCCAGGTAGAATATATGGTAGACAAATTCCAGTCTGTTCCTGCGCTGAAAAAGCAGCTTGCAGACGGCTACGAATACTATCAGCTGTTTGACAGAGGGGAATTCTGCGGATATTGCGGCATCCATCCCGATAAAGGCAGACTTTTTCTGAGCAAACTCTATATCAGAAAAGAATGCCGCGGACGTCATCTGGCAACAAAAGCCTTTCACTTTCTAAAAGACCTGTGCAGTAAGAGGGGACTCTCGGCCATCTGGCTGACCTGTAATAAACATAATGATGATTCACTGGCTGTATACAGCCATCTCGGATTCAAGACAATAGATACACAGGTGGCAGATATCGGAAATGGGTTTGTAATGGATGATTATATTATGGAGTATACGGTCTGAATGGGGACGCTAAGGAGAAGGGGAGTGTGGCTTCCGCAGGGGAGGCGGATTTTTGTTGGATTGGCGGGTATTTATCGGAATTTTTATGTATGTTTTATTTTATGAGTGGGTCTAGCTGAAGATATTAGTTAAGATTTTTGTTTAAATTATTGGCTTTACTTAGCTTTTAGAAGTTATATAACATCTTTTTTGTAATGAGAATTTCATAACCTGAATAAAATACGATACTACTTAATATTCATTTACAGATGTGCATATCCGCCCCCCATCCGCCTCCCCCGCCTGTTGCCCCAACAGATTTTTCCTACCTGCCGGATGAGCGCAGCCTGCCCGGGATGGTGTGCGCGGCGGCAGAGGGGATGTCGGCAGGTGCTTTATGATACCGGGCAGGCGTCCCCACCCCCTAAGCCAAAATCTCCCTCAACATCTTATTCACCAAGCCCGGATCAGCTTTCCCTTTCATTGCTTTCATGCTCTGTCCGACCAGGTATCCTATTGCCTTTTCTTTCCCGCTTTTATAATCTTCGACAGACTTTGGATTGTCTTTGACCACTTTGTCTATGACTGTTTTCAAAGCTCCTTCGTCATTGATTGTTTTCAAGCCGTTTTTTTCCACGTATGTCTCGGGATCAATATTTTCAGCGAATATTTTTTCGAAGACTTCTTTGGCTACGGAACTGTTGATTGTCCCGGCCTCGGTGAGATTTACCAACTTTGCAAGATTTTCGGGGGAGAATCTGATATCCTCAGGTTCCATACTGTTCTCTTTGAGCAGACGGAGCGTTTCTACCATCAGCCAGTTGGAAACTTTCTTGGGTTTTCCACAGACAGAGGCTGCAGCCTCAAAGATATCCGCCATTTTCTTGGACTCTGTGATGATTTCTGCATCGTACTGCGGTATGTCAAATTCTTTTTTGTAGCGCTCCAGTTTTTCGGAACGAAGTTCGGGCTGTCTGGCTTTGATGTCCGCGATCCATACATCACTGATGACGATCGGTACCAGATCCGGCTCAGGAAAATATCTGTAGTCCTTTGCATCCTCTTTGGAACGCATGGCGTAGGAATGCTCCTTGTTGTCATCCCAGCGCCTCGTCTCCTGAATCACCGGCTTACCTGCTTCCAGCAGCTCTATCTGCCGCTCACGTTCCGCTTCGATCGCTCTTGCAATGGCTTTGAAAGAGTTCAGGTTCTTCATCTCTGTTCTGGTCCCCAGTTCCTCACTGCCGGCTTCCCGAACAGACAGATTGACATCGGCCCTCATGGAGCCTTCCTGCAGCTTGCAGTCGGATGCGCCCAGATACTGAATCATCATACGCAGTTTTTCAAGGTAACTGATCACGTCTTCTGCAGAGCGCATATCCGGCTCAGATACAATTTCCACAAGGGGGACGCCGCTTCTGTTGTAATCTACCAATGAAGTATCATCCCACTCATCGTGAACCAGTTTTCCGGCATCTTCCTCCATATGCATTTCATGGATGCGTACCTTCTTTCTGCCGGTGCTGCTTTCTATTTCTATATATCCATTTCTGGCAATGGGAAGATAAAGCTGTGATATCTGATAATTCTGCGGGTTATCAGGGTAAAAATAGTTTTTCCGGTCAAACTTGCATATTTTTGTTATTTCACAGTTCGCAGCCAGCCCGATTGCCATAGCGTACTCTACGACCTGCTTATTCAGCACAGGCAGAGAGCCCGGCATACCAGTACATACAGGGCAGGTATGCGTATTGGGGGCTCCGCCGAATTCCGTGCTGCATCCACAGAAGATTTTTGTTTTTGTCGCCAGCTCCACGTGGACTTCCAGTCCGATCACTGTCTCATACTGCTTTGCCATCCTCTACACCGCCTTTCCAATCACAGCCGCTGTCTCATATATTTTCTCTGTTGCACATTCATATGCATATGCGGTGCGCAGCAACGTTTTCTCCTGGAAGCAGCTTCCGATAAGCTGCATGCCTATGGGCAGTCCCCTGCTGTCTTTTCCTACTGGAACAGACATACCGGGCAGGCCGGCAAGGTTGACTGCTACCGTATAAATATCGCCCAGATACATCTTAAGCGGATCACTCAGTGATTTTCCAAGTTCCGGTGCCGTCGTTGGAGCCGCCGGTCCCAGAATCACATCGTATTTTTCAAATGCGCGGTCAAATGCCTGTTTTATCAATGCTTTTGTGCGCAGTGCTTTCAGATAATATGCATCGTAATATCCTGAGCTCAACACGAAGGAGCCAAGCATGATTCTGCGTTTTACTTCTGCCCCGAAACCTTCTGATCTCGTCTTTTTGTACATATTGTGAAGCCCGTCATAGTCTGGTGTACGGTACCCGTATTTTACACCGTCGAAGCGTTCCAGGTTGGAGCTGGCCTCCGCAGAAGCTATGACATAATATGCCGGGATGGCGTATTGCACTAGGCTGAGATCAAAGGTTTCTACAACAGCTCCTCTTTCTTTCAGCACATCTGCCGCCTTCAATACCGCATCTTTTACTTCTTTATCCAATCCTTCCCCCATATAGTCCGCCGGGATGCCGATTTTCAGTCCTTTCACATCATTCACAAGAGCGCTGCAAAAATCATAATCCTTCCGTTTCACGGATGTACTGTCCTTAGGATCGTGTGAAGCGATTGCCTCCATTACCGCGGCACAGTCGGATACATCCTTTGCCACAGGTCCGATCTGATCAAGCGAGGAGCCATAGGCAATCAGGCCATAACGTGAAACAGTTCCGTAGGTCGGTTTCAACCCTACCACACCGCAGAATGAGCTGGGCTGTCGAATGGAACCACCGGTATCTGACCCCAATGCATACCAGCACTCCTGCGCCGCAACAGCGGCACAGGAACCGCCTGATGATCCGCCCGGTACATGGGCCGGGTTGTGGGGATTTTTAGTAGGACCATAAAAGGAGGTCTCCGTCGTGCTGCCCATCGCAAACTCATCCATATTCGTTTTCCCGATGATCACCGCACCTGCTTTCTGCAGATTCATCACCGCTTCCGCCGTGTAAACCGGTTTAAAATCAGACAGAATTCTGGAGCTGCAAGTCGTAAGCTGCCCTTCGATACACAGATTATCTTTCACCGCAACCGGCACTCCGGCCAGCGGCCCTGTAAGATTACCGGTCTCAATCTGTTTCTGTACCTCTGCCGCCTGTCTCATCGCCCCCTCTTCATCCAATGTTACATAACTGTGAATCTCCAGCTCTGCAGCTTTTGCACGTTCAAGCGCTGCTCTGGCAGCCTCTTCTGCAGTAAGTTCTCTTTCTTTTATCATTTTCCCCAGCTCAAGAGCTGTAAGGCTTAATATATCCATATTCTGCGTCCTCCTATACGATTGTCTTAGGAACCTCAAAGCTGTCATTCTTCCGTTTGGGAGCATTTGCAAGAATCTCCTCTTTGCTGTCACCGTTCGTAACCACGTCCTCACGGAATACATTATTTACAGGGAACACATGGGACATTGGTTCAATCCCACTTGTATCAAGTTCATTCAATGTATCAATATAATCCAGCATCTTCTCCATATCCTCCCTGGCCGTCTCCTTCTCTGCCTCCGACAGCTCCAGCTTGGCGAGAATGCCAACATACTCAATCGTTTCTTCCGAAACTTTTTTACACATCACAACCTCCATTTCTGCAAAGGGGTCTGACCCCTTTAATATCTGTACTCATCGTAATAAGTTTCGTAGTCCTCTGATTCAATCATCTGGCTTGGAACCATTCTGGCATCAGCGTCATCCGCGCACACGGCTGCGCCCTCCGGTAGTACTACATTCTGAAAAACAGACTCTATCGCATTGGCTGTTACCCACTTGGTTTTATTCATGAAGTTTAACTCTTCATCCTCATAGTCGGTATTCAGCGGGATGCTGTAGCTGATACTGGTCCATTCCGATATAGCATGGAAATCATACACACCCGCGGGGAAGTCCTTTCCTGCAATCAATTCTCTGCCCTGAGTAAGTGCCACTTCTTCCTTCAGTGGATTTTGAACCGCTGCCATAGTATCCGTCTGTCCGTTTTCAGTGACGGCGAGTAGTCTCGTATTGCCCGATACTTCCAGAACCGCCCCCTCATAGAGTCTTACGTCGTTCCATTCTTTCGTCTCTCCGGCTGTCTCATCATCACCGAAGTACTGCCACATATAAATAGAATTCTCATAATCATCTATGTAAGCGTCTCCCTGTCCCTCTTCCAGATATATTTCATATCTGCCTTCCGGCAGGTTAACACCCGCTTTATACAAACCCGGTTCCAGGATGTTTTCAAAGTGTTCACCAGTATCAGACAATTCCCTGGTTACAAACTCATATGGATCTGATGGCTCGGTAACTTCCACGCTTCCCGTATTAACAGTGTTGAATTCATCTTTTGAAAAGTCAGCGATAAAACCAATAAAAACGATCACTGCAACTATAATAACCCCAATTGTTTTTCCCTGGTTTTTGGAAAAGGGAACCGTGTTCACTGCTCTTTTTTTCATTGCTGGTTTTATATAACCATGCATATAATCATTTCGGTGTTCGCTCTTCCGGGCTTCCTGCCTTGCCGTAACCTCATGATAATTCCCCGTTTTCTCTGACTTTTTTCGTTTTGCCATTGAAGACGCCTGTTTTATAGTATCCTCATCATGATTTCTGCGATCCCATGTGTCAATTTCTTCTACCCGGCTTTTGATCCGATTTTCGGTCGCACTGTAATTCAGACGGTAAGTTTTTCTTTCACGCCTTGCATTATCCAGACCACAGTCCTGACAGTATCCTTCCGATAATTTTCCTCCACACAGATAACATCTTTTACCTAACATAGGCCCCTCTCACTTCCGCACCCAGGATTGTAGAAATCTTCACAATCTCTGCAAAGGGGTCTGACCCCTTTGCAGGTATCCCCCTTCCAGGCGACACTTTTCTGTTTCTTTCCGGATGCTATATACGTTTATGGTTCCAGCCTGCTTAAGTCTCGTGGGAATAGTGCAGCCTCGCGCACGTTATCCTCTCCCAGTATTTTCATGGTCAGCCGCTCCAGCCCGATTCCCAGGCCTCCATGGGGCGGCATACCGTGTTTGAATGCACTCAGATATTGCTCCATTCCTTCCTCTGTCATGCCTCTTATCTCCATCTTTTTCTTCAGCTCATGATAATCATGTATTCTCTGGCCTCCGGTTGTTATCTCCATCCCCCGAAACAGTAAGTCGAAACTCAATGTAAAGGTTGGATCTTCCGGGTCATCCATTGCATAAAACGGCCGCTTTCTGGATGGATAGTGAGTGACAAAAACAAAATCTGCATCCCATTCCTCTTTTGCATATTGGCTGATCAACTGTTCTTCCTCTGGCTCCAGGTCATATGGATTCTTTATCCCCCGACCGTACTTTTCAGATACTTTTCTTTTTATATCATCGAATCTGACTGCCGGTATTTTTTCCGCCTTTGGAAGTTCGATCCCAAGAATTCTTAACTCTCCCGCATACTCTCTCTCTAGCAGCTTCATTGTGTACTGAAGAAATCCTGCCTCCATCGCCATGATATCCTCGAACCCGTCAATGTAACCCATCTCAAAATCCAGGCTCGTGTACTCATTCAGGTGGCGTTTTGTATTATGCTTTTCAGCCCGGAATACCGGGGCCGTCTCAAACACCCTGTCAAACACCCCTACCATCATCTGCTTATAGAACTGAGGGCTCTGCTGCAGGATGGCCGGCCTGTGGAAATACTCAAGCCGGAAAAGGTTCGCCCCGCCCTCCGCGCTTTTTGCACCAAGCTTAGGTGTATGAATTTCTGTAAATCCTTCCTCATACAGAAAATCACGGAACCCCCTGACAATCCCTTCCTGTATCCTGAACTTCGCCCTCTCCCTGATATTGCGCAGTGAAATCGGCCGATAGTTCATTTTGGCTTCCAGTGAAGTATTGAGCCTCCACTTCGATACAGGCAGCGGAAGCGGTTCCGCCGGTTCGCTCAAAACTTTTATCTCTTCAATTCTGATCTCAATGCCATGAGGCGCTTTTTCCGACTCTGCAGGAATTCCTGTTACTTCGACTGTATCAGCTTCTTTCAATTCCTTCAAGCTAAACTTTGAAACTCCCTCCTCAAACACACACTGGATCAGTCCTTCTCGCTTTCTTAAAATCACGAATGCCACCGTCCCCATATCCCGGATAGCATGGACTGCACCATTTACTCTGACACGATTTCCAGTCATTCCCTCTCTCAGTAGTTCGCTTAATTCCATTGTGTCCTTCTGTTTTACTCCTGTTACAAATTCCATGTTTTTTCTCCTTTCTGCTCCTTTATGACTGCATCCCGGGTTTTGAAACAAATGGAATATACAGGAGGTCCTGTACGACAAAAAGTCCCGGGATGCATCTGCATCCCGGGACGGATTCGTAATTTAATCCGCGGTACCACCCGCATTGAACAGACATCACGAAACTCTGCCTGCCCCACTTTTGTGCATGTAACGTATGCCTTACGTACCAGCCTACTGAAAAATTCAGCTGATCAGCTCCCAAGTGTTCCCTTGATTCTCTCCGCTGTCCGGCGCTCTCAGTCGGTGACGCCAACTTCCTGTCAGTTTCTGAAAATCAGAGTCTTGTTCACAGCCTTTTTCTGTTTCACAGTTTACTCTGTTAAAACTTGTTACCAATCATAGCACAGCTCTTTTTCGATTGCAAGGTATTTTTTTAATGATTTGAAGTGATTTCAAGTGAAGGAGCTTTAGCTCATGAATGAATGGATGGGGAGAAGAACGCTCCATGAAGCATCCCCGTCCCGTTCGACGGCAGGCGTCCCCCTACTCCCCATTCACGACTTCAATAGCCTTCTCCAGCTGGTTATCCGCATTTTCATCATTAGGATCCGCCTCATACTCGACTTCTACATCAGGCGTTATCCCCTTTTTATTAATGCTTCTCCCTGCCGCTGTAAAGTATTCTGCTATGGTCACTTTCAGGCAGGTTCCGTCACCCAGATCCATCAGCTGCTGAACGACACCCTTGCCATATGTGGTCATGCCCACAATCTCTCCTACACCGTAATCCTGGACCGCTCCGGCAAATATCTCGGAAGCGCTGGCGCTGCCCTGATTTACAAGAACCGCCAGAGGCTTCGTAAATTCATGATCCTCCTCGTTCTTTTCCTCAATAACATTGCCTTCTTTATCTTTTGTAGATACAATCGTTCCCTCCGGGAGAATCAGCTTCAGCATATCTACCACGGTATCCAGATTTCCACCCGGATTCGAGCGCAGATCAATAATCAGCCCCTTCATACCCTGACTTTCCAGATCATTAAGGGCCTCCTCAAACTGTTTCAACGTTACCGTATCAAATTCCATAATACGCAGATAGCCAATCTGGCCTTCCTTCATCTCGTGTTCCACGGTCTGTGCCTCAATCATGCGCCTGGTGGCCGTACAGGCAACTTCCTCCGCATTCTCGCCTCTGTAGACATGCAGAGTTACCTCTGTCCCTTCTTCACCCTTGATCCAGGATACAATCTCCGTCAGATCCTCAGACTCAATTACATGGTCATCCACCTGATAGAGAATATCTCCGGTTTTAAGGCCGGCTTCCTCAGCAGGTGAATCTTTGTAGATATTACCGATCGTCACTTGCTGAGTCTGATAATTCTTCAGTATACCCGCACCGATCCCGCTGTACTCCCCGGTTGTTGACTCCAGCAGATCCTTCGTCTGTTCTTCATTGTAGTACACAGTATAAGGATCCCCCAGACCACTGGCATATCCGTTGTAAATACCGTCCTGCATAGCCTGTTCATCAATGTCATCCGCGTACAGATAATAATCATCTATCACACCACTTAACATCTTCAGCTTTTTATCTGTTTCGCTCTCAGCCGATACCTGCGCCGCTTCCGCCTGGCCCCCTGCCGTCTTGACTGAAATTGCTTTCCATACTCCTGAGCCTAATATTGTAATTAATAGCATAACGAGGGCGCCTGAAAGCGCCCCCTTGATAAAACTCTTTTTATGATCCATATTCCATATCCAACCTTCGAGATTATTCGCTCTAAAGTCCTGCGACTTTACTTTATCCCACTCATATACAGTAGACTTACAGATATCCCTGCGGATCTACTGCCACCCCACCAACCTCTACCTGGAAATGCAGGTGCGCACCGAATGAATTTCCGGTATTCCCAACATATCCGATCTGCTGGCCCTTCACAACCGTTTGACCCGGAGACACGCAGATATTCGAATGGTGCATATACTTTGTAGTCAGCCCATTGCCATGATTGATGACGACCCAGTTACCGGCGCTGTCACTCCATCCCGCTATAACTACCGTACCGTCAGCCGCTGCATATGTAGGTGTTCCCTCGCCAGCTGCAAGATCCAGCCCCTTATGGAAGGCACCGTCAAAATCACGGTAACCAAATGTACTGGATATGTATGCTCCCGGACAAGGATTGGTAAACTGACCGTTTCCGCTGACAACCGGTGATGAACTCGGCGGTGTATAACTGCCTCCGCCACCGGATGACTGCTGTTGCTGCTGTTGCTGCTGTGCTGCCAACTGAGCCGCCAGCTGCTGTTCCTGCTTGATACGCTCCGCTTCGGCTTCCTCAATCAGCTTCTGCAGGGTTGCTGCATTATCCCCAATCTGCTTCTCCAGATCGGCAAGCTGTATCTGTTTATTGTCCAGTAATGCCTGTACTTCATTCTGCTTCGCAACCAGTTCATCCTGCAGACCGGAAAGTTCATCATACTCTCCCTGCAGAGACGCTTCCTTCTCCTCCACATCTTTCACTACATCCTGGAACTCGATAAGCATATCTCTATCATATGCAGAAATCTGCGAAACATACTCTGCCTTGTTTAATAAATCCCCTATACTGTCGCTGGAAATCAATATTTCCAGAAGCTGCGAATTACCGTTCTCGTACATGAACTTAATCCGCTTCTTCATGCTTTCATACTGGTCGTTTTCATCCACTTTTGCCTGGACGAGTTCATCTTCTGCTATCTGGATCTCTTCCTGTTTCTTTCCCAGCTTTTCTTTTGTGACTTTCATATCTGAGACAATTGAGTTTAGCTGTGATGATAGGGAATCCTTCTCTTTCTCTGCAGATTTTTTCTGGTTCTCCAGTTCGTCCGCCTTTTTCTGTGCTTCATCCACAGTCGTTGCATTTACATTAAGCACCATGCCCATACATAAAACAATAACCAGTACCGCACTTATTATACTCCTCTTTCGTCTTTTCATAGGCGCCACCTATACTTTCAAATGTTTACGTACTGTAAAGTAACTTCCGACAAAACCAATTCCCACACCTAACAGCAGCCCGATTGGGAGCAGCAGGCGGTACACCGTTGTTACCGGCAGGAAACTGATAATATTATTCAATATCTGGAACTTGGTCAGTACATATTCAACCGCCTTGCCATAGAGTCCGTACAGCAGAACCAGAGGGATAATCGCTCCCACGAGTCCCATGAGCAGGCCTTCTATTACGAACGGTGACCGGACGACAAAGTCCTTGGCGCCAATGTATTTCATAATGGCAATCTCTTCCTTACGCACCGTAATACCCATTGTGACCGTATTGCTGATCAGGAAGATAGATACGCCAAACAGTATAATGATGATCGCTATGGAAACATATCCTACCAGAACGTTGACACTGGAAAGTGTATTCGCCACAACATCAGACTTATTTACCTTCCGCACCCCATCCAGGCTCTTGGCAAACTTTACAAGATCCTGCTGGGTGGAAGCCAGCGACTTGCTCCTGACTGACAGGCTGGCATCATTTTTTTCTACTGTTTTCATATATACTTCATAGTTATCGGAGCCGGCCAGCGGGTTGTCATTCTTAAATCCGTCCGCCAGGTCTGCATTATCTCCGAAATAGTCGTTTTTAAACTTATCCCATGCGTCATCTGATGACACAAACTTTACTTCTGAAACATCGTCCCTGCTGCTTAAAGCTTCACCGATGTCATCGATCTGCTGCTGCGTGGCATCATCATCAAAAAATACGGTGATCGCCACCCCTTCCTCTGCTGACTTTATAATATACTGAAAGTTAAGCAGAATCGCAAAAAACAACCCAAACAGGAAAATACAAGCTGACATTGTCGCAACTGATGCGAGCGAAAACATCTTGTTTCTCCCGATATTCTTAACCCCTTGTTTTCCTACGTATCCTAATGTACTAATTCTCATCGAAATACCCACCTTTTTGTTCATCACTGACGATAACGCCCTGTTTCATCGTTATGACGCGCTCGTTCATCTCGTTTACGATCTCCTGGTTGTGAGTAACAACCAATACTGTTGTCCCTCTCTCATTCGCCTCTTTCAGCAGACTCATGATCTCCCATGAGTTTGTTGGATCCAGGTTACCAGTCGGCTCGTCGGCCAACAAAATAGCAGGTTCATTTACAATCGCCCTCGCAATAGCAACACGCTGCTGCTCTCCCCCTGACAGCTCTTTTGGAAATGACTTGTACTTCTGAGCCAGTCCCACCAGCGAAAGCGCCGCCGGCACCTTCCTCTTGATAACTCGTGTCGGTGTCTCTGTCACACGCAGTGCAAAAGCAATATTCTCATAGATATTTCTGTCCTTCAAAAGCCGGAAATCCTGAAATACAACTCCCAGGCCTTTTCTGTACTTCGCAATGTGACGATGTCTCATCCTGTTCAGGTTCTGTCCGTTCACAATAATCGTTCCTTCTGTCGGATCCAGCTCCTTCATAATGAGACGAATCAAAGTAGACTTACCTGAACCGCTGTCTCCTACGATGAACACGAACTCCCCCTGTTCAATCTTCACGGAAACACCGTTCAGGGCGGCATTGCCCTTAGAGTACTCCTTCGTTACATTTCTTAATTCAATCATATGCTCCTCCTAATTATTCATACTCTTTAGTATTCCAATGACTCCATATACTTCATGTATTTTACCACCATCAGAGCAATCTTGAACGTAATCGCATCCTCAAAGACGCGCAGGTCAAGCCCTGTGCTCTTCTGCAGCTTATCCAGCCGGTATACCAGAGTATTTCTGTGAATGTACAGCTGTCTGGACGTTTCTGATACATTCAGACTATTCTCAAAGAACTTGTTGATAGTCGTCAATGTCTCCTCATCAAAATCGTCCGGAGATTTCCCCTCAAAGATCTCCTTGATAAACATCTTACATAACGGGATCGGCAGCTGATAGATCAGGCGCCCGATACCCAGCGTGCTGTATGCCACAATATCCTTTTCGTCAAAGAAAATCTTGCCCACATCCAGTGCGAGCTTTGCTTCCTTGTAGGATTTTGAAACTTCCTTGATATCATTCACGATGGTTCCGTATGCGATATGGATATGTTCCTCTCCGCATTCATTGCGCAGGATCTCCAGCATATCCTTAGCCATCTTCTCCAGCTCTTTGCCGCCGTCTTTCTCAGAAAGTTCTTTGACAACAATAATATTCTTCTCATCCACAGCTGTAATAAAGTCCTTGGACTTTCCTCCGAGAAGGTTCCTTACATTGTCCAGCGCAACACTGTCCTTTTCGTGAGATGTTTCAATAATAAAGATAACACGTTTTACTTCTGTGTCAATATGTAATTTCTTGGCCCTGTTGTAAATATCCACTAAAAGCAGGTTATCCAGCAGAAGATTTTTGATAAAATTATCTTTATCAAATCTCTCTTTATACGCTACCAGCAGACTCTGAACCTGGAACGCTGCAATCTTGCCGACCATGTAAACTTCTTCGTTCTCCCCGCCGGCAAGCAGGACATATTCCAACTGCTGTTCATCGAATATCTTAAAAAACTGATATCCCTGAATGACCTGGCTGTCAGCCGGAGATTCCACAAATGACAGGACTGCACTTTCATAATCCTTTGTATCTTCAAATGTGGCAGCAAGCGCTTTACCCTCCGTATCTAATACACAGAAATCAATTCTTGAAATCCCTTTAAGGCCCTCAATTGTGTTTTGAAGTATCTGATTTGAAATCATACTTTCTCTCCTCCGCTCGTTGACTCTTTTCATGTGCATTTTTCACAAAGTCTGACTTCGAAAAATGTGTAGAACGCACATATATAAATTATATATTAATGCATAACGTCAAAAAAATAAAGAGGAAATCCACTATTTTTATGCATTTCCTCATATATTTTACAAAAAATTCATATTTTAGACATTATACATAGTTCACAAATCTTTATCTACGGGGAAAAATCCTTCGCCCATAACCTCGCGGGCATCACTCACAATTATGAACGCATTTTCGTCAATTCTGCCCACCAGTTCCTTCAAATGCACCAGTTCTTTCTTGGTAACCACACAGAAGAGCAGACATCGGTCTTTTCCGGTATACATACCTTTCGCATAAATGCCGGTGAGTCCGCGGTCCACTCCGTGCATAATCGCCTTTGATACTTCTTCATACTGATCCGTAATAATATACGCGGCCTTTGCGAACTTAACACCTTCGATCATCGCATCCGCGATTCGGTTGACTACCACAATGGTAATAATTGCATAAAGAGCACGCTCGATTCCAAACATATAGCCGCCCGCAATTACGATAACAGCATCTATCACCATCATAATCTTTGCCACAGAGAACTGCCGGAGATAATTCTGGATGATTGCCCCAACCATATCTGTGCCGCCGGTTGTTGCCGCGTTGGAAAATACCAGTCCCATACCGATGCCCTGCAGTGCCCCGCCAAACACAGCGGCCAGCAGGATATTCCCTTCAATAAAGGAAAACTCAGGCAGAATCCCCAGCCAGACCGAAACCATGGCCGTTGCAAACAAGGTCCTGCCGATAAATGACTTGCCTTTTACTTTCAATGCTACCAGAAAAACCGGCACATTGAGGGCGATATTCGTAAGCCACAGCGGAATACCACCCGGAAGAAGCCCTTCTGTAAGACTCTTAATAATGATAGCCAGGCCGGAAAATCCTCCGACTACCAGGCTGTTGGGTTCATAAATACATTTGATAGCAAAAGATACGATACCTGTCCCCACAGCAATGTATGCATACTTCATATACACGGGTTTTTCCCGATATCCATGCATGCTCAGTTCTCCTTCTTTTGTTTTCCTACCCTGTAACGGAATACCTTTTTCAAAAAGAAGCGACGTACGCCGTCTCCGCTTTTCTCACTGAAGCTCTGCTCCAGAGCCCTGCCGCATCCCAGCCATACTCTGGCGTTTAAAAGTGCGGCATTTCTTACTATAAAATCCTCCTGCTGCGGTGAGGGGAGTACAGAAAGTATACAATCAATCTCTGCACCGTTGATATTGTTAATCACATCCTCCTCGGACTTTCCTTCCACGTCCAGAGCGCCATGCCCTGCCACAGTAATACCTCTGTTGTACTTTTCCACAGCCTGTTTGAGGCCTGACATTTCCTGCTCAGACTGCACCATCAGAAATATCTTTTTCCGATTCTTTTGAAGGTAACGCAAAAACATTTTAAGAAACATTTTATTTGCTACGTCCTTCAGTAAATATCTATCCTGTACTTCTGCTGCCTCAAGTATCTCCTTTTCTCCAGGAAGCACCATATCCATTGCTTTCGTATTTTCCTTCCATGCGGGGTTGTCCTTTCCCTGCATGAGCATATCCAGCGTGACAATCTCAATCGTATTGATGGATTCACTCTGCATATACTGCACAGCCGCCTGCATGGCAGCTTTTGCTGTGAAGCCGTCAATCTCCACATCAAAGATATTAATCTTTTCTTTCATCTACATCACCTGTGCTTCTTCTCCCCAGTCGTACAATTGTATCAAAAATCCGAAGATTTTTCAACTCTTTCGTTTTCTTTTCGTAATCAGCCCTCCAATCCTTCCAGTCTCTTTCGAAGATAAAGAGCGCCAGCCCTCTGCCATAACTTTATCTAAAAGGCCCAGTTCCTCTGCAATTTCATACTTCACCTTCTCTTCAGGCTCCAGATTTTTCAAGTCGATTGGTTTTAATTTTTTTTCAGACATATTGATACCTACCTTTCTTTTTGGTAGGAGTATTGCCTAAAATACGTACTGCATTCAATATAAGGGAGAATTTGTAACAGTTCAGACAGGCCTGAACTGTTGCGCATCCATATCCGGGCAGCACAGATGTGATAAGATATTTTTTACTTTTCCCGGATCCATACACGCATTTCCCCTGCCTGCCGGTTGCCCCACAGGAAATAGGGAACCGCACAGATTCTTGTATTCACTTCCCGTGGCGGAGTTTCACTGTATAAGGCATCACGATTGTCTTCCAGCCTCAGCCCGTCGGCTTCCAGTCCCACATAATCCCCCAGAGCACCGTCATATTTCCGGTATTCTCTTACTTCAGACCCAGCCGGAAGCAGGAGCGCGTTCTGTCCTGTTCCATTATCGGCCTCCTCTATACAGTAGACCAAGGGGCCCCGCATCAGTGCTATGCAGCCCGTATCTTCCCGCACCATAAGATTCGCATAAATCCGTTTGATTTCCATGGACAACTGCAGGCAGACCGTATCGCCCTTTTTCCACGCTCTCTTTATTGTTATATAGCCCTGTCTATTCTCATGCCCGTTTGTGCATTCCTTCCCATTTACAGACAGGCTGTAAGACGGACACCATCCTGGTATCCTGATAACCAGGGCGGTCTGTTCTTCATTTTCGCTGTTATAAACTTCATAAAGAAGCCGGCCCTCCCATGGATAATCCGTGACCGTCTTCCAGCTGATTCTGTTTTGTGCCGCATGAAAAATGCCTCCCAGATAGAGATGTGAGTATACAAAGCCCGGTGCCTCTCCCCATGCATATTTTCCAAGTGATGCAAGCAGCCGTGCTATATTGGGCGGACAGCATGCGCAGGCATACCACCTGGGCCTTACCGGCCGTACATGTTCATATCCTGGCACTTGCCCGGATATTCCTGGTACCACCTCTAACGGATTCACATAGAAGAAATGCCGGCCGTCCCGCCCCATTCCTCCTAAAACACCGTTATACAGCGCACGTTCCATCACATCGGCATAATTCCCGTCCAGAGCAATGTTCAGCATTTTCCTTGCCCAGAACACAAGTCCTACGGCCGCACAGGTTTCCGCGTAGGCCCTGTCATTGGGAAGGTCGTAATCCACAGTAAAAGTCTCCCCTTTTGCGCCGGAACCAACGCCGCCCGTTATATACATCCGTTTTTCCGTCACATTTTTCCAGATCTTCCTGCACGCAGCCTTTAAGGACTCATCGTCCGCAGCGGCAGCCATGTCGGCCATTGCCGTATAAAGATACATTGCACGCACGGCATGTCCTTCGGCCGAATCCTGATCTCTGACTGGACGGTGATTCTGGGTATAAGTACGCTCCTCCGGATCCATCTGCCAGTATACCCAGTCTCTCTTTTTCTGTTCTTCTGCAAAATAATTGGGTTCCGTACCCCGTTCCGCCAGAAAATATCCGGCCAGATCAAAGTATCTCTGCTCCCCTGTCGCCCTTGCCAGCCGCAGAAGCGCCAGTTCAATCTCTTCATGCCCCGGGATTCCCCGCACTTTACCCTGCCCAAAACGGGAGTCAATCAGATCCGCCAGGCGGATCGCCGGGTTTAAAAGCCTGCACTTCCCTGTCATTTTATAATCCGCCACGGCAGCTTCGATCAGATGCCCTGCACAATAGAGTTCATGGCACTCCAGAAGATTCTGCCATTTATGATCCGGTTCCTTAAGCTGAAAATAGGTATTCAGATAGCCGTCCTCTTCCTGTGCACGCTCTAAAAGGCCGATTATCTGCTGTGCGCCCTCCTGTAGATTTCCAGTTTCTTCCATATTAGATATGTAACTGACTGCCTCCAGCCATTTCCATATATCACTGTCCTGGAACACCTGTCCATAAAATACGCCTTCTTCCATACCTGCTGCAATACGCAGATTCTGTATCGCGCCGCTTTTTTCCGCCCCCGGGATCTCGTCTTTCAGTATCTGTTCCTGATACGGAAGAACTACATCCCGGATTAATTCCTGATAAAAAGACCAGAAGTTGTCTTTTACTTCTACACGTTTCAACTGCGGCTCTGTCTCTTTATAATTCATCGTGCTTTCCTCGCTCTCCCCGCTGCTTCACGGTACTGTTTGGGGCTCATGCCTACATTGTCTTTAAAAAAACGGCTGAAATACGACACATCGTGGAATCCTGTCATTTCCGCAATATCTTTCAGCAGATAGTCCGTGCTTAACAGTAATTCCTTTCCCTTTTCCAGCCGTATATTGGTCAGCAGCCTGCTCGGTGAAATATGCTGCTGGCTGGTAAACTGGTTTGAAAGATAAGTAGGATTGTACCCAAACTGACCGGCAAATTCCTCAAGTGATAAATTGCTGTTGTAATGCTGACAGATATGCTGTTTCAGAAGTTCTACCACGTCCTCGATTTTTTTATTTGCCTTCCCCTCCATGATTCTTCCGAAAATCTCCTGCAGCAGATCCCGTATTCCATCTTCAAATTGGTCAAAGGTCATTGCTTTTCCAATGACCTCCTCGGCCCGGTAAAACAGCTCTTCTATTGCCGTTTCTGTTTCCAGGACCGGATTGCGCTGATAAATTTCCATAAGAATATATTTCACACTGAATTCGCAGCTTACCTGAGGAATTCTTTTTTTCTTCCACTTCGAACACAGAAACCCGAAAAGGGAGCACAGGCCTTCGCCGTCTCCCTGCTCCAGCAGAGAAGCGATCTGGCATTTTTCGCTTTCATCAATCCCCAGTTCCTTTTCCTGATTCGATTCCTTCTCCAGAAATACAACATCGCTTTTACCGATCAACACCTGCCTCGCAAGACTCCTGTGCATTTTTGCGTAGGTCCCCGGAAGCAGCCCGATGTGATCCATTTGATCTGACAAAATGGCATGGACAGGCATGGAAAACTTTTTTTCATAAGCCGAAAGCTTCAGAACCGCCCGCTGTATGGGGTTGATTTCCTGCCTTTTTACAGAAAGGAGAATCAATTTTTCATTCTGCTGCTTCATGTCAAATACCAGACAGTCTTCCCCTTCCCTTAACCCCTGGCAGAGCTGGTCCTGCAGCTCTTTTGATGAAAACCCGCTGATTCCCACCTGAATCAGATTCTCTGTTCGGTTGGTAAATGGACCAATGCAGAACAGGATTAAATAATAGCAGCAGCCCTCCATTTCCAGTACCCCAGAATCCGTCTGTACTCCATTTACCAGATAATCGTATACCAGCTGCCTCTTGCCGGCTTTTTTTGTATTCTCCAGCCTGGTGTAAATCTTTTCCAGTGCACTGCCGACCTCCTCTTTTCTGGGAGGCTTCAGGATATAATCCTGCACACCGTATTTTATTGCCTGCTTCGCATATTCAAATTCTGAATATCCGCTGAGAATCACATATTCCGTGTCCGGATACAGCTTTCTTGCTTTCCTTATCAGCTCTATTCCACTCATCCCGGGCATTCTGATATCGGTAATCAGAACGTCAGGTTTTGTGGCCTCCATCAGTTCCAATGCCTCCATACCGTCCTCTGCGGCACCTGTAATCTCGACTGCAAGCCCCAGATTTCCAAGCAGGGAGATGATTCCCTGACGGATTGCCGGTTCATCTTCTGCAACCAGTATCTTCATCAACATTGTTTTCTCCTTTTTCCAACCCCGTTCCTGCACTGCTCCCGGAATACTCCTCCTCAGCAATTTCTTCATCTGCCTGCTGCCTCAGGCATACCCAGGAACCGCCCTCCGGCCGGTTTCCTGCCTCCAGAGTGATCCTGCCTTCCGAATATATCGCAAGCCGTGCATACGTATTAGTCAGTGCCATTCCTCCGATCCCCATCTCGGGTATGGAACTTCCTTCCCTGATATTCATATCGATTTCCGCAAACTGCTTCTTGAGCTTTTCCAGCGATTCGCCTGAAAATCCCGTGCCGTTATCCAGAATCTGAATCTGCCATTCCCTGCATGTCCCTCTGCCCAGCACCTGTATTTCATATTGCTTCTGCCTGCTGTTGGCAAAGCTGTGCTGAAAACAATTCTCGGCGATCGGCTGCAGTATAAACTTAGGCACCAGTATCTCCTCCATCGCCGGTTCTACCTCTATTACCGTCTGCAGGCGGTCCAGATAACGGTATCCCATCAGCTTCAGATAAGTCGCAGCATGCTCTATTTCTTCCTTCAATGGTACCGTTGAATTACCGGTATCCGTTGTAAACTGCAGCATTTTTGTAAGGTCTGAACAGATATCCATGATTTCCGGTGCATCTTTCTGATATCCCATAAGCCCGATCACGGACAATATATTATGCATAAAATGGGGATTGATCTGCGCCTGAAGCACCTCATACCTTGCCCGGACTGCCCTTGTCCTGGCTTCTACAAGTTCATTTCTGGATATTTTCATCTTGTCGAGCATGTCATAAAAGGCCGTTGTCAGCATCTGGATTTCATCGTCCGTATCCTCTATCTTGCGGTTCATGGCCAGCTCCCCATAATTCATGTGCCGGATGCTGTCCCGAAGCTGCCGGATCGGCCGGTACAGGTTCTCTGAAACAAGTGTTACCAGCAGGATCATAATACAGAGCAAACTGGCTCCCAGAACAATAATCCATCCCAGATTCTGATAGATAATGCCCATATAGCTGTTCACATCTACATAGAGACAGAACTGCATCTCAAAAGCAGGATTATCCGCCCCGTATACCAGATACTTGCGGTTGCCTGCTTTTACTTCCTGTATGCTCCCCTCTTCCGTGAATTCTATTTTCTGCTGTATAGCTTTCAGACTCTCCCGGTCCTTCAAATCTTTGCTGTAAAAAAGTTCTCCCCCATGGTACACGGCCACCTGTACGGGATAGTTATTCATCTGCAGTGTAAAGATATCATCCAGAAGTTTCTTCTCATACTGGATATCAATATATCCCAGTTTCCTGTATTCATCCCGGATCTGCCGGACATAGGAAAAAACCGGCTCCTCCGTACGTCCATATCCATCCTCTGTAAATGGGGTAATATACTTGATATACTTTTCCGCCTTCATCTCATCCTGCCAGGACAGCGCTTCAATCCCTGCTTTATTCATATAAGCTTCATTATAAATATCCAGATTGAGCCAGTCATTTCTTTCTGAGATCACATGGAAGCTGCGGTTGCGGAAATCCTCTCCGATCAGATTCATCAGCACCATCTGTATGATCTTCCGCTCCTGGGGATATTTTTGGAAATAGTTTTCCTCTCCATTATAACTGTCCGCCTGCTCCAGCACCCGAAGCACATCCTTATCGGATGCCGCGCCCAGCGAGATCCTGTGCATATTCTCCAGCATTTCCCCGAACTGAGTAACCGCCCTGACGGAGAGCTGTTCCATGGTATCCTGTTCCTTTTCTTTTATGGACCGGCTCTGGGAGTTCGTGTATATAGCGAGGAATACAAGGATAAGCAGGCTGATTAAAAGAGAAAATAGCAGGACTGCTTTTTTCTGATAACTAAGCTGTCTGACTCTGGCCATCATACCTATTCCCCTTTCTTTTAAATTTTCCTGCAACATTTTCCCCACTATATCACACCGCAAATCCGTTATCAACCTTTCACTGCTCCGGCCACCATTCCCGAAATGATATATTTCTGTCCCATCAGATATACCAGGATTACCGGCAGAGAGGAAAGCAGGATATATGCACATACAATATTCCAGTCACTGCCGAACTGCCCGATGAATTTGTACACGCCGAGCACGATTGTCCACTTTGAACTGCTGGACAGCAGATAAAGCGGATACTGAAAATCATTCCAGATAAATACAAACTGCGTGATAAACGATGTCACGATTACGGGCGTCAGCATCGGCCGTATGATATGGAAAAAAAGCTGCAGGGGCGTTGCCCCGTCCATGACTGCCGCTTCATCCAGCTCCCTTGGCACAGAACTTACAAAACTGTATGCCAGAAATACACTTAACGGCACGAACATGGCGATATAGACAAATATGATCCCCGCATAGGAATCCATCATCCGAAACTTCTGCAGAACCTGTATTAACGCAATAACCTGCACCGGAACTACCAGCCCCAACAGGAAATAGGAGTACACTTTCCTGTTAATCTTATCCCGGTTCCTGCTCAGGGAATATCCTGCCATGGTTCCTAATATGGAAGAAGCAAATACCGATACCCCTGTGATCAGAACGCTGTTCAGAAAAGTACGGAAGATATTCGACTCCGCCACCGCCACTGCAAAGTTTGCAAACTGCCAGACTTCCGGCAGTTTCAGTGTCATGACATCGGCCTCTGCCGAGCTTTTAAATGCATTGATGATAATCAGCAGCAGCGGAATCAAAACGATAAGACTCAGAAGCCACATGAATACCGCCAAAACGGTTCGTTTTATTTTCTGTGCTTTCATTAGTGGTCCACCTCCAGTTTCGCAAACAGTTTATTCAGAGCAAAGAATACAACAATGACAAACACCGTCAGCACGACATTGGCAGCACAGCCCGTGGAAAGTGCGCCGCTTCCCAGGTAAGAATATATGGTCGTACTCAGGACCTGTGTGGACATTCCCGGTCCGCCTCCTGTCAGTGCGATGATAATATCAAACACTTTCAGCCCGTTCACAACGCTGAGAAGCACGTTGATGCTGATGGACGGCACAATCAACGGCAGTGTAATACTCTTAAAGCTTGTCCATGCTGTGGCACCGTCGATAGATGCCGCCTCATAGTATTCTTTTGAGATCACCTGAAGACCTGCCAGATAGATGACCATGCAGTAACCGGCCCCTTTCCAGATCTCCACAAGGATTACCATCCACATGGCCGTATTGGGATTGCCAAGCCAGTCAAAGCTTAAAGCCGAAGAGCTGAATACGGACAGAATGTGATTAATCAGCCCCGTGTCCGGCTGCAGCATTGCCTGAAAAACCTGTCCGACAATCAGGGTGCTTAAAATAACAGGCAGATAAAAAATCGTACGGAGCACATTTCTGGAGCGGATACTGGTATTCAATGCCACCGCCATGGCCAGGCCGATCAGGTTTTTAAATACGGTTGTCAGCACGGCAAACAGCATTGTATTGCCCAGGCCTACCCGGAAACGGTTCTGTGAGAACATCTGTATGTAATTTGCAAACCCCACAAATTCCTTCGAATCGTTATAAATCGTATAGTTCACAAAAGAGTAATAGATGCCCAGAATCCCAGGTAAAATGTAAAATAATGTGTAAATAACCAATGGGACCATCCAGAGATATCTGGGATACATTTTCTTATAATTCATTTACAAACCTTCCTTTCTTAAAGTAACGGGGCACAAAAACCATCCCGTTTTTGTGCCCCAAATGCCGCTTATACTCAAAATCCTTCCAGACCAAGGGACTGGCAGATTCCCTCACGGATGCCGTCATATTCGTCGCAGAACTGTTTCGGCGTATACCGGTTCATTACCACTTCCTGAAGCAGCTGGCAGAAGCTGTCCCAATCCTGCCCCTGTATTACGGAATTGTGTGATACATGCACGCCATAAGTTCCATCGCTTAATTTATCCAGGAGATCTTTGGCTGGCGCTGTCATTTTGCTTGGCTCTATATCCTTAAACGGAGAAACGGCTCCGATGGAATCATAGAATGTCTGCAGATTCTCGTCTGATGCGCACCAGTTGATAAAATGCTTACTCACATCTACATTTTTCCCGTCCTTCGGAATATAGAACTGTGTGCTGGTTGACTGATAAATAGTATCGTTTGTTCCTATATAATAAGGGATCATAGTCAGCTTATCGGCAGTGCCCTCCCCGTATTTTGCATCAATCTCATTGAACCAGGATGTCAGCCCGATCAGAACGCCGCATTCATTGTCCGCAACCGCCGCAAACTGTCCGTCCCAGGACTGGGCCATTGGGTTCTTTCCAAAATATCCGTCTTTCGACCAGTCATATAAATCCTGCAGCATTGCGTTGAAACTTTCACTGTCACCATAGTTCATTTCATTTGTGTTAAACTTCTGAATCAGATCCGAATCCTTCTGACTGTCCGCATAGACTCCTGAGCTGGTGATGTTGCCGCACATCCAGGAATCCCCTGCTCCGAAGTAAAATGGAGTATAGCCTTTTTCCTGCAGCACCTTAAAAGCATCTACAAGGTCTTCTTTTGATTCCGGGATTTCCAGCCCGCATTTCTCAAACACTTCTCTGTTCACACAGAAGCCCCAGTAATCCTGCGCCGCCAGCGGACAGCCGTAAAGCCTTCCGTCTGTATCAACAAAACCGTCAATGCTGTTCAGTTTTTCTACCCACGGCTCATCTGTCAGATCCTCCAGATTCTGTGATGCATTCATGTAAGTCAGCTCAGCCGGAGATGCGGAGTTCATGATAATATCCGGCAGTTCCTTCGTTGTAAATTTTGATTTAATGACCTCTGATGCGGTATCGCTTGGCAAAATCTCAACCTGGACCTTTACCCCGAATTCCTCTTTGTACTCATCTACCAGAGCCTGCATCCCATCTTTCCACCAGTCCTGTGAAGTAACCAGTGAGATGGTCCTGCCATCCAGATCCTCTTTGGTGTACTCGTAAATGTCTCCGCCTGATGCCTCCTGCTGGCTGCCTTCTTTTCCCTTCTGTGTATCTGTCCCCTTATCGTCTCCACCCTGGGAACATCCTCCGAGAATTGCTGATACTGTGAAAATTCCTGCCATCAGCATTGGCATTACTCTTCTCTTTTTCATATACTTCTCCTTTCTTTTCCTGTAACCTTTCCTTTACTGATGATTTGATTATAATAGAATTGTTTTCTCTTTCACATGCACTTTTCACAGAAACAACTTGGACTTTTCAAATATCCTCCCGTATAATGTCATATTCCGCGCCTGCCCTGATGTCAATCCCGGCCTCCCAGCCCCATTGCGTCCGCACTGCACGCTTAAGAGGAACGCCGCCCTTACCGCCGAGTGAAAAAGGAACGGAACATACAATAACCGCCCGGCCGTCTTTTCGGGCACGCAGACATCCTTCCGTAAGGACTCCGTCTTTCCAGCTCATGGACAATTCCATCTGCCCCGGTGCAGCGATTCCTTCTGCCCGCCCGCTTTTCCATGCTTTAGGCAGGGCCGGCAAGAGATGAATCTTTCCCCTGAGATATTGGAGAAGGAATTCCGCCATTCCCGCTGCGGCTCCCAGGTTTCCGTCAATCTGGAAGATTTCGCGCTCCCCTTCATTTTCGCCCAGAGGCGGATGCAGATCAAATAAATTATCATACACCGAGAACTTGAGCATCTGCTGCACATATTCCCATGCCTGCTCTGTATCTCCAAGCCTTGCCGAAAAATTAATCAGCCAGGCGCAATTCCACCCTATATACTGTTTTCTTCCTTCCAGTCTGATTCCCAGGCTCTTCTTTACGGCTTCTACAAGTTCGGGTGTTTCTTCCCCATTTATCTGGCTGAACGGATGAAAGCCAATCAAATGTGCAAAATGCCGGTGCCCCGGATCTGCTTCCCGGTATTCTTCCCGCCACTCCGATAACTGCCCTCTGCTGCCGGTCTGAAACGCAGGAAGTTCATTCAGCACACGCCTGGCTTCTCTGCACTGCCCGCTTTCAGGCCGTGTTCCCCGTAAGATCTCATCGATTTCCAGCAGCTTACAAAGAACTTCCCGAATCAGCGCAATGTCCATCGTGGGAGAAACACAGGCGGCACATTCTCTTTCCTGTTCATCATAGAACGTGTTCTCCGGAGAAGTGGACGGACACGTCTGATAAGCGCTTCCGTCATGATATAAATAATCTAAAATAAATGCTGTACATTCCTGAAATACAGGATAGATCTTCTCCAGATATTCTTTATCCCCGGTATAGAGATAATGCCGGTACAGATGGGTTGTAAGCCAAAGACCGCCCATCGGCCAGTAAGCCCATTTCACTTCTCCAAGTGCCGGAATGCACTGCCGCCACAGATCCACGTTATGGTGGACCACAAAGCCCCGGCAGTTCAGATTTGCCGCCGCTTCCCGACCTGCATCCGAAAGTTCTTTTACCATCCGGATCAGTGGGATCTCACACTCCGGCAGATTTCCGGGTCCGCAGATCCAGTAGTTCATCTGGGTGTTGATATTCACCGTCCAGTTGCTGCTCCACACAGACCGCACATCCTCGCACCAGATCCCCTGCAGGGTGGCGGGCTGCACCAGATCGTCCAGCGGCCTGGAAGAAGCAAGTATCAGATATCTTCCATAATGGAATAACAGCGCAGAAAGTCCCGGATCTTCCTTTCCGCTTCTCACCATCTCCAGGCGCTCATCCGTTGGCCTTTGTTCCTCTTCTTCCCCTCCCTCCAGTTCTAAAACAGTCCGCAGATAGAGTCTCTGATGCTCTCTTAGATGCGCCTGAAAATTCTCTTCCCAGGATTTGAGCTTTGCCCGATGCCCCCTCTCTCTTAAATACCGGATAATGGGTTCCTCCTGTCCGTTTAAAGGTTTTCCATAACCCTCGTACTCTGTTTCTCCGGATAAAAACAATGTCAGGCAGGTAAAGTTTTCCACACAGATTCCTTCTTCTGTCCTCTTTATTCCCCCATCACACTCATTTATCCCGAGAAACAGTCCATATATCATCCCCGGCTTTTCCTCATCATATTGAATCGGCTCCCTGCTCGGCACATAGTTCGGCTCTACATGGGAAGGAGCCTGCGCCACGAGCAGCAGTCCGTCTGCTTCCGCTGCACTTTGAAGCACCCTTAATTGGGTATGCAGGGAGATTGCAACAGAAACGGGAGCTCCTTCTGTAAAAATCCTGATATACATTCCATTTTGAACTGCTGAGACAAAAACGTCTTCTCTCACCTTCTGCCCTTTTAATTCCCAGTCCGTCCGGGTTATGGCTTCTTCCAGAGATAAACGTCTCTCACATCCCACATAATCTGCCTCTGTATCAAACTGAAGCTCCAGACTCCCTGCCGACAGGTAAGATTCGTTATTGCATCCCAGCATATGTTTTTGTATCTGTTTCTGTGCCTCCCAATACGCACCGGCATCTATAAGGCTTCGAACCCTCTCCATCGTCCCCTGCGGTATCTTCTGCTTCCCGTGCCAGTGCCCGGGATGACCGGACCAAAGAGTATCCAGATTCAATGAGATGCGCTCCCGCGGAAATCCTCCATATACCATAGCCCCAAGATGTCCGTTGCCGAGCGGTAATGCCTGGGTAAAATCCTTTGCAGGATGCGTATACCATAAGGTCTGATTTTTATTTCTCATAGCGCCTTCCTTTCTCGCCTTTTTACAGACAGAACCGGTTCTTCCTGCAGTCCAAATGGTTTCAGCATTGTCAAAGCGGACCACGCATCCCCACTTTCATAAACCGGAGTAACCGGAAAATGGAGTTCCAGGACATTTTCCCCTTCTGCAAGGTCGATTTCCGCCGCATAGGGGGGACCGATCAGCTTTTCCACCGTTTGTCCATTGAGCCGGATCTCACATACATCCACCGGCTGAGGTATCGTTATTTTACTGTGCATGGCCATCTCTGAGGATATAGCGGTGCGATAGATGATCTGCCCGTTAAACTTGTTAGCCGCCAGCCATGGATTCAGATCTGCAAGCACCTTTGTATCGCCTTTTTTTATCAGGACCGGTTCTCTCCCCCTGCTGTCTGCTGCATAGATTTCCCATGACCCATTTATTTTTTTCACTTCTTCCCATAACGCCGGAGTATCTGCTGCAATGTTTTCCTGCAGGAAAAGACAGACTGTTGATTCTCCAGGCTCCAGACTTACGGAGATTTTATCCTCTGCATTCTGACCGTACCCATAACATTTATTTTCAAGTCCATCATACCGTACCACACAAACCGGCTCATCTTTATTCCAGCAAACTGTAAAATCCTGTCTTTTTACCACATCTTCATTAAAGCAGAATACAGCTGTCCCGTAATCATTTTCATAAGTATACGTTCTAAGCTTCCCGTCTCCGCCCTGTACATTTAAAAGGGGATGGGTCAATTCCAGAATTCTTTTAGGAAGCTCTGCCAGAGAAATTTTCTCCGCCTGGCTTGTGAATGCTTCATCCGCTGCAGGCATCCGGTCAATACACAGCACTTTCCCGCCCAGATGCATCCATTTTTCCAGTCCCTTTAACGTCTCTTCGGGCAGAAAACTCAAGGCCGGGATCACCAGGCATTCATATTCCTGGGAACCGACTTTCAGTGTTTTCCCATATTCCGTCCCATATCCTCCTGCCTCAGAAAATACATCGCATGGTATTACGTCCGCATCAATCTGATGCTCCATCAGACTCCGCAGCGGTTTCTGAAACAGCTGCGCTTCCTGCCCGGTCCATTCTGCGTCTGCATGATACAGAACCGCCGTACGCGCGGGATAATGTCCTGCACTTAGCAGATGTCCCATACGGTTAATATATCCCATCAGTTTCTGAAAATACGGATACTGCATATGTTTTCCGCTCGCATAGAAATGCGGGGGGCAGTCCGGATCCGGGTATTTTTCCGGTGAAAATGCATGAGGTACAAAATAGTTAATCCCCCGGACCAGCATATGATCTGCCAGCCATTTCATCAGGGATACCCCCTCCTGCCAGCCGTATGCGCCAAAGATCTCACACATTGCCCTGCCTTTATGAAGAGGATTAATATGCGCCATAGAACTTCCCAGCTTTCCAAGCCCGTAATGGAAGAACTCCCCGTCCCGGTCGGAGGCCACCCACTGATGGGTTTCCTGATCCATCCCAGGCATCACCTGCAGCAGCACGACATCAATTCCCGCCATATCAAAAGAAGACATGGTCCTGAAGTAATGTCCGGTACTGCACCCCAGACGCCCATGGGAATTATCATCCTCTATGATGTGCCCCACATGCAGGACACCCCTCTCACTGCACCAGGCATGAATCTGGTCTGAAAAGGATGTTTTTAACTGTTTTGTAACTGCATCCATATACTCATACCGTATGATATCTGTCCTCTCACCGCACAGATACCAGAGAGCAGGAAGATTTTCGACAAAATCCCCGCCCCATATTTTCTGAAGCTTCTCCGAAAGCTCCCGGCTCCACGGAATGAATTTCATCCTCTCTCCAAGTCTTGCCTGAAAGTCATACCCCGGGAGATTGCCGAATTCCGGTTCATCCGAAAAGAATCCTTCAAAAGTCTTTCCAAACTCCTGCCCATAATGCCGGTAATGCGGCTCATATACCTGCTCTATAAGGACTCTTACGGATGTCGAATCCAGAATATTAAAATAATCCAGTTTTCCGTCCCCTTCGTGGGTTGTATAGAATAAAATTACCCGGTAAAGTCCTTTTGGCACATCAATCCTAAGCCATCCGTCCGTAATCTTATCTGTCACGTCAAGGCATCCGGCCAGATTCAGTTCCGTGCTTCCAGGGTCCGTTCGGGGCACCAGCACCGCCCCGATCAGCTCCTCCCCCTCTTTCACCACCGCTCCCACGGGAAGTGAAGCCTGACCGGCCGGGCCTAAAACATCCGTGGACCAGCAGGTAAGAAACAGATTCGCCAGTTCGTTCTGTCCGTCTTCGAATGCACCGTTTGCATGTCCCGTGGGAAAATGGTCGTCATCCAGAAGCCATACCTTCATGTCATGTCCTTTTGCATATTCCATGATAAAATCCATATCCTCCCACCAGGACGGGCCTCCGAAGTCTGGATGAGGCCTGGCTTCGATACAGATGCCGCGTATCTGGCAGTCATAGATTTTATCCAGTTCTTCCTTTAAAATCTCGTGTTTCTCTCCATGCATCCAGAAAAACGGATAAATTGTGTTTCCTTCTTCCCCATGCAATACCTGCTCCAGCCTGTTTTTACTCATTTTCCCTCTTCCTTTTCCATATTTTTACTTCATAGGGGGCCATACGATACTGTCCCTGTGTCCCCCATTCCGCTGGTATATCCGCGGTCTGTTCCTGGGCGGAATGATTCATGACAAATAAAACTGCTTCCTCCTCATTTTGCCTTACCGCATATTCAACCGGCCCGCCCCAGTTCTTTTGGGGAGTAAAACCACATTCCCGGCAGATCCGCTTCATCATCCACTGTCCGGCCTTCTCATCGGGCACACAGCCAATATACCAGGCCTTCCCCCTGCCATATGTATGAACGGTGGCTGCTGCCTTTCCTTTGTACATCCCTGTTTCGTACATTAGAACCGGTTCTGCGCCATCCGGGCAGATACAGTCGCACCAGATCGTGCCTTTTCCAATCGGAGCCTTTTCCATTCCTTTCCCGTCTTCCTTTTCATAATCCGCCTGGTCTGCTTTTACCAGCCCGGCCTCTTCTGCCCACATACAGTCGTACTCTGGAATCGTGATGCCCAGAACCTTTTTGAATGGTCCCGGCAGCACATCCGGAAGGCACGCATTATTTTGGTCCTTCACGCCCGAACGCACTGACATGACCAGATTCCCGCCGGATTCCACATAGCGCTCCAGCCTGCCCGCCTGTTCCTTTGAGGAGAGGAACTGCAATGGCGCAAATACCAGTGGATACATTTCCATGGGCTCGCCGTCCCGGAGGAAATCAACTGCAATTCCGGCCTCATAACACCACCTGTAAAACTGCTGTACCTGGTATAGATATGAATAGTCCGGGTGATGGGGCTGTACCTGGAGCGCCCAGTCCTGTTCATAGGAAAAGAGCACAGCCGCCTGTTTCACCGGCATGCTGCCCTTCATTTCTTCCATGACCGGTTTCAGGGTGCGGATAGTTTCCTGAAGTTCCCGGTAAGTCCTTCCGGGGATTCCTCTATGCGGGAGAATCCCATGCCAGTATTGTTCGGTTCCGTAAAGACAGTTCCTCCACCTGAAATAAACAATTGCATCCGCCCCATGCGCCACGCTCTGCGAGGTCCAGAGATTCAGCTGCCCCGGTCTGGGCGTTCTGCCGATCAGTTTGCCTCCCGTAGCCCCGGCCTGCATTTCCAGCATCCAGAAGGGCTGTTTTTTGACGCTTCGGATAAAATCATAGCAGGCCGCCACTTCCCATGCAGGCTGTCCCGGCTGTTCAAAATAATATCCCGTGGGATACTGGTCATTGCCCGCAACATCCAGGTTTTGTGCCATTTCGAAATAATCGGTTTTATCGTAAAATCCCATCAGATTATGTGTAATCAGCTTATCAGGAGAAATTCCCCGGATAATATCTGCCTGCATCTTCAGAAAATCGTTCACCAGGTCGGATGTAAATCGTTTCCAGTCCAGCTCCAGGGAAGGACTGTGCATAGTCGGCACCGTTCTTGGCGCGGGGATCTGCGAAAAATCATTGTATTCCTGACTCCAGAACACGGTTCCCCATGCGGCATTCAGATTTGAAACAGTATGGTATTTTTCTTTCAGCCAGCGCTGGAAACTTCTCTCACAGCTCGGGCACATACACAGATCCTCATGGCTGTTGCCAAGCTCATTATCGATCTGCCAGCCGATCACCCACGGCTCACCGGCGTAATGCCCCGCCATTTTTTCCACGAGTATCCTGATCGCGCTCCGGTAGTGATGGTTGCTCATACAGTCATGGTGGCGTCCACCAAATCCCTTGCGCTCCCCATGGGAGTCCATGGGAAGTATTTCCTGGTCCTCCATAATCAGCCAGGCCGGCGGTGCGGCGGTGGGGGTGCCCAATATAGTATAGATTCCTGCGTTTTTCAGCATATCTATGATTTCATCCAGCCATCTGAATTCATATACTCCGGGTTCCGGCTCAAAACGGCTCCATGCAAACTCTCCCATGCGCACCGCCTGGATTCCCATCTCCTTCATCAGTCTGATATCTTCGGCCCAGCGCTCCTTCGGCCAATGCTCGGGGTAATAATCCACTCCAAAAGATATTGGGGGTATATTTTTCTTATTCATAACATTTTCTCCTCTCAGCCATTTCTCCGGCACTGAGATTGGGCCGGATACTTTCATTTTTATATAAATATTAATTCTAGTATATACACAGCTCCGTGGAATTCACATGTAGAATTCACAGATCGTTTATGTAGAAAGTTTACTACAAAACAAAGCACGCATCCTTCTGATGTTTTCTATAGAGATTTCCAGTAGATTTTGCTGTATCACAAAAACAGACCACACATGATATGGTTTATTTTAAACCTTATCACACATGGCCTGTTTCTCTTTCCTCTTATCCGGTCCATTCCAGAGTCATCTGTCCAAAGACAACCTCTTTATATCTTTACTGCTCGTCAGGAATTATGATTGCAGCTATGAAGTATGCCACAATCCCGCTGCCCGTGCAGCCTAAAAGTACTAAAAGAAGGCGTACCAGAGTTGCGTCTATATTAAAGTATTCTCCGACTCCTCCGCAGACTCCGCAGATCATACGGTTGCTTCTTGAACGGTATAATTTTTTCTGTGCCATAATGATTCCTCCTAATTTTTCTTTATTCTATTACCAGTTTCCGGCATGCAGGCCGCGGGTTTCACCAGATTTTAAGATTCGCCGTTGAATTTAACCTCGACTCTTCCGATTCCGCAGTCAATCTTCATTAATCTTCCAGTTCCATTATCCAGGTTACGTTCACTTCCAAGACCAGCGTAACTGTAGTCTCCTACTGTGAGTTCGCCGATTCCACATTTCAGTTCATAGTCGTAATTATCCTGATTTCCACTCAGAGACATTTTGAGTTCACCTACTCCACAGTGAATATCCGCAGACTCATTTACTTTTCCGCGAAGTGTTGCCTGGCCGGCTCCGCATTCCACATCCAGGTCACCCGCTTCAAAATCTTTTATCACGGCCTGGCCTGCTCCTACATTGATATCCAATTCTCCTGCCTTAATGTTTTCTATCTTCAGCAGGCCTGCTCCGATATCAAATGATGCCTCTGTAAGACCGGTATTTTCCGGAATCTGAATCACAATAGATCCGGAATCGTGTCTTCCAATCTGTTTCCATATACTGTGATCTCCTGTATCTATCCAGAGCTCATGGTCCTCTACACCAAATTCAAGATCGTCTCTCAAACGGCTGTTCAGTTGGCTTGTATCAACTGTTACGGAATCCCCGTTGTAGGTTCTGATGTCAATCTCCACGTAGGTTGCTTCTATATCGATTGACTGTATTTCTTTAAAATTAGAAACATACTCATCACTTCCCTGGGTATAATTCTCTTCTGCAGCCGCTATTTTATCCAGATCTTCAATATCATTATATTCATATCCGGAATCATTCCTAGTATGCCAGTCATCCCAGAGATACCAGTGGTCTGCGGCATATACCTCTCCGATTCCAGAAAGAGTCGCTCCCATTCCGGCGCCGGTAACACACAACACCAGTCCGATTCCAGCGATTGACGCACATACGATCCAGAATATCTTCCACCCTCTTCTCATAATTTAGGACACCACCCTTCTGTGAAATGGCCAGCGGCAGATATTTACAATTATTCTGCACATAGCCGGGTAAATAACCATGCAAAGTCTTACAGTTGCTACGGTAGCAATGAGTCCCAGTACAAAGATAATCAAACCGGAACCACATGTTAAAAGTGCCGTAGGCAATGCAACCAGCAGTTTGAACAGGCCAAATACAAAAATCGCAACGCCTGCAAGCATGAGTGCAACGGAACCCACAACAAGACCTGCAAACAGCCCAAATGCTGCACAAACAATTCCAATAATCAAAGCCACGATCCCGATCAGTACAGGGAATGCAAACGGTATCACTACCAGGCCGATCAGAATCACCAGTATAATCTTGAGTGTCTTACTGGTCCTTGGCTTCTCACTGCCGTCCTCATAATCTGAGTAGGAAGAACTTCCATAAGAATCGTTCTCCGTAGTACTGCGATAGCTGTAGCCGCCTTCTGCCTTTTTATAAGTATTCTCTCTTGTTGCAGGATTCTCTCTCTTTTCAAATCTGGAATCACTGTAACCATTCTCTGTAAACTCGCCATTGTCGCTGCTTCCGCCTTTTAAATCGGCCTTGATCGTAGCCGCAACCTTTTCCGGGCTGCCCAGCTCACTGATCACTTCCGCTTCGTGCTCCACTCCGGCATCCTCAAAATAATCGGTATAATACTGCAGCGCTTCTTCCCGCTCATCTACAGGAATGCCGGTGAGTAATCTCTCAAGTTTTTCCATAAATTCTTTTCGATTCATGCCGTAACACCTCCCTCAAATATCTCGTTAATCTTGCTGGAATAATTCTTCCACTCCACCCGGTATAAATTCAGCTGAGCCATTCCTTTTTCTGTTACTTTATAGTATCGCCTGTTTCTGCCGTCAAACTGCCTGTCATATACTTCCAGGCATTCATCCTTCTGCAGTCGTCTGAGTACAGGGTACAATGTCGACTCTGATACTTCAATAACACGCCGTACATCCTGGGTTATCTTATAACCATAAGTACCTTCCTTCTCCCGTGACACAACCGCAAGCACAATCGCATCCAGCAGTGCTGCTCCGGTGTTAAATACCATATTATCACTCCTTTTTATAATATTATGAAGTTGTTAATATTATGAAACCGTTAATATTACTATCCCATCAATATTATTTACTTTTCTATATTATATTCTATATAATATGGTCTGTCAACCATTATTGTATATTTTTCTAATATCTATTTATCTGAGCGCCTTATCCAGTATGTTTTCCACCTGTAAAATTCCATTAGAGAATAAAAAAATCCCTCCAAACTTCAAAACGAAGTCAGAGGGCAGTCAGCGCACGGCAATACAGCCCGCCGAACATCATTTTTTTATTTGGCGGGCTTATCCTACTTGCGGTATTAATAGACATAGTCTATAAATTATCTGAAATAAATTTTTAACATATGCAAAATAATATTTGTAATATCAGTCGTTTGAATTTTCATCGCATTTCTCTTTTTTTTGTAACTATATAGTATACAGCCCCTATAATCATAACAATCAGTTCTGTAATAGGAAATGCACACCATACACCCGTCATTCCCATAATTGCAGAGAATAAGAAAGCGACTGGTATTATAATGCAAAATCCCCGAAACAGCGAAATAATCTGGGCAGGGTGTGGACGTTCAATTGAAATCAAATAAGTAGAAATCAAAATGTTGAAGCCCAAAAATGGACAGGCGGTAAAGTATAATTTCAATCCTTTCATCGCCATACTTTGTAAACTCAGATTCTGCTCATTATTGAAAACATTGACTATTGGTGAAGCACAGGAAAAAATAATGGTATAAATAATGCCCGACAAAAGAAGCATGGTAATTAAAGCATACCGCAGGAGGGCCTTTACATTATATACGTTTTTTTGACCATAATTTCGGCTGATAATTGGCTGAATACCCTGTGACAGCCCCGTATACATAGCGACAACAACAAGGGAGATCGCCGCCACTACGCCGTATGCTGCCACGCCTACATTTCCTTCTAACCGAAGAATAATAAAGTTAAATACAAGCATTACAACCCCCGAAGACGCTTCCGTAACAAACGACGGTATGCCGCTTGATGCAACAATAGCCATTCTTTTAACGGCAGGGGTACATTTTGTCAAGTGGAACTGATTATTTCGCCGAATCAGATACGGAGATAAAACAATAATACTGACGACCGGTGCCATGCCTGTTGCCAAAATTGCACCGAAAATCCCCATTTTAAGCGGGAAAATAAAAATATAGTCCAAAACAACATTTGAAAGGCTGCCTGCAATCATGGCTGCCATTGAAAGCGAGGGCTTTCCATCATTCCTTACAAAGCACTGTAAAAGATTATTTATCAAAAATGCGGGAGAAAAAAGCAGCATAACCCGCAGATAGGTATTTGTCATAGGGAATATAGTTTCATCCGCCCCCAATATTCGTACAATCCTGCCCGATAGAAATGCCCCTGTTAAAACAAAAAGTATCGAAAATCCTATCACAAGATATACTGCATTTGTAAATACATTATTTGCCTGACCATGTTCTTTCCTGCTTTTCAGTAAAGAATAATTTGTTCCGCCGCCCATGCCAATCATAAGTCCTGTACCGTTAATAAGACAGAAAACAGGAAATGCAAGATTAAGTGCCGCCAGGCCATTTGTTCCCAAGTCGGCAGATATAAAAAAAGTGTCCGCCAATGTGTAGCAGGAATACGCAATCTGTCCCAGTATATTTAAGGACACATATTTTAAAAATTCCCTGAAAATATTTTTGTTACTCATTTTCTTCCTCCTGAATCGAATAAAAGGCGTCCTGAACTGCCGTCAAAACCTGAAAGGATAGCAGTATCAAAACACCTTTTAAATATTACTCATATGAACTAAAGTTTCGCTTACGAAATACGCGCCTGCGGCGGCCGCATCGCGGCATCTACAACCTACGCCGCAGTGCGCATCCAGCCGGAAGGGCTTTATATTTCACAGGAGTAATTTCTTATGAAATATAAAAAACTCCCGTATACAAGATAGCCTTGTATACGGGAGCGTTTCAAACCGTTACTCCTACTCTAACAGAAATTAAAACCAAATTCAAGCCCTAAAACATTTTTTACATTGTGTTCATAAATTAAGCATTTTCTCAGCCCCCATGCGGACTGCTTTATTGCCAGACAGGATTATGTAGAGTAATTTTCATGAGGCATCTATCATCCCCCATCTTTATACTTTCCAGCAGCTCCACATCAGCATTACATTCAAACGCCTTTTCAAAAAGTACTTTGCTGTAGCCGGTAGTACACTGGCACCACGTATTGCGCTCTAATCTTTCCACTTCTGCAAGCATGGGGCAGGGACAAAAACCAAACTGTAAAAAAAGTTCACCGTCTTTACAGAAAAGCCCGGCAGCCCTTGCTTTCTCTGAATCCGCAAATTCTTCTATACTTGCTGCATCTGACATCAGTTCCTTTACAATGGCAAGTTTTTCGTCCATGCCGTACCCGCATTGACAATTCATCCGTATTGTCTTTGCGGTCTCCAGATCAAATTTGCTTTCCAGGCGGTTCATGGCAGACTTCACCCACTCAGGATTCTCCTCGTCCTTAGCCTCACGTCCCTTGCCATACACCACTTCATCGGCTGTTTCTGCATTGCTTTTCGCTTTGACAGATTCATAAATTACTTTCTCCTGAATTTTTCTTATATCAAACATCGTATCTTCCTTTCTCCTGAAGTATTTCTTAGTAACAGTTCAGGCCTGCCTGAACTGTTACATTTCTTAACACTTCTTATTATAGAAAGAAAGACAACTTATTGACTTCTGAATTCTTGCTTTTATGAAACGGGAATGCATAAATCCATAACAACTTTATGACTCTCCCGGTTAATGTTATGATAGATATTCATTCCATACCGCTCTGCCATTCTGTAACCGCTCCCCGGCATCCAAACGCTGAAAATCCCCTGCAATGTCTCAAAAATATCTTTGATATCCCCATCGAAATGGTACACAATCCCTCTGCCGCCTCTGATCCACATCACATTTTCCAGGTCACAATCCTGTTCCACTGTCATACAAATATCGCAAATACACAGCGACGGTTTTGTAATAGCCGGGTCATTAAAAAAGCGCTCTATCAGAACCGTTTTCTCATTCAAATATGCGTCGTATTTATCTAAAAACAGATACCAGTTTTTTTCAATATCCACATAGTTCCCAATAAACCGCTCATAGATCACAAAAAAGTCGCCAAACTCCTGAATTTCAATATTAGCGGCATATTCCTCCGCCATTTTAAAACGGGCAACCCGCTCCGGTGTAAAAGGAACCGGCATACTATGAGTTGGGATCGATTGCTTAAACAAAGTAGGGGAAGTATTATGCTGCTTTCTAAACACAGAACTATAATTGGAAGAACTATACCCGTAATCCAAACCAATATCCGTAATTGCTTTCGCCGGATTCAGCTTCATATCTACTGCACTTTGGTCGACCTTACAGCGTTTAATAAAAGCATAAATGCTCTCCCCCGTTTCTTCCTTAAACATCCGTTCAAAATAGTATTTTGAAACAAAAAATCGGGCAGATAAAGTATCAAGCGATAAATCCTCATCTAAATGCTGCAAAATATAATCAATACTCTCATTAACCAGTTTTCTCCTGTCCATATCTCTCCATTCGTCCATCGCTTTATCATACTCAGACCTTTAAGTCGTCTCTAAAATACTTCAATTGTAGATTTTTTCCCTCCCCCTTGCACAAAAACTAATGAAAGGCGCCCCCGTCTCCCCACAAAACCACCGCCCCCACAATCTGCAGCACCAGGATACAGGGCACCCCAATCCGAAACAGATTTTTCCTTGTCTTATGCCGGAATGCCTGCATCCCCGCCAATGCCCCCGGGGCTCCTCCCAGCAGTGCCAGGAGCATCAGTGTTTTTTCCGGGATTCTCCATTTGTTTTTACGCGCTCTTCTCTTATCTTCCCCATATACAAGGAATGTGATAACGTTGATGATAATGATTGGTATTATAATATAAGTATATTTCATGGCACACTCCTTTTAATCTGATTTTTTTACTTTATACCTGAATTTCTTCTTCCAGGGTAAATGAATAAATGATTTTTTCTTTTACTTTTTTCTCTGTCAGCTGCTCCAGCGCCTGTGCATAGTAGTCCAGCTGGGAGTGGTATTTTTCCTGGAGTTCCCTGGCTGTTCTCACTTTATCCGTCTTGTAATCCAGCACAACCAGCTCCTCGTCCTCCTGAAAATAAACGTCTATGATTCCCTGCACCAGGATTGTCTCTGTGCTGTCTACTCCGGGATAGATTTCCCGGGCGTCCACTCCCAGAACAAAGGGCTGCTCTTTTTTTAGAAGCTGTTTCTGCGCCGCCCTGTGCATGCGCTGTCCGCTTTCGCAGTGTAAAAAGGCGAGTATATCACGAATACGGATGCACTCTGCCATATCGTCAGAGAGTTTTCCTTCTGCCTTCAGTCGGACGATCTCTTTTTCCAGTGCAATTTCGTCGTATTGTACGGAAAAATCCAACAGCTCCAGCAGTTTATGGTAGGCGCTTCCCCTTGATGCTCCTGTCAGCTCGGTTTCTTCCTTCAGAAATTCGGGCAGAAGAGGCACTACCTCCGGTTCTTCGTACAGCTCCTCCCCGGATTCTTCCGACAGGTAGGCGCGCTTTTTCAGCTCGGATACCGTGAACTTTAGTTTTAATTTCCCCTCCTGCTCATATGGATACTTATATTCCAGCTGCCCGGGCAGGCTCTCACGAAGCTCTTTGTCATAGATATTTTCCGTATTCCAGTGCTCCAGTACATCCCGTGCCAGGCTTTCTGCCTGCTGCCCGGCCGTTTCTGCGGCTTCCTCTGCAAAACAGTCTGCGACCAGAACCTCCAGCGGAATCTGCTCCGTCAGCCGCGGGATCAGAGGCAGCAGCCAGTCCAGATAAGTACGTGCACCGGAAAGCACATAATAGGGAAGAGGTTCTTTCCTTCCTCCCGTTGTCTGGCCTGCCCCGTTTTGTTCCAGCACTTCCAGGGCGTGTGGCAGTTCGCCGGTCATGATCAGTTTTTCCTTCGCTCTGGTCAGTGCCACATAAAGCACCCGAAGTTCCTCCCCCAGATTTTCTCTGGTGATTTCCTCCTGGATGACTTTCTTTAATATAGTAGGAATCCTGGTTCTTTTTTCCAGATCGATCGCATCAATGCCCACGCCCCACTCGGGATGAATTACAATACTCCCTTTGGTGTCCTGGGTATTGAACTGTTTGCCCATACCACACACAAACACAATCTGAAACTCCAGGCCCTTACTCTTGTGGATCGACATAATACGCACCGTATCCGACTGCTCATCCGCGATATTTGCCTCGCCATAATCCACATCATATTTTTTTAACTGCTCAATATAACGTACAAAGTTAAATAGTCCTTTATAGCTTGTGCCCTCAAACGCCGAGGCCTTTTCCACCAGCATTTCCACATTTGCCTCGCGCTGCGCCCCTCCGGGCATGGATGCGATATAGAGGCCGTAGCCGGTATCTTCTATGATATGCCACAGCAGTTCATGAATGGCCGTGTAGGGAACCATTTCCCGGAAGTGTTCCAGTTTCTGCAGAAATTCCCGCAGGAGCCTCTGCAGAACGCCCCCACCTTCCGCGGCATCCGCATATTTTTGAACCGCTTCGTAGAACGGTATGCCGGGAAATGCATTGCGGATATCAGCCAGCTGCTGTACGTTCAGCCCTGCAAAGGGGGACGTCAGCACAGCAGTCAGGGGTAGCTCCTGCATAAAATTATCCAGGATTCTCAGGTAATCCAGCAGAACGCTTACCTCGTATGTCTCGAAATACCCCTCTCGGCTGCCGGCATAGGCCGGTATCCCCTCTTCCCCCAGTACGGCGGCAAAAACATCCGCCCAGCCTTTGATGCTCCTGGTCAGAATCACCATGTCTTTGTATCGGGGGGCCCGATAGGTCCCGGAAGCCTTATCCAGCACCCGGCCGTACTTCAGAAGTTCTTTTATTCTCCGTGCCACAGCCCGCGCTTCACGCTCTCTTCCCGTTCCCGCCGAGGGCCTGGCCGCCTGAGTCTCTGTTGTGCGGCCCTCTTCTGCACCTGCATCAGCGGCCTTGTCTTCTCCTGTCTGACTGCTCTCCCCGGCTTCGTGATCATCCGATGTATCCACCAGAATCAGTTCCGCCTGATTGATGCTTTTTCCCTGTTCGTCCAGCTGCGGCTCATAGGAGGCTCCTGGATACAGCGCGGCCTGTTCGTCATAGAGAATGCCACCCAGCTCTTTTCGCATAATCTGCTCAAATATAAAGTTGACACTCCCAAGCACCTCGTCTCTGCTCCGGAAATTCCTGTGCAGGTCTATCCGCTGCCTGTCGCTGTCTTCCTGGCTGTAAGTGTCATATTTCTCCATAAACAGTTCCGGTCTTGAGAGCCGGAATCTGTAAATACTTTGTTTTACATCCCCCACCATGAATATATTGTTTCTGCCTCTGCTTACCGTAGAGACGCTGGTCAAAATTGCTTCCTGGATCAGGTTGCTGTCCTGGTATTCATCAATCATCACCTCCAGAAACTGCTCCTGATACTCGGCCGCTGACAACGAGGGGACAAGCTTCCCATCCTCTTCCACAGTGAGAATCCGCAGGGCAAACTGTTCCATATCATTGAAGTCAATCATATTTTTGCTCTGCTTTTTCCCGGAAAATGCTTCCCCAAACTGTTTGACCAGATCTGTCAGCACCTGCATGGACACCGCGGATTCCTTCATGTCCTTCAGGATTTCCTCCGGCTCCTCGTAAAAGTACATACCAGTGATTTCCTTCACCATTTTCTTGACTTTTTCACGCAGTGCCTTCACCTGGTCTCTTTTTTCCACATCCACGGACTCGTCTTTCTTTGCAGAAAGGCGTTTCCAGGCAATCCCCTGTACGGACTGGTACATCCCTTCAAAGGTTTCCTGCCTCACCAGGTTTTCCAGAGCCGCTTTGTCTGAATCCAGCATATCACCATACATATAAGGTCCGTCCGGCAGATCGCAGATTCTCATCCCCTCTTCCAGAATCCAAAGCATGTCCTCCGCTTTCTGCCGGACCAGCACTTTTACGCGCTCCATGCAGGCCGGCTCACTGCAGGCACATGGAGCATCCCCTCCTGCCGGTCCGGCAGATTCTGCTTTCTCAGTTTCCTCCGTTATAGTTAAGCTGCCGGTATCTGTTTCTCCATCCCGGCATGCCTCCTGCCCCACTCTATAGCTCCTGGCACATTCATCCAGCCATACATCCGGCTGTGGATAACTTCGGGAATATTCATACAGCTTTAAGATAATTTCCTCGATCTTCTTATCATTTCTTCCCGTACCGAATTTCTCCACAAATTCCAGAAACGGTGTGTCTGCATTTACATAGCATGCTTCCAATAATTCATCGAGAACATCCTGCTTGAGGAGCTTTAGTTCTCCCTCTTCTGCAATACGAAATCCCGGATCAATATCCAGCACATGAAAGTGTTCACGGATGACAGACAGACAGAAACTGTGTATGGTAGTTATCTGCGCGCTGTGAATCAGCGTTGCCTGCCTCTGCAGGTGCACATCCTCCGGGCGCTCTTCCAGTGACTTCTCAATCGCCTCCCGGATACGCTCCTTCATCTCTGCCGCCGCGGCCTCCGTAAAAGTCACAATCAGAAGCCGGTCCACATCCGCCGGTTTTTTGGGATCTGTCAGCATCTGGATAATACGCTCAACAAGAACCGCAGTCTTTCCGGAGCCTGCCGCCGCTGAAACCAGAATATTCCTTTCTCTCAAGTCAATTACTTTCTGCTGCTCACTGGTCCATTTTACGCTCATCGCCCTGCTGCTCCTTTCCATTTTGTCTCATCCTCTCCACGGCTTCGTCCCGGTCCAGTTTGTCCATGTGCTGGTACTCGCATCCTTCAAGGCGGTCGTCAAAACCACAGATATCCCGGTATGCACAATAATCGCATCCCGTCTCTGTACCCAGTTCATAAGGCCACGCCCGCGTCTCGCCGGACAGAATCCTTTCTTTGAGTTCCCGCTCTTTCTTTTTGGTGTATGCCAGAAGGGTGCGGAAATCATCGGGGGCAAGCACTCTGGAATACCGGTTCAGACTGCCGTCTTTGTTTTTCCCTACCGGTATGAGGCTGGAGTTTCCCGTCAGCCCCCTCTCCAGATGCTGAATCACGGCCTCATCCGCATTTACAAGCCCGTCCAGTTTCAGTTCCTTCAAAAGTTTTTCCTCCAGCAGGGCTTCATTTTTCTCTTTTTCCACAATCGGATCTTTCATGCGGTAATAAAAAATGCCTGCAGGCTGAATTTCCTGTCCGGGATGTTTTTTCTGTTCCATATCCATAGCCGCGTTCAGATATACTGGCAGCTGCATTTGGAGTCCGTGGTAAAAGGCCGTGATGTCGAAGCTCTTGGATCCTGTTTTATAGTCTGTAACCTTAACATAGATCTTTTCCTCATCTTCACAGGTGTCGATTCTGTCGATCTTTCCGCTGCCGAACTTCATCTCATAGCCGCTCGGCACAAAGTCCCCTTTTCTGAGCTGTTCTGTCAGCGCCCACACGGAGCGGTGGATCAGCTTCTTAATACGGGTAATCATATATTCGTTTCGCGCGGTGCTGTAAAGAACGGTATTTCCGTAGTCCACGATGCTCTCCTCCACACTCTCTTCAATCAGCTGTGCGCGCATTTCCTCCGGCATCCCGATCCAGGATACCTGATTGATGTCTGCCTTTTTTGCAAATCGTTCCATAGACTGGTGGGCTATATTTCCCAGGTCCATGGCCTCAAACTGGTACGCTTCCCGATCCGAAAGCCGAAGCCCGTAGGTCAGGAAATGTGCATAGGCACAGGAGGCGAACCGCTCCAGCCTCGTTACGCTGAAACGGGAGGCATCTCCGTACATCATCTCTGCGGCCGTTTTTGTAAGGTGCTCCGGAGTTTTTTTGAAAAACGCAGCGTCCAGTATCTTTTCCGTTCCGGCTGCATGTTTTACGTACCAGGTATATAGTTCTTTCCACTCCTCATTTACGCCCAAGGCCCGTTCCCTAAGCCCCTGCACCAGATAGTTCATGGCCGTTTTTTCGGTCAGCTCTGTCTGTCCCAGTCCTTTTGTCTCTTCATCCCTTATCTTAAGCAGCGGAAAAAGCCTCCGCAGATCCTGCACCAGATAAGCGGGCCTGAGTGTTTTTCCCTCTGCGGAAACTCTGCTGAATGAGATGGACAGATATTTCGTCGGTTTTGTCAGATTCATATATAAATAAAACTTCTGGATATAGGTCTTTTCCTTTGCCCCGGGAGACAGGCTGATCTTCTGCCCCGCAAACTGCTCTCTGTCCCGCTCAGACAAGAGGCCTCCCTGCCCCAGACTGCCGGGAAGAAGTGTATCATTTGCCCCCACAAAGAAGAGCGCCTTGATGTCTTTCAGACGGGTTCTCTCCACGTCACCGATCACTACCTGGTCAAGGCTCGGCGGAATCACTCCTACCTTTGCCTCCTCCATTCCCGCATCCAGCAGCTCACAGTATTCTTTCAGAGAGATCCGCTCATCTCCCAGCAGTTCAACAAATTTGTCAAACAGCTCAATCGTGATGCGGTATACCTGTGCATACTCTTTCGCAAGTGCCAGCTCTCCCTGCTCCTGGAAACGGACTTCCATCTCTTTCAGACGGACCTGTGCCTGCTGCTTTGCCAGAAAATCATATACCGCAGCCGTCACGTCCTTCACGGTCTTACTTGGCTGCTTCAGAACGTATACGAGGGCATCCAGCTGTTCAACAAAACGGACTCTGAGGCCGTTTAATTCGGACAGCGCCTCTTCCTCCATACCGGATGTACGCCGCACCCAGGCAGCCTGCCATTTTTTATAGCCCTTCAGCCCCAGCGCCAGCACATAATTCTCCATCTGATCGATTTCCCGGCGGGTGAATCCCGCCATCCCCGTGCGCAGATAACGGAACACACTTTCATAGGAAAAGTTCTGTTCCGCCATTGCGAGCAGGCTTCTCACATATTCCACGAATGCATTGAGCAGGATGCTTTTTTTATGATCCATAAAGATGGGAATACCATAGGTATCGCATGCTTTTTCCATGCAGACCGCATAGGCATTCATATCACTTGCGATTACCGCAATATCCCGGTACCTGAGCCCCTTTTCCCGGACCAGGTGCCGGATACCGGACGCCACATATTCGGCCTCCTGTTTTGGATTGCGCGCCACATGTACAGAAAGTACATCCTGCTCCCTTTCATACTGTTTTTTCGAATAACGGAAAAGCTCCGCTTCCAAAAATCCCAGCACCTCGTTATCTTTGAACCGGTAAAACGGCCTGCTGTACAGGCAGACTGCTTCTTCCACCCGGGCCCGGTTCTCCCGTGCGGTCTGCACAAGGCTCGTTACCATCTGCCGGCTCAGTGCAAACAGCTGATAGGGATGTTTATATACATAAGGGTCCTCCCTTGAATCCATCACCGCGGTAACCACTACGTTTCTGCACACCCGCATCAGTTCTCCCAGCAGCTTATTCTGTACCGGAGTAAAGCCGGTAAAGCCATCCAGCACCACGACACTGTTTTTCAAAAGCTCCGAGTGCGGCACCGCATCGCTGAGCACATCCAGCAGTTCTTCTTTCGTGATATACTTGTCCGCAAGATAATTTTCAAATCCCTCATACACCCTGCGGATATCCTGCAGCTTATAATGCAGATAGCTTTCCGGATCCAGGCCCTCCATAAACTCATCCAGCTTTTCAAAACCAATTCCATACTGGGTAAACTCAGAGATCACGGACTTCACCTCGCTGATATACCCCTGCTTCTTCAGATTTCCCCGCAGTACCTTCAGTTCATTTTCATAGTCCCCGGCGATCTTCCGCAGAATCAGATTTTTCCCCTCATCATCCAGGACACGCTTCGTATCCTGCCCGGTCTCCTCAAAGATCCGATGCGCAAGCCGCCCGAAGCTCAAAACATCAATATTCATAATCCCATGCCGCGGATGCAGCATGCACAGATCCTTCTGGGTCTGCATCGTGAACTGCTCAGGAACAAGAACCAGATAATTCATATCCGGATGCTTCATGGAATCTTCAATCACTGTCTCATATAAATAATGGGATTTTCCCGCACCGGAATTCCCAAAAATAAATTGTAATGCCATTTATACCTCCCACTGTTTCTAAAGAAACGTATTCATATCTCTACGTTCAAAGGGGTCAGACCCCTGTGCCAACGGGGTCTGACCCCTTTGGACCTATACATTGATTCCAGCTTTCCTGGCCTGGCTCCCCAGGTCTTTTACGGCCAGTTTATACTGCTTCCCATCTTTGATGAAATAGGTCCCACACTGTCGGAATTCAAAATGTGTCCCAGTCCGGATACACTGCTCCCTCAGAGAAAGGACCCACTCATAATCCAGCGGCCGTGCATTTTTGTCGGATTCTCCGCCCGCGACTACCAGCTCCACTCCTTTCAGGTGCTGCTCCAGCTCTATGGCTCCGATCAGCGGCTGGCAGATGATGTTCCTGTGTTTTATGGGAAGCTCAGAAAATACTGCAAGCCTGGCATCGGCCATTTCCTGATTTTCTATGGTACATCCCACCGTAACATTTTCATATCCATCTCCCCAGTCTTTCGGAATACACTGCATAAAGCGGTCAATCCGCTTCGTCAGAAACAGAAAATGCAGATCCTGCCGCTCCCGGATCATGTCCCAGCATTCTCCGCGCCATTCGTCTGCATCCTCCAGCAGAAAATCCGACGAAAAACAGACGTAGACCGTCTGCCCTGGTTTTATCTTATAATCGCCGGACGTCTTCTTTTCAACCGGCGCATAAAACTTTTCTGTCCGTACGATCTGATCCGTATCGATCCCTTTTCTGGCATCTCCCTTATGGATGTAACAATATCTGCATCCCTCACTCTGCCTGTGGCACCCCCGCCACGGATTCCAAATTGCCATCAAACTGCCTCCTGTTATTTCCCAGAATAATTAGAGCAGGAATACCCGATTTCTTCTCCCGAATTCATATCTCTGCAAATATATTATAAAGCCTTTGCAAAACAATTGCCACTGGAAAGAGTTTCGCAGGAGAAACTTACGCCTGCGAAGCGCGGCAGTGAGCAAGTGAAGATCCCGCCCCGATGCACGCCAAACAGGGCCGGAAGTCATCCTCCCGGCCCTGTTTCCTGTCTCCTTATAAATAGATCTTCCAGTTCATAATCTCAAACGGCTTTATCACAAATTCTGCCGCACCGCCTTCCTGCGCGCATCCGGTATCTTCCTCCAGCAGATTGCAGGGGACGATCTTTTGCACACAATAATCAGAAGACAGCCTTACTCTATGCCTTCCGCCGCGGCATTCATGCATCCTGACAACCAGGCATTCCTCATCCTCCGCCTTCTTAACTGCATCAATCTGTACGCCATCGTCCGACACTTTGACAAGCCGGCGGATATCAGTAAAGGCCCCCGGCATTGTCTGTGCCGGCAGATTCAGGGCGTTTGCCGCCTCAATCACGCCGCCGTCCTGTGCCCTGCCTGTATGTGGAAGAAACGAGTAAGTAAAATCATGCTCCCCCATGTCAGCAGACGTATCCGGGAATTTAGCGCTTTTTAAGAGGCTCAGCCGCATAATACTATCCTTGATGCTGTACCCATATTTGCTGTCATTTAGCAGTGCGGCTCCATAATCCTCTTCTGAAAGATCAGCCCACTTGTGTCCGCAGACCTCAAACCTCGCCCAGTCCCAGCTCGTATTCCAATGCGTCGGACGTTCCACATGCCCGAACTGTATGTCATACGTTGCTTTCACCGCCCTGATATCCGTATAGAATGCAGTTTTTAACAGCTTGTGGTCCTCCCGCCAGTCCACATGTGTTACAAAATCAATCCTCCTGGAATCCCGGTATACCACCATATCCTGCGTAATCTCTGATTTGTGATAGCTATGTACAAAACGAATCACAGCCTTTAGCGGTCCCTCTTCGATTACCGTCTTTTCCCCGCATCTCTCTATAGTCTCCATTTTACGGGTATGGTAGATGTCAATATCCCAGGCATCGTATTTTAGCGGCTTATCCTCATAAATCTCCAGAACATTGCCCTTTTCACCATCTTTTAAAACCATCCGGCCGTTTTCCCTGTCAAAAAGTTTTACCAGCTGACCGGCTTCATTCCATTCGATAATATAAAATGGAGTTTGGATACAATTCGTACCAGTTTTAAATACTGATTTTTGTTCCAAAACCACCTGTTCTACCGGCACAAAATCTCCCGGCACAAAAGTAATATTCTGCATAGAAAACGGCTGTAAATCCACAAGCACTTCATACCCTGCATCCGTACGCTGTGCCTCCAGCTCTGTTCCGCCGGCATCCGCAAAATATCCGGCCTGACTCACCGGCACCTGCACCAGTTCCTTTCCGCTAAAACTGTTTACCGTATATATCCCAAAACAATTCTCCCCCGCACGCATAAGATTCTCAAACGCTTCCTTCTTAACTCCATCAGCAGCTTTTTCTGCCATGCCATAGGATATCTTTGAATCCTGATAGACTTCCCCGATAGAAGAACCCGGAATAATATCATGGAACTGCTGCAGCAGAACCTCACGCCAGCACGCGTCTATTACCTGATGCGGATATCCGCCGCCTTTTGCAAAGGAAACAGATGCCAGCCATTCCGTCCGGGTCAATTCCTGCTCCATATGGCGGTTTGTCTTCTTATTATAGGCCTGCGATGTATACGTGCCCCGGTGATACTCCAGATAGAGCTCCCCATCCCATGTATGTACATATTCATCACTGTTTTCCACATCCTCATGAAGATTTTGGAAGAACTCCCCGGCTTTCACGGGCTTGACCCAGGGCAGTCCGGGCAGTCTGTCCATGGCCCTGCGCATTTCCAGCATATCCCGGGTCACTCCGCCGCCCCCATCTCCATAGCCATAAGAGATCAATGTATTCTTACTTAAATCTTTATTCCTGAACTTCTTCCAGCTCCCCGCTGCCGTACGCGGATCCATCATCCCGCTGTAAGTCGAATATCTCGTATCCAGCTCCCGCCCCGCTTCCGGTGTGTTGACAAAATAGGTCAGTATCTCGCTGCCGTCAATTCCCCTCCACCAGAAGACATCATCCGGTATCGTATTAAACTGATTCCAACTGATTTTAGTCGTCATAAATGTCTCAATACGGCATTGCTTCAAAATCTGCGGCAGTGCCCAGCTATAGCCAAATACATCAGGCAGCCAGAGGTATCCGCATTTCTTTCCAAACTCCTGTTCCATAAAGCGGATTCCGTATAAAAACTGCCTTACCAGTGACTCTCCCGAAGGGATATTGCAGTCTGCTTCTACCCACATGCCGCCATCCGGTTCCCATCTGCCGTCTTTTATTTTTTCTTTTATCTTCTCATACAGAGCGGGCTGGTCCTGTTTTATATACTGATACAGCTGCGGCTGTGTCTGAAGAAACGTAAACTCTTCATATCTGTCCATCATTCGAAGCGCTGTTGAAAAAGAACGGACCGCCTTCTCCCTTGTATGCTTCGTCCGCCATAACCATGCCACATCGATATGGGTGTGTCCCACTACATTTATATTCACCCTGCTGCGTTTCTCCAGCCGTGCAATCCCTTCCATTAATACGCTGTGGGCAGCCTCCGCGGTTTCATAGAAAAATTCTTCATCCCAGTCAATATAGTCAAGTACTCTTTCAAACAGCCGTTTCAGCTCAATATAGTCATCATCCTCCGGAGACAGCAGCTGTAAAGTCTCTGTAATTGCTTTCCCATAGTAATACAGCTCATCCGCTTTCCTGTGCAGGTACCCAAGATCCGCCTCCTTCATTCTATGGTAGAAATCCCGGTGCACACCGCCCCCCTCCAGACCGGTCCAGAGCATAAACGTAAGCCTGACCGTCCTGCCCTCCAGACCGTCAAATAAGACTTCCCTGTGATTGGTATCTACGCCCTGGAAAGGTTCGCCGTCAACATAGAGCAGGGATTCAAACCCACTGTTATAACAGTCCCCCGTTTCTCCAAAATCAAACAAACCCACGGCTCGGCAGCCCTCTTTTATTTCCGGTATCTGCACTTCCTTTTCCAGCCACAGATAGCGGTCTCTCCCGACAAAGGTATCGTTCAGCCCAAAAGGCTCCCCTTCTATTTTATCCGGCGGGGTAAGATGTACTTCATCATCCGCCCCCTCGTCCGGCATAGATACGAAAGGAGCGATGCACCTGCACTGCAGATACCTTCTGGCATTCAGCTCCTCCACCCTTTTCTGAAACTTTTCGATTGTAAAAAACATAGCTCCTCCCTTGAATTCAAATGACAGTCATTCCCTCTTAACCTCGAGGCATCCATCTTTGGATTTTTATTTTTCAGCCTCGAACATCAGAAATACTTCAAGCTTAGGCAGAAATACCGTAGAACTGCCGCCCTCATACTCCACCGGAAGAACTTCGTTCGTCTCAAGCAGGTGTGCGCCTTTGATGTGATATGGAACCGTGACCGTGATGTCCTTCATTGGAACATAAGGAGCCTCCTCCTGCTGGTTAAGAACTGCAAAGTAATTCTTCCCGTTCTTTTCCCAGTTCACTACCTCTACATAGCTCGGCGCATCTGACGTGAACACCGGCGCTCCCATCAGGCTGCGGATGATGCGGGCAAAAGCACGCCGGCTCATCAGCGGTCTGCTGCGCTCAATCGGTGCGGCTGCATATAAGATTCTGCCCTTTCCAACATTCCCCAGAATCATGGCCGGGAAATCCGTCCGAACTCCCGGCGGGTCGGAATGGATGGCAGAGAATTCCCGTTTGCCGGTCATCGTATAGGGAAGCGTAATCGTGGCCAATACCTGCGCATCCCCGGTCACTTCGATCAGCTCCTGTCTGTCCTGGACCGCCATCGGGCTTTGTTCTGAAAATCCCTGGAACAGTTCCTGACCTTCCGGTGTATAACTCATATAGGTAACATTGTGTTCCGTCTGGCCCAGATGCTTCACACCAAGCAGCTCCAGCAGGCGCGGATGCCCAAAATGCCCGGACAGATAAAGATTGCCGCCGTCTCTGACAAACTTCTCAATCTGTTCCATCTCCTCATCACGGATATTCACGACCTCTGAAATAATAAGCAGATTGTTCGGTATTTCATCGAGCTTCTTGCTGGGAATAACATCAAAGGGGATATTCTCCGTGCGCAGAATCTTGCAGACATCCAGCTTATCATAGATAAATCTCTTGTCCGGCTCCTTATAATCCTCTTCCACACACACATCATCGCCGTTTTCCGCCCAGTCATATTTGGAATGGGTCGCAAACCAGATGGATGCGTTCGTATTCAGACTGCCTCCCACATATTTTTCATAGTTCTTCGAGACAGCCCAGGCACTCTGGACCGGACCGCCCACCGCGTATACCTCTTCTGAAAGAGTCCCGTCCGGATTCGCTCCGTCACAGATTGACAGTGCACCGTCATGCACCAGCGCTGTCATAGCATGCAGCAGGAACTCCTCCATGGTCTTGGTTGTCGTATGGCTCTGCAGACCCGGATCACAGCGGGATGTAATATATACAAAGGGCAGTGCCTTCGTCAGATTCCGGAAATACTTACAGATAAAGCTTTCCTCCAGGATACCGCCGTACAGGTCCCCGCCGATATAGTCGCACTCCTCCCCCACCAGGTCACTGGTACCGTGGCGCCACGGTGAAGTATTTACACACATATTGTGTTCAATTGTGACCTCCGGACGTACATCCTTAACCGCTTTTGTACTAAGGGCACAGAACTCGGCCATCCACTTTTCACGCAGGTACTGATATTCCCGGAACTCAGAATCGGACCAGTCCACTACACGCGGCAGGTCGTCTTTCCCCGTCGCATCCTTATATTTCTTCCGGCAGCTCGGGCAAAAACATACTTCCGGCCAGAATGGCATATCCAGAAAAATGCTCTCAAATTCATAATTTTCAGTAATCTCTGTGAGACAATCGTGCACGTATCTGCGGTATTCTTCATTGTTCGGGCAAACGATGCCGTAACGTCCTTTGCGGAACATACTCTCGGCCGTATACTTTTCCTCCTCCCGTGAGGTCAGACCCTTCCCGTTAATCATGCGCCATTCCGGATGGGCATCATAGGCATAATTGTCATAATTCTGTGAAAAATACGCCTTTACTGCAATGCCGTTTTTGTGGCACAGCTCAATCATTTCCTTCACATAGTCCCGCCCATGGAGGCCCTTGTGCATCAGGCCTATCTCCGTGGGATAATGTGCCAGTCCCGTGTGAGTACGGCATTTGACAACAATCTGCTGGGCACCCGCATCGTTCAGCATCCCAACCAGTTTTTCAGGATCCACCTTGCTCAAATATTCCGGTTTGTCATCCGCAATATGCATATCCAAAAACATACGTCTGTAATTACCTTCTATCCACATACTTTTTATTTCTCCTTTCATATCCGCAATTGATTCAAGTACGCCCTGCCGGATTATATCTCTCTGCCGGCAGTAAAAAGGGCCTCAATATTTGCCGTCGGCACATCCGGCTCCAGTCCCTGGCTGGACATCAGGATATATCCTCCGCCCTTCCCCAGCTGCTCCATATAATGCCGCGCCTCATGTGCTACCTGCTCAGGTGTTCCGTGGGGCATAAGATTCTGCGTGTCAATGCCTCCGTGGAAACAGATCTTCCCTCTGTGGCTTTGCAGATCCTCCGGGTAAAGGCCCGGCACCTTCTGAAGAGGTTCGAGAACGTCAACGCCGCAGTCAATCAGTTCCGGTATGAGGGGCGCAATTGCTCCGCAGGAATGCTGCTGGTAAAATGCACCGTACTTATGGGCCAGATTAACCAGCCTCTTTGTGTTTTCTTTAAAAAATTCTCTCCACATATCCATGGAAAACAGCATACTGATCTGCGTACCATAATCATCATGTGGACGGATAAAATCAATCTGGCCGTCCGCCGCAATCAATGTACGCTCATAATATTCCAGTTCAAAATCCAGCATGCGCTTCAGAATGTGCTTTGCCACATCCGGCTCCTCCATCATCAGCACAAAGAAGTCCTCCATACTGATCAGGAAGGTAACGATCTGAAAAGGACCTTCATGGCCAAATATGATCGCTTTATCCTTGTAGTGTTCGCACTGGCGTTTGATATGCTCATAATCAAACCAGTCAGGATCCGGCCATGCCATTTTGTCTGCATCCGCAATCGTCTGGCAGTTCTGCAGCGGATAGCGGGTCGTCGTGAAATATGTATCCACATCGGTAGTGTACATCGTTTCTTCATAGTTCCAGTAGGTCTCCCTCACCAGATCCCCCCTCGCATTCCGGCTCTCTTTTTGTTCCGGTCCGATATATCGGGAATGGATGGAAGCGATATCAATCTGAAACTTATCATAGATCTGGTCCACGCTGGAAAAGCCATACTCTTTCAGCAGACGGGCAGTTACCGGAGGTACTGCCTCGAAAGCTGCCGGAACCCTGTCTGGATTGCCGTATTTTACGGCTGCCTTGACACGTTCTTTTGATGTCATTTTGTTTTCCTCCTCAACAAATAATCATTTTATAATCTTACTGAATATCATCATACCCTGTTTAAAAATGAGGCACCCCAATACTTACCCTTTAACCGATCCTGAAATTGCACCGCCCACAATATACTTCTGTCCTACCAGGAAGAAAATAAACGTCGGTATCATGGCCAGCACTGCCGCACAGGAAAGGCGGCCGTAATCCCTGCTGTACTGATTGATAAACATGGAAATCCCCACCGGAAGTGTACGTTTTGCATTATCCATCAGGAAAATGTTCGCCAGGAAAAATTCATTCCATCCCTGCAGGAAACAATAAATCGAAACGGATGCCATACCAGGCCCTGACAGCGGCAGCACGACTTTCAGGAAAGACTTGAAACGCCCGCAGCCGTCAATCCATGCAGCCTGTTCAATCTCTTCCGGTATTTCATCGAAGTATCCCCTGAACATCCATGTGGTGAAAGGCAGTGATGTGGCCGTATATAATATAATGATGCTTGTGTAAGAGTTCATCAGATTCACGGAGCGGAAAACGATGAACAGCGGCACTGCACACAGAATCAGCGGGAACATCTGTAAAAGCAGCAAAAGGTTCGAGTACCCGTTAACCAGTCTATTTTTAAAACGAGAAACTGCATAGCCTGCAAAGGCGGAAATACAGATATTGGCAAATGCACTGACTACCGAAATAAGCAGGCTGTTCTTCAGATATCCTACAAATTCGGAATTGGAAAGCAGTTTCTTATATGTATCGAGCGTATATACAGAATCAAAAAATCCTTTGGCCATGATCTCCGCTTCGCTGCGGAAGCTGTTGGCAATAATTGTGAATATAGGCAGATACGTAATCACAAATACAACACATAATACAGCAAACAATATCCATCTCGTGGTATGCGCTTTTGTTTTCATATCCTCTCCCCCTATTCTTCACTCCGACGCATTTTCATCATGATATACGCCAGAATCATGAGCAAAATTAATGTAATCACGGCAATCGCTGAACCAGGACCGATCTTGTTATATTTAAACGGATACAGATAAGCCAGATATACCATGTTCTCTGTCGCCATATCCGGACCGCCCCCTGTCAGGAGATAAATCAGGCCAAAGTCATTGAATGACCAGACCGTCAGTAATATCACAAGAATAATCGAAGTCGGCTTCAGGTGGGGCAGGGTGATATAGCGGAACAGCTTTGCTCCGCTGGAAGTATCCAGACGCGCAGATTCATACATCTCCGTCCCAATGCTCTGCAGGGAAGCCAGCAGAGATATGAGTACAAACGGATAACTGATCCAGATCTTTATAATACACACCGTGACACGCGCCCAAGCGGGATCTGCAAGGAACATAATCGGCCCAATATTCAGATAGCCGAGCAGCACATTAATCAGGCTGCCCTGATCATTGATCAGCCATCTCCATGCAGAAACAGAAACAATCGTCGGAATCACCCAGGGAATAATAAATGCCGCGCGGAAGAATCCACGGCCGGGCACATCCTTGTTCAGAATCAATGCAAGGGCCAGCCCAATCAGATAACTTCCTATAATCGTGACAAGTGAAAACAGCAGGGAGAACCCCATTGCGTTCCAGAACCTGGAACTGGTGATCACTGACTGATAATTTTGAAGTCCGACAAAGTTTCCTGTATTTACAATATTTCCGTCTTTCAGACTGTAGAGGATACCGGTGATGACCGGATAGAGATTTACGAAGCCGATCAGTATGACCGAGGGTAACAAAAAACCCATGGACAACATATAATCTCTCTTTCTCCCCGCCAAGCTTCGTTGCACTTTCACATTGAACCTCCTATCTATGAAGTGACGGGAACGAAACGGCTTTGCGTTTTGTTCCCGTCATATAAGTTACTCCCGACAATTACTGTCCAAGAATCATTTCCAGATTTTCCTGTTCCTTCTCCAGAATCTGCTCTGCCGTTACACCTTGAGTGAACATACTCTGAATCACTGCGTCCAGGGTGCCGTCAGACTCAACTGCACTCAGTTCACTGAACACTTCATCGCTATTGGCCGCGATATTCTTCATAACAGGCAGATAATCTTCAACAATGTCCTGAACCACCGGATCCTCGGCATAAGCAGGATCTTCCAGAACCGTGTTGCGTACCGGGAACATGGAGTACTTACCGTCCACGCAATAAGACGTCATATTTGCAGCAAACCAGCGCATAAAGTCACAGGTTTCCTCCGGATACTCACTCTGGGAATAAGCCATCAGCCCTCCATTCCAGTAAACGGAAGCCTTGTCCCCGTGAGGACCTTCAAGAGGAGGCAGAACCGCAATCTTGTCGGCCAGATCAGGCAGCTGGGATACCAGTCCCGGATTTCCCCAGTGGAATGCAACTTCCCCCTTGGCAAAAGCGGACTTGGAATCATCTGAAGTCAGACCTGCACTGGCGGGATTTACCAGACCGTCATTAATAAGCCCCAGCAGATAATCAACTGCTTCAATATTGCGGTCAGTCACACAGTCCGGCTCACCGTTCTCATTGAAGAGTCCCCCGCCATTGTTAATTGTCCACTGGAACATGGTCTTTCCGTTGTTTCCGTTTCCAATCAGAACCATACCATACTTATTGTTCTCAGGTTCTGCCAGCACTTCAAGACAATGACGGAACTCGTCCCAGTTGGTCGGAACAGACAGCCCATGTTCCTCCAGAATATCTGTACGGCAGTATGCAACCTGCATGTCAATTCCCGTTGGCAGAGCAACATAGTGGTCTTTGTACTTGTAGCCCTCTACCAGATCCTTCATAACATAATCATCAATTTCGCCGTCTTCGTACATTTCCGCAATCATGTCGTCCAGCGGATAGATGGCATCCATATCATAGAACTGCATCGGCATGTAGCTGGAACCGCTGCTGCAGTCCGGAGCCTCCCCTGCCGCAATTGCTGTAAGAAACGTCTGGTAAAAGTTATCCCATGGCACGCTCTGATACTCGACATTAACGTTATTTTCCTTACTGTATTCTGCACACATCTCTTCGGCAATGGTAATGGACTCCTCATTCCCCCATACCATATCCCAGAAAACAATTTTAGGCTTCTCACCGGATTTCTCCTTGGGTTTCTCACTGTCTGCATTCCCGCAGGCTGCTGTTGCTCCCATCGTTGCCACTGCCAGACCAACTGCCAGGCACCTCTTCCATCTTTTCATTCCTAATCCTCCCTTTCTTTATTTCTTCATTCCTGAAGTATTTTGTAGTTTGGATTATACATAACTTTCCGGCAACTTTGAACCTTATATGATAACGTATACTCCCTAATCTTTATCATCCTTTCGGCCGTAATCTCCCTATTTCAGTTTTGATATCTTTTTTTCCTGTTTATTTAACTATTTCTGCTTTAAAACCATCTGGCGGTACTCGCGCGGGGACATGCCGCACCACTTTTTGAAGGCATCCCCAAAGTATTTTCCGTTCGGTATTCCCACCTTTTCCCCGATTTCCTGCACCGTGAGGGTCCGGTCCAGAAGCAGCGCTTTCGCTCTCTCCATGCGGTAATCACTTAAGTAGGTGCTGAATGACTTACCGGTCTGCTGTGAAAAAATACGGCTCAGATAGTTTGGATGAACCGACATTTGTTCCGCAGCCAGCACCAGTGTGATTCGCTCTTTGTAATTGTCCTTAATCCATTGAATCGTCTGCAGAACCGGCAGCGAATATTTTCCCATTTCATTCACACAGCTGCCCATACGATCCAGAAGATTCTCCACCTCCTGCCGCATAACCGAATAAGTGCCGGCACTTTGTATTTTTTCTGCAAATCGTTCATTTAAGTCCATGAAATCCTTATGCTCGCCCGTCAGCTTGATCCCATAGAGCAAAAGAACGTTGCTGAGAATTGTTTTGCAGTTGGCGGACAAAAGCCGTGTCTCTTTTATTTCATCCAGCATTTCCATAATTGTGGACGGTATGCCGGATACCCAGGACATTTCACCCGCCTGTTCAAAAAACTGCTCCAGCAGGCTGCGCATATGATTCGAAGAAGGCGCACCGGACACTTCATACGAGATCACCCGCTTTGTCTCATCAAAAAAATACCGGTCCGCCGCAAATATACTCTCCTGATACAGCGCATAAAACTGTTCAATTCCCTGCCCCAGGCTGCTGATTCCTGCCAGATAGATCCGGTTCGTATAGCGTTCGAGTAAATTCGTTATACTGTGCAGAAGACCTTCACCATCCAGTTTATCAAAGTCCTGTCTGGGCAGCACGACAACACATCCTGCATCTTTGATGAGGAAATAGCACCCGCGGTTATGGAGCCGGTCTCCCACAATATTCTCTATAAAGTTATTAAACATGGAAATGGGAGAGTTTTCCTCCGACTCGTAAATGTGATTCAGATAGTCGACCTCTGAATCTGCAATAAAAATCACATAATATGGTTCTTTTAATATGGATACCAAATCCAGAGCCGCCGCTTCGATGGCATCCGGCGTACCTTTACGGTGAATGATATCCTTCAGTACTGCCGCCGTATTGTTTGTTTTCTTTTCCAGATGCTCCCGCAGCGGATTCTGTTCATGAAATGTCTCAAGTTTTCTGCGTTCCTTTTCCAGAATCGTCTTTAAATGTTCTTCATCCAGGGCAGACTTAAGCACATAATCATCTACTCCCAGGCGGAGAGCCGCCTGCGCATAATTGAAATCATCATAATTGCTTAAGATTACAACCGACGCCGTACTCTCCTTCTGCAGGCGTTTCACCATCTCAAGGCCATCCATATTGGGCATACGGATATCCGTAAAAATAAGATCCGGATTGGTTTCCCGCACCAGTTTCAATACTTCAAGTCCATCTCCCGCCTCCCCTGCAACAGTAAAGCCATAATCTTCCCAGCTCAGCAGATTGCGTACTGCAAACCGCAAAAGGGGTTCATCGTCTGCAATAATCACCTTATACATATATATTTTCCTCCTTCAATGGAATTAAAATCGTAACGGTTGTCCCATATGGATGATTCTCTTTGAACCGCAGCCCATATTCTGTTCCATAGTGCAGCTGAAGTCTCCGGTGTACATTATAGACACCCACGTTTTCGTACTTATTTTCTGTATGGCCAGGTCCTTCCAGAAACATCTTCATCTGTTCAGGATGTATGCCCTTTCCATTGTCCGCCACAGTGATACAGAGCTTTCCGTCCGTAATGTGCACATGGATGTCAATGACACCCGGACGGTCAATTCCATAGATGCCGTGAAATATTGCATTTTCCACAATGGGCTGTATCAGCATACAGGGCATCGGCTGATTCAGCGTCCCATCTTCCGTCGTGACGCTGCATTTAAAATTGTCATAATATCTCATCTGCATAATAAAAATATAATCCCGGATCAAATCCAGTTCCTTCTGCAGAGTGCTGCTCCCATCGCCATATTTCGCAGTGGCGCGCAGCAGATTGGTTATTGCATCCGTCAGATCCGCGATTCCTCCGGCATTCTGTAAAAGCGCCATCTGCTTGATTGTACCAAGTGTATTATAAGTAAAGTGAGGATTAATCTGAGCCGACAGGGCTGCAATCTCCAGCTTATGCTTTTCATTCTCTGTCTGGTAAATCGTCTGAATCATGGAATACAGCCTCAGCGCCATGTGGTTGAAACTCTCGGTGAGCAGGGCAATCTCATCTCCGCCATTGGGCTGCAGTATTATTTCATTATCATCTTCCGGTTCTGTGAAGGGATCAAAGTTATCATTCGTCAGACGCAGCATACTTTTCTGCAGCCTGATAATCGGCCATACAAAGCCATTCGCAAAGGCCATCATAGGCAGAAATATTACCAGAATAATTAATGCTGCTATTACTGCAGAAATCGTCAGCATCTTGTGTACACTGGAGTACAGCTCCTGATGATCTGCGATCCGCAGAACATACCAGCCGCTGTTTTCACTGTAAGAAAAGACCACGCGGCTCTTCCTGCCCTGATACTGATAGTCAAAATGGCTGCCGGCCTTCTGCAGTTTGGAAAACCAGCCTTCATCCATGCCGTTTTTTCCCCTGAACAGATCACCGGAATCGAAGACAATCTGATTGGTGTCCGTGACGATCAGCAGTGTACCGCCGTCTGCCTCCCAGATTTTCTGTAAATTATCATTCAGAATATCCTCGATTTTTACATTAATGAAAATATATCCCGCATCCTTCATCGTCATCATATTCTTTACCTTGCGTACGATAGAAATAATCTCCTCTTTCGGATAAGTTTCCTGCTTGTTGACATAAGGTCCGATGATGCAGGTACGGGCATCCGACTTGGCAAATTCCGGGAGCCACTCCTCCTGCTCCAGTTTATAGTCGAAATTGGCAAAATTCATGGGTGTAGAAAACAAATGTCCCTGCAGGTCATAAACATAGATCGACTGAATCCCGTTGTAGGACTTTTGGGCATTTGCCAGATACCAGCCGGCCAGTTTTTCATTGGGGGCATACATTTCGAAATGTTCTCCGTAATCCACACTCAGTACCTGCTGCATATTGTCGCTGTATGCAATGGAGATTGCCAGCCTGTCTATGTTCTGCAGACATGCATCCACAGACTTGCTGACCTGCTTCGTGATTTCATCCGCATATGTATCGAAACTTGTGATCCGCTCCCTTGACCAGTATATAGACAATACCGCAGCGCACAGGCTTACCGAGATAATAACAAGCGCGCTGAACATCAGCAGCAGCCTGTTCCGTATCCCCAGACCCGCCCACCAGGTTTTAAACTTATCAATGACTTTTGGCCCCCGTTTCCTGCCAGCTTGCTTTTCCAAATCCCCATACCTCCAATACCTGATTTTGATTCAATCGATAACTTTCTATTATTTAATCTGCCTGATCTTACGTTTTCTGAATCAGCTTCATTTTATCATACTCTATAAGCTCCCGCAGAATAATTTACAATTCGAAAGCTCTGCTTACGTTTATGAGGATGCGTTTGTCCGCCGATCCCATTTCCCGATTGACTTTCCGACTCATATCTGATACTATTACACCAGAACAAAATGATTGGAGATGAAAGAATGAAGACTTTTTCCTGTTAATTATCAATGCATAACAAAACAAACCGCTTGAAAGGACTCTGTCCGTTTTTTTGTTGTGCAAACACAGGAAAGTTTATTCATTTATTCTTCTCATAACATACACTGACACTATGCCACATATTCAGATATCAGTCCCGGAACCACACTATCTTATGCTGTTTCCGCGGACAGATCCGGCAGAACACCGGACGGGCATAGGAAGGTACCATATATGTGTTATCAGAAGCTGCAGGAATTAACTTTTCTGCGGTTTTTTTATGCGGTCTCCCGTCACAGCTGCTGATCGGAGAAGCATGACACGAATGTCAGAACACAGATACGGAGGTATGCCTTATGTCAAGAATTCAGATATCAGATTTAACTTTTTCATACGATACCAGCTTTGATCCCATCTTCGAAAATGTATCCTTTCAGATTGATACCGACTGGAAGCTGGGCTTTATCGGCAGGAACGGACGCGGAAAAACCACTTTTCTCAATCTCCTGCTGGGCAGATACGACTACAGCGGCACAATTTCAGCAAGCGTAGATTTTGAATATTTCCCTTACCCGGTGGAACATCCGGATGAAATGACGCTGTCAATCATAGAGGAAATCAATCCCCTGGCAGAGAGCTGGCAGGTCTTCAAGGAACTCAATCTGCTGGACGCGGATCCGGAAATCCTCTACCGCCCTTACACTTCACTCAGCAACGGGGAGCGCACAAAAGTACTCCTGGCGGCACTGTTTTTGAAGGAAAATGCCTTTTTACTCATAGATGAGCCAACAAACCACCTGGATATCAGGGCCCGGGAAAAAGTCGCCCGGTATCTGAACACCAAGAAAGGGTTTATCCTGGTCTCCCATGACCGGACCTTTCTGGACGAGTGTATCGACCACGTCCTCTCTATCAATAAGACAGACATCGAGATTCAGAAAGGAACCTTTTCAACCTGGTTTTCCAATAAAGAAGCGCAGGACAAGATGGAGATGGAGCGCAATGCCCAATTAAAACAGGATATCCGGCGCCTGGAGGAAGCCTCCCGCCGGACCGAACGCTGGTCAGACAAGATCGAAGGCACAAAGACCGGAACCCGCATAGCAGGCCTGCGCCCGGACAGAGGCCATATCGGTCACCAGGCCGCTAAAATGATGAAGCGCTCCAAGTCCACACAGAAACGTCAGGATCATGCCATAAATGAAAAAGGGAAACTCCTGAAAAATATAGAGACCGCCGAAGATTTAAAACTCAACCTGCTGACCTATCACACAGATGTACTGCTGTCTATGGAAGATATCAGTATAGACTACGGCTCCCGCCCCGTCTGCCGGGACATCAGCCTGACAGTGCGCAAGGGAGACCGCGTCTGCCTCCGCGGGAAAAATGGCAGCGGAAAAACCAGCCTGATCCGCCTGATACTGGGCGATCCGGTTCCTCATACCGGAAGTTTCCACCTGGGCAGCCAGGTAAAAATATCCTATATCTCCCAGGATACCTCCTGGCTAAGGGGAAATCTCACCGATTTTGCAGTACAATGGAAGCTGGATGAAACCATATTTAAAACACTCCTGAGAAAACTTGACTTTAGCAGAATGCAGTTCGAAAAGAATATAGAAGAATTCAGCGAGGGCCAGAAAAAGAAGGTCCTGCTGGCCAAAAGCTTATGCGAGCCGGCCCACCTGTTCATCTGGGATGAACCGATGAATTTTATTGATGTGTTCTCACGGATGCAGATCGAAAATCTGCTGCTGGAATATCGGCCCACGATGATATTTGTAGAACATGACGAGACCTTTCAGACTAAGGTGGCAACTTTGGGGGTGGATCTGGATCGGGGGTAAAGGGGACGCCTGTCTGGAATGGGGAGGGAAAGCCCGCCGGGACAACAGGTGAGGGGGCTGGAAGTAACCCGCTTACGGAGAAGTCCTAACGCAAAAGAAGCCGTCCGCGAGGGCACAGACAACATGCAACGAGAAAGCCTGATGCTTTCTCGTTTTAGGTTGTCCTGGAAAGTGATTTTGGAAAATCACTTTCCATCCCTCGCGGACGGCTTCTTTTACGTAAGGACTTCTAACCGTGCGCTCTATACTTCCAGTCCCCTCACCTGTTGTCCCGGCGGGCTTTCCCTCCCCATTCCAGACAGGCTGGGCTTCATCCGGTCGGGAGATCACCTCCAGGGAGGAGTTGCAGACGGGGGCGGCGGATTGTGTTTGGATATGCGGTATGTTATCTTATCAGCATGTTATTTAATAAAACGATCTCCTCCCTGAAAGTGCCGCTTATCCTATATACATCCGCTGCTCCCGTCTGCCGGGACACCCCTTGGGAGGGGATTTTCCTGCCGCCCTGATGCGCCAGCTGTGTGGAATCGTGACAGTGCTCTCCGGGATGCGTCATTACGGCATTACAGCCTCTTCATCAAAATAAAAGCCAACATATGAACTGTCCGCAGGACTTCCAGTCCTGCGGACAAGCCGACTCAAGCGGGAATGCATCCGGCATTCCCGTGTTTGTCGGCGTTGTTCATCATGTTGGCTTTTATTTTGATTAGAGGCTGTTATGCCGTAATGCCGCATCCCGGAGAGCACTGTCACGATTCCACACAGCGTCCCCATACCATCCCGCAAACTCCCCTTTCACGCCCAAGCCTTACTCGAACATGGAGAGAACTGCGCTTTTTGGCTTTGCCCCCAAATCTTTTTTTACAACCTGCCCATCTTTGAATACCATAAATGTAGGAATACTCATTACGCCATATTTCTGTGCGATTTCCATCTCTTCATCGATGTTCAGCTTACATACTTTTGCGTCTTCTTTTTCTTCTGATATCTCTTCCACAACAGGAGCCATCATTTTACATGGTCCGCACCAGTCTGCATAAAAGTCTACCAGTACCGGCTTTTCTGACTGTACTACCTCCTGCTCGAAATTCTGTGCTGTAAGTTTTATAACTGCCATAATTTGTTTCCTCCTTCTAATTTTTATGCTTATTTTTTTAAGTGAATAAGAATTGTTTTCTTTGTTTATATTGTCAGTATAGCATAATTTTGAGATCTTTCTGTGACAAAATCACAAAACAGGCTTTATCTTCTTATACTTTTCCCAATTTTGCCGCATCCAATACTTCGATATGGCCGCGGGTAAGTTTTACCAGACCATCTGTCTGAAATTGTTTTAACAGCCTGGTCACTACTTCTCTGGCCGTACCGATATCGCGCGCCAGAGCATCGTGCGTGATTTTCAGTACATCGCCCCCAGCAAGAGAGCGGTGTTCCAGAATAGAATCTGCCAGCCTGGATGCCACATTGGAAAATACATACTGGTTAAACAGCCACATGATATCCGAAAACTTTTCAGAAATCATTTCCAGAGTATAATCCTTTACTTTTGCGTTCTGTTCGCTGATCTCCCTGTATAATCCCTTGGGGATTGTACAAATGACAGAATCCTGCTCCAGTTCCATATCCAGTTCGATATCCAGCCCCTTCATCATGCATGCGGCACTCAGGATGCTGACGTCTTCATCAACCAGCCGAAACAGCGTAATCTCTCCGCCGCCGGGGGAAGTCACATAAACTCTTGCCTGCCCAGTTTTAATAATCTGCACACCGGCACATTCCCGCCCGCCATAATGAAGGACCAAACCTTTCTCATACGTACTCTCTACTACCCGCTGGGCCAGGGCATCCTGCTCCCTTTTCGTCAAATCTTCCCAAAAGGGAAGTGTTCTTTTCAGTAATTCCTTCATGAAACGGTCCCACCTGTCATATTCTAAATTTATTCTAAATTTATATTTCAAAATAAATTTCCTGGATTGCATAATTATTATTTTTATGATATATTATCAATATAGTAAGAACAACCGTAACGGTTGACCTTAAAATAATGAAGCAAGAAACTCCACCCAGTACCGTTCAAAGTAAGAGGGTGGATTTTCTTATGCTAATGGTTCATAAGATAAATAAAGGTCAGTAGTGCAATCAGGAACATTCCAAATTGCATCAGATCCTTAAAATCAAATGGTTTCTTATCCATTCGCACCACCTCCCTTCTATGTAATAAGAACGGGAGGCCAACCACCCTAATTTACGGTTGTTCTTGTACTGATTCTAGCATATGTCTTTTCGCATCTCAATATAGATATCTTATTTCAAATATTTTTATATATTATTACATACCCCGGATTTTAAAATTATACAAAATATCTTACTGTAAATTGTATATCTTGCCTTACTGCTCATAGGCCGCCACAAATTCACGCACTTTTGCAGTCACATAACTGCTGCCGCCTTTGTCTTTCACATCTTCTACCATACCCACAGCCAGTACGGGCTTTTCGATATCCTCCGTCGTCCCGCAGACGAACCAGCCTCTTTCCACTCCGTCCGTGTCATCCTGGCTCTCTTTGATTTCCGCCGTCCCTGTCTTCCCAAGCATCAGCACTCCGTCTATCTTAGCGCCCGCCCCGGTACCGGAAGGGTTTTCAATGACCTGAACCAAGTCGTTTTTCACCAGTTCCGCCGTCTCCGCTGAAACCACGTTTTGCTTCCATACTTTTGCCTCCGCCTGCTCCTGATACAGGATTGTAGGCTGAATCATACTGCCGCTGTTCACAAACATGGTGTACATAGACAGCATATGCACCGGATTCACCAGCAGCTGTCCCTGGCCATAACCGGTATCGGCAAGCTGAATCTCGGAATCTATATTGTCATCGTCATCATATGATGAGGTGGAAAGCGTCAGTTCAAATGGAAGTTCCTCATCAAAACCCATTTTCTTAAAATACTCGCTGATTGTATCCGCACCTATATCCAGCGCCGCTCTTGCAAAATAAATATTGTCCGAATAGACAAGAGCATTCTCCAAATTTACTTCAGATCCATAATCCGTCAGTGTTGTTACGTGATAATCGCCCCAGCTCCCGTCTTTCTGCCAGCTTAAACCGACATCCCCCATATTGGCATCCGGCTGGATCTTTCCGGTTTCCACGCCGATTGCGGCTGTAATCGCTTTGAAAGTCGATCCGGGAACCCAGGAAGTATTGAATCGGTTGGTCAGCGGTTTATTCTCATCATTATTCAGTTCCTCCCAGCGCTTATCGGACATTCCCATAACAAAATCATTTGGATCATACCCCGGGGTACTTACCAGAGCCAGTATTTCTCCTGTCTTGGGATTCATAGCCGCCGCCGTTCCTTTATCTGATGCAAACTGCTCATACGCTTTTGTCTGCATCCCGGCATCCACGGTCACCTGAACATCTTTCCCATTCTCCGCCGGCTTCAGGGCCAGGGTTTCAATCTCTGCACCATCTTCACTTACAATTACGATGCTGCATCCATCAGCAGCCCTGAGCTGATCCTCAAATGCCCTCTCCAAGCCTGACTTACCAACAACACTATTCTCATGATACCCTTTTTCGCTCAATTCTTCAAGGTCTTCCGCAGTTACTGCCTGAATATAACCCGTAAGATGTCCCGCTGCAGCGCCAAGCGGGTACACTCTTTCCTCCTTATCATTAATCATGATTCCCTGGATCTTCAGCAGTTCTTCTTCAGCGGGATCATTTTTAGCAATCTCCTTCACCGGTACAAAAGAATCCTCCTGTACGTAGGAAGCGTTTAGTTTTTCGTTGATACTGTCCTCCGACATCCCCAGGATTTCCGCAATCTTTTTCACGGATTCTTCTTTCTGTTCTCCGAGTTTTCCCGGGACGATCCCGACCTCCGATACGGTCCCCTGACCGGCAAGCATCTGCCCGCTGCGATCCAGTATAGCCCCACGTTTTGCGGTCTGCGTATTGATCTGCACTTTATATCCATCCTGCAAAGAAGGGAAAATCAGCGTAGAATCCCAGACAATCCGGTATTCCTTCCCTTCTTTCATAAAATTCATCTTGTTGTCAAAAGTAATCTCATCTGCCAGCGTATCCATAGCCGTTGAATAAGAAATCACTGCTTTCTTCTTACCTTCTTTGTATCCAGGTTCTCCCTGAACAGTTATCTGAATATTTTTTGCTTCAATTCCCTCATAAATATTCTGATTCCGTTCAACAAAATCCTCCTGGGAAATTCCGCTTTTGCTGTCCTCGCTCAGCAACTGGTACATTTCCTCGTACTTACCTTCATTCAGCAGGGAAAAATATTGTTCGGCTGCATCCTGAGGGGTCGTCTTCACTCGCAGAAGCCACCATGCCAATACTCCCGCAGCAGCCAGCAGCACAATTGCCCCTGCCACTACCGGGATAATCCACTTCTTTCCCTGTTTCTGGTTTCTCTTCCTTCTCCTGTACTCTTTTCTGTCTGCCAATATAAATCCCCTGCCTTTCTGTAACCCCATATTACATTACACTGCAAAATAAAAATACAAGTCTCCTCTTAATATTACAATTGTAATCCTTCTCTGTCAATATATTGTGTGCAGCTTGTTTGGCGGAGGGGTGAAGGGGCGCCTGCCTGGGACGGGACCAATGTCATTAAGATAGCAA